>JAZLEI010000036.1:0-46015 GCA_045615205.1 Acetatifactor sp.
ACTCATCAAGCTCTTCACGGGTAAGTCCCCACTCACGGCAGATATTGTCTGCAGTTGTAATCATATGATAGTTGTTGAATGCATCCCAAAGAGCATCATTTACCATGGTATCTACTAAAGTACCATTGTTCATTCTATAACCAAAACGAGCCTGAGGCATAGCATAAGGAGCCATAGACATGTTCTCCATACCACCTGCTACAACGATGTCTGCATCACCAGCCATAATCATCTGTGCAGCCTGGTTAACACAATTCAAACCTGAACCACAAACAACGTTCATGGTAACTGCAGGTACTTCGATAGGAAGACCAGCCTTGATAGATGCCTGACGTGCAACGTTCTGTCCCTGACCTGCCTGGATTACACAACCCATGTAAACCTGATCAACCTGCTCAGGAGCAACGCCTGCTCTGTTTAAAGCTTCTTTGATTACGATAGCGCCCAACTCTGCTGCTGGAACTGCGCTAAGAGAACCACCCATGGTTCCGATTGCGGTACGGCAAGCACCTGCTAAAACTACTTTCTTTGCCATTTCTTTTTCCTCCAACTTATTGATTGTTATTTTTTTGTCATTGCATTTGACATTATTTTAACATAGCCGTTCTTATATTGCAACGACTTTTGAATAAATTCGTCAAAAAAATAACAGACAAATTTTTATGCATGAAAAAGGGACCATCTACCGATAGTCCCTGACACATTTTCTGCTTCCACCAGAAAGCATTCTACCACACATTTTCCTCTCAACACGGTACCAACTCGTTCATGCTGAGTATCTGGATAACCGTATCCATTTCATCTCTCAAAGTCCGTATCCTATGCTTGATATTACGTTCTGCGAGTTTTATATCTAATTGTAAATCTTCTAATTTTTCTTTTGTCTTATCCAGCTTCAGAGCAAAGCACTCCAATCTGTTCTCCATACTCTCCAGTCTGTACTCCATGTCTTCCTGCTTTCTCTCTATGTTCTCCAGTCTGATTTCCATAGCTTCCTGCCTTCTCTCTATGTTCTCCAGTCTGATTTCCATAGCTTCCTGTTTTTTCTCTACTATCTCCAGCCTGTTCTCTACGCTTTCCAGCCTGTTCTCTACGCTTTCCAGCCTATTCTCTACGCTTTCCAGCCTATTCTCGATACTCCCCAACCGATTATAAATGCCGTCCAACCTGCCACCAATATGCTCCAAACATCCAACTATCAAATTCAATTTTTCTTCCATCTTATACCTCCATATCCGTATACTATTCTACCTTTTTTTCCTCCCAATGGTTTCCTCTGTTGTATAAAAAAACCTCCACCAAATAATGGTGAAGGACTTTAATTTACAGTATTCAATTGTATAATATTCCCCTACCAATATTTATTCACATACAACTTGCAGGCAGTAGTATGCTAACGTTATAATCTGTATTTATATTAACAATGGCATATCCTAAAGTCAATACTATTTTTCAAATGTTTTCATTGTCCCAATTCACTTATTTGTACCCTTTAGATATCCAAAGGACAATTGTAGACATAGCATCCTACTGCAGGACGCTCTCGCTCCGTGAAAAAAACGCAACAGTCACACATTTCCATCGTTTTCTACCCGCATTTCCAATATCCACTATATTTTCTTACCATGAGCATTTCATACCCACTCTATGGTAAGAAACCTTCCTTCAATATTGGCTATATGTTCTTCCCATAAAGCCCTCATACTCACGTCTTGGGCAAAACCTTCACCACAGTATCTGCTATTTTTGCTGCCCACGAAGCCCCTATGCCCACTCCATGGGCAGAAACTTCTCCCCAATATTCTCTATACGTTCTACCCATGATACCTCCATATCACCCTATGGGTAGCTCCCGCCCCACGAAGACCTCTACACATTCTTACCATAAAGCCACCATCTCCCTCCATGGGTAGATATCCCCACGCAAACTCAACCAACTCTTCTACCTATAGCCCAACAAACAATTCTTATGGGCAGACTTCCTCCCCACTCAGCAAATTCCCCATAAACATTTCACAACTTCGCAAAAGCACCCACATTCCCCAATCTAAAACTCCTGAAAATAACAGCTTTCCTACCCGATGTAATCATCCTCCCCGAACGCCACTTTTCTCTTTCCGTTCCTCCACTCTCTTCCACTCCTTCGTCCCCTCTACCTTATACACCTCACAACGATTCCTATACAAAAACTGTGTCAACGCATACACATCCACCCAAACCTCATAACCCTGTTCCCTGCGTTCTTCGTCGAATATCAATTCCAGCCCCCAGTGTAAATGTGTCACATCAATGTTATTCACATTCTCCGTAGCACTGTATCCGGTACGCCCCATATAGCCTATCACATCCCCTGCGTTGACTACACCCCCTACCTCCAGCCCCTCTGCATAAGGGTAGTTCTGACGCAGATGTGCATAATAATAGTAACGTTTCCCATCAAAGCTGCGGATACCGATTCGCCAACCGCCGTACTGGTTCCAGCCAAGAGCCTCCACCGTACCGCTTTCTACTGCGATAATAGGAGTACCTGTCTGCCCCATCATATCATGCCCCAAATGTTTCCTGTCGTAACCATAGCTACGTCCGGCACCGAAATCATCATAATGCGTATATTCAAAGCCTTTTGCTATAGGGAAATAGGCCTTCAGACCATATCGTTTTTCCCAAACCAGCTCCCCCTGTTCATTGGTACATTGCACTTCGTATTCCCCCACCATTCCTTCCAATACCGCTCCATATGCTTCTCTATAATAATCATAATATTTCATCCCCTCTGTCAGCTTCTCCATGGAGTTCCCCTCGGTCAGTTTCTTCACCAGTGCATTCATGTCCTTTTCCAGGCTCTTCTCATAACGTTTGAAATCCCCACCATACTTAGTTCCTAAATAAGTTAACAGTTCTATCCAATTAAGATGCACCTCCTCCCCATAAGTCTTTACATCCCATTCGTAAGCCTGACACAATGCTTCGTAGCTAACATCAAAGTCCACCCACTTGATTTTCTCCTGAAAATCCACCGCACCATTCGTATACAAATACTCTTCCTGTGCCTGCCTGTGTTCTATATTCCACCAAAGCATCATCACCAGTAGCAACGTTCCCTCCAACAACACAAATCCACGTATCCACCACAAATATCTCCTACGATTCATACTACAATCTCTCCCCTATTTCCTGTGACCTCATTATTCATAAGTTACCCGGCACTACCTTAATTCACCGCTTCCTGCAAACAGTCTATTCAAAACTCCCTGTTTTTCCGGCTTAAATATACCTCCGATAGACTTGCCTCCCGAATACGTAGCCCCTACATGTATATGCAAAAAGCCCCGCTTGCATTCAGCAAGCGAGGCTTTGGTTCCTCTTTTCCTATTTTTTATTTAATTATTTAGTCTTCCGGCTCAATCAAACCGTAGGTATCACCTTTTCTCTTGTAAACTACATTTACCTGATCGGTCTCTGCATTACAGAATACATAGAAGCTGTGACCCAAAAGCTCCATCTGGATGCATGCGTCTTCCGGATACATAGGCTTGATATCGAACTTCTTGGTACGAACAATCTTAATCTCATCGTCCTGTTCCTCTTCGATTTCGATAAATGCCTGACTGAAAGCAGCTGCCGCCTGCTTCTTATCTACGATTTTGTTCTTATACTTCTTGAGCTGTCTTTCTATTACTTCTTCTACCAAATCGATGGAAACATACATATCGCTGCTGACCTGCTCAGAACGAATGATGCTACCCTTCACCGGTATGGTAACCTCTATCTTCTGTCTCTCCTTTTCTACACTCAGTGTAACATGTACTTCCGTATCGGGATTAAAATACTTGTCCAGCTTACTCAGCTTGTCCTCCACTGCACTCTTCAAACCTGGTGTTAATTCAATATTCTTTCCTACAATAACAAATTTCATGCAAATCATCCCTTTCTGTCTTGTATTGTAGGATTATTATAACATTATATCAGGCATTTTGCAACAATTTAACCAATTTTTTACATGTTTTTGACTTTGAAATTGTCAACCCATAAACAGTTTTTTTTGAAGAATTTGACATTTTTATGAGAACTTCACAAAACAAGCGTTCTTCCGGTTACCATAATAAATTACCCGGATTTACATAAAAACCTGTGGATAATGTGCATAACTCAGTGTATAAGTCACTTTTGATTGAATTTTGGTCTTTTTTTATGTGGATAACTTTTCACTTATAAACATATGACAAAGCAACGTTTTTCCGACAAGCTTCCAGCTTTTGGCAAAACTGCACAACCAAACTTTTGTCAATCCCCTTTTTTGCAAAATTAATTATTTAGACAATTCCACTATATCGTTTGTCAGCTTTCATTTTAATCTGAAGCCCCCTCGCATCATCAAGGCATTTCGAAATAAACATATTCCGAATCACAATCGCTGTTTGATAAACGTATCTGTACTCTACAATTATCTCCTGTTACCGGCTCTGCAACCAGCAATACATCCCTAAGAAAATCTTCAAAGGTCATGGACATTAACTCTGCATACTCTTCCTCTTCCATATACTCCGCATAATCCCCACTTTGCAGCTCGTCAAAAATATTCTGCAATTCCTTCATAGTTTCCTCATCCTTCTGCAGTTCTACGATGACAGTTTCCCCAAAGGGTACTGCCTGCTCCCCGAAATATCCTAGATATCGTGCCCCCACATAGGAGGTACTATACCAGACGCCCTCCTTCTCTACTTCCATTCCACCTATTCTCAGGATAGATGCATCCTCCTGATGCCAGATATTATTCGTAAGAGTCAGCATGATTTTATCCTCTTCTACAGAGGGAGTTGCTTTTTCAGAAAAATAAGTGCGTCTCTCCGGTGAAACAGTAACCACTGTAACGATACCGCTAAAGCACTCTCCTCCGACCTCAATCTCCAAGGTATATTCCCCCGCTTGGAGGGTATCAGCAATATCCTTATCTGTTACCTCTACTGTGGTGCTATCCCCTCCGGCAATTCCTGTTCGCAGCTGCAAATCCACATCACACAGCTTTTCGCCCTGATAATACAGTGCAGCACTTTCTGGATAAACAGTAGTTATTCCGGTATTTTCCAACGTAAACCGCAATGCTGTGGCAAAGTCAGGATGTTCCTTCGCCTGAATACTCAGCTGTGTCCAGGTTTTTGTTCCATAGTAAAAACCACCATACACCGATACATCTCCTGCCATAACCTTGACCCGATACAAAGCCAGCTCCTCTGTATCTATACCACGGATATCGAAACACAGTTCTGCGTGGCTGCCACACTCCACTGTAACCGCCTCCATATCACCGGTTCCTACACCTTCCCATGCATCACCGACTTTTCTCTGGATCTCATAAGCCTTTTCTAAAGTCACCGGTTCTTCTGTATTATTCCAAAAGTAGCAGATGACCTCCTCATCCTGTGAGGTGTAGTTGCGCAAAGCCTCCGGCAGATAAAACCTTTGGGAATACATACGGTAATCCTTCTGCTTCTCCTCTGTCACCTCCGGATGGGTGGCATTGCTTTTATCTCCAAAGAGCCTTTGCTCCTGATAATAGATGTTTCCTTCTCCATCCCGCACCGGCTTCAATACGCTGCTGCCGTGATATACCTGCAAACGAATGCTCTCCTCAAAAGCTCCGGAAACATATATCTCTGTATTATCCTCCCAGGGGGTACCATTCACATCCATACAGCGGACATCATAAGTGGAGCCATACTCATCCGAAGAAATTCGGATACAGTAATCCGGATTACCATCGTGATTATAATCATCAAAAACCAAAGGAAAGCCTTCTTCGTAGGTCATTACCACTGCACCCTGACCGTCTATGAAATCCACCGGTGAACTGTACTTTTCATCCCCTTGTGCATCATAGTAGTACTGATGCATATCCGTAGTAACCATATTCCCATCATAGTCCGGTCGGGTATTGTTGCCTATGTCCATAAAGATAATATTTCCGTTGACCAGCATCATCACATTTTGCGTAATCCGATAGCCGCAAAGTCTGCTCTGATAACCTTTCTCCAACCAAGCTTTTACATTTTCCTTATCATTCAGAAAATCATAAAAGGTTTTGTATTCTAATGCTTCATCACGGATACCATACAACCCCTTGGTCAGTCGGTCTGACGTCAACATGGCAAATGCTTCATCATAATCCACCAGTGTACACACTCCGTCTTCCCAACGGAAGCGTGCCAGTATCCCCGGACCGAAATAATAATGGTAAAAGGTATCATAAGTACCGACCGCAAAGAACACTGTGTCCTCCTCTTCCTTAGGTGTATCAAAGCCCACATAACACACAAACTCTCTGCCGTCATTTACATAACCGTCCCCATGAAACTCTCTGTTCTCAGCCAATCTGTCCGTGAAGGTATAGGAAGGCAGTCTGTATTCATCCTCTCTGGACTGTAAGCTGTCCAACCAAGGCTTTACCACTGCTCGGGCAGTATCCAGATATTCCTTGTGCGTCTTCGGCTCTTCACAAGCTACCGACAAGCCGACCAAAGCCTCTTCCGGTTTCTTATCAGAAACGATATTGTCATTGGCAGTTTCTTCCGTGGTCTGTGCCGGTGGTAATGTACTTTCCTCTCTTTCCCGGTCTGCATTCTCTGTAGTGCTTTCCTCGCTAATAATCTCCTTAGTAGTCTCTTCCGAGCTTTCCTGAGAGTTTGTTTCTTGAGAAGGCTCTGTACTTTCCTCTTCCCGAACATCCTCCCTCGTATGCTCTGCAGTACCTTCCTCCATGAAATTATCCTCTGTCGAATGTTCCTCCCAATCATTCTCTACGGAAGTATTGACACTATCTCCAAGTTTTCCCTGCTGTCCACAGCCAGTCAGGCACAATACCAAACCGAATAAAACCAAACGTTTCCTCATATTTCAAACATTCCCCTCTCGCTTGTATAAAAAGACGGAAACGCTCGCGCCGTCTCCGTCTTACACTCACTTTCCTATACTTTTTAGAAAATTCTGCGAATAGCCAATATCTTACGATAATTTGCTTTCGAAACAATAATACCACTCTTCTTGCTTGCAGCATGAACAATCTGTCCATCGCCGATGTACAATGCCACATGACCGGAATAGCAAATCAAATCGCCCGGCTGTGCATTTTCCAAACCATTTACTGCATACCCTTGCTTTCTGTCCGCTGCGGAAGAATGCGGCAGGCTCACGCCAAACTGCTCATATACCTTCATTACAAAACCGGAACAGTCCGCACCCTTGGTCAGGCTGGTACCGCCCCACACATAAGGGTTACCGATAAACTGTACTGCATATTCTGCTACTGCAATACCCATTTCATTTTCATCTGTTACTTCTACAGAAGAAATCACCTTTTCTGCTGCGGTAATTCTGGCTCTCTCACGTTCCTTGGCTTCCTTCTCCAAACGTGCTGCTTCTTCTTCCTTTGATTCTGCATAAGTAAACTCGGTATAAAGCTTCACATGGTCACGAAGTATCCAACCATAGCCTTCTTCGATATCAACCTTTACCCATTCTTCTGTTTCTTCCAGTACCAGCAGCTCATCATCCATGGCTACCATACCCAGTACTGCTCCATCCTCTACTGCTTCCTGACGAACCAATAATCTGTCGCATTCTACACGAGCCATTCTGGTACCCACTTCTTTTGCCAAAGCCCTTGCTTCTTCACCTACTACACAAAGATCTGCTCTTACAAAGCCGGTTACGGTACCGGACTGAATTTCGTACCAGCCATCCTGTTCGGAAAGAATGGTACCTGCTGCATTATTATAAAACTTTCCAAGCACTTTGCCCTTCTTGCTGGCAGTGCTTCGAATATTTACATAACCATTGGTCTGTACAATCACCAGATTTTCCAAGCTTTCTTCCTGCTCGGTTTCAACAACTACTTCTTCGGTAGCTTCCGGGATTTCTATCTCAGAAAGGTCAATCATGGTTTCCACTTTTGTAGTATTTTCTGCGTCCAGAGTTTGCGTTGTTTCCAAAGTAGCTCCCTGGGCTAAGGCAATATTAATGCCACCACTGGGAAGTACGGAAGACACGCCGGACGCCTGTACATCTAGCTGCACACTGCCAAAAAGCAGTACTGCCGATAATGCAATTGATGTCATCTTACCAAAACCTTTTAACATGTCTCCTCCTAATTTGTTACAAATTTGTTACGCTATGTTAACAAATATATCACGACAACCTTCATTTGTCAACCTTAGCATGCCACAAAAAGGCCGAAAACACTCAGTTTTTCGGCTTTTTACAAATATTACATCTATTCCTTTTTGTTATAATTTCTTAACAGATTTACATAACTTGCTGCACTGATTGCTGCGTTGGCACCATCTGATACCGCCGTTATAATCTGTCGCAGAGCCTTTGTTCGAATGTCCCCCGCTACGAAGATGCCTTCCACAGATGTTTTTCCTTCCTCCCCTGCTACAAGATACCCCTTTTCATCCTGTTCCAGCCAATCAGGCACCCAACCACTCTCCGGCAACATTCCCACTGCAATAAACACACCCTCCACCTGCAATGCCACACTGCTGCCATCCTTTTTATTCTGCAATAACAGGCTGTCTACTACTTCTTCCCCACAGATTTCCTGCACCGTATGAGAATACAATATTTCTACATTTTCCAAACCTTCCAGCTGTTGCTGCAATATTTGGGCACCACGCAGCTCATCCCTACGATGTATCAAATAAACCTCGGTACAATAACGTGCCAGAAATGCTGCATCCTCCAATGCCACATCTCCACCCCCAACCACTGCTACGGTTTTATTTTTATAAAAAGCCCCGTCACAGGTGGCACAATAGGATACTCCTCTGCCGGACAGACGCTCTTCCCCGGGGACACCCAGTTTGGCATGCTGTGCTCCCATGGCTAAAAGTACCGCCTTTGTATTATAGTCTCCCTTGGTCGTATGCACTACTTTTTCAGCACCATTTTCCAGACCTGTTACTTCTGCTTCCAGAAACGCTACTCCCAGCTTGTCTGCATGTGCCCGAAACTGCATACCCATGTCGAAACCATTCATCTCCGGCATTCCCAGATAATTGTCTACCTCATAGGTATTGAGGATCTGACCGCCACTCATATAATTTTTCTCTATTACCAACAAATTCAGTCCCGCCCTCTTTCCATACACTGCCGCAGACAAACCTGCCGGACCTGAACCGATTATAATTAAATCATACACCATCGACTTTTCCTTCTTTCTTTTGTATTATTATGACCATTCTAACAGTTTTTAACTATAGAAACAACAAATACCTCTGTTTTGTTTGACAAAAAGTCTGATACCCTCTAGAATATTTTCAGAAAGAAAGGGGTAATTATATGTATTATGTAAACTTAGATGATATTATGAAAGACCAGGGAGAACGCAGAAGTTACCAGCTCTTAGGCGAAGAACATGGTTGTGTAAACGGTTGCAAGTGCGGCGTCACCATCTATGATGAAACAGAATATTTAAAGGGTGGCGTACACGAAGACCAGGAAGGATTCATCGTACTGTCCGGTCATGGTATGGCAAAGGTAGCTGAGGAAGAATTCCCCATTAAGGAAGGCACCAGCTTCATCGCACCTGCCGGTTGCTTTCACGTAGCCAAAAGAGACCCTGACAGTGAACCTTTGAAGATTTTCTGGTTCCACAGTGCCATCTGACAGGAGGACTTCCCCATGAAAAAAACAGCACTTATTACCGGAGCCTCCCGAGGCATCGGAACTGCCATAGCCCGCACCTTTGCTGCTGCCGGCTACGATTTAATTTTGACCTGTATAAATAACATAAATTCCTTGGAAACGCTGACCAGCGAATTGGAACAGCAGTATGCTGTTTCCTGTCAGGCATTTCAAGTAGATATGGGCAATTACGAAGCCGTAGCTGCCCTTTTTGCCAAACTGGATGCTTTGGATGTTTTGGTGAATAATGCCGGCGTCTCCTATGTGGGACTGCTCAGTGATATGTCAACGGAAGAGTGGTCACATATCATGCACACCAATTTGGACAGTGCCTTTTTCACCTGCAAACATGCTATCCCTCTGATGTTGCGAAATCACTGCGGACGCATCATTAATATCAGCTCCGTTTGGGGTAGCGTGGGAGCTTCCATGGAAGTAGCCTATTCTGCTTCCAAGGGTGGTCTCAATACCTTTACCAAGGCTTTAGCCAAGGAGCTGGCACCCAGCAATATCCAAGTCAACGCCATTGCCTGCGGTTTGATTGACACCGATATGAACAAATGCTTTTCAGAAGAAGATTTACAGGATGTCATCGCAGAAATTCCTGCAGATCGCATGGGACATCCCAAGGAGGTTGCCGCCCTGGCACTACAACTGGTACAGGCACCTTCCTACCTCACAGGACAGATTATAACCATAGACGGAGGCTGGACTTAAAGTCCCGCCTCCGCTTCTTCTAATCCTTCATAACCATACATCAGTACAGAATGCTCCATGATGTCCTTTGCCGGATTGCCACCTTCTCCGGCATATTCTACGATATAGCTACCATATAGCTGTAGCATCTTATCGGAATAAGTTCCCAACTCCCCACGCAAATAGGTTTCATAAGAAGTATTGAAACGATGGTCTTCATAGGTGTGAATACTGCGGGCATTTCCTGCCAGCTTCGGATATTCTGCTGCAAACTCCTCCATCCACCTTACCTGTATACGAACGATTTCTTCGATAATCGCTTTCTTCTCCGCACTAAGCACCGGAAAATGCTCCTTCATTTTTTCATACTCTTCCAAAGCAGTACTCTCCATCATCCTGCCGTATTTTTCTTCGATTAAATTATGCCCTCTCTCATACTCTCTGGTGAAATCATACAAATACTGAAGCAGCATCTCCTTTGTCCAAGTCAGATACTGGCTTTTTCGCATGATGGAAAAGGTAAACCAATCATCCTGACAACCGGCTCTGCCCCCCTGATTTTTCACTTTATCAAAGGCTGTAAACTCTGTACGGGCAATCTTTTCTGCCAATTCTTCTACACTCAACTCTGCCACCGAAGCCTTAAACAGCAACTCATTTACATGCTCCTGCAAAAAGCTTCCCACATCACTGATGTAACCTGCCTGATACAGAATATGTGCCAACTGCACACCCAATTCTTCCAGATAATCTGCCTTCTTGTCCATAGTTCCTGTCAAAAGATTTTCTATGAAGGCTACTGCTTCGGCAAATTCCTGTCTTCCTCGCAACCCCTGTAACAGCCACTTGTCATGAGGCGGATACTCCTCAGCCACATAGTACAGCAGCTTCATAGCTTCCTTCGCCGCCTCTGCTGCCAGAAGTTGTGCTATAGCCTTATCTCCCCGCTTGGACATTCTTTCATAATTGTACTGACCGGACTGAGCAAACTTTGCCGCTGCCTCCGCCAGCTTCAAATAACGCAGTCTCGCAGGATAGCCGCTCTCCAAAAGATTTCGTATCCTACGGAACTCTCCTGCCTCATCCTGAAAAACTGCTCCATTTACTGCAGCCGCCAAACGTTCCTCAGAAATATTCTCCCAACGGATATTTTCAGCATTCCACTCCACTCCATCCTTGGGACAATTCTCAACTCCCAAAAGAATTCTGAAAAAATCTCCTATCCTTTGTACCCCTCGACGTTTTCCCGCCCAGTTGCTTGACTGATACACATACCCTTTATATTCCAGCGGCAGACCGTCATAGGCTTCCTGCAACTTTTCGCCAATTTCTGCATATACCTCATCACTTACCCACATGCAAAAGCCAGGTCCCCAGTCATGGTCTCTGGAGAAAGCATCGTCATACCCGAAGCAATCAGAGCCTTCCCCTACCAGTCCTACTGCTATCTGTGCCTGATAATCGCCAAACTTTTCCTGCAACATAGGTCTGCCATATTCCTCAAAATATGCCCTACACAGTTCTAAGCCTTTAGGGAAGGTTTCTGCTCCGGCGGCAAACTCCTCTATAACCGATGTCCGGCTCTCTCGTATGGCTGATGGCTCCTTCGCAGGCACCTCCTCTACTTCAGCCTGACGCTGCTCTTGTCTGCATCGCTGTACCTCTGCACACTCTCTGCAAATCTGCACATTCTCACGCATCCTCTCATAAAATTCATTTTTCCCATGCTGCGCTTCGATGCCTTTCATGGCCTTGGTAAAAAACTCCTCTGCCCTGCCATACTCCTGTCGCTGATAATAATAGGTTGCCAAAGAAGACAGGGCTGCATAATAATGGGTTCCTATGATATGGTTTCTTTCATATAGTAAGATAGCTCCGCCAAAATACTTCTCTGCTTCCGCTCCCTGCCCCAACTGCAAACAGGTACTGGCCAAATTCGTATAAGTTACTGCCTGTTCGAAGATGGTATCCTTCTTTTTCACTACAATAGCCAAAGCCTTTAACAGACTTTCCTTCGCCAAATCAAAACGACCCATTTCCTGATAAAGCAGACTGAGATTATTATAAAAACTGGCCCAAAGCATGTCCTCTGCCTCCAAAAGCTCCCCATACAACTGTGCCACCTGTTCATACTTTTTCAGAGAATCCTCCAAACGACCACCTGCCCGATAGGCATTGGCAATATTTAGTAATGTCGTGGCATAGGGTAAAGTATTCTCCATTCCCAACTTATGCAGAATCTCCTGCACATCCTTAGCATAGCTATAGGACCGCTCTACTTGGCTGGTTTCCCTGCAATAACCAATTAACTCATTTAAAATCGGTACTGCACCTGCCCAGTCTGCCTTTTCATATGCCTCCTGTAAAGCTTGCTCCAGGACTGCTTCGGCCTCTGCTCCTTTATTTTCCGCAAACAAACGGTCAATTCTTTCTGTCAAATTCTCCATACAAACTCCTTCAGATTTTAACTAATCTCCAATACAGCTTATTTATTCGGTTCTTGTATATGTTCTCTCCCATAACTACTTACAAATCTTTCTCATAACTATTGTAACCAAACATTACTTAAGTATCAACATTTTCCTTATCACAATTCTCTCATTTATACATAATATTCCCTTTCCGAGAAAAACTAAGTCCTATATTTATCATTTAGAAACGAGGACCTTCTCATGACATTATCCACTCATTTGGAAGAAAACATAGCAGGATTAAAAAAGCTCCTTCCTATTGGAAAGAGCTTCGACTTAGTCACACGCAATCTATCTTTGGGCGATACTCCCGCCTTTTTCATTACCATCAATGGTATGTGTCGTACCGAGGTAATACAGCAAATTTTCTCGGACCTGCAAAACCCTGTGTATATGCAGAACACTACTGTGGAAAATATCCAGAACTATATTGCCGCCAAAATCGGTTATACTCAGGTAGAGCTTTCTTCTGACCCGGATAAAATCATCCGTCAGCTCCTAAGCGGTCCTTCGGTACTCTTTATAGAAGGCTTTGCTCAGGCCATTATTATGGACGTTCGCAGCTATCAGACCCGAGGTGTGGAAGAACCGGATACGGAGCATGTCACCAAAGGAGCTCGGGATGGTTTCGTGGAAACCATGCTTTTCAATACCAACCTGATACGACGACGCATCCGTTCTACCGCTCTGACTTTTGAGCTTCTTTCTGTAGGAAGAGACAGTCAGACCGATGTGGCCATAGCGTACATGGATAATCTGGCAGACCCTCATCTTTTGGACAAGCTTCGTTATGAACTGAAAAAACTTCCAGCTTCCTCTCTGACCATGGGAGCTAAAAGCTTGGAAGAACTGCTTATTCCCAAACACTGGTATCATCCCATGCCCGGCATTCACAGCACCGAGCGCCCGGATGTAGCCAGCAGCTATTTATTAGAAGGGCACATTTTAATCATTGTGGACAATTCCCCCACTGTTTTGATACTGCCCTGTTCCCTGTTCCAATTTACCCAAAGTCCTGCGGACTACTATCGCAATCCGCTGACCGGCTGTTATTTCCGACTGGTGCGTTTTTTGTGTATCCCCATCAGTCTGTTTCTGATACCGGTCTTTTACCTGATTACTGCCTATTATCAGGACTTCGCTGTGAAATATCGTCTTTTGTCCGATGACCCGCCCGGATGGTTGGAATTAACCATCTTTGTATTTGCGGCTGAGTTTTTGTTGGATTTGTTCCGCTACTCCTCCGTCCACAGTGCCTCCCGCTTCTCCGGCTCCCTGTCCATTGTCGGTGGTTTAATTATCGGAGAAATCGCTGTGGAGCTTCAGTGGGCCACCAAGGAAGTCCTGTTCTATGCTGCCATTACATTGCTGACTACTCTGGCTTTGGCAAGCATTGACCTGGGCGATGCCCTACGCCTCTATCGAATGTTTCTGCTGATTGCCACGGTCATCTTCGGTATCTGGGGCTTTGGTATCGGTACCGCTTTGGTTCTATTGTCCATAGCTACCACCCCTACCTTTGGCAGGATGAGCTACCTTTGGCCACTCCTTCCCTTCCACTGGGGAGCCCTGAAGACCCTGCTCTTTCGCTACCCTACCTTCAAAGCCCAGCCCAGCAAGGTCTGGCAAAGGAGGTAGGGGCGAGCCCTACCGGCTTTGTAGTTTCTAACAGCTTTTCCCAAGTCCCAATTTACAAAAGACAGACATTATGAAAAGTTAATCATGATTTGTGCCTGCTCCCCGATTTTATCTATTTCATAAGTGATTCCAAACAACTCCTGCATATCCTTTTCTGTCAGCTTTATTAAGGCTGTATTCACGATACCTTCTGTTTTGTAAATCACTCCGTTTCGCCTGCAAATATAATTATTCTCCTCTACTTCTATGGTTACTACATTGTTTCCCTTTGTCCAAATTACTGCATTCTCAGTATATTCTATCCGATAGCCAACAGCCTCTAACAGTACATTCAAATCGTCATAACATATACGAGGGCTTTTCTCATCCAATTTTTCCGGGTTATCCCATACAATATAGCAGTCCCAGTTAGTTTCCAAAGAAGGACTGATACCATAATAAAGAGAAATGGGCACCTTTTCGTTCTGATAATACACATCCGTTATTTTTTCCGGTCCATAGGTCGATAAAATTTCCTCTGCAAGAGTTTCCTCTATTAGCCCCTCCCGAACGCTGTATACATATTCTCTTTCTGCATTTTGAATATGCGTTTCCACCATCTCAATATCTTCCTGATCTACATAGTGAAAATCCGTTTTCCACACACATACATCCTGTGACAACAGACGCATACTGGGAACGATGCTTTTCACAGCAAGTTCCTCGTTGGAATATGGTGCCAAAGGTATTTCCAGCTCCTCACAAGCTATCATTTCGCAAATATCTGTTACCGCAGCTTCCACATCCTCAAAACAGGAAATCTGCACATCAAAGTAAGCCTTCGGTAAGTCATCGTAACCGATACCATTATAATATGTATAGGGAAAACCTATACCCTCCAGCTTTTCCCACAACACCGGATTTGTCTTCAACACCTGCATATTATAGTCATCTGTGTATTGGTAATAGGAACCCCAGCCATATTGCTTAAATCCTACCAAATTAAATTCTACACCGTTTTCGTCCTTGATGGTGTAAATATAATCCTTATCCTCACGTGTATCATCCCCCTTAATATTCAACTTCGCCATATCTGCATCCAGATACTCCCTATCACAGCGTGCCTTCTCCTCTGTAGATATGATTTCAAATGTCCCACCATAACGTTCACTCAGATAATCTGTTATCTGGTCACCCTCCATTTCCTGATATTGATATCCGCACCCTACCAACGATAACACACATACTAATACAAGAAAAACCGTCTTCACGAACTTCATTCCAACAACACCTCGCCCAAAGAGTATAAGAACATACTCCTACCTTTGAGATTCCACTTATACTTTTGTATATAATTTAAGACGGATTACGACTTTTCGCAATCCGCCTATATATTACCACAACTCTAAACTATCTTCCGCACCAATCCACATTTTAGTTTTCTTCAAACTTCTTCCAATCATTCACATCCTCAATAATTGGTAGTACAGAATCAATCATAAATTTTACTTTTTGAGATGGCTTTGAATATCCATCAAAGATTGCTTTTCCCTTGATTTGAACACGAATTCTATCACCTTCTACAAAATCAACAATACGAACTTTGTAATTGATGAGGGATTCACTTTCATAAATATAAAAGCTATCTTCCCTTATTGCTGCATGAATGATGTTATATACATGAAAACTGAAATTTTTCGCACTTTTTATTATATCCTTTTCCGCATAAGTAATTCTTGCTTCCTTTGCTTTAAACTAACCTCATGATTGTTATTATAGAAACCAACAAACTCAAAAAGGATACCCAAACTGGTCAATGCACCCGCCACAAAATCATCTATCGGATTATTAAAAATCATTGCCAGTACTCCAAATTGATGATTTAAAATAACAAGCAAAAAACAAATACCACCTATAATAAAGCACTTATTTAATTTCTTTCTTTTGACTTCTTTTTCACTGTTGCTATATTCTGCAACTTTCAATACAGTTTCTTTTAATTCTTCATTCATTTTCTCGCTTTTCCTTTCTCCATCCAATAATTCTCGCAAATCAATTTCGTAATAATCTGCCATCTCAATTAGCGTATCCAAATCAGGCATATTATTACCTGTTTCCCATCTTGATACAGATCTTCGAGATACATTAAACTGTTCTGCAAGTTGTTCTTGAGTAAGCCCTTTCTCTTTACGAAGTTCTTTCAAGAATTCTCCAATTTTTATTTGATTCATATTTCTAACCTCCTTGAAAAACATCGTATCTACTACCCACTAAAAAGTACAGGACACAAAGCGAGCAATGCCCTATTTTATTTAATGGGACACTTAATGTCTCATAACATTATCAATTAAGAAAATTCAAATTCATGCGTGCTTTCAATCTCTCAGTAAGACTGAAAGTTTCTGTTCACTACGAATCTTGATTTTTATTTGCAAATCTCCATCTCAATACTTTTCCATTCTTCATTACAAATATTATAAGTCAAGCTATTTCCATTTTCGATAAATCCAACCGCTTTATAACAATGATAAGCACTTGGATTATTCTCAAAAACCTCTAATGTCACTTTCGATGCTCCATAAAGTTCAAATGCAAATTTCATACCTAACTGCAGCATTTGTTTTCCATAACCTTTTCCTCTTACCTCAGGATTCAGAATTACATATCCGAAGCTTAATTCACCTGATACTTCTCCAGGTTGGCGAAGGGTAAAAAAACCTTCTATTCCATCTTCATCAAAAGCAACAAATGGAAAATATTTTTCATTATCAATTCTTCCAGAAACAGCCTGTTCCATACGTTCCGCCGAAACAGGAAAACTTCCAAGCCTTCCTTCACTCCATTTATAAAATGTATTCTCATCTTGAGCCCAAGTTACTATTTTTTGACTATCATTTTTTCGATATGGTCTTAATTTTAACATAAATTCACCTCGTAAACTTCAAATCTTCCTCCCTGTTCGCCAGACAAGCTTCCGCTCCATCCACCGTATACCGTCAAGCCGTAACACATACTATTGTGCGTAACCCCCCTACTCCTCCTTCTTCAGCAGTTCCTCAAATGGGAAGTAACGCTGCCCCGGGTTCTGTTCCTTCCACTCTTCCTGACGTTCCTGATTACAGGAAGCAATCTCCTCCCGCAGTCCCTGTGCGGAAAGCCTGGTAGCACCCTGCCCCCAAATAATCATCTGCTCCAAGGCATCGGAGGTAGCCACTGTCACATGGTACTTACGACCGATTTCATGGACTGTCTTTTCGATGTACTGGTCCGCAGTTTCTGCCTCCTTGGTGTATACTACATAAATATTGTGATACTTGCTCACACTGCCGGGATTTCCCTTGACTTTGTAAGCATCAAATACCACGATAAGGGTATTTTTCACATAGCCCTGATAATTGCTGAGAATGTCCATAAGCTTCCCTCTGGCAGACTCCACATTGACCTTGGCTAACTCCTTCAAATCCTCCCAAGCAAAAATAATATTATAGCCATCCACTAATAAATATTCTTTCAAGGGCTCCTGCTTCTTGGGATGATAGGTCACCTCTCCGGCAGGTGCTGAAATGGTTCTCCTGGTCTGACGGTTCCAAGGATTCTTGTCCCTGGTACGCTTGCCATAGGTCCTTTCGAAAATTTCTTCAATCTCCTCCTGGCTGATGAATTTTTCCTGATAGGAACCTCCTGCCACTATACCTGTGTCATCTGCCTCCTCTTCCGCTCCCGAAGCACCCAGCCATCCACTTTCCACATGAGCATAAGCCTCTACCTCTTGCCAACCTACCACGAAGCCGGCACCGTGAGCACAGAACACAGAGCCGGTAGGATTTTCCAGGTCATGCTCAGAATCATACCCATAGGATTCTATAACTTCCGCTTCATTATGACATGGGGCATAGCACTGAAAACGACAGGTGAGTCTGCCTCTTCCTCTGGCATAAGCATTCACCTCAGACTGATATCCATTCATGGTCACTACCGGTGCCGTACCTCGAAGAACCGACATTTCTCCCATGGTCTCCGGCTCCTGAAAGGTGCCATGCATACGTTGAATATCGTTCATAGCTCTTCCGATACATTCTGTCGGAATTTCCAACACATATTCATAAACCGGTTCCAATAGCTGACTTTTCGCACGTTTCAGACCGTGACGCACCGCCCGATAAGTAGCCTGTCGGAAATCACCGCCTTCCGTATGCTTCAAATGAGCCCTGCCGGCTATCAAAGTAATCTTCATATCCGTAATCTCGGAACCCGTCAACACACCTACATGCTTCTTTTCCTCCAAATGGGTCAGTATCAGCCTCTGCCAATTTTTGTCCAACTCATCCTCACTGCAATCCGCTTCGAAGCTCATCCCGCTTCCCGGCTCCCCCGGTTCCAAAAGCAAATGCACTTCCGCATAGTGTCGCAAGGGTTCGAAATGACCGATGCCCTCCACGGGTTCCAAAATAGTTTCCTTATATACGATACTTCCGCTTCCAAACTCCACCGCCACATCAAAACGCTTGGCAATAATATCCTTCAGAATTTCTACCTGTACTTCTCCCATGACCTGTGCATGGATTTCACTGCTCTGCTCCCGCCAGACGATGTGTAGCTCCGGTATTTCCTCCTCCAGCACGTACAAATTCTTTAACATCCGATGAACATCACAGCCCTCCGGAAGCTCAATCCGATAATTCAATACCGGTACTAATGTGGGTAGCTCTCCTTCTGCTGCAACACCCAGTCCCTGACCGCAAAAGGTATCGGATAAGCCTGTCACCGCACATATAGTGCCAGCCTCCGCCACCTCCGTTAACTGATAACCGGTTCCGGAATAAATACGCAGCTGGTCTGCCTTTTCCTCTCCGATTACCTGTTTCACCTTCAATGCTCCGCCCAAAACCTTTAAATGGGTCAGTCGATTGTTATTATTGTCCCGGGTAATCTTATACACCCGGGCTGCAAATTCCTCGGGATAAGAGGATAATGTACTATACTCTACTATTCCGGCGAAGAAACTTCCCAAGCCCTTCATTTTCAAAGCGGAGCCGAAATAACAGGGGAATATTTTGCGCTGTGCAATGGCTTTTCGCAGACTCTCCTGCTCCACTTCTCCTGCATCCAGATATTCCTCCATCAATTCTTCACAGCACATGGCTGCCCCTTCACAAAATGCTTCATAGCCCTGCTTCCTGTCCACCTCAGAAAATGCAAAAAGTTCTGTTTCTTCCTCCTCCATACTGGGGATAGGCATAGGATTTCCTGCCAGCTTGGCAAAGGTAAAATCTACACAATTATCATCCAGTTTTTCCTTGAGCTGTTGCAGTAAGCTTTCCTTATCCGTTCCCGGCTGGTCCATCTTATTCATAAAGAGAAATACCGGTATCTCATACCGCTTTAAAAGCTTCCAAAGGGTTTCCACATGTCCCTGCACCCCATCCGCACCACTAATCACCAGTATGGCTGCATCCAATACCTGCAAGGTTCGTTCTGTTTCTGCGGAAAAGTCCACATGTCCCGGAGTATCCAACAGGGTAATCTGTCGTTGCAGCTCTCCGCTTTGCAATACCACCTCTGCTTGCTTGGAAAAGATAGTAATTCCCCTTGCTCTTTCCAGTTCATGAGAATCCAAAAAGGCATCCCCATGGTCCACACGTCCCAACTTACGGATGCCTCCTGATACATACATAATACTTTCTGCCAGGGTGGTTTTCCCGGCATCTACATGTGCCAGGATACCCACCACTAATTTCTTTGCTTGCTTACTCATTACTTGTTTCACACCAATCTGAGTTTTTCATGTCCTTATAGCACCATAACAACGATTACCGGCTATAGTTTCCTGCTACTCCGGCCGGCTTAGAAGCCTAAATCTTCTCCTACCAGAATAACCTTGATTCTGCCCTCATGTCTGGAGAAACGGGTCACCAGGAACTGACAGCAGATGGTATCCTTAGACATACAGTTTGCACAGGAACCGGTCTTTTTACAAGGTGTTTCCAGAGGGAAACGCTGTGCATTAATAGGTGCCGCTTCATTTCTGGCACGATAGATAGCCGCATCTACATCCTTTGCCACCTTATTCATACCCACTACCATGATAACATGGGTAGGACCGTAAGCAATGGCTGCTACACGATTGGAATTGCCATCGATATTTACCAGAATACCATCCTCTGTAATGGCATTGGTACTGCACAGGAAATAATCACTACCAAAAATCTGCAGTTCTATCTGCTTTTTCTTAATAGGATCCTTACAACCATCTCTGTCAAATACTACATAATCACCTGTCTTGGCAACTACCTTCAGTCCCACTTCATCAACGGATGCGGAACCGCCCCAACCGATACTGCTTCCTCTCGGTATCAATTCAAATACCTTCTTCAAAGCTGCTTCCTTGTTGTCTACATAGTATCCTTCCATGTTACGGGACTGGAGACCCTTGATTACCTTTTCTGCTAACAGCTTATTTCTTTTCTTCTTGTTTGGATCCATACCTTACTCTCCTTTATTGTCCTAATATTTCTGCAATTTTCTCAATCATTTCGTCTTCCTTGAGACGGAACTTTATCTCTACTCGTCTGGAACCATCCATGTTGATTTCCGTAGAGTTTTCCTTGTACACCGGGTCACTGAAGGAACGACCATTCACCGTCAAAAGTGTTTGCAATCTGGCAATCTGTTCTGCATTCAAGCCATTCTTCTCATCCAGACAGAACTTCGCAACAGACATGGCACGATTAGTAGAAAGGTTCATATTCATCAGATAACCTCCATTGGTGTCCGTATGACCTTCGATAATAATCTCTGCTATGTAATCCTTGTAAGCATCCTGCAAAAGTACATCCAGATAAATCGGGATGATTTCCTTCAATACCGCTTCACTTGCCGGTGTCAGCTCGGACTTATCATGTGCAAACAATACATCCGAAGAAAAGGTAATGGAACCATTCTGTGCATCCACCTTCAAACTGGAATTATTAAATTTTCTCTGCAGTTCCCCTATAATATCCGTACGGATACCTACGATGTTTTTTAGCTCCGTTTTCGTATAAGCCAGTTCTGCCTTGGCATTGTCAATTTCCAAATAGGCTGCATCCAATTCCGCTTTGGTCAACTGTGCTGCCTGATAGGCATCCTGCAGCTTAATCAAGGAATTCTCCAGTTCGGTCTTGGAAGCATCGATTTCAATACGATAATTCTCCAAATCCAGCTTCGCCAGTTCCAGCTCTGCGGAAGCCTGCATCAAAGCAATAGATGCCGCATCCAGTTCAGTCTGTGTCAGCTCTAAAGCAGTGGTCTTTTGTTTATAAATGGCAAGGGTAATGGCAATGATTAAAATAAAAATCAATAACAATGCTGCCATCATATCGGAATAAGACTGCCAATAGCTTTCTTCGCCATACGCAACTGTTCTTTTTCTCTTACTTCTCATATGTCCTCTCAATCTGTCGCATGCGTGCAACAAACACTACACATCCTTCATCACTCCGAAGGTATACAACTGACTGCTAATCTCGTTATTAATGGTATCGCAGACCTCATCAATCTTTTCCTGTTGTGCCTTCAATTCTCTTGCCAACGCCTGCTGCTGCGCCATGGTTGCTTCCAGTGTCTGCTGAAGGGTCAGGCTGGCACCTAACAAGGTTCTGGTTGTTTCTTCCATGCTCTTATAATTCTCTGCATAAATCGCCTGTGCTTCACAAGCCTTTGCTAAAGTAGCACCCAATCTGGCAAAATCGTTGCCCATGCTCTGCTCCATCTGCTGGGTAAACTTCTTCACAATCACTTCCACGCCTCTGGTCTGCTCCATTGCATTGCCCTGCAAAAGCTCGGTCATCTGCTTCATATAGTTTGCCATATTGGCTTGATAAATCAGCATGGCCTTGCTGGTTTCATCGGTAGTGATTACCAAGGGTTCTACACATTCTCGATAACAGTCCAAAAACTCAGCTAGTTTATCATAAGCATCTGACTGAATGGCACGATAAATAAAAGAAAAGATCAGCGAAAAGAAAATACCATACACAGAAGTATGGAACGCTACCTTCATACCACCCAGCAAAGGACCTACATTATCCGAAATCGTATAGATATCATCTCCGCTAAAAGAACCTAAACCAATGGACAATCCCAGGAACGTACCTAAGATACCCAAACCGGTCATGGTACCTGAAATAGCGGTATTAAAATAGCTCATGCCCACTCTGTTCAAGATATCCTCATTAATAAAATCTTCAATATCACAGGTACCCACCAAACCTCTCTTGGTCTGATACCCTCTCATCTTCTTTTGATAGCGCAGAAAAGCCTCATCCAGCTCCGGATATCCGAAGGGCTGCTTCTTCTTACTATATTCCTCCCAAAGCTTACGATTTCCCGCATCATAAGCCTTATAAATCTCATCCGTTACCAAAAGTAGGGAATCCGTACAACGATTCAAACGAATAAAACTAATGGTAGAAATCATAAACAGAATACCTATGATAACCAAAAAGCCAATATTAATAATCAAATTGGTCATATCTGTAATCTGTCCGGTGAATACACCATTGATATAAAGTATTACTACCACCATGACAATATACAACAAAAATAACAAGTAAAATAATTTGTTTTTCATAATCCTCCTCCTTTGTCTCCTACGAAAAAAGTGCTACCGAAATAGCACTTTAAAGCTCCTCATCCACATGATTCCCCTTAAAAGCCTCCGCTTGCAAAGCTTTGTTATTTTTGTCATAAGGAGTATCATTCCGGTATTTTATCTTCGTCGTGGTAGTCCCTCCTGCCACATAGCTCCTGCCGCATTCCGGACAGATAGCTGTCTGTAACCGTACACTGGCCTGTAATACCTTACCATTCCCTTGAGACGCCTTTTTAAATGCATTGGAAACATGCTCCTGCTCATGTGCTCTCACTCTGGATGCTGAGCTCTCCGGTGAGATATGCGCGGCTGCCTTAAAGCTGACCATTTCATCAGAGCCGTCCTGATACTTTCGTTCCTTACAAGTCTGACATTCTGTTTTCCCGGTACGCTGTACCTTCCCGGCAATCTGTTCGCTATCTGCTGTGGATACATTCGTCACTCCCTGCACCTGCGGATTAAAAGAAATCGGTAACTTATCTTCTATTCTCATGGACGCACTCCTTTCTCAACGATTCACTGAAGCTATTTTATCACATTTTTAAGGATTTAACAATTCCAATTCGATACATTCCCAAACTTCTTCTCCGGTTGAAAGCCCTACCGTGCAAAAATATCGACTTTTATCGACCTTTTCCTTCAGACCTGCTGCCGCATAACAATAGGCTGCCTTGGGATTGTTGGCGAAAACTCCCAAGCTCACCCTCTTTACCTGCAAAATATCCAAAGCATACCGAATAGCCAGTCGCAACATTTCCTTGCCATAACCCTTGCCACGCACCGCACTATCCACCACAATAAAGCCAAAGCGCAAATCATTCTTTTCCTCATCCAGAAAACGCATAATCATCTGCCCTCTGGGGATGCCGGTCTCATCAATGGCTGTCATGGTCCAAAAGCAGTCCGACTGTCCATGCTCCCCATAATGTGCATTCAGTTTTTCTGCTGTCAACGGATAATCATTCATTCTATCTGCTGACCACTGAAAATACTGCCTCTCATCCACAATCCACTTTGCAATATATTCCGCATCCTGCGGTTTGTATGGTCTCAAACGTAACATATTTGCCTCCCAAACTCTATTTCTGTATCAGCTTATCATAATAGGTATATAGCTTCTGCACACCATTTTCCAATATATAATAATGACGAATATAAGGCACCAACAATACCAGCAACAAAAGAGTTAGCACAAACAGTCCCGGCTGCACCAAAGCCAGACTGGCCAATACCGTCATCATGGTCAATATGGCAAAGGTAATGGTCACAATCAGATGCACCAGTCGCTCATGCTGAAAAAAGCCTATCTGAATCAAAAGCTCCTGCGCCTGCTCGCTACATGCCTTTGCACTAAGCTCCTCTATCTTTAACTGCTCCATATCCTTTAAATAGTCCTTCAGTCGTTTTTCCATGCCTTAGCCTCCTGAAAAATCTTCTCTTATAGAGTATACCACAAATCTCTGGTAATTTCATTAGTTGTATGTTAATATAATTGTTACGAAATTATTACACAGTTAGGAGCAACACATGAAATACATTTTGACACATTATTTATCCCTATGTGCCTTAGCGGTTTGGCTGACTGCCATACCTACCCAATATATGCCACATATGGATGCCTTTTTATACAGTCAGGAAAATGCTACATTGCACGAACCCAGAGTGACAACACCGGAGGATATGACACCCACCACTGTAGAGGAACCTACTGCATCCGGTGATATTGTAGCTTCTACCGAGGAGCTTCCTCCTGCACAGTCGGAAGAACCCCTTTCAGCTACACAACCAGAAGATATGCTATCTGAGGAAACAACGGACCCCCTCTTCGCCATCGCTCAGGTAAACAACTACGTCAACATTCGTAGCCTGCCTACTACAGACAGTGCCATCGTCGGCAAGCTTCCCAATGGTTCTGTGGCAGAAATCCAAGGCATGGCAGGAGCAGAAAACGACTGGTTTCAAATCATATCCGGCAATATTTCCGGGTATATCAAATCCGAATACTTCCTTTCCGGCGAAGCTGCGGAAGCAGTTATGGATGACTATGTGATTACTTACGCACGGATTATGGTGGACCGACTGAATGTCCGCAAGGAAGCAACCACCGGTTCTAAACGAATTGGTTACTTAGAAAAAGAAGAAACGGTAAAGGTTCTGGAGGATACCGGGGATTGGCTGCATGTCGAGTACACCGACGCTACCAAAGGCTATATTGCCAAGGAATACACACAGCCTTTTGAATCCTACCTTTACGCCCAGACCTCAGAAGAGGTGGCTACTCAAAAAGCCACCTATGCCGCACGGGAAAGTCGTGTGCAGGCTCCCGAGACAAACAAACCGGAAAATACCACCAAGGTAGTGCTTCCCGCCACAACCACCTACACCAGCAACGAAGAGCTGCGCAAGGCAATCGTAGAAAATGCCTTGCAGTACGTAGGCAACAAGTATGTCCGCGGCGGTAACAGCTTAGAAAATGGTACGGACTGTTCCGGCTTTACCATGCTGATTTATGCTCAATATGGCTACGCTCTCAGCCGCATCCCGCATGGTCAATATACCTCTGCCGGACGTAGCATTGATTATAGTGAAATCCAACCGGGGGACATTATCTGCTATACCGAAAACGGTACGAAATGCTCCCACGTGGCTATTTATATGGGGGACGGTCAAATCGTCCACGCCGCCAACAAACGCAAGGGCATTTGCATCGGCAAGGCGGAATATGGCACCATCCTTGGTATCAGGAATGTGATTGACTAGGATGGTTCGCCCTGAAGCACCTGCTCCCGCGTAAGCACCCAGTTTGCGAATACATCTTCTGACCACTTTTGCAGGTCGCTTAACCGAAGGGTTACCCCACCGTATTTCTTAATACCGTGGGAAGCGGCCTGCTCTTCTGTATATTCCTCCAACAGATAAACACTTTCCATACGCACCGGCATGGCATTATAATGGCAGACCATGGGGACCACTCCCGTGTTTTCCATGACCAACTCAGGACCTTCCTCATCTACATGAATGGTAATCCAAGCCATTCCCTCCAGCATGCAGAGTGCCTGCTTCTGTGTGGAAACGTAGTTTCCTAAGGAATAATAACAAAGTGCTTTGTTTCCGTTTTCTGCCTCTACCCATTCCACCGGCTGTACCACATGCGGATGGGTACCGATAATAATATCCGCTCCTGCCTCTGTCATCTGTGCGGCAAACTTTTTCTGATAACTGGAAGGCTTGGTAGTATACTCGGTTCCCCAGTGAGGACAGACGATTACATAATCTGCCACCGCATCCGCTGCCATAATATCTTCCAAAACGTCCTCATGAATGGTAGTAAAATCTATTGCTCTTGTATGCGCATCATAATCACAGAGCATGTCCATATGTCCTTCATAGCTCTTGGGAAATGACGCCATATTGGGAGAATAAGAATAATTCAAAACTGCAAAAGTCACATCCTCTACTTCTAATAAAGGAATCTCCTCTGTAGCACCTTCTTCCCCATAAATTCCTGCTACCAACACCTCCGGGTACTGCTCCCAAAACGCCACACAGTTCAAAATTCCCTGCTTCTTCTGGTCTGCCGTGTGATTGGAGGAATGCAACACCACATTGAAGCCGGCATCTACGATAGCATCTCCTACCTGTGTGGGCGAATTAAAGTTGGGATAACCGGAAAAACCCCGGTCATTACCACCTAAAATCGTTTCCTGATTAATCATTTTCAACTCAGCCTGTCCCAGGAAATCAGCAATTCCCTCAAACAAAAAGTCATAATTGTAACTGCCATCCTCCTGCTTACCGGTATTCACAATCCCCATATGCATCAGGTTATCTCCTACCATCATCAGATTAATATCATACACCGGAAAAGGAGTAGGGGTTGGCTCCGGCGTAGCAGTAGGTTCCGGCGTAGGTATGGGGGTAGGTGCCTCGGTATATGCGGGCAAGTTCCCGGTAATCATTCCCTCTGCTGACTGCTGACCGCTGACCGGATTGTTATTCCCCGATACCAGCTCTCCACAACCGCATAAACCATATATCACACAAACCAACACTGCCAAGAGCAGCCCTTTCTTTCCTCTTCTCATTGTTATCCTTCTTTCTTGTTTATCTATCCCTCTTGCGAATCGGGCTTTATAACCTTTTTTCACTTTACCACAAAAGAAAAACGCAGGCAATTCCTTACCTACGTTTTTTCTGCACTTATCACATATTTATAACGCATCATCCAACAAATCCTGATAAAACATGGCATAATCTTTACGCTTATCCTTGATAAACTGAATCGCAGAGGAAGGATGTGCATTCAGAATACCGGTGAGCAAGTATGGAATATCATAACCCCATACAGCACCTTCTTCCTTCAGCTTCACCATCTGCTTTTCCACGAAATTCATAATCGCCATCTTATTGTACTTGGGGTTGCGCAAAAAGCTTAACAACAGCTCCATATAGCAATTTCCTGCACCACGTCCCATGCCGCTTACGGTAGCATCCAAAAAGCTGGCTCCTCTGGAAAGAGACTCAATAGTATTTGCAAATGCCAGCTGCTGATTGTTGTGTGCATGAATACCAATAATCTTATTATATTTCTTCGCCACATCCAAGTACTTTTTAGTCAATCGCTCTACCTGCTCCGGATAGAACGCACCGAAGCTGTCTACCAGGTAAATCACATCCACACTACTCTGTGCCAAGAGCTCCAGACCGGCATCCAATTCTGCATCATTTACCTTGGAAACTGCCATGATATTAACGGTAGTCTCATAGCCCTTCTTGTGAGCATCCTCAATCATCTCAATGGCAGCAGGAATGGTATTGATATAAGTTGCCACACGAATCATATCAATCACACTGTCCTTCTTGGGCAGAATATCCTTCTTAAAATCCGTACGTCCCACATCTGCCATAACTGCAATCTTCACATCGGTTTTGTTATCTCCTACAATGGCACGGATATCCTTTTCCTCACAGAATTTCCACTTACCGAAATTCTCCGGATTAAAAATTTCCTTGGAAGCCTTATAACCAAACTCCATATAGTCTACGCCAGCCTTAATATTTGTCAGATACAAATCTCTGACAAACTCATCGGTAAAGCGGAAATTATTTACCAAACCACCATCTCTCAAAGTACAATCAACCACTCTGACGTCGGGACGAACCGAAATCAGTGAACCATGTCTCTCTCCCATAATAATCCTCCTATTCTTGCCTGCCATGAGTCGTACTGGGTGCATGAGCATTCTATATTTTTTGTTGCTTTAAAGTGTAACACTTTAAACCGTTAAATCATTGTTAGATTACTACTTTCTGAAAGATTTGTCAAGTAGAAAATGCATCTTAGCAATCTTCAATATAAATGGTTCCTTCTGCTCGTCTGAAAAAATCAATTACAGCATAATATACCTTGCGGACATCTTCTTTATATCTAATATCCATCCCACATGTGCAGTTGCATGTTATCTGCATAAAGAATCACTTCTCCTTCACCCTCAAAGCCGCTATTAAAATCTATGGTCTCTTTATACCCCATAAAATCAATCCCCCACATCCAGCTTCTACTTCAGCTCGTACCACACCACTTTGTCGCACTCCCGGCTTTTTTTCAAATCAATAATTCTTTGGTTGGCGGAGCCACGAAACTTCAGTCGAATATCCTTCTGTTCCTCTATAAAGGGACCATCCACCAGCACGTCTATAAGCTCCAGCATCCTATCCGTACATTCACAATAAGCCCGACCTCCCGGCACCAAATCCACCTCATACAAATACCCTGTATAGCACCAGATGTTCTTGTGAGGATACTGTGCTTTTACCTTTTCCAGAAAGCTTATTAATCCACGCTGATTCACGGGCTCAAATGGTTCACCGCCTAACAGTGTCAGTCCTGCCACATAGCCCGGTGCCAGCTCTTTTAACAGATATTCCTCTGTCTCCTCTGAAAAATGGCTTCCATACTGAAAATCCCATGCGATTTTATTAAAGCACCCTTTGCAACGGTGGGTACAACCGGAAACAAAAAGGGAAGCGCGTACGCCTTCCCCATTTGCTATGTCACATGTTTTTATCTCTGCATAATTCATTACAGATGTAACACCCTTTCTTTAATTTCCTGTGTTCTGCCCTGATTCCAGAACTGGGTACCGATATAACCACAGGTTCTGCGAGCTACATTCAGGGTATTCTGGTCACGATTATGGCAGTGCGGACACTCCCAAATCAACTTGCCGTCTTCTTCCACAATCTGAATTTCTCCATCATATCCACAGTTCTGACAATAATCACTCTTGGTATTTAACTCTGCATACATAATGTTATCATAGATGAATTGGATCAAACTGATAACCGCCGGAATATTGTTCTGCATATCCGGTACTTCCACATAACTGATAGCACCACCGGTAGACAGGGACTGAAACTCTGACTCAAATTTCAGCTTAGTAAAGGCATCAATCGGTTCTGTAACATTTACATGATAACTATTGGTAATATATCCCTTATCGGTTACACCCTCGATAATACCGAAACGTTGCTGTAAGCACTTGGCAAACTTGTAGGTAGTACTTTCAATAGGCGAACCATAAATACCGAAACCGATACCGGTTTCTTCCTTCCATCCGTCACACACCTTATTCATATGTTTCATGACATCCAGTGCAAAAGGCTTGGCGGTAGGGTCTGTATGAGACTTGCCTGTCATATATCTGACACATTCACAAAGACCTGCATAGCCCAGAGAAATGGTAGAGTAGCCTCCTACCAGTAATTTATCAATGGGGTCTCCCTTCTTCAATCTCGCCAAGGCCCCATACTGCCAGAGAATCGGTGCTGCGTCTGACAGGGTTCCTTTCAACCGATGATGACGAAGCATCAATGCATCAAAGCAAAGCTCCAGTCTTTCATCAAAAATCTTCCAGAAACGGTCATAATCACCTCCGGAAGAAAGTGCCACATCTACCAGGTTGATAGTTACCACGCCCTGATTGAAACGTCCATAGAACTGATACTCACCCTTTTCATTCTTCCAAGGGGTCAAAGCACTACGACACCCCATTACCGGGAAGCAGTTGCCTTCCTTCAGTTCTTTCATCTTTTTCTCAGAAATATAGTCCGGTACCATTCTCTTGGCGGTACATCTGGCAGCCAGCTCCGTCAAATAGAAATAAGGAGTACCTTCATATACATTATCCTCTTCCAAAACATAAATCAGCTTTGGGAATGCAGGAGTAACCCACACACCATCCTCGTTCTTTACACCCTGAATACGCTGGTGTAACATTTCCTCGATAATCAATGCCAAGTCCTTCTTTTCCTGTTCGTTCTTGGCTTCATTCAAATACATAAATACAGTCAGGAATGGTGCCTGTCCATTGGTAGTCATCAGGGTAATCACCTGATACTGAATGGTCTGTACACCCTTCTCGATTTCCTTCTTCAAACGCTTCTCCACAATCTGCGACAAAACCTCCTCTGAGGGTGTCTGTCCCAGCATTTGAGCATCCTCCAGTACTTCCTTACGAATTTTCTCTCTGGATATCTGGATAAAAGGTGCTAAATGTGCCAGACTGATACTCTGTCCGCCATACTGATTACTGGCTACCTGCGCAATAATCTGTGTGGCAATATTACAAGCGGTGGAAAAGCTGTGAGGCTTGTCTATATAAGTCTCACTGATTACTGTGCCATTCTGCAACATGTCCTCCAGATTTACCAAATCACAATTGTGCATATGCTGTGCAAAATAGTCAGAATCGTGGAAATGGATGAGTCCCTCCTTGTCTGCCTTCACAATATTTTCCGGCAACAGCAGACGTCTGGTCAGGTCACGACTCACCTCACCGGCCATATAATCACGCTGTACGCTGTTAATAATCGGATCCTTGTTGGAATTCTCCTGCATTACTTCTTCATTATTACACTCTATCAAGGAAAGAATACGATCATCTGTAGTATTGCTCTTACGAATCAAGAAACGGGTATAACGATACTTTACATAGCATCTGGCAACATGAAAAGCTCCCTGTGCCATAATCTGATTCTCCACCATATCCTGCATTTCCTCAACAGAAATAGCACGCTTCATCTTCGTGCACTTAAAATTAATGTACTCTGCAATCTCCTCAATCTGAGTCTGAGTCAGCTCCTGACGGATAGCAGCCTTGTTTGCTTTGGATATGGCATTGACTATTTTGTCTAAGTCAAAATCTACTTCAGAACCGTTTCTCTTAATAACCTTCATAACTCTTCTCCTTACTAAAAACTACAGTCCCATTATACCCCTAAATATTGTGTTTGTATAGTGTGATTTTAACTTTTTTCTACAATATCTTGTGCCACAGAAAAAGGTTTTCTCTATGCAAAGCTTGATGTTTACAGCACTTTATACTAATTCTAACACTTTTTCAAAGAACTCCCGAAAGCCATCTTCCACTGCTACCTTGTCCAATTCATCCTTCTCTAAATCATAGTAATATTTCCCGGACTTTATATCGATGGAAAGACTATCCAGTGGAAATCCCTTCTTTCGGAAAGGATGTGGCGTATCCGCAATCAAAAATGGTTCACTGGCCATACTCTCTTCCATGGCTTTATAAATATGTTCCTCATCCATGACCAAGCAGATTGCATTACGATATCTGGCGGTAACCCCACCATATTTGCGTGCCAATCCGGCATAATGCTCCAACATCTCCTCATCGGTGAGGTATTTTCCACCTATAGTACGCACATGTATGCCCGGTTGTTCCGCCTCAGTTACCTCGTCCAAATATAGTCCCGAATCACAGGAGAACACCGGCATACCAAAAGCTTTAAAATAGGCTCTTGCCTTTTTCTCCGCATTCTCTAAAGGAGTATTTCCGTCCTCTACCACCTCGGGTATGGGCTGGTTCAACTCCTTTAAGCCAATGATTTCTATATCGAGATGCGACAATCTTCTTCTCATAGAATCCAGCTTCGCCGGATTTCCGGTTCCGTATAATATTTTCATGGTTGTTCCTCCTATAACTCCAACTTCAACTGCATACATTCTCGCAAGGATTTCACCTTCCGCTCCGTAATCTTATCCCCTTCCTGCAAACTGCCGCATAACAGAGGAGAATTCACATCATATAACTGACTGCTTTTCTGCACACTTTCCATGCTGTAGTTTGCATAGCAATACCGGCAGCCATTACGACAGGTATTATAGGTTCCTACCTCTATACTTTCTACACAGCCACATTCCGGACGTTGATTTTTATCCTTATTCGCCTGTAGACTACAACCGATTATCTTTTCTATCAAAGCCTTATCTATACAATGTCCATGCTCTATCCCACACTCTGTTAAATCGTACTTTTCTGCACAGGATAGAATACGCATACCATTTTTCTGTGCGATTTGACTCATTTTTGTAGCAAAGGCTTTGAGCGTTGGCTCCTCCTTTTCCTGTACGCCCAGCTCCTGCATATTCTTATCAATTTTAGCATACCAATCCAGGAAACTAATGACACAGGTATCCGAATACCCTTTCAACGACTCAGCAATCTGTTCAAATGCCCTCAAATGATACTCTTCTGTATAAGTGTCGGTGAAAAGGATAGGGTCATACCGCCAGATTACTCTCTCCTTACCAATCTGCTTCGAAAGTCTCTGAAAAACAGGTATCATAATATCTTTTTTGTGGGGCACATATGGCTCCACATCCCTGCCATAACCGGTCAGGGTGAATTGAAAATAATACCGGTAATCCTTTAATTCTTCCAATCTGTCCAACATAGGCAAAGGGTTCTTAGTCCAAAACACGATACAATCCACCACCTCCGGCGACAAATCTATCCGGCTAATCTGGTGTGGGTTCATGGGATTTCGCACATATAAAAATCCCTCTTTGATTCGATTGAAAAACCATTCTGAATAATAGCTTGGCACATCGGTGCGCCTGCTGACACTTAAAATCATACTTCTCCTTGCTAAAACAGGTGAAACACTGTTTCATGCTTCACCTGTCATACGTTCCTTATTCTTCACTTAATTCCTGTGCCAGGTTGTAGATATTGGTAAGTGTTGCATTCACCTTATCCATATTATCTACTGCCTTTGACATGAGCTGTGTACCCTCATTGGATACTGCAGCCACTTCCTGACTGTTGGCAGACAATCCTGTAACACCGTCTGCAATTACTTCTGTCGCTTCTGCAATATCACCGATTACCTTCTTGAAGCTTTGGATTACGGTCATCAATTCGTTTACACCACTATCAATTTCATCAAACTTACTCTTAGTTTCTTCAATCAATCGGTTCTGCTGGTCTACTGCTTCTACAGAATGGCTGATGCTGGTGGTTACACTTTCTACATCCGTGTTCAGTTCTGCCAAAATCGTAGTAATATTTTCAGTTGCCTGCTTGGTCTGCTCGGACAATACTCGAATTTCATCTGCAACTACTGCAAAGCCTCTGCCTGCCTCTCCTGCTCTGGCAGCCTCGATGGAAGCATTCAATGCCAACAAATTGGTCTGGGAAGAAATATTCACAATCGTGCCTAAAATATTAGCCACCTGTTTTGCTCTTTCATTCAATGCCTCTACATAGGCAACGGTTTCTTTGTTATCCTTCTCTACATTCTGTGCATGATTATGTAACTCTTCCATCGCCTTGGCACCCTGAGATACATCCTCCAAAGCCTTTTCGGAAGCCTTTACCATCAGGTCAGCCTGATCATTTGCATTCTGTGTATTGTTCTGAATGTCCTGGCACATTCGGGACTGTTCCTGAATCGCCTGTGCAGTTGCCTCAATATTGGACGCAATATTCTGCATAGAGAAATTACTGGTATCAATGGCTTCGCTCAACTCTTCCACATAGCCATTCGCCTCGTCAAAATAGGTTACAATATTGTCAGAAACACGTGCCATACGCTCTGCCGCCACTCTCTGCTTCTCTGCACCATCTTCTACCACTGCGATATTTTCCTTGTTAAAGGCAATCCAGATACGGGTAATAAAAATAGCAGATACAAACACAAAAATCATAATTACAATTGCACTGCCTGCGTCTGTTGCAGATACCGTTCCCCTTGATGCCAGCAGTAATGATTTTACAGCAACAACCGGAAGCGTCACTATACCGGTAATCAGAATTCTCTTGAACTCCAAATAAGCCATACTAATTACAAAAAGAGCTGCTACCAGTAAATAGAACAGCAATTCATCAACGCAAATCACCATTACCAAGTAAGCGATAATAGCAATAACCGTCATAACAATGCCGCATTTTCTTTTTCCTTTCAACTTGGCATAGATAATAATATTAACTAAAATTCCCACAACACTGGCAATCAGTGCAATAAGAGCAGGCTTACTTCCATTACCTGCAACCATCCCCAACATATTCAGTGCAATACCAATCATAATCACTAAAATAGTCGGTAATACCATGGAATCCGCTTTTCTGTACTGTTTCTCTGTCATAGTCCTGTCTCCTCTGCTGTAATTATTCTTGCATTCCTTTATATGGCATGAATTTTCTGCCAAATAGAGTGCCGATATTGCTATTTTACTCCTATTAGTTAACAAATTCAACTATTTCTTACTATTTATTTCTTCTTATATTATATTTTCAGATAACAAAGTATTCCGATATTCTTCTCTAATCTCTGCAATGGAAACCAGCTTATCCTCACGCATCACATACCATACATCAAATCCGTTTAAGCGACTGGCCTTTACTCCTCTGGCAAGGGCTGCACAGGTGTGCATGTCCAACAATTCTCCGTTATACAGAAGCTGTCCGTTTCTTTGGAGCGTTGCCACCTTCTCTCCATTCTTCAGGTAGAACCATTCTCCTTCTATGAAGACATTCTTTTCTATCATTTCCGGAACAGATACTTTGAGTGGCTTCTTATCAAAGTCAGCTCTGGCAATAGGCGTATCCTCAAACACCTCTGCCTCGATACGGGCACTACCAAATTTGCAATAAGTCTCATCCCTTTCAATCATGATATACTTTCTTCCCAAACGCTTGGCAATGGCACCGGTAGTCATGGTTCCTCCAAAAGGATCCAACACCACATCTCCCATTTTCGAGGAAATGGCAATGATTCTGTACAACAGCTCCTCCGGCTTCTGGGTACTGTGCACCTTATTGCCGGCTTCGTCCTTCAATCGCTCGTTACCGGAACACACCGAGATTCTCCATACAGAACCCAGCTGCTTACGGGTACCCTTTGCAAAATCTTCCTCTAAAACAGTATCCGTGTTCAATTCCTTTGCGGTTTTATAATGAAAAGTAAACTTAGACTTCTTACTCTTGGTAGCCCAGATAAGGGTCTCATGGCTGTTATTCAGTCTTGTTCCCTTGAAATTCGGCGTAGGATTTTTCTTATGCCAAATCACATCATTGATGAGCCAATAACCGATTTCCTGCATGATGGCACCCATAGTGTATATACACTGCATGCCTCCAATCACCCATATAGAGCCATTGGGCTTCAACACTCTGTAACAGGCCTCCAGCCACGCTCTGGTGAATTTTTCATAGTCCTCCAGGCTTTCGAACTGGTCCCACTCATCATCGCAGCCATCAAAGTCCGTTCCCTCTACTCGCTGTAAAACCCCTTCCACTCGCATCCAGTAAGGCGGGTCCGCAAATATCAGGTCCACACTCTCCGCTTCCATTTTATTCATTTCTTCGATGGAATTACCATTGATTATCGTATTATACATAGTTCACCTGCGTTAGTTTCTAACTTTTGCTTCAGCAATGATACTATTATAGCACAAAGGTGGAAGGTTTGGAATCGGGAAATTGCTTCGTTTTCTCACTTCTAATCCTTTGCCACGCTTCTATCAGCTTTGGTTGTATCAATGGATATGTCCAGTTTTCGGGTAGCTCCTCCATAAGTTCTATCTTCTCTATTTCGCTTTCAAGCTTGCCTGAAAATTCTGTTATTTCTGCAAAACATAACAATCCAAATGATTCCTCACCATTCTCATTCACGCTTGTCTTACCGGTGACAGAATACACACAGATTGGTTCTATATCAAACATAACAGCACCTGTTTCTTCCCGAAGTTCCCTCTTTGCAGTCTCTAAAATGTCCTCTCCCTCTTCGCGGTGACCACCCGGAACTTCGTATGTATCACGCTCCTTGTGCTTACACAATACCCATTTACCATTGCTCCTGGAAATAATCACTGCAAATTTCAACAAAGCATCGTCCACTGTATCATAAAATTTTACTTCTAACATCTCACCGTACTCCCTCCCACTCTGCTGTAAATTCTTCCAGATACGCTTCCATAACCGCCTGTCGATGTTCCGCCAGTTTCTTTGCAGCTTCTGTGTTCATCCTATCTTTCAGCGATAAAAGCTTTTCATAAAAGTGATTGATACTCGTAGAATTACGATTTTGCTGATACTCCTCTTTCCTCATATTCATCAGAGGTTTTATCTCCGGGTCATATATCTTTCTGCCTTTGCTGCCACCATAAGCAAAGGTTCGTGCAATTCCTATGGCTCCCATAGCATCCAGCCTGTCTGCATCCTGCACACATTTCCCCTCTATAGTACTGGGTACAACAGAATCTGTTCCTGCAAAGGAAACTTCCTCTATGATTTTGCACACTGAGGTTATGATTTCTTCCTCCACACGATTGCTTCTCATGAAATCAACTGCATTTTTCTTAGTCGCATGGGTTCCCGGCGAAAGTTTCGCATCATCTACATCATGTAATAATGCAGCCAACTGCACAATCAACATATCTGCATTTTCCTGTTCGGCAATCTGCAGTGCCAGCCGATACACTCTCATGATATGATGATAGTCATGTCCGGTACAATCGTCAGCAAATATTTGTTTTATATAGTTTATGGCGGTTTCTATCATTGGGGTGCCTCCAATATTGTTCTATGTTATGGTGGTATGCAGTTGTGTCATACTTTTTCGTTTAAGTATTTTTCAGTTTCCTGTAAATACCACTCTAATGTTCCGGTTTTCTCTTCCGTAATAGGATTAATATCTACCCTTACTCCCCCTAATTCATACGCTGGTTCATTTAATACGTCAAACATTACATCTTCACGTTCTCGTCCTGAATAATACACTACAAAATCCAGATCCGAATCCTCACGCTCCAAACCTCTACATCTACTTCCAGTTAGTACCACATCTTCAATTACACTATCCATACTATATTCCATTACCCTATAACTTACAAATCTACGCACCAATTGTTCTAACTCACTTGCCGAATATCCATCAATTGCATGAAATATTTTATCTGTTTTTTCTCTGAATTGCTGTACTATGTTGCTCATTTAGTCTTTGTGCTCCCTCCGATATAAGGATGCACACTCACCATCATCACTATAACAAATTACCCAATCAAAATCCGGTGAAACAATATAAAAATCTTCCAACAAACCATCTGTCTCGCCTAATACATCGAATATTTCTTTTGCATACCCTTCGTATACCCAAGCTTGAGATTCCACTTTCGGATACTTCTCATAATCCACAAATGTATAATAAAACTTTGTAATTATAATTTCACTGGTTTATTTTTTAGATTTTTTCGCCATTCCATGTTGTTCACCATCCTTTGAGCATTAACCTTTAAAATCATCAATTAATGTTTCAAAGTCCGAATCTATCTCTATACTATCCACCTCATGTATAATCTATTTACTATTGTCTTGTATGAAGCATTTTTGCATACTCATACAATCTCTTTAACATAGCATCATCCTGCACTTCTTCATCCTTTAAATAGTTCTTGAATCCGTTATAAGTATTGAAACCGAGCATATACACAGCCATTGCCATAGCAAGAGCTTCTGATTCTTCTCCAATCTGAGAAGCGATATTTCTTAATTCTTCCAAAACTGTATCTTCTGGAACATTAATACCTTCGCCGCTATTTACAACCTTTTCAATAATCTCCGGCAATACCATACACATCTGGTAAAATGCATCTTCTTCCCCTGTTACCAATGCATAAAACTGATCCAAGCTTACCCTTCTTATTCTTCTATGCGATACCTTGTTTTTATCAACCGTTGTTTCCCATTTAATATTCTGTGACCTTTGAGCAATCGCTTCTACAAGAAAGCATGCACAATCATCATCCTTCAACAATTGGTTCTGCATTTTTATGTAAGTCTTACCTGCTGATGCAGAATTCATGGTATTATGTTTATTTTTCATCTCTACATAAACATTATGAACCACATCACCATCCGGTAATGTCACACCATCTGCATTTTTATATATTACATCCCAGCCGCCTTCTTTTCCATTTTCAGGAACATGGCAATTGGTAATATACTGGAATATTCTCTGATGAAAGTATCCAATATCATTGTTATTAGCCTTATCTCTTTGTCTGAAAATCTCATTGCTTACAATTTCATCCCAGGTTGAACGATATACTGTCTTATCAAATATCAGTTTGATAGGGTCTATAATATTCTTGTTAAAACGCTTTACATCAAACGACTCAAGCTTTTCGCCATACTTTTCAATAGTTGCTCTAACATGTTCAGTAAAATCTTCTTCAGATATAAATTTCAACTTCCACTCCATTACTTATTTCCCCCCAATGCCTTATATATTTCCTTTGCAACTTCATATGCCAAATTAACCGGTACCGCATTACCTACCTGTTTATATTGTGACATGGCACTACCACAAAATTTCCATTCATCCGGGAAACTCTGACATCTTGCATTTTCTCTAACTGTAAATGGTCTTGCTTCCAGCGGATGACAACGTTCTGTCTGCTTTTGAGATGGAGATGTTAATACTGTCAAAGACGGCTCGTCCATACTCATTCTACGCAATATTCCAGTTCTTCCGCCTTCCATATTCCAACAGCTCTTCATATATGATTTCGCGATCTCTGGGTCTATATCTCTCCAATATCCCCCTGCCGGCACTAACTCAAAAATTTTTTTCTTGTTTTCACCATACGGAATCCCAATGCTTTCTGGAACATTCTTCAACACATCCCTCAATACCGGCTTATACTCATGCTTCTTTGGAAACGTGTATTTTATCTTATCAACAAGATCTTTTCTAATACCAATAGTCATCAAACGTTCCCTTTTTTGAGCAACTCCATAATCCCAAGCATTTAATACTTCCTTTTGTATTTCATATCCAGCCTTTTCAAAAATATTAAGAATTGTACTATAGGTTTTTCCATTATCATGCGTCAACAGACCTCTTACATTTTCAAACAAAAACATCTTCGGCTGCAATTTCTCAAGAAATACCGCATAGTGATAAAATAATGTACCTCTTGCATCCTCTAATCCAAGTCTCTTGCCTGCATATGAGAATGCCTGACAAGGTGCCCCACCTGACAACAAATCCAATTCTCCTTTTTTTATACCGAACAGCTGCTCTAAATCTTGACTAGATACATTTGCAATATCATCACATATTACATTCCATTCGGGTCTGTTCGTCCGCAAAGTATCACATGCATCTTTATCAAATTCCACCAGACCAATTGTATTAAATCCTGCTTTTTCAACACCTAATGCCAATCCACCTGCACCTGCAAATAACTCAATTGTTGTAAACATAATTTACCTCTTCTTCGTTTTTGTGTTTTATATTTTACCTATTTATGTGTCCATTAATCAGTACTCTTTTTCATACCCATATTCAGAATTAATCGATTATCTTAATTATAACATTAATTCAACTATTCCTCCACACTCTTTTCCTCATCCATAAAAATCTTTTTTGCAGTTTTCGGCCTTATCGAGTAGATTTTGGCACGACAGTACAAACAGCTCTACTTAATGTAATATCCACTTATCCTCCGCCATGCACCTCGATGTTGCTTCGCTCCATCTCGGTCGCGGGCTTCGCCCTATGCCGGCAAATATAAAAAGGCTCGGCTAAGAGTAAACTCTTGCCGAACCTTTTCATATTTGCCGTCGCATGGCTCATTGCCATCGCGAAAATTATCTCTTGGAGAACTGAGGTGCTCTTCTCGCAGCCTTGAGACCGTATTTCTTTCTTTCTTTCATACGAGGGTCTCTTGTTAAGTATCCAGCCTTCTTGAGGGTAGGTCTGTAATCTGCATCTACCTGAAGAAGTGCTCTAGCGATACCGTGTCTGATAGCACCAGCCTGTCCGGTGTATCCACCGCCGCGTACAGTTACGAGTACGTCGAACTTATCAGCTGTTTCGGTAGCTACTAAAGGCTGACGAACGATAACCTTTAATGTTTCTAATCCGAAATATTCATCCATAGTTCTTTTATTAATAACAACATCGCCCTTACCAGGTACTAAATATACTCTAGCGATTGATTTCTTTCTTCTACCAGTTCCGTAGTATTTTGCTGTCTTAGCCATGATTTATTCTCCTCCTTTCAAGTCCCTTAGAATGTTAATACTTCAGGCTTCTGAGCTGCATGATTGTGCTCAGCACCTGCGTATACGTGAAGCTTAGTATACATCTGTCTTCCTAAAGGTCCCTTGGGAAGCATGCCCTTTACTGCAAGTTCGATAACCTGCTCAGGCTTCTTCGCTAACTTTTCTCTTAAAGTAGTTTCCTTCATACCACCAACGTAGTCTGAATGATGATAGTAAACCTTCTGATCCATCTTCTTACCGGAAACCTTAATCTTCTCAGCGTTGATAACGATTACATAATCACCGCAATCTGCATGAGGAGTAAAGATTGCCTTATTCTTTCCTCTTAAAACCTTAGCAACTTCAGAAGCTAAACGTCCCAAAGTCATATCTGTTGCATCTACTACATACCACTTTCTTTCGATAGTAGCAGGATTTGGCATAAATGTTTTCATTGATGTTTCCTCCATCTTACTTTGTCCTTAGACTTTTCTCGTGTTTCTTCCTTTTCTAAACTGCAGATGTCCGGCTACATTTTAGAAGCTTCCGAAACGGTTACTATACTCTATCTCTAATGCTTCGTCGGGGCTTTGACCAGGCATTATGAAACATCGTCACACATTTGTATATTATAGTATAGCTGACTTTTTCTGTCAATACACAAATTTCGGTTTTTTACAAATTCTTCTTGTTCCTACTTCTTGCTATTCCCGTACCGATTATTTCTCAGTTCCGGCACGCATATCACCATGGATGGTCGACTTACTCCTCAAACTCATATTTATATAGAAGTAATCCATGTGCAGGTGCTGTAGGACCGGCAGCTCCACGGTCTTTGGCTTCCAGGATTTGCTGCAGGCTCTCCGGCGAACGCTTTCCCTGTCCCACTTCCAACAGGGTACCAACGATGATTCGCACCATATTGTATAAGAAGCCGTTACCACAAACCCGTATCAGCAGGTCTGCACCTTCCTCCAAAACCTCCACCTGATAAATAGTTCGCACTGTACTTTCCACCTGAGCTCCTGTCTGGCAGAAGCTTTTGAAATCATGCTCTCCTTCCAGAAACTTTGCAGCCTGACGCATCCGCTCTACCTCCAAAGAATGATAGGTGTGTAGTGCATATAAGCGTTTCACCGGCATGGGAAACTCGCCACGATAGATACGATATTCATAGGTTTTACGACTGTTACAATGTCTGGGATGCCAGTCCCCAGCCACCTCCTCTGACCTTTGGATACGGATATCCTCCGGTAAGCGTTGGTTCAAAGCATAGGAAATCTTTTCTGCTGGCATGCGGGCACATGTATCAAACACCGCCACATTCCCCAGTGCGTGAACGCCGGAATCGGTTCTGCTGGCTCCGATGACCTGTATTTCCTCCTTCAGGAGATCCGACAAGCAACGATTCAATTCACTTTCAATGGTAACCACACCGGGCTGTACCTGCCAACCGTGATAATTGGTACCATCATAGGCCACTATCAGCCTGACACGTTTCCGGTCCATGGTCTCCTCCATTCTCTGTACTTTCTACTGTTCACAGCATGTCAACTTTCCCTAAAACAGCACACCCACTATCACCTTGCACACCAGATACCCTGCAATAAACAAATATGCCAGATAGTCACGCTTCTGGTAAATCAGGGGCTTCATCTTGGTACGTCCTTCACCACCGCGGTAGCAACGTGCCTCCATGGCCATGGCCAAATCATTGGCACGACGAAAGGCGGATATAAATAACGGTACCAAAAGGGGCACCAGTGCTTTGGCTCTCTTAATCAGACTGCCATTTTCAAAATCTGCACCTCGGGCAATCTGTGCCTTCATAATCTTGTCTGTTTCTTCTAATAAAATCGGTATGAAACGCAAAGCAATGGACATCATCATGGCCACCTCATGTACCGGCACCTTGAACAGCTTCAGGGGGCTCAGCATCTTCTCCATACCGTCTGTCAGATTGTTCGGTGTGGTGGTCAATGTCATCACGGAAGAACCGATAATCAAAAAGCACAGTCGCAGTGCCATGAAGAAGGCAATTCGTAGTCCCTCCTTGGTGATTTTCAGCTTCCAAATGGTAATCAACACCTCACCCGGTGTCAAAAACAGGTTAAATGCCACGGTTATCAATAGCAATATCATGATTGACTTCATACCACGCACCATGTATTTAAAGGGCACATTGGAAAGCTTGATGACTGTGGTCAGAAACAATGCTGCCAACACATATCCCCAGACATTTTCAAACAAAAACAGGGAAATGATGTACAACAACGTTCCTCCCAACTTTACTCTGGGGTCTAATTTATGAATCACGGACTCTGTTTGGTAATATTGTCCTAATGTAATATCTCTTAACATATGATTTCCTCTACTATGATTCCCGCAAATTCCTCTCAGCGAAGCAGTTCACGAGGAACCTGCATCCATATAATTTATTTCTTCAGGGCTCTCAGTATCTCCTCCGTTGCCTCTTCCACAGTGGTGGCATCTCCCTTTACCGGCAGACCCTTGTCACGAAGTGCCTGCATGATATAAGTCACCTGCGGTGCTGCCAGTCCGATTTCCTCCAGCTCCTTGTAATGCTTGAAGACCTCCTTGGGCACATCATCATACATCACATGTCCCTTGTTCATAACAATAATACGGTCCACATACTCTGCCACATCCTCCATACTGTGACTTACCAACAGTATGGTCAGCCCGGTTTCTACCTGCAATTTCTTAATCTGGTCTAAAATCTCTTCTCTGCCCTGAGGGTCCAAACCTGCGGTTGGCTCATCCAATATCAACACCTTGGGCTTCATGGCCAGCACACCGGCAATAGCCACTCTACGCTTCTGTCCGCCGGACAAATCAAAGGGTGACTGGTAATACAGCTCATCCGGCAAGCCTACCTGACGAAGTGCCTCATAGGCACGTAGCTCCACTTCCTTTTTCTCCAGTCCCAAATTCTTCGGTCCGAAACAAACATCGCTGAATACATCAATTTCAAACAGCTGATGCTCCGGATACTGAAACACCAGACCTACATTGCCGCGAAGCTTCTTCAGATCATAATCCTTGTCATAAATATCCTCACCATTGTAATAAATATGTCCTGAAGTAGCCTTCATCAGACCATTCAGATGCTGTACCAAAGTGGACTTGCCGGAACCGGTATGCCCGATGATACCGATGAACTGTCCGTCCGGTATATTCAGACAAATATCATCCAATGCCTTGTGGGCAAGGGGAGTATCCGGCTCATATATAAAATTCACATGATCTACAATAATAGCCATTTTGTTTCCTCTCTCTATGAATACACACTCAAACAAAGCTAAAACATGTTTGTTCAAACTATCGAAACACTTAAAGTCCCAGTGCTTCTATCAACTCTTCCTTGGTGAGAATACCATCCGGAAGGTCTACCCCACGCTTCTTCAGCTCATACGCCAGCATAGTGACCTGTGGTACATCCAGACGCAGTGCTTTCAGCTCCTCCACCCTGGAGAAAATTTCCTTAGGAGTTCCTTCCATGGCAATGGCACCATGCTCCATGACAAATACCTTGTCTGCATAAATAGTTTCTTCCATATAATGAGTAATCAAAATAATGGTGACACGTTCTACATCGTTTAACGCTCTCGCCGCACGGATAACATCCTTACGTCCGTCCGGGTCCAACATAGCCGTAGGCTCATCCAGTATAATACATTTGGGATGCATCGCCAGCACACCTGCAATGGACACACGCTGCTTCTGACCGCCGGAAAGCTTGTTGGGTGAATGCTTGCGAAACTCATACATATCCACCGCCTTCAGGCTCTCTACCACACGTTCCCAGATTTCCTTGCTGGGAATACCCATGTTCTCCGGACCGAAGCCTACATCCTCTTCTACGACCTGCCCGATAATCTGATTGTCCGGATTCTGGAACACCATACCTGCTGTCTGACGGATATTCCAAAGGTCCTTTTCCTCTTTGGTATCCATGCCATCCACCCAGAGAGTTCCCTCGGTAGGGTACAAAATAGCATTCATATGCTTTGCCAAGGTAGACTTACCGGAACCATTGTGTCCCAGTATGGCAATGAAATCGCCCTGCTGAATGTCCAGGTTCACCTTATCCACTGCAGTGGTAATACCTTCCACATTGCCCTCGTCATCTCTTCTGATATATTCAAATGTAACATCCTTTGCCTTAATAATGCTCATATTTACCTCCGGATTTCAAGCTGTGGGCTGGTGCTTCACTTCCTGTCGCTTGTTCAAGCCGTGGCTCGAAAACGCTGTGCGTTTCCTCGCTACGGGCTGGCGCCCTATACAGATAAGCAGAAGCAGTCTGTATTAAGCAAGCTTATACAGCCTGCTTCTGCTTATCTGTGCACGGCTTGGCTTACTACATTGTACTAAACCCTCGCCATAATTACAACCACTAACCTTTCATTTATTTACAAAAATATCTGTACATGCTATCATCATACTAGAAAAAAATGAAGGAAGTACTGTTTATGAAGAATTATCGTGACTTGATTATAAAGGCAGGCATCGCTATCGCCGCCATCATTATTATTTTCTCCAGCATCAGCCGACTGCTTTTCAGCGGTTCTGATACACTGTCCGATTATGCACAGAAAAATCCCCAGCTGGCTTATAAGGAAAGTACCCCCGCTCCGGAAAGCTCCACTGACACACAGGAAAACACCGGGAACCAAACGCCTATGGCATCGGAACCTGCAAGTTCTGAAGAAGCGGCACCTATCATTTCCACTGCTCCTGAAGATGAGCTAACTGCGGAACCTACACCAGACCCACAAACAGTGATTATGCAGCAATTTTATTATGCTCCCTTGACAGAAGAACAAAAAGACTATATTACCGGCTGTTCTTTCCCGGATACGGAAGAAGACCTTGCAATTAGCTACGAAGATTTGTCCTATGTACACATTTTGCATTATGATTTTGAAGGAAATCTTGCAGAAGGGGAGCTGATTTGCAACAATTATATTGCCCAAGATCTGTTAGAAATATTTTATGAGCTGTATTTGAATGAATATCAGCTGGAGAAGGTAACTTTAATCGAAAATTACGGTGGAAATGATGATTTGTCCATGGCGGATAACAATACCTCCTGTTTTAATTATCGGGTGGTTCCCGGCAAAAAGAAGCTTTCTCAGCATGCCTATGGACTGGCAATCGATATCAATCCTTTCTACAATCCTTATATCACTTATCCGAATGGAGGCGTACATGTGTCTCCTGCGGGAAGCGAGGCTTATGCGGACAGAGAGGCGGATTTTCCTTATAAGATTGATGAAAATGACTTGTGCTACAGATTATTCAAGGAACACGGCTTCACCTGGGGCGGTGACTGGAACTCCAGCAAGGATTACCAGCATTTCCAGAAAATTATACAATAAAGAAAGGGTGGTATAATGATGTGACCCCAAAAAGTTAGACTTTTAAGCGTAGCAGTTTTAATGGCTGCTACGCTATTTTTATGCAGCCAAGAGACTAAGTCTGTATTGAACGGGACTCAGCCATCCTAGTTTCTCTTTAATTCGTTGTTCATTATA
>JAZLEI010000037.1:0-101506 GCA_045615205.1 Acetatifactor sp.
CGATGTAGTCCTCCTCCAGCTTGGTAGGATACATCATCCTACCGTTACAGGTCATAAAATAAACCGCCCGCTTCATGACCACTCCCAACTTCTTCAAATCTGCAAAGGTGAGATTCGCAGTTCTCCTGGCACCCACAATCCGCATAGCACTCTTTACTCCGATACCGGGAATACGAAGCAGCATTTCGTAAGGTGCTTTATTGATCTCTATAGGAAAACACTCCAAATGCCGCACCGCCCAATCCTCCTTAGGATCCAGCATCACATTAAAGAAGGGACGCTTTTCATCCAGAAGCTCCGAAGCCTGAAACCCATAGAATCGTAACAGCCAGTCCGCCTGATACAAACGGTGTTCCCGCAAAAGCGGCGGTCCTCCCGGCAGGCTGGGTAATAGCTTGTCATCATTTACCTTTACAAAGGCAGAATAATATACTCTCTTTAAGTCAAACTTCTGATAGAGACTCTCGGCTACATTGAGTATTTGATAGTCATTCTCCGGGGTAGCTCCTACAATCATCTGGGTAGACTGTCCGCCGGCTACAAAGTGCGGAGCATGTCGGTACAGAGCCAATTCATTCCTGCTCTCTGTGATACCGTTCTGTATCAGTCGCATGGGTGTAAGAATGGTCTTGCGATGCTTATTGGGTGCTAAATTCTGCAAGCCTTCTGCCGTAGGCAGTTCCAAATTCACACTCATTCTGTCTGCCAGAAAGCCTGTCAACTGTATCAACCGGGCATCTGCTCCCGGAATAGCCTTTACATGTACATAACCGTTGAAACGATACTTATTCCGCAACAAATACAAGGTTCGATAAATCAGTTCCATGGTATAATTCGGGTTTTGAACAATGCCGGAGCTTAAGAATAATCCTTCTATATAATTCCTTCGGTAAAAATCCATAGTCAGGGTGCAAATCTCTTCCGGTGTAAAGGTAGCTCTGGGAACATCATTAGAACGACGGTTAATACAATATTTACAATCATAAACGCATTCATTAGTCATTAATATTTTCAATAGGGAAATGCACCTTCCATCACTACTGAAGCTGTGACAAATACCAGCCTTTTTACAATTCCCCATATCTCTGCCATTCCCCTTTCGCTCCACACCGCTGGAAGAACAAGAAACATCGTATTTCGCGGAATCCGTCAATATCTCCAGCTTCTGCATCAGGGACATCTCGCCCTTTTGCGAAAAAATAACCGGTGTCGTATTCCCTCTGTCAATTACCTTCAAATTACTCTCCATCTCCCACGCCTTTTCCTCTGTCTTTCCCTTTGCGAACATTTGTTTGTATTTATAGAATAGCACATATGTTCGATTATTTCAAGAGTATCTATGTGAGAAGTTTCTGAAGCTTCCGAAACAAGTTCCTGTAAGTCGCCCAAAAACCGTTCCCTTTCCCTTCCTATGTCACTAATCTAAGATATTGCCTTCCCTTCTCACAGATTTTTATGGAAATGCCTTAAAAAAGCTTGCAAAACTATCGAAAAAGGAGTTAAATAGTAAAGTGGGCGGAATAAATTTTGCGTGTTCCGTTTGAAATGTTTTTGCGCACGCAAGCGCAGGTAGGTTATTTTATGGCAAAACCATCCATACCAAAGGGATATAAATCACAATTGAACTTATACGAAACACAGATAGCAATTAAAACCGTAAAGGATTTCTTCCAGCGATTACTGGCTGACCGTCTGGATTTGCTACGTGTATCTGCACCTCTTTTTGTTGACCCTGCTTCCGGTATGAACGATAATTTAAGCGGTATCGAGCGTCCCGTAAGCTTCGACATCAAGGAGCAGAATGCAAGAGAAGCAGAAATCGTACAGTCTCTGGCAAAATGGAAGCGTTATGCTTTGAAAAAGTATGGTTTTTCTGCAGGCGAAGGTCTATACACGGATATGAGTGCTATCCGTCGTGACGAGGAAGTAGATAATATCCACTCCATTTATGTAGACCAGTGGGATTGGGAAAAAATCATTACCAGAGAAGAGCGTACTCTGGAAACCTTAATGGAAACGGTACGTGATGTATACAAGGTACTGCGTAAGACTGAGAAATACATGGCTATTCATTATGATTACATACAGGAAATTCTCCCCAGCGAGATTTTCTTCGTAACTACTCAGGAGCTGGCAGACATGTTCCCGGACAACACTCCCAAGGAGAGAGAATATTATATTTCCAAAGCGAAGGGTGCCGTTTGTATCATGCAGATTGGTGATAAATTAGAAAATGGTGAACCTCATGACGGTCGTGCGCCGGATTATGATGACTGGGCACTGAATGCAGATATTCTGGTATATTATCCGGTATTAGATATTGCTCTGGAGCTTTCCTCCATGGGTATCCGTGTAGATAAGGAAGCTCTCCTCAGTCAGCTGGATAAGGCAGGCTGTCCGGAAAGAGCCGAGCTCCCCTTCCAGAAATCCATTATTAACGAAGAATTGCCTTATACCATCGGTGGTGGTATCGGTCAGTCCCGTATCTGTATGTTTTTCCTGAGAAAGGCTCATATCGGCGAAGTGCAGTGTTCTCTGTGGCCGGATGATCTGATGAAGGAAGCGGAAGAAAAAGGCTTGCAGCTTTTATAAAATGCAGAACACAAAACACCTGCTTGCGGTACTCTGGATATGTACCACAAGCAGGTATTTTTTCTACTTTTCACTATGAATTGTGGAAGTGCCGGGCTTTACCGAAAGATACTCTATTTCACCGGTTTCTGTCCCCATCAGAATACAACCGACACATTCCCTTTCCTGAAATGCAACATATATAATGGCTCTTTCAGAACCCACGTCCTCTCCGAGATAACCTGTGTAAATTTCCACATCCTCTATCCTTCCGGAAGCATAAAACCATTGTAAAGAAAGCTGCTCTGCTTCCTCCTTTTTCAATGCCTTACGATATGCCTCTGCTCTTTTTTGTGTCTCTGCAAACTCCTTCGCCGTAGAAGTAATCTCCCAGCCCTCCACATTGATACGCCACGGATAACTGCCATTTGCTCCATGCACACAAATATCTTCTCCTATCATAACGATTTCTCCAAACCATGCTGAAATCCCTTCATAAGAGTGTATTTGATAATCCTGTGGTGCATTCGGAGAAAAGTTTACAATCATCAAGCCTTCACCGGTACCTCCTGCCGGCAGGACGATAAACACCTGTCCTCTATGGTAAAATACACCGGAAACAAACGCTTTGACCCATGCATGATTATTCATCTCCTGTTGCAAGTCAAAATGAAGCTCCTTTAAGGCAGTTCCATCCGGCAGGTTCATCCAACATTCCAACATGTAATCATTGTCTGCACACAGCTCTCCGTTGTCACCATAGACTGCCTCTTCCTCGCCTGTCATATCTGCAAACACCGGTAACACACTGTTCTCCCAGCCAAAATCTCTGGCATTGCCATGGTTTTCTTCACAAATACTTAGAAGAGTCTTTACCCATTCCGTCTCCTCGTCTACCAACTGTTGAATAAGTGTTGTATTCGTGATATCAGCCTCAGGAAAATCCATCTCCCCAGCCTTTTCGTTCTCCATTGGTCGGGTAAGCAGACCACAGGCAGTAAAGCATACCACCATAACCGACACAATAGTAAGAAGCAATCCCTGTTTCCTATATCCCAATACATTACGTATGCGAGACTTTAAGGATGGCTCCCCAAAGGTCAGCGGTGTAAACCCAAAACGATTCTGCCTTGCAGCATACTTTAACAGGCTGGCAGCATACTGCTTCTTAATATCCTGCTTGGAAAGCCGTAACACAGCCTCATCGCAAGAAATCTCCATATCCCTTACAAAAAGAGCATAGGCTACCCAAACCAGAGGATTAAACCAATGTAATGTCACAACCACAAATACAATCAGCTTGCTGATATGGTCAAACCGTTTACGGTGATGGCTCTCATGGGCTATAATATAGTTTCTTTCTATCTCTTCAATGGTTTCCGGAAGATAAATAATCGGTCTTCTGAACCCCCACAGGAACGGAGCCTCCAAATCCTTGGCAACCACAATACCACTCTCCAGCCAGAACCCTGTGTCACGACATTCTCTCAAGCTCCGGTTCAGCTTCACACATTTTATGATACTGATACCCCAAAGCAACAAAACTACCACCAGCCACAAATAACTGACACGCTGTTGCCAAAATAACTTCGGTTGCTGTATTTCACTAACTGCTGTATTTACAGCTCCCTTCGAAGCATCCGACTGTCCTGCGAATATCTCTGCTGTTTTCCTTTCCCCTGATGGCTCTCGCTGCTGCACTTCCTGCTTTCCTTCAGGAATACCGATATCCTCCATAGGAAAAGAAAGGTAATAAATATCCTGTGTATTAGAAGATATGCCTTCTGTTAGCTGCTCTTTCATCGTAGCTTCCGTGTTTACATACATATCCTCGTGAAGAGCTTCCTGTACTTCTTCTTGTTTCACCTGTGTCCAAGTAAACATGGCTCTTGGTAACAGACTGAAAGCCCCCTGAATGGTAATCGGTAAACATAGATTTAAAAATACAACAAACCATAACAGATAGGAATATTTCCGCTCACATTTCTGTAAGAGAAAACGTACCAGTATGACTACCAAAATAATATAGCAGCCCACGACACTCATGCTCCATATTTTTTCGAATATATCTACTAACATCATTGCCTCCTCTCCAAGGTCAATCCTTATAGGTCTCAATCAACTCTGCCAATTCCTCGATTTCCTTTTTACTCAGCTTCTGCTTTTTCAAAAAGGCAGCCACAAAGCCCGGCAGGGAACCATTATAATTTTCCTCCAGATAACGCTCCCCCTTCCTGCAAGTATACTCCTCCTTACTCATCAGGGAACTTACCAGCGAATCCTGATTCTGAAAAATTTCGTTCTCACAAATCTTACGAAGCACCGTATAAGTAGTGGATTTCTTCCAATCCAATCTCTCTGCAGCCAACTTCACCAGCTGTCCACTGGCAATAGGCTCCTTCTCCCAAATCAACTCTGCCAATTGATTTTCTGCCTCTGTCATAATGTATACAACCATGTTCTTACGCCTCCACTCTCTAAAACTTCCTAATATGCATAAAAGGTGGTTTAAAAGTTTTAAACCTGTTTTTAGTTTAAAACTTTTAAACCACCTTGTCAAGTACTTATATGATTTTTTTAGACTTACCCAGCAAGCGTAAGCTTACTACAGCCACCACCAAGAATAAAATGCAAATCGGCCAGCTGTAAATAGGGCTTTGTACAATAGAAGTGTACGTAATAATATAAGCCAGCACACTGGATACGATATGAATTGCCACGGGTATGAAGAAAGTTCCGAAATACTCATAAGCATAAGCAACCAGGCAACCAATTACAAAAGCATATACACCTTGTACATAGTTCATATGATAAAAAGCATAAATCAACGCAGACACCAGCATCGCCAGCTGAAGCTTGGAACGTCTTTTCAAAATATTAAAAATAATCCCTCGAAACAACAGCTCTTCTGCAATCGGAACAATAATTCCCGCACACAATAAGCCAATCACCATAGAAGCTGCATGCGTCTCCTGTAACAGTAACTCATACGCACCAGCCTTGTCCGTTACTCCGGTAAGCTCCAACAGGATATTCAGTCCCAATACCCCGGTAATCGTAGCAATACTCAGCAGCACATAGTGCTTGGTAGGCTCCGGTCGCAAATGTGCCAAATACATATCGTCCTTCGCCTGCTCTATACGCAGTATTGCTACATTCCAAATAAAGGCTGCAGCAATCACAAAGGTCAATCCATTCATCAGGGAAGCTGCATTTCCAGTCATTGCTTCCAGCTCACCGCTCTCATTGTACACAAAAAGCAACTCTGCTATGGGTCCCGTCATGGTTTTTCCCAGCATCTCCAATAATAACAGCAATGCATTTCCCGCCACCTGCTTAATCAATATAAACAATAACAACGGATATAAGAACGGCCACATTACCTGAAAAAATCCTTTGGGCTTTATGTCCACAAATTCTCGAAACAAAAAGCGTTCCAGCTCTGCCACACTTCTGACGATATAGTCCGCCTGTGCTTCCTTCAGCTCCTCCAGGCTTCCGTAACCATAACTGACACCAACTGATTCAATGCCCTGGGCTTTCGCTCCCTCCACATCGAATTTACGGTCTCCTATCATGTAGACCTTATCCTTTTCTACCGGTTTATCACGAAACAGGCGACGCAGTGCTTCCTGCACCACCTCATCCTTATTCACTCTGGTACCATCCAGTTCACTGCCAACGATTACCTCAAAGTACTGCTTGATTTTGAAATGCTCCAAAATCTTCTCTACGAATACGGTAGGCTTACTGGAAGCCACTGCCAGATGCATTCCGTTCTGTTGCAGCGTCAGCAGCATCTCCGGTATGCCACGATAGATTTCATTCTCATAAAGCCCCACGGTTTTAAAACGTTCCCGATACTTTTCTACCGCAGCCTCTGCCTTCTCTTCCTCAAAGCCATAAAACTCCATGAAGCTGTCCTTGAGCGGTGGACCGATAAAAGGCTCCAGCTTGTCCAAATCCGGCTCTTCGATTCCAAAAGCCTTCAATGCATATTGAACACAGGTGGTAATTCCCAGCTTCGGGTCAGTCAGGGTTCCATCTAAATCAAAAAGTAAATATTCCTTCATTAAAAGCTCCTTATTTTATCACTGCCGTCATCCACAGTATTTTCAATCTGAATAATTTTTACATCATAACCAACATTCGTATTGACCTGTACATGCACCACATCCCCCACCTTATGCTTCATAAGAGCTTTACCCAAAGGGGATTCATTTGTAATCAGGCCTGCCAGAGAGTTGCTTCTCACGGTTGTTACAATTTTATATACCTCTACACTTCCGTCATCCACAAATTCTACGGTTACTGTATTGTTCATACCTACCTCGTCCTCAGCAGACTCGTCCGAAATAATCTGTGCCGTGCGAATCATTCTCTCCAAATAGCGAATGCGACTTTCATTCTGATTCTTTGCCCTCTTCGCTGCATAATACTCGAAATTCTCACTCAGGTCACCCTGTGCTCTGGCTTCCTTCACATCCTCGATTAATGTAGGACGCAATACCAGTTTACGATGATCTATTTCCTCCTGCATCTTTTGAATATCCTGTGCAGTTAATTTATCGTACATTTTTTACCTCACTTAATATCCTCTATTTGATTGCATATATGGTTGCTACCGCCAAAATAATCTGTATAATCGCAAAACGGAACACAGTCTGCGTATTGGACCAGTTCCACACCTTACGCACATGATCATGCAGGGGCGTACGCACCTTGGTCAGAATATGGATTTTGCAGAAACGGATCAGGGATACCTTCAAAATACCTAATCCACCATCTAAAATCAACACTAATGCAATGGGAATGTACAAAAAGGGACTGCCTGTTTTTAAAATAGCAATACTGATAAAAAGCCCCATAGCCCTGGAGCCTGCATCTCCCATCATCAATCGGCTGGGAGTGGCATTGTACCACAAGTAGCCCAGAATACAAACCGCGAAAAGCAGTATCATAAAGGAGAAATCTCCTGCCACATTTTGGATCACATCCACCGCATAAATGGTCATTATAGAAATAATAGTAAGAGTTCCGGACAAACCATCTACACCATCCGAACAATTGGTTACATTCACGGAGGTCCACACCAGTACCACTGCAAACAGAGCAAACAACACCGGATGAATGGTGAAACGTACATCAAACATGGCTAGCTCTACTACGTTAGAATTGTACCTCAGGAAGGTCACTGCCACCATGGCTGCCACGCACAAATCCAGAAAGCCCTTTTTGTACTCTCCCCAAGGGGTCTTGGCCGCATCATCCAAAAAGCCGGTCATCATCCCCACCACTATCAATATCAGGTAAATTATGTTTTCTGCGTTCATAGGTGCGAATAATAAAGAAGCTATCACAAAAGCCAGCACGAAAATAATACCGGCGCCTCTCGGCTTTCCCGCTGATTTCTTGCCGTCATGTGCAAATTCTCTTCCTGCATCCTTGGGTAAAAAATCACTCAGTTTATCCGTTGCGATAATGGTTGCCAAAAAGGCAAACAAAATCCCTATAAACGCTCCGATAGAAGCCCATTTCTCCGATAACATTTGCAAAATCATTTAACTTAATTCTCCCATTTCTCTTTTATGTTGGCTTTTGACAATATACATCATCTCATCTGCCTTTTTCAAGAAGTAGTCCAAACTATAATCATTCATGTTCGCAGTGAATGCTCCCATACTTGCCTGCAATACATACGGCTTTGTACTATTTTGATTATATGCATCCAATCCTTGGATTATCAAAGCTTTAATATGTTCTGCTCTTTCCTCATTATCCTCTCCTGCGAATGCTATCAGGAATTCATCACCGCCTACACGCGCTGCGATTTCGTCATTCACACTATTTTGAATGATTCTGCCCAGACTTTTCAGTGCCTCATCCCCTTCAGAATGTCCATAAGTATCATTTACCTTTTTCAAACCATCCATATCGATATTAATAATAGTAAATTGCTTATCTTCTCCGGCAGTGAACAAAGCCTGCACCTTCTTATAAAATCCATTACGGTCGAACAGATTTGTCAACTGGTCATTTTCATAAATTCGCAATATTTTACGCTGAGATTCCTGTAATTCCAAAAGATGACGCATATTAGTCAAAAATGGGTCATATGCCATGAAATTAAATTCATCCACATCCATACGTAACAGTGTATAACCGATTCTCATGCCATTCATGTGAAGAACTGTTACCATACAATAATCATTATTTTCAAAGAACTCCTCACTATTGGGGATTAATTCTGCACGTTTCATATATCCCATGCCGGAATATACTCCTTCCCCATCAATGATTTCATAGTGAAGCATTCCCATCCATTCCTTCATATCAATCTGTGAGTAGGAATACTTCCCTACATAACTAATTTGCAAATGATTTATCAACGTTTCGTCAAAGCAAATCCATACATCTTTGAAGCGTAATAGTCTGGTATAATTGGCAATACCTTCCATAACCTCTTCTAAATCTTCCATATTACCGAAAGTCGCTACCATCTGATTCACATCGCTGTGATACTTCATCAACAAATGAAGCTCCTGCTTCACCTGACGCAGCTCATCTACCATATTGCAAGCTTCCAAACCATGACATCCACAGGACTGACCGATTTGCAGTTGATTATAGATAGGTGTTTTTTTCTTGCGATACTCCTCCCAATCTCCCTCAGTAATCATTTGGAAAATCAGATGAATCATATCTTCTACGTTATAAATACCGGTTGTTAATCTGGGATTACTATACTTTTCCAACTCAATTGCATCAAAACCACTTACCGCCACATCATCCGGAACACTATAGCCCATCCTGCGAAGATACTTGATAACAGCCAGTGCCATGGCATCATTTGCACAAATAATCGCCTCCGGAAGCTCGTTCCAGTCCTCAAACATCTGGTCCATAGCCACATTAGTAGGGTCCTCCCAAAAATAGCCATAATAACTCTTCCTCGGATCATAAGGAATATTATTCTCCGCCAATACTTCCTTATAAATATTTAAACGTTCTTCTGAAAAGCTGTTATCCGGCATACCACCCATATAAATAATATTTCGGTATCCATGCTCCTCCACCATATGCTTCATAATGGCACGAAAAGTAGTCGTGTAATCAAACACCAGATTGATACACCCATCAAAACACTTATCCACCGCAAATATCGGCACATTTGCCAGATTCGCACGTCTCACCAAGTCCATCTGCTCCTCGTCCTGCTTAAAGGATTCGGACATAAGTACAATCGCATCATACTGCTTTGGCTCCACCAATTCAAAAATTTTCTTTTCACCGGCATCAATGGAGTCATTGTAAAAGAAATCGGTAACCGTGGAAAAGAAAACCACCTTACAGTGATACTTCTTGCATTCCTTTGCCACCTTTTTGATGATACGCATTTGTTCATCATTGGAAAAACAAGCCAATACATATGCTATTACCTTATACGGTTTTCCCTTTGAAAATTTATCTATCATTTCATACTCTCTTTCAAATCAATATTTCTGATTTATCATTCATTTTCAGGCTTACTGATAATAATCTGATTATCCTGTAACTCCAGCTTCACTTTATTATCCCCCAAAGCCAGCGTATTGAGCAGTTCTCGAGGAATTTGCACACGACCTGCTTTATCCACAATAGCATACTCCTCCTGAGTATCCTCCAAACGCCAGTCAATGGAAACCTCCTTGATACGGTCTGCATAGCTTTCCTTCAAAATACGTTCGCTACTGATTTTACCGTCACGAATAGCCACTACACGCTTTACCTTCTTGGAGAGTGCCACATCATGGGTAACGATAAGGATGGTCTGACCCTGCTTATTCAGTTCTGTGAATACATCAAATATATAATTGGCCGTTTTAGGGTCTACACTACCGGTAGGCTCATCTGCCAAAAGCAATTTAGGAGAATTTGCCAGAGCAATAGCAATAGCGATTCTCTGCTGTTCACCACCGGAAAGGGTATTCAAACGACTATGCTTCTTATGAGACAATCCCACCATATCTAATAGCTCCAATGCTCTCGCCTTTTTCTTCTTAGCACTGGATAAGTACATGGGCAACATTATATTTTCTAAAGCAGACAGATACGGCAATAAATTACGGGCATTGTTCTGCCACACAAACCCCACTGTGTCTCTCTTATATAATACCAGCTCCTTTTCTGTCATGGTAAACAAATTCTTGCCGCCTACCACCAGAGAACCGGCACTGGGTCTATCCAGGCCACCAATCATATTCAGAAAAGTAGATTTACCGCTACCACTGTTTCCTATCAGGGCAGTCAATTCCCCTTCCTCGACTGTCAAATCCAAGCCCTGCAAAGCTAAAACCTCGGTTTCCTTTGTTTTATAAATCTTTACCAGACCTTCTGCCTGTATCATATTTTCTGCCATAATCCTTCTCCCTCTCAACCAACATTCCCATTCTCATTATAGCATACAACTTAATTTTACATATGTCTACCTTGACAATTGTATATGAATCTGCTACATTATTCAAGTATACACCAAATGAACAAATTTTTCATCATTTGTTCTAAAAAAGAAAAATATTTTTCACACAACAAAATAACCGCTAGGGGAGCACATCGCTGAGATTGAATTCCATGAATTCTAACCCTCATTACTTGAACCGGGTAATACCGGCGTAAGGAAGCATATAAAAGAAATAGCAAGCTGTAAATATCGGTATATTTCTTTTTTGATGTAGCCCCTCCTCGCGCAAACGAAGGAGGATTTTTTTATGTTTTATGATGTTGTTGTCAACGATTGGGGCGAAACTACATACATCCCCACCACTCTGGGCAATATTTGCCTGATTATTCTGATTGCTGCACTGCTATTCTTTGCCGCTGGCTTTATTCAAAAACGCAGCAAAAAGCTTTCTGCCAAGCAATTGGCAGTGTGTGCCGTAGCCATCGCATTGGGTACTGTTTTGTCCAATATCAAGGTATTCAGCTTCCCTACCGGTGGTTCTATCACCTTATTGTCTATGTTAATTATCTGTCTGCCCGGTCTTTGGTTTGGCTTAGGTGCCGGTATTCTGACCGGTGTAGCCTATGGTGTTTTACAGATGTTGGTAGATCCCTATATTCTATTTCCGGCACAGCTGATTGTAGACTACCTGCTGGCTTTTGGTGCACTGGGACTTTCCGGACTTTTCCGCAAAATGAAGCATGGTCTGATTCCCGGTTATATCACTGCAGTACTGGGACGTTATTTCTTCTCAGTCCTTTCCGGTTGGATTTTCTTTGGTATGTATGCCTGGGAAGGATGGAACCCGCTTCCCTATTCTCTGGCCTACAACGCAATTTATATTTTTGCAGAAGCCGGAGTAACCATTATTATCCTCTTATTGCCACCTGTTCGTAAGGCAATGGAAAGAGTAAAACGTCAGGTGATAGAGTAAAATGACTATCGCAAAATTTTCGCTGGCATTACTGAGGTCAAACATGTGTGACATGCAATAGAAATAATAGAAAAGGCGGAACTTTCGTTCCGCCTTAATTTGTTTCCGCTATGTAATTATAACTTCTCCATGGTTAAGGTACAATCAACATCTGCACCACCGATCCACCACATCTGAACCTGTGCACTGTTGCTACCACCATATACAGTAACTGTCTGTGATACAGAAGATCCTGCACCACTATCATAACCGGTCTGTGTCCAGCCACCATCAACTGAAGAATCGTTAGCGCCTAAGCCACCGCCATACCAACCACCATTGGTAGTGAAATCAGCAGTTAACTTCACCTGATCACCTTCCTGAAGATCCGGGAAGTAGGTATATAAATCTACACTAAAGGTTTCATTATTACCATTCTCAGCATCATCAAAGGTATATGTAGCAGTCTTTACATTACTAGGGGTCTCTTCTTCCGCAGCACCACCATCTCCTGCAGGTGTTGCACCATTGGTGTAAACATCCCAGGTAAATCTGTAAACTACATCATTACCCTTAGAAAGACACAACTTCAACATATAATCTGCAAAGTTTACATCTGTAATAGTATAACTTGTAGCACCGGTAGGCTGTGCCCAGTCAGCACCGGTAGGCTTGTAACCAACGGTAAAGTCGGTTTCACCATTAAATACGATAGAAGTAATGGTAGAAGGATCTACATTACTAATTAATTCACTTACACTGATTTCTTTTTCAGTCCACCAGCCACCATCAGCAAAATCAACATATCCAGAATAAGCTGCATTAGCATTACCTTCATAAGGATCTCTTGCAGGTTCGGAAGGAGTAACCACCTGTTCTAACTTGCTGAGAGGATTCGGATCAGTTGCTCTGTCTACCTTAATAGACTTGATACCAATCTGGCTACCACTCATCCACCAGAACTGAAGCTGGATGTTATTCTGAATAGGGGTAAGCATCCACTTCACTTCGATAGTGCTTCCGGTATCAGAAGAGAAGGATTCCATAGCCCATGCCCACTTATTTACACAAGTACCTAAACATCCGCCAAAGCTACCATTACTTTCCATTTCCACGGTTACGATAATAGTCTGTCCGGGAACCCAATACTGGCAATACAAATCAGGCCAGATAGTAATGGTCTTAGTGCTGTCTAATAAGTATAAATAGTCACCGCTTAACTCCGGTGGTGCCTCGATAACAACTTCTTTTGTTTCTTCCTTGGTTTCTGTTGTAGTTGCCTTATCGGTAGTTGCAGCTGAAGCACTTGACTTAGCAGAAATGCTGATAGACTCAATCTTACCGCCATTCCAAGCACCTAACTTAATAAAGCTTACATCAGAACTAGCCTTTATTCCTAAAATCTTCTTTAAATCCTTAGCAGTTACCTTTGCAGACATCTTTTCCGTAGCGTCTGACTCAGATGCAGATAATCCCGGACCATCCTTCCAGTTACCATCTACTGTTGCACCCCAGCCAAGAACACCCCAGCCGGCATGTGTATCATCCGTACAGGTATACTTTACGGTAATCACATCACTGTCTGCTGCATTGAGAAGCCAGCTTGCGTCGTTAGACTCATACGCCTCGTTTGTGTCTCCGCCTTTAAAAATTACTGTTGAACCGGCAGCATCAACCGGAAGTTCAGCGTTAAACATCATGCTGACTGCCATTACAACTGCCATTACTTTTGCTACTCCCTTGGAGAGCAGGGCACATCTTTTCATCGGGAAAACCTCCTTATATTTTTTCGCTTGCACCCTTTCCGATTACCCCAAAACCGTTTTCGGTGCCGTTTCGTATATCCATTTTAACCCAATTACATGGATATGTCAAATATTTTTGGTAGATTTTAACAATCAAGAAACGTTTTACTATGGTTTTATTCGTCTTATATTACTATACTTTTCTTTCTACAATTTTTCTTTTTGTTTATTTTATACAATTTACTTTCTCTCCAAACCTTTTGTTTTTGTCTATTATGCACCATTCTTTAACCCGTGACACATTCCTCTAAGCTAAATGAATACAGTATCCGTTCCTTCACCGGCATTTGCATCAGTTTCGACAAAGCTTCCTCATAGTAATCTACCTGTGTCTCATATCTGTCCCATAGTTCTTTCCCGGTATTCACTCTGTCCGTCTTATAATCCAACAGTACGATTTCTCCGTCTTCCACGAAAAATGCATCGATAATACCCTGTATCAACACCCTTTCCTGCTCTGGGAACTCCTCGCCCAATCGCTTCGCCGGAATTCCCATCACAAAAGGCTGCTCCCGATACAGCATTCCCTCTTGTTGTGCCTTCCACATTCTCTTTGCCAAAGGTTTTTTCAGGAAATTCAAAAGCTTATAAACATTGACTGCCTTGCGATAAATATCTGTCAATCGACCGCTCTCCACGAATTCCTCCAGACACCGCTCCAACTGTGCCTTAGAGACCTTCCCTTCCGAATCATAAAGCTTATCAAAATCCAATAGCTCCATGACCTTATGATAGGCATTACCTCTTGCTGTGGGCCCGATTTCTTCTTCCTCTCTCAAGTATACAGGAAGTATGGGCTCTACCTCCCTTTCTTCAAACTGATGGTAAGCAGCCTCATCCTTATCTGCCATGGCAGCAATCTTCAGTTCAGAAACCGTGGTCTTAGTATAGAGCTTCTGCAGGTTTTCATGTGCATAAGCATAAGCAAAATCCGTTTGTAACTTTTGCAGACAATCTCTGTCCAAATAGACAGCAGAATTCTCCAGTGCCAGCTTTCGCTGTGCCAGCTGTATCTGCTCCACACCTTCCTCCGATAGCAAATCTGTCTCAAAATAAAAGCTTACCCGCACATATTCCTCCTGCAATACCGGCAACAGAAAGTCCAGAAAGCTGTTACTCTCCATGAAAGCACCAAAGGTCAGTCTCTCCCCTACTAAAGCACCTCGCTTCTGCCATTTTTCTTCCGCCTTTTCCACAGTGGCTGTCATTATCAGCTTCTCCTTAGCTCTGGTAAGTGCCACATACAACACTCTCAGTTCCTCTGCCAGAGTTTCTTCCCTGAGCTTTTTCGACAATGTCATTCTGGGGAAGGATTTGCTGCGATAGCGTTCCTTTAGGTTTACATAATCCGCACCAACCCCCAAATCCATATCCATCAAAAAACTCTTGTTCACATCCATCATATTAAAGCGCTTGCCAAGGCCTGCCACAAAGGTAATCGGAAACTCCAAGCCTTTACTTTTATGAATACTCATAATGCGGACCACATCGGCACTTTCATCCAGCATATCCTCCTGACCATAATCCACATCATATTTCTCCAACTGTTCAATATAACGCACAAAATGAAACAGTCCGAAATAACTGGTCTTTTCGAAATCCGAAGCCTTGGTAAAGAGCATTTCCACATTAGCCTTTCGCTTACTTCCTCCCGGCATTGCAGTCACATAATTTAAATAGTGGAAATCCTCTACTATATTCTGCAAAAGCTCCCGAATAGGCATATAAATGGTATAGCCACGATAACGTTTTACCATCTCCAGGAAACCGGCACATTTCACATCTCCTTCTACCGCAGCCTGCTCCACACATTCCCACATGGAAATGCTCTTATCCCTGCTGCGCAGTAGTGCGATTTCCTCCTCCGAAAAACCTCCAAAAACTGATTTCATCACACCAAACAAGGGAATATCCTGTCTGGGATTCACCAGCACACGCAAAAGCTGTAACAACTCCTGCACCTCCGTAGCTGCAAAATACCCGGTCTTTGATGTTATGTAAACCGGTATACCCTCCTGTTCCAATGCTTTCTTAAACTCTTCGTCCCAGCCACTGGTGGCACGAAGCAAAATCACCATATCCTTATACTGTGCCGGACGTAAAGCTCCACTTTCCTTATCCGTCACCAGATAGGATTTCTTCAGTTTCTTGATGCATTTGGCAATCAGCTTCCCTTCCGCTTCCTTCGACTCCAGTTCACTTTCCTTATCCGGCTTTTCCAACAACAATAGTTCACTGATGCTTTCCGGATATTCCGGATATTCCGCTCCTGCATAAAGGGCAGCCTTTTCATCATAGGCAATACCGCCCACTTCCTCACTCATCAGCCCCTGAAACACATGATTTACCGTATCCACTACCGAAGTGCGGCTACGGAAATTACGGCTCAAATCAATTCTCCTGCAATTCTCCTCCTGCTTTTCATAAGCATGGTATTTATCCAGGAACAGCTCCGGTCTGGCCAAACGGAACTTATAAATGCTCTGCTTCACATCGCCTACCATGAAACGATTGTACTTTCCTTCTTCCTCACCACAAATGGCCTGTAACAAATATTCCTGCACCAGATTACTGTCCTGATACTCATCGATTAATATTTCCTCAAAATAGCTGCGATATTCCAAAGCCACCTTACTGGGCACCACCTTGCCGTCTTCACGAGTCAGCAGAATCTCCAAGGCATAATGCTCCATATCGGAAAAATCCAACAGCTTCTTTTCCTGCTTTCGTTCCTGTAAACGTCGGTCAAAATCCAGTGTCAGCTGCAAAAGCTTCTCCACAGGAGCCTGACACGCCTGTATCTGTGCTACGCTTCCCTCTACTAAAGTACCGAAAAACTGTTCCTTTAGGGACTTGATAATATCCTTTACCTGATTCCGGAGCTCCTTTACCAGCTCCTTTTTCTCACCATCCACACTGGCATCTTTTTTCGAAGATAAGCGACCGAACTGTATGGTCTCCAGACCAACCTCCCAGTCCGTTAAATGATTACAATTCTCAAGTTTACATAACATCTCAATTTCAGCATCCACTGTCTCCCCATACATATAGGGACCATCCGGCATTTCACAAAGCTTTTTGCAGGTCTCCAAGTTCTCCACACAGCCCTGCAGCATTTTCGCAAAATAGCCTAATGCATACTGTCCCATATGGGAAGCCTCCAGTGCCTCCACACTGTCCAACTGATAATTTGCCTTGGCATTCTCCAGCCATTCCCGGGGCCATGGATTGCTGGCAGCGAACTCATGTAGCTTCAAGACCAGCTCCTCCAGTGCCTTTTCCTTCCCACCGGGACAGAAAAACTCCACACACTCTAAAAAAGCCGCTTCCCCTGCTGCAAAGTTCTCCTCCAAAAGCTCGTCCAATACCTCCTGCTTTATCAGCTTGACCTCCCCTTCATCTGCCACACGAAAGGCAGGATCCAGACCGATTTCATGGAAATGGTTCTTAATCAGATACAAACAAAAGCTGTCAATAGTAGTAATCAAAGCATTATGTAAAAGAGTAGCCTGTCTCTCAATATGCTCTGACTGTGGAAATTCCTCTGCCTTGGCAGCGATTCCTAAGCTGATACGCTCCCGCATCTCGGCTGCTGCCGCATTGGTAAAAGTAACAATCAATAAACGATCAATATCCACCGGATGTTCTTCCTTGCAAACCATTTGAATAATTCGTTCCACCAGCACTGCAGTCTTACCGCTTCCGGCTGCTGCTGATACCAGAATATTACAATGATGAAGGTCAATCACCTGTTGTTGTTGCGGTGTAAAATGTATTCCCATTATTCCAACTCCTCCTTCATCCTCTTCATGATTTCTGCATCCTCCGGCACCTCTAACTCCCTCTTCTGCATACCCGGCAGAGAAGGGTCAAAGCCACAGACCTTTTTATACGCACAATATTCGCAGGCATCCTTCTTCTCTGTCTCATAAGGGTTAATCTCCTTATGACCTGCCAATATTTCCTTTCCCAAATAACGAACCTTGTGGTTTACATAATCCGAAACCAATCGCAATTCTTCTTCACTCATCACACTGGAACGTGCAGAAAGGCTACCATCCTTTTTTCGTTCCACCGGAATGACCTGAGACTTATCCGTCATCTCTTTATCCAGACGATACACCACTGCCTCGTCGCCGTTCACCACACCACTCATACGCAGCTGTTGCTGTACCAGCTGCTGTATTTCTTCCTCACTCATAGATGAGGTTGCTTCCACCATAGGGTCTTCCACATGATAATACAACAAAGCGGCAGGTACGATTTCCTTCCCCGGATGCTTCTTCGCCTCCAGCTCCATGGCCGCATTCATATATACCACCAATTGCAGCTGTAATCCATAATACAAGGCCGCCAGATTGAAACTATGATTTCCGGATTTATAATCAATGACCTTTACATAAACATGCTCTTCATCCTCTGCCACATCAATACGGTCAATTCGTCCCTGCAAATGCATACGTTCTTCCTCCGAGAGACGAATATCTACTGCTTCCATGTTCTGCACATATTGAAAGGACAATTCGTGACCATCGGGCAAGAATTCCCCCTTTTGCAGCTGATTCTGCAGGGTATCCACCGTACGGTTCAAAATACGCTTCATTCGGGTGATGGCATATTCCTGACGGGCAGAGCTATAGAGGATTCCAGCCCCATACTCCGCTGCAATCTGTTCCATAGCCTCCGATACATTCTGCTCCCCAAACTCCCGCGGGAAATTCAGCCAGGTATAATCACTGCCGTCCAATCTCCGAGCAAACTCATCCAGTACCCCATGGAAAATATTCCCCATATCCACTGCTTCGAAACCAAACTCTTCCCTTTCCTTCAAAGACAGTCCATATTTCAGGAAATGATGATAGGCACAGGCTGCATAAGTCTCCAAACGGCTGACACTATTTTCCAGATGCTTGCCATACAGAGCTCTGGCTACTGCCTGAGACAAGCCGCTGGCTTCATACCGATAAAAGGCTGCCTCTTTTAACTGCTTCGCCAGTTCTTCATAGTCTCCCCTCTCTGCATAAGCCTGATACAACGCAAAAAGCTCATGCTTCTCCAGCTGAAGAGGCATTCCTTCCACATATTCCCGCAAATTTTCTGCCAGATAGCGTATTCCTTCCTTGGGAGTGACAATCTGCTGCAGTACCGGATATTTCCAAGGCTGTTCCATCACCAGCTTGGGAAACAGTTTGCGTATAGTATCTATTAAATAAGAGGGGCGTAAGGTCTTACCCGCACTGCTTACCTTTGCATAAGACAAATACAGCTGATGAGAGGGCTTCGTCAAATTCAAATACAGATAAAATCGCTGAATAAACATCTGCTGTCTGGGAGAAGGTGCTAATTCTAATTGCGACTCCTTTAAAAACTCCCTGTCCATATCCGAAATAATACCGCCCTTCGAAGCATTCTTGGGAATATTCCCATCATTTACCCCCAGGAAAAACAGCACCTTCACCTGTTTTAAACGGGTACGCTCCATATCTCCCACTAAAATTCTGTCTACATTCTGAGGGATGGTACCCACTTCAATTTCTCCAAAGCCAGCCTCTAGAATCTCCAAAAATTGCTGTAAAGATATTTCCTCTTCATCCATCAACTCATAAATCTGATCCAACAGTTCCATCACCAAACGGTAAATCTGGGCATATTCTCTGGCTCTGCTGAGCTCATCCTTACGGGTAAATTCCTGCTCCATGTCTGCCAGCTTCTCCTGCACTCTGTTAAGTACCACAAATTCATACAAATTTTTTACGAGAACCTTCGCAGAAACCTTTTGACATCCCTTTAATGGCTGCAGTTGCTCCATCAAACGTTCTCTTAAGGCATTGATTTGCTGCAAGGGTTCCTCCTGTTCCTTCATTTCCTTTAGCTTGTGGGTAAACAGCCGATTCCAGCGGCGCAGACCACGAATACCGGTCTGTAAAATATAATTCTCCAAAACATCCGTTTCTTCCTGCGAAAAATCCGCCAATCCACTGCGTAAATAGTGAAACACCGACTCGTAGCTAAAATCCTTCAAAAACAACTGTAGTGCACTTTTGATATACTCAATCATGGGGTTCAGCACAATCCCCCTGGTACGGTCTATATAACAAGGGATATCCATGTCTGCAAACTCTCTCTCCACAAAGGCTGCATAAGCTTCCATATCTCCGGTAATCACCGCAATATCCCTATATTCCATCCCCTGCTCCCGAATCAGTCGGCTGATTTGCAAGCCTGTCTGATGCACCTCTTCCTTAGGGGTAGGTGCTTCTGCCATATGAATATTCTCCTGCTCTTCCCCATAACATTTCCCGGCACCACGAAACAGGCTCTGTTCCAAAAAGGTCAGAGCCTCTCTTTTCCCATATCTGGGGGATACCGTATTTGTAATCAAAATATCTTCGCCTCGTTCTACACCGACCTCCTTTGCCAATCGCTCCAGGTCACAGGCAGTCTTCTTACTGAGGTGAAACAGCTTCTGCTCGCCCTCCTGTACAAAGGGTTGCTCACCCTCTCCCAGAGTAAGGGTAACCAGCACCTCTTCTGCCAGCGTCATCAGCTCCTGTATCAAACGATTCTGTATGGGGGTAAAGCCGGTAAAGCCATCAAATACAATCACACTGTTTCGAAGGATTTGTGAATATGTCAATCGGTTTCTCAACACATCCAGCTTGCCCTCTGTAGTAATGAAATGTCCCTGAATATATTCCAAAAAGCTTCGGTACAAAAGCTCTAAATCCTTTAATTTATAGTGCAATGCACCTCTCTTGTCGGAAAAGGCAACCAGTTTTTCTACTTCTTCCACGCCCAAACCATATTGCATGAACTCCGAAATGGCACTTTTCACCTCATGGATATAGCCCTGTTTGTGCAAATGACTGCCCAGTGCCGGCAGCTCTTCCCGAATGGAGCCAGCTACCCTTTGCAACACCAAGCTCTTTCCGGTATCATCCAGAACCGGGATATCAACTCCACCCACTTCCTCGAATATTCGATGAGACAATCTACCAAAGCTCAATACATCAATATTCATGATACCTTCCCGTTCATGCAGCATCACCAGCTCCTTCTGGGTCTGCATGGTAAACTGATCCGGCACTACTATCAAGAAATTCTGTTTCGGATTTTTCATAGAACGCTCAATCATTTCACTATATACCCTATAACTCTTTCCGGACCCGGATGGTCCGAAACAAAACCGCAAACTCATATGCGTCCTCCTCTTTCTGAAACTTTGAGAAACTACTCCCGTAGCAGAACCTTCGTTATTTCATCCTAATTACTCCAAATAAAATCTCCACAAATAATCCGCTGCTTCCTCTGCATAATCAATCCCGATACGCTTTCCGACTCGGATTTCCTCCAAAGAAACAGTGATGCCTTCCGTCACATAAAACACATCACTTTCCACCATGTCGATAGCATTCTCCGCCTTGGTAATCCCCATGGCAATACACAGCTTTCCCGGACCATCTGCCAGATGCTTACGGGTATTCTTTTCCATACGAAGCACTTCCGCCTCAGACAGAACTTCACCCTTGGCTTCTTTTCGTTTCCTCGCCTTTTCTAACTGCATCTCCATACGGAGTGCCAGCATGCACTCCTCAGATGCCCGGTCTGCCGCAACCACACTACGTAAAAGCACTGCCTGTGGATTTTCTGCCTGTTCACTGGAAATATTCATACAGTGATACATCCCATAGGTAAAATACACATAAGAGGTGCCGCCTATCCGAAACATAGGCTCGGTACGTTCTGTTCTGCGTCCGCCATAGGTGTGGGAGCCCTTATCCTCCACTCCCATATAACTTTCCACCTCTGTAATAAATCCCCGTATGGTTCCCAAAGGAGTTTTATGCACCAATATCTTACCCAGAAGCTCCTTTGCTACAGTAATACCATCCCGGGTAAAAAATCCACGCACCAAACGTTTTTCCGGCATCTTATTCATCTGATAGGCTCTTACACGTTCTTTCCACATATCCCTATCCACACTCTTTCTTCCTTCTCACATTCTGATACAAGGCTTCAGGAACCCCTTTTTAGCACAGTTCATTATCTGTTTCATCAAAATGCCTACACTTCCTTCAACGTCAATTCTACCGGACAATGGTCAGAACCCATCACTTGCATATGAATTTTTGCGTCCTCCAACTGTTCCTTCAGACTTTCAGAAGCCACGAAATAGTCAATACGCCAACCTACATTCTTAGCTCTGGCCTGTCCCATATAAGACCACCAGGAATACATATCCGGCATATCCGGATAAAAATAGCGGAAGGTATCCACGAATCCATTCTCTACCACCTTGGTAAAGCAGGCTCTCTCCTCATCCGTGAAACCGGCATTTTTACGGTTGGTCTTTGGATTCTTTAGATCAATCTCCTTATGTGCCACATTCAAATCTCCACAGAAGATAACCGGCTTCTCTTCCTCCAGCTTCTTCAAATACTGCAAAAAAGCCTCCTCCCACTCCATACGATAAGCCAGTCTGGTCAGTTCTCTCTGGGAATTGGGTGTATACACCGTCACCACGAAGAACTTCTCAAACTCAGCTGCAATCACACGGCCTTCCTTGTCATGCTCCTCCACACCGATGCCATAACGCACACTGATTGGCTTCTGTTTGGTGAAAAGTGCTGTTCCGGAATAGCCCTTCTTTTCCGCATAGTTCCAGTACTGATAATATCCCGGCATATCCAGTTCAATCTGTCCCTCCTGCAGCTTGGTTTCCTGTACGCAGAACACATCTGCATCCATTTCCTGAAAAAAATCCATAAAGCCCTTGTCCCTGCAGGCACGCAGACCGTTTACATTCCATGAAATCAATTTCATCTTTTTTGTCCTCCTGTCTTGCTAAAAGCGAAATCCTTACTACCCTATCAGTTTAACAGATTTGTGCTATATTAGCCACTAAAATTCTACACAAAAGGGTAATCTTGTAGTATAATTTTCGATAGAAATATTTGGAAACTTATTTGGGAGGATTCAACACATGGGCTTATTCAATTTCAAGAAAAAGGAAACAACATCTGACCCCTACTGGGATGGCAGTGCTGCCAATCTGGAAGGTGCTTTACAGCATTTAATTAATATTGCTCTTCATGGGAATTTTGCTACAGAAGATATAGTGCAGGATCAACAGCTCTACCTGCCCAAATGGCAACTGGCCATTACCCCTAACATCCAGCAGTTAACGGACCAAAGTGCTGTATTAGGCTTTCAGGTATACCACCCGAACTGGGGGCTCCCCTTATACGAATGCTGTGCCAGTGTAGGCAAGGATGCCAGAACTGCTCTGGGCATGGCTGTGGGGTCTTTCCTCTTCGGATTTATGTCCAGCATCAGTCAGCTGTTTGCCAAGGAAAATCCTCGTACCATAGAAACGGTCTTTGCCGGAAAACCGCACCGCTTCCACACCTATCTAAGCGATATTGTAGGCATGGGTGAAAGCCCGGAAGTAGAGCATGTGGATATGTATTGGCAACTTTTAAAAGAAGATATCCAAAAGCGACTGGGCAATCAACGTTTCTGCTATGTAAAAGTATATGCTTCTAAAGTAAATGGAGAGATTATCGGCGAATGCCGTATCAATGATATTCAAAGTGACGAACTCAGTGCCAAGGTGGCTGATTATATTAAGGACTGGAAGGTACAAAACTTCGCCTCCCAAAAGCAATTTTTCTTTTTGGAGCAGGACGCTGCCACCATACAGCCCTATCCCTATTGGGGCGAAAAAGGAGAAAAAGACTTCATCGGAAAGATGTTAAAGGCCGTTCAGCTTTTCCATGCCAGTGATACCCAGGAATTGTTCGATACCCTGCATGAGCGCATGGTAGCGGAACTGGGAGATGCCACTCTGGCAACGGAATGTCGCTACTTCCTGCCGGAAATCTGTGCGGAACGTGCCGGCGAAGGCAAGGTACAATTCAGCGAAACCATCGACCTGATGATTCACAACAGCGAAAAAATCACCCTGTACAAGCACCAACTGGCAGATTATTACGCCTTGGAAAGTGCTTTGTTTACCGCCTTTGGTCAAGGCATCTTCGGTGATGAAACCAATGCTATTTATCAGGAGTTGGTAGGTACCAGTGCTATTTGCAGCGTATTGGAACAAATGCTGGAAAAAGGCTCCCAGCTGGAAGACTGCCGCCTGACCAGCCTGTTATTCCAGGTAGATGAGCGTTTCCAGATACGTTAGCGGATAAATACCTCCACCTTCTTTTGGATCCAACTGATAATGGGACCTAAGAAAAACGCTACGGCAACTGTGACGATACCTACATCACCACCAAGAATAAAACCGCCAGTCATAAACGCAATGTCCCAAAGCATACGGATTACCTTGAACGACAGCTTCTTGTGACGCTCTGAAATAATAAAAGGCAAGCCATCATAGGGTGAGGAACCCAGCCCGGCACTCATATAAGTCGCCGCTCCGATACAGAACACTGCCAGCACCGGCGCCAAAAGCAGATAACAAATCCATCTCTGCTCGAAAAAATCTGCCGGCAGCACATTGCTCCAAATCCAGCGGAAAAAGTCTGATATGTACCCCAGGCATACCATATTACCAATAGTTCCGAACCCTATCTGGCTTAGGTCATAACGAAGCACAAAGGCAAAGGTAATCAAGTGACACAAAAGCTGACAGGTACCGAAGCTAAGCGGTATCAGCTTTGTCACTCCCTGGGTCAGACAGGAACAGGGATCCGTACCCAATTCTAAATTTATCAGCAAAGACAAGCCCAATCCCTGCAACAATACACCTATAATCATCATAATCATACGATTTCGAAACTTTGGTGGGCGTGCAAAACATTTCCCTTTCATCCTATCTTCTCCAATCTATAATTTATAATTCATTACCAAACATACCTTATAGTTATAATACTTCTTCAAGCAAATTTCAAGACCAATCTTGTGCAAATAGAGATTTTGGATTATGATAATAGTACTTTATTTCGAAAGGGAAAAACAGAATGAATGCATTAACACAAAGATTAAAGAAGAAGAAACTCTTTTTATTTGATATCGATGGTACCATTGCCGTAGGTGATGATTTAATCGAAGGCACCGAAGAGCTTTTGAACTATATTGAAGCAATCGGCGGAAAAGCCTATTATATTACGAATAATTCCACCAAAAGCGGTTCCGATTATGTCCGTCGCTTCCGGGAAACCTTTCAGCTTTACACTACCGAGGATTTATTCATTACCTCCGGCTACATGATGCTACAATTTTTGTTAAAGGAATACCCGCAGGACAAGATTTTCGTACTGGGGACTGCCTCCTTTGTAAAGGAACTGCGCCGCAACGGCCTGCACATCGTAGAAACTGCCCAAAAAGATATTGCCTGTATCGTTGCTGCTTATGACAGTGAACTGAATTATGAAAAGCTTATTGAAATCTGCAAGGCACTTTCCACTACAGAGGCTCCCTTCTACGCCACCAACCCGGACCTCTGCTGTCCTATTGAGTTTGGCTTTGTACCGGACTGTGGTGCCATCTGTGAAATGATTACCCATTCCACCGGCAAAACTCCCATCTATCTGGGCAAACCCAGTGCCGAGGTAGTTCGTGTGTGTCAGGAAGCCTCCGGCTTTACCGATGAGGAAACTATCGTGGTAGGAGACCGTCTTTATACCGATATTGCATGCGGTATCCATGCCGGCGTAGATACCTGCGTAGTCTATACCGGAGAAGCAAAGGCAGAGGATTTGGCAGATACTCCTTTTGCACCTACTTATGTTTTTGAAAATGTTTCAGAGCTTTTACAAGCCATTCGTGCATAGAATAATGCCCACAGGATACTAATCAACATTACCTTTTTGTAATCCTGCATATTACCACTGGTCATCACATACCACAAATTCACGGCAATGGATACGGTTCCCAGATACAGACCGAGCCATTGCTTTTTTTTGCTCCTATTTGTTGCTTTTTTCTCTCTTTCGGACAGTATTCCCAGCAAAACACAAAGCACCAGTAACACACACCACGCATTTAGCGAGTAGTTTACATAATACCCGGTCAGTACCGGTGCATAATCCTTCATTCTTCCATAATTCCAACCGGTATAGGATTCTCCCACTCCGTGTAACTGCAAAAATATAGTCAAAGGGGGACAAAGATACGCTGCCGTATCCTCCAACAAATTTCCTACAATATTTTTCGTATCCAAAGAAAACGCCCACTTGGACATATTCCAGTAAAAATCATTGGCACGCTCTTTTCCATAAGTAGCTTCCACCACTGGTCCAAATTCATAAATCACCATTTCCGGATGCTGTGACATGACTACGATTTCCCGTGGGTCCCACAGCGCCTTCACTTCATCATTCCAAAACAAGTGAAAAGTAGAGAAATTCGGCCACACAAAGCGTTGTAACAACATAGAGCCTACCGTCTTTTGTATTTTCCCCATACTGCCTTCTGTTTGTACAACAGGGCTCACACAACCAATAAATAAACTACTGCTTACACACAAAATCAGCAGATTCACTGCCACCTTTTTTTGCAATATCATATAACGTATGGAGCTAAGTACCACCGCTATCCCTGATAACCAGGCATAGTCAGGACAGAAAAAAGCACTCAATATCCAACCTGCTCCTAAACGAAGAAGAAGCTTCTTATCCGGCACTACTCCACGCCACAGCTCGATGGTATCAGCCAACAGCACTACCATAACCGAGGTTGCCAAGGAATAGGGCAATAATGCCATGTGACATTGTGTAACAGGAGGCACGGTTAGAATAAAAAGTACCCCAAAACGCAACTTATTTCGTAACAATACAGATAATTCTTCGCCCGAGAAGAAAACCTTTCTCAGGAAATAGATATACGCCAGATAAGCTACTACCACCTGCAAAAGATACACAAAAGAACACCCCTGAAGCCGCAACAGCCCTGCTACTGCGTACAAAAGGCGAATGCTCAAAGGATACAAAATCCCTGTATACTCATCCACGCAAAATGTCTCACTCATGTGCAAAAACTCCATGCACTCTTGGAAGCGTGGCACTTTTCCCAGATTAGCAGCCATCCACAGCAGTCCCATGAGTACCTGAAGTCCCATGATCAGATATATTATGTTTTGAATCAGTTTTTTACCTTCTTCCTTCATCTTCCTCAACACCTATCTACTAGTCTGTCGCCTTCTCCAAATAGTCTGCAATCATATTTGCCAACAGTTCATGTCCTTTCATACGAGGGTGCAATGCATCTCCCATATAAATATCCACATTATCCTCCCAAATACCGGAGCCATGATAAGCATCTATCCAGTCTACTCCAAACTCCAAAGCAATCTCCTGCTCCAAAGCCACATAATCATCCAATATACTGCCTTCCCCGTAGCTGGTATTATAACACTGCTTATCCCTGTTTTCTCCTAAGGCACAATAAATGGGAGACAGTATCACAATTTGTAGATGCGGGTAGTGTTCCTGCAGCAAGGACAGACTATAACGCAAGGCTCCGCCGAAGGTATTCACATCATAAGGATCTTCCGGATTGTCCACCATCCTACCGTTATTGTAGTCATTGGTGCCATGCTCAATCACCAAAACCTCCACTTTAGAAAAATCTACCCGGCTCAAATCTCCCATGCGTTCCGCGAAATAATCCAATGCCAATGTATTCACATCCCGATAAGAATCTGCATATGCCACAACTGCCAGCTGACTGTTCCAATCTCTGTAGCAAATGGCTTCCGCCAGCTTTACCATGCACCATTCCGTAGAGGCCATGGAACCCCAAAGTTCCTGCTTAGGCATGGACATACAACTTCCTCCGAAGGCTCCGTTAAAAACTGCTTTGCCTGTACGCTCCTCCAGCACCGATTTCACGTTGATTTCACCCCAGATGTTTCCAATCACACTGTCACCCAAAATCACAATATCGTACTGTTTACTTCCCTTCTTCTCATAAAAAGAAATACCAACCAGTACTGCAACAAGCAATAAGGCGATAGTATATCTTATGATGTTTTTCTTGGAAAGCCATTTTAACATAACCATCACCTTTCCTTCTCTTTAATAATCTCTTATAACCTTTTCAATCGCTTGTGTACCACCCGGATGCTCTTTGGGGCCATAGCAAACAATAGGGTATACACTTTATTTTTCCAGGTCAGATGCTTATTTCCCAAAGCCCTCAGACAGTGTTTCTTCATATATTTGCAAATAGCACTATACTGTTCATTCTCCGCCTGCATCTGTGCAATGGGTATGTGCAACAAATACTCCAACCGCTGAAAAATACCAAACCGGAAAGCTACCTTTGCTAACTCCGGATACTTCTCCTTCACCAACATTGCCACCAAATCTGCATTGTTCACGCTGTCCGAAAAAACTCTGGAAAAGACTTCCTTTTCTACCTTACGGGTATTACTGCCGATTCGGTAAAACACATGATACCCTGTCTGTGGCAAAGAAACAATTCCTTTCACCCAGGACAACATCTGTACCAACAGCTTAAAGTCTTCATTCAGCTCTCCCATAGGGAACAAACCTTGCTCAAACAAGCTTTTCTTCACCAGCTTGGTACAAAAAGAACAGTCTCCCCGATGCATAAGAAGCTCTCGCAGAAAGCCCGCAGATTCTATCAATTCCACTTTTTCAGGAGGCTCACAAATATTCGGCAGGATATTCCCCTGCGCGTCGATTTCATCACGCCCAATTTGTGCAATCTCCACACCATATTCCTGCACCGCCTGATACAACAGCTCATACATATCCGGGGTTATATAATCATCACTATCCACAAAGCCCAGATACTCCCCTGCTGCCTGAGAAATGCCCAGATTTCTGGCAGAAGAAGAGCCTCCATTGGGTTTATGAAATACTCGTATTCTACTATCCTCTGTAGCCAGTCTGTCACAAATACTGCCGCTACTGTCTGTGGAACCATCGTCCACCAAAAGGATTTCCAGATTGTCAAAGGTCTGCTCCCGCACGGAATTCACACAGCGTTCCAAATACTCTTCAATATTATAAACCGGAATAATTACACTAATCTGCGGTGTATTCATCTTAGCCTCTCTCCTTTATTACCTCAGCCCGACTGCAAGGACCGTTTTCCCACAAAACGGTTGGTTCCTTTCCGGCTGCCACATCCCTGCAAATACAAAGCAATCTCTGCGCCGCTACTTTGGCATTCCATGTTTTCGTAATGGTTTCATAGGCCTTACGTCCCATCTGTTCCCTGTATTCCGCGGAATCCAACAGGGTATTGACGAAATCCACCAGCTGTGTCACAGAACCGGTCTGATAGGCAAAACCATTTACTCCCTGCTCTATCAAATAAGGGGTTGCTCCCTCCATCCTATCAGCCACCACTGCACAACCACTGTTCATCGCCTCATTCATGACCGCTCCCCAGCCCTCCTGCCGGTCACTGGTCATTAAAAATACTGCTGCCTTCTCCATGGCAGTACGCACCTGTGGTGGAGTTTTCACCCCTGCCAATGTAAGGTACTCTTCCAAATGCTTTTCCTGAACAGCTCTTTCTATGCTCTCCTTTAAGGGGCCATCCCCTATCATGGTAATGTGGAAATCCTTTCGTACCTTTGCCAGTCGCTCTGCCAGTTCTACCACCAACTCCGGATGCTTCCAATCGATAAAACGGGCCGCCCAAAGCAGTTTTGTCTTTTGCGTACTCTCTATGCTTTGTCCTGTTTGGCTATGTTTGCTGGTCATCAGTTCTTCCACATCATATTCCTTGCACTCCGGAAAATACCCCCATTTGAACATCTTGCCGGGATAAGCACGCACAATGTGAAAATCCGATGCCACATACGCTCCTGCACAGAGCAAATATACCGGGGCCTTACGATACCGAGTATGGTCATAATACTTTTTCCGTAAACCTCTGGGGGAAACAGCCTTCCACTGCCCGGTTTTGTACAAACGCTCACTATAGCGTATCACCGGCTTCCCTGCATCCAGACGAGGTTTCAGCAGGTTTTCCTCTTCAATCCCTCCCCAGATAACCACATCACTGTCCATGATTAACTGCTGACATAACTCTTTTTCTTCATAAGCACACTTTACATACACCGGAACCTCTTCCGGATTCCAGCCCATCTGAATTCGTTCCTCTTCCATAGGCTCCGTCTGGATAAAGGTATAATCCGTTCCCAATGCCTCATACAATACATTGCTGACAGGGATCTGATGGTGATTGATATAATTCGAAACAAAAGTTATCTTCATACTGCGATTTCCTTATAGATTTCTAATAAACGCTGATAATTTTCCTGTGCATCGTGGGTTTTTCGGGCATGTGCAGAAGCATTTTGCGCATACCTTTGCATTTGTTCCTCATCTGACCATATAGTAATTACTGCCTGTGCCAGCTTCCCTGCCTGTGCAGCTTCCTTATCCGGCTCCTTTGCATAACAATCTGCACTAAAGCCCGGATATGCCACACCATCTGCTCCATCCTCGAAAATAGAAGCCACACCTCCCACCTGTGCCGTCACACAAGGTACTCCCAAAAGCATCGCCTCCCCCAGAGAATTGGGAGAATTTTCGATAGCAGAGGGACACACGAACAGATTGCTTTTTAAAAACCGGTCCTTCATCTGCTCTGCATTTAATTTTCCTAAGAATACTACCTTATTCTTCAAGTTATATTCCTGTATCAATTCCAAAATATATTTCCCATAGGAAGAAATTTTTAGCTTGTCCTTCCATGTCTCATAATTTGCAATAGAATTCCCTGCTACATAAACCTTTGCATCCGGATACTGCTTTAATATCCCGGGCATCGCCTGTAACATATAGTGCAAACCCTTAATAGGATAATCTCCCTGACTTAAAAAGATACTGTACTTTTCACACTGCTCGGCTTGCCAAATACCTTGATAAAAATTACTGCGCAGTGTTTCATTCATAAAGTGATATTGTACCTTCGGGTTCGTTTCTGTGCTAAAAGCCTTGTCCCAATGGGTTCTGCCGGTAACATGACCTGCTTTCTGAATGGCTTCCACCTCATGTTTTCCCCTTTGTACAAATTTCTCATACTGTCTTTGGATACTATCCTTTCGCAAAAAATCCCGAAAAGTCACTCTATTTACTACCCGCTGTGGCAAATCTGCCATATAGCACTTGGCATAAAGCTCACAGGAGCCTTGTATTCCCAAAAGTACCTTGTTCTTATCAAATACCCTTGTTGCTGCCAGAGTATGTGGATACTCCGTACCGAAGCAATGCACCACGTCCGGCTTCCAATCCTCCATGATAGCCTTTAACTGCTCTTCCAGAGCTTCCGAATAACACTCCGGTCGTCCGGTATCCTCTACAAAGGCATAACAGTAGAGGGAGCTTTTCCTGTCCTTCCCTTCCACCACGAATTTCTGCTCCTCCAAAGGTTCCTGCACAGGAAAAGCTACTGCCAGCTCTATTTGGTTTGATTCCTTATTCTGCAAAATGGTGTCTGCCAATCCCGTGAGCCAACCTTCCTTGTTGCTGGCTACCAGCCTCAAATGTTCCGCTACCATGGGCAGCATAATATTACAAATCCATAATATCCTCATAAAATTAACCTCTCTTCGGTGCTTCCCTGCCTCAAAGTCTCCCACCAACTGCTCCACCGTTCTTCCACGACAAGTATTTCGCCTTCACCAGTCCTAATTGAATATCCAATTCAAATAGGGCAACAAACGGATGTCCGTACTATATGCCGAACGTAAAAACAGTGCAAAATAGCCCAGAAATGCCACGCTCACACCCACCGTCCAGAAAATTCTCCACTTCTTGTCCGGTATCCGTATCAACACACCCGGTATCAAAAATATCTGCGAAATAATCAAATAATAACCGATTCTGGATACCTCCGGGATAAAGGAAGCAAAAGTGTATACGGAAAATCCTGCCAAATTCAGGAAAAAATAAAACCGATACGCCACATTATCCCTAATCGCCGTCTTATAAAAGAAAAAGCACAATGCCAGCACACCCATACACTTCGCAATATTGGTATAGGAAATATCCACCTTGTCAAAAACAGAGCCTTCATAAAAAGGATAGAAAAAGAAAATAATCCTTCGATAAAAGTCCTGAAACACCAATAAACTCACCAAAAAAGCCGCACCTACCGCATACAAAAGCTTGGGGATCTTATGCTGTGCCAGCCAATGTGCCAACAGATACACCGGGATTACCACCAATATGGATTTGTGGAAAAATGCCGCAAATACAATCCAGGCTATAAACACACCATACTGCCTGCGAAGCACATATTTCATGGCATACATGGCAATGGCCAGTACGAAGTAGTATCGTACGGAATTCAGACTGGAATAGTAGTAACCACCTGTCATCAGTAAAAACACTGTAGCAGCAAACCATTCTGCCTGGTCATACATAGCCTTTACAAAGAAGAAACAGGTGGCAACGGAAAACACCGCAAACACCGGCAAATAGTTGTCATACCCAAACAGACTCTGCAATATCCAAACTACCAGATTAAAGCCCGGCTCATAAGATACATGCCTGCCCTGCATAATCAGATTGAACTGAAAACGATATACCCAGTAATCATTTCCCACCGCAATTCTACAGGCAGAAACTGCCGACAATAACAAAAAGATAGCTACAGCTGCACAAATATTACAGGCACGTTGTCTGTCTCTCGGTCTTTGCAAACGCAGTTCCCGCACCGGCAAACCAATATGAAATTGTACATAATCCTTATTCTGCACCAGCAGACCAATGCCCACTACCGCCAGAAACAATGTAAGATATACCGCCATATTGCCTCACACTCTATCCTCTATAACCTTTTTTTACGAAAAACCCAAGCTTTCCATACTTCCCGAAACGATACACATTTATCAATTTTGCGTCCGCTTTGCATAATAAAGCTCCTGCTACAGAACAATTCTGAATGCCCAATTCATGCAAAACATACTCTATTCTCTTGCCATTTTTTGCACCTGCCTCCACTAAGAGCAATATTTTCTCTGCTTTGTGCAGTTGTTCAAGGTTTTCTGTATTCAATGCCACGCCATTCAGTACCAGACTGAAGCCAAAAGGAGCCAACAGCTCCTGCAACGGCTTGTCCCAATTCATACCGATGCTCACCAATGCATATGTCCCCTTTGGGTCGAAAAGATATTGCAAATGGGCTGCCACTTCCTCCTGTGGCTTCCAATTGCCCTGTAAAATGTCCTGTTGCTCATCCCGGCCCACATAGCCCAGCATAGGCACTCCGTAGCGATAGGTAAAGGTCTCCGGTATCACAATAGAATCATCCATAATAATAGCAAAAGCCAGACCAAAGCCAGCCAGAAAAGCTCCTACTATGGCTCCCAGAATCACTGCCCGCAAGGTACGAATATCCTTGTCCGCTACTGCCAAAGGAGTCTCGTCCGTAATCTGAATCCCATCCATCTCCGACTGCTGTGCTGCAAAATCCATAAAGGTCTGCTGCAAAGCATCGTTTAAAACCTCTGTAAGCCCCTCATAGGGGGTTGTCACCGTAGAGGTGGGAATACGTAGGTCTGAAGGCAAATCTGCCGTAAAATAGCCTTTTAACGCAGTCTTGTCCACACCATAGGTTTCCGGTGTCAGACCTGCCTCCAATGCATGCTCCCATGCTCTGTCCACAAACCAATCGGAAACCACCCAGCTTTTCCAAGTGGCAGCATTGGTATAATTAAACATCTCGCCGGTCACCGGGTCGAACTGGTTGTATTCTACATAATAAGTCGTGGTAATGTCATACTCCGTCGGACCGCCCAATACCACCTTCTTCAGATAGTAACCGCCACCAATCAACAATGCCCCCAACACTGCTGCCAAGATTACCAACCACAGCTTTCTCAAAAATCGCAATAGAAATAACTTTGTATCAAAAGGTTCCTTTGCATAAGGCCATTCCTTCATAATCGTCTTCCTTTCCGCCATGCCTGCTGTTTTCCTAAAAGAAATACCGCAAGGCATATTATCACATATTACTGATTTTACCACAGAAGCAGGGGTACTGTCAAAAAATCCTGCATTCTTATTTCTTTGTTATTGCAGGATACCCAACAATGCATTAAAATAAATTTAAATATTAATTTTACCAATGGGAAAGGCAGGATTTCTTATGAAAGAACAATTATATACCATACCCCTGAATGAGGCTATAGATGCCAATGACGAATGTCCCTTCTGCTTTGTGGAACGTGCCATTGAACAGGACTTGATGGATTTTTGTCTGGGCTCCGGCAGTTCTTATATGGAAGCAGATATTCGTGAAATGACGGACAAGGCCGGCTTCTGTCGTATGCATTTCAAGAAAATGTTTGACTACGGCAATACTCTGGGCAATGCCTGGATACTAAAAACCCACTATATCCGTATGATTCACGAAATGAAGAAGCAATTTAACTCCTTTGCACCGGGTAAGGTTTCTTTAAAGGATAAGCTGTTGAAGAATACAGAAGGCTCCAATCCTATCGGTGTTTGGATTACCGAAAAGGAAGAATCCTGCTATATCTGCAATTCCTTCAAAGACACTTACCAGCGCTATCTGGATACCTTTTTCTACATGTATACCAGAGACGAGGAATTCAAAACAAAAATCAAAAACGGCAAGGGCTTTTGTCTGCCTCACTTCAAGGATTTGTGCAACATGGGGGATGTAAAACTTTCCGATAAGGAAAAGAAGGAATTCTATGATATGATGTTGCCTTTGATGGAACGCAACATGGAGCGTCTGGCAGAGGATGTGGCATGGATGGTGGAAAAATTCGACTACAAGAATGCAGATGCTGACTGGAAAAACTCCCGGGATGCCATCCAGCGTGGCATGCAGAAACTGAAGGGCGGCTATCCTGCGGATGGCCCGTATAAATCCAATAAGTAGCTTTTACGAACCGAGAGGTATTCTATTACATAATGCACCGTTGAAAACAATATTCTCCACTCTCTGTGTGGCACTGGCGGACGGAATAGTCCGACAAGTGACATACAGAGAGTGGAGAATGTTTTTTCACTATCCAAATAGTGGCGTAGAATAATACCGGTCACCGCTGTCCGGTAACAACACTACGATAGTCTTTCCGGCATTTTCGGGACGTTTTGCCAGTTCTAAGCCTGCGTACAGGGCGGCTCCGGAAGAAATGCCAGTGAGAATGCCTTCTCGCTTGGTCAATTCTTTGGATGCTGCATAAGCCTGTTCTCCGGTAACAGTCATCACTTCATCGTATATGGTGGTATCCAGTACACTGGGAATGAAGCCTGCACCGATACCCTGCAAGGGATGTGCTCCGCTTCGTCCTTCCGACAATACCGGAGAATCTGCCGGTTCTACTGCAACCACCTTGATATTTGCATTCTGTTCCTTTAGGTATCTGGCAGTTCCCGTGAGGGTTCCGCCGGTTCCTACTCCGGCCACGAAAATATCTACCTGTCCTTCGGCATCTTCCCAGATTTCCGGTCCGGTCGTTTCATAATGTGCCTTGGCATTTGCCGGATTGTCAAACTGTGCAGGTAAAAAAGCCCCCTCCAGCTCAGCTACCAACTCGTTTGCCTTCTCAATGGCACCACTCATTCCCTTAGAGCCTTCTGTAAGCACAATTTCTGCACCATATGCTTTCAGAATGTTTCTTCTTTCCACACTCATGGTTTCCGGCATGGTCAAAATCAACCGATATCCCTTTGCCGCCGCAATGGCTGCCAAACCAATACCGGTATTGCCGGAGGTAGGCTCTACTATGGTAGCTCCCGGCTTTAACACGCCACGCTTTTCTGCATCCTCTATCATATACTTTGCAGCTCTATCCTTCACACTGCCGGATGGATTCTGCGCTTCGATTTTAATCAACACCTTCGCTAGGATATCATGCTCTTTTTCTAAATTACATACCTCCATCAAAGGAGTTCTTCCAACGATTTCTTCTACACTTTTATAAATCATATATACCTCCGATGTCCCAAACGACTGTCCATACTGCTATTTTTCCGCCAAAGCCTTCATCATATTCAGATAATCCACAATTTCTTCGTACAGCATCTCCGGCTGAAAAGAGGCATCCGCAAAACGTTCCGTCATCAAGCCCTTTATCGTAAAATCCATCATTTTACGCAGCTTGAGACCATCCACACCTGTACGGAAACCATGATACTTTATCTGTGCATAGATTCTGTCGTACTCAGCGTCCAAACAAGCTCGAATATCTTCTATCGCTAACAGTACCTCACTGGTATCCTCGCTCACGGAACGATTGAGAAACTGCTGCATATAAGGATATCCCTTCATGGCATTCATTCGGGCAAACTCAATCTGCTTCATGATTTCAAACAGATTGCTTTCCACCTTGGACACCATGGTACTCAGCTCCAACACCATATAACGCACACTGTATTCATACACAAACTCGTACACACCCAGCTTGCTTTCAAAATAGTGAAATAACAGACCTTTACTGATAGCTGCTTCCTTCACGATATCATCGGTACTGGCATGTTTATAGCCCTGCATGGCGAAAACCTTCAATGCCGCATTAATCATACGGTCCTGTTTTTCTTTTTTCAAATCAAAAAATTTTGCGTTCATAACTCTACCCATTTCTTCATATGTTTACATGAAAATAAATATAACATACTAGGAGTTCTGTTTCAAGTTCAGTAATCACAACATTTCATAAACTTTTTACAGATAATCCCTTTTCAATTTGCTAAAAACGTATTAAAATAAGGGAAATAGAGAAAGGAGTACCATTATGGCGAATAAATTTGGTAAATTTTTACTTGCTACTGCAGCAATCGGTACTGCAGCAGCTGCTACCCTTTATTTCTTTCAGAAAAAGGCACCTGCAGACGTGACCACAGAAGATGATTTCGATGACGATTTTGACGATTTTGATGACTTTGAAGATGAAACCTTAGATAATCACCGCAGCTATGTTTCCTTAACCTCTAATCAGGCTACCGAAGAGGAGGTTCCTGAAGCAAATACTGCTGAAGAGATTGGCGATAAGCTGGGAAAAGCAGCAGATGCTGTTAACGAAACCATAAACAAAATTACTGCAACTGCGAAGGATGTTTTCGAGGAAGCGAAAGCAACCGTTGCACAAACAGTAGAAAATATTGCAGAACCCATTAAGGAAACCGTGAAGAAAATAACAGAACCTGTAACAGAGGTTGCAGAAGAAGTAACCGAAGCAGTTGCGGAGCCGGTGGCTGAGGTTGTGGAAGAAGTCACTGAGGCAGTTACCGAGCCTGTGGCTGAGGTTGTTGAGGAAGCCATCGAGACAGTCGCTGAACCGGTAGCTGAAATCGCAGAGGAAGCTGTGGAAGTGGCAGAAGATACTGTGGAAGCGGTGGAAGAAAACGTAGTGGAGACCATTGAAGAAGTGGCAGAAACCACCAGCGAACCTATCCCTACTCCTACCGCAGACAATGATGAATTCGTAGTGGAAACCATCGGCGATTCCTTCTCTCCTTTGTCAGACCAGATGATTATCGAAGAAACCGAAGAATTTTTCAGCGAAGAAGAAGTTTAGAATTTATATAAATGGGGCCTCCATTCAATGCAACATGAGTGGAAGGCCCATTACTCATAATTGTCCAGACAATCAGCGAGATATTTTTCCATATCCATCATCCGATGCACCTCCTTATATTCATGTTTCACTTAATACCTAAAGCAACTTCAACTAAACGCATGCGTTTATAAATTATAGCAAAACTTTTTTGTGTATATAATCAAAAATCTGCTTCCATCCGTTCATCTCTGCATTATCACTCCAATACTGCTCAGTCAATTCATCCAAAAGGCTTACCTTTTGTCTCTTCAGCTTCACCAACTCCCGCCTTTTTTCCGGAGCAATTGCTTTCAATTTTTCATTTTGGGCTTTATGGCTAAATGATGTAAAGAAATTATATATATCATAATACGCTTCACTATCAGACTGAAAAACAGTCTCCTCAGGAAATAATGATATTACATTTTCAAATGCATCTTGGACATCATACAACCCGAGTTCTTCCAAAACTACCGGAATATAAGGTACAAAATCAGCCTGTTCTCCGATAATGCTATCCCAGCCTTCGGATTTCCATATACCTATCATATTAATTCCTATATGTAAATTAAATAGTTCCGCAGTAACCTTTTCTTTTATATCTCTCAAACTTCCCAGCGCCCATAACTTGTCAGACAGTCGAGCAAACACTGCCTCATCTAACTTATTTAAATCTTCTATCACATCTTCTATTTTCAGCATATACGTTTCCTTTCCATTTTATTTCTACAGAACATACATCATACACCAAATACACACACAGGCTCCAACAGGAATTATTACTATCACAGCCATGATAATCCCTATCACTGTAAAAATATCCTCCTGCTTTTCCTGTTTCATAATCTCCAGTAGTTCCTCCTTGCACGCACTTTGACGTAAAACGCTTCGTTGCTCTTTCTTCTTTGCTTCCTCCGCCCTGCCACGCTTATCTATGGCAAATGCCAGCTTAAAATATACTACAACAAGACCTATCAGTACTAATATCCATAGGAGTCCTTTTCCAATATTTCCTTCCTCAAAAGAATTCATTATCCCTAAAAAAACAGATACATTGACCATTGTGGATATTAAATCCAATCCAAAATGCAATATGGTCATACTAGGACAACCTTTATAGTAAGTTAATTTATAATTTCCTGCTGCCATTGCTCCTCATTCTTTCATCTAATACTTTGACACCTTATATTGCCTCTTTCATTTGCGTTTTCAATCCTATTATTATGACCGATAGAATTCCGGATGTTCCACCAACAAACCATACTTCAATTTAGGAAGCTTCATCAATTGGTCATAAATCACCTTTACTTCCTTGCAAGACCCAATGGTCAGATACTCAATATTTTCAAGTTCCAGTAGAGGTGTATAATCCTTACTTTTAACCCTCGCTACTTCTGATGAGAAAGATCTTCACTGCTTCATCCCACGAAGAAAACCCCAAGAATCAATATGTATATATCTAGGATACCATACATCTCCCGATATAGAAAGCAATTCTAAATTATCTAATGCAACCAATGCTCTACACTTAACTGCATTGTGTAAAAAACATCCCTATGTCATTTGCATCAGGTTCTCCCTTTAAGAAAAGATATCCAATAGAATCATTTAGATAGAATATATCTTGAAATTCTTCCGAAAAATCTCCACCATATATCTGCAGACAAAACTGATAATTATCAACTTCTAAGTTTTCATTTTGCAAGAAAAGCGGTTTTCCTCCCAGATGTGAAGCTCCACATTCATCCATAAAATCAGTCTCCTCTCCAACTATTAGCTTTCTAGCCGGAATTAAATAATCCGAATCATTTCTCGAAATCCCTATATCATGTAATATCACTTTGGTAAATCCATTTTTAATATTAGTAAGTTCTTCACTACTTCCATGATATACAATGGTGTCCAAAAAATAATCCTCTGAATTATAGGTTGTAAACACTGAAATCATCTTATCTTTTGGGTAATTGTAAGCTAATTTATCATTTAAGAAATTGGTGGGAATATTCAGTATTAGAACCATTTTTTCTCCATTTGGATTAACCGGCCATTCCATACCCTCAGGCAAAAAACTCATACCACCAATACGCATAACATTTTCTTCATTACCTACCCCTTCAAATTCTATCACTTTAGACATTTCTTATACATACCTCCTTACCCATTGCTTTAGAGAACATCCCAACAAACATAACCATCAGTAGCTATGCTTATTTTCTCCAGAAATTCCTGTTTTCTTTTTTTGAAAAAACCACTCTTAAAACTGAAATCCATTTCCTCACAAAATAATTCCATATTTTCCGTTCCTAATTTTTTCAACAATATAAGTTTAATTTCTTCAAATAGCGTCTCTATCCGTTCTTTAGTTACTTCCTGTTCATAAAAATCAACTGCTGCGCCACTCCAACAAAACTCTATCTTATACGTGCCACCTTCAAAGTCCCACATGGCATTACTCCAAAAATATTGTTCATTCTCTATTACCAGTAGATTATCTCCTTCTTTAAACAATAATACTGTAAGGTACGCGAAAAAGGCATATTTGATTTCTAGTGTACTTTGTAAAACCTTGGAAAAAATATGTTTGATATTATCCTCTGCCAATGCAACCGTAGTGTTAAAAAAAGACACCCAATACAAAATTTCATTTCTTTTCACAGTCATACACTCTAATACCAGTTCAATATAATAGCACATAATATCCTGATAATTCTTAAATCCTACAGCCTCGATAATGCTTTTCTTATTTCCAAACAAGGCAGTATTAAACTCCCAACACACATCCCTTGCTATAGGGTTTTCTTCCAAAACATATTCTCTTACACACTTTAATAAAAGGGCAATAAATACAGTAATAGCTGTGGTTGAATCTCTTCTGCATACTTACAATCCGTAGCAAAATTATATAGTATTAAATAGTCTTCTGAAATCGGCTCTTCTATATGCACCGACTCCATGAAACACTCCAGCACTTCTCTTTCTGTCTCATATAGTGGCATCACAATTCTTGGTTTTTGTGTATAAACAGTCATATGCGGACTGCAAAAACCTGTTATAAAATCCATCAACTCAAGGATTCTGTCCTCCACTTCATGGTTTTCTCGTAAGAATCCTAAACATTCCAACATTTTCTCTCTGCTCATCCCACGATTTTTGAATAAACACAGCTGTCTATGTAATGAATCTATCTCTGCATCTTGATTAATCAGTTCAAGTATTTTTTCTGCGAACTCTTGCTTCAATTATTCAATCACCCCTGCCTAACTGGTCTGTGACGGTATGGAATCATACTATTCCCTTGTCCACTGGTCTAATATCTCTTTTATTACACCAACCATGGTATTAAGCATATCTATAGCTTCATCATAAGAAACCATACTTGGTCGAAGAGTTTCTACTCCGGCTATTTCTCTTATATAATATCCCAAACTACCTACTATATACCAATCATCCTCAATTTTTATAATTATACTAAAACCCACACTGCCACGTCTAATCTCCATTTCACAACTTACCCAACCAACATCATTTGGTATTTGTATTTCGTAAAAATAATCTCTGGAATAATATTTTACATTATATCCTTGACTTCTTATTAATTCTAACAACTCCTTTACATCATATTTTACTTTTCTGCCCTCACGATTCCAAGGATACTTTTCACAGATTCCCTTGTATACTTCAACAAGTATGGTTTCTTCGCATACTATTTTAAAATTTCCTATAGTGTCATTCGCAACTAATTTCATAATTATTCCTCTCTAAAGCTTACCCTTGCTATGCTCATGCTGTTGAAACATTTCCAACCATCTTCAATCTGTTATGATACCGAAAATTAATCTATCACAATTCCCCTTCCAGATACCTCTCATAAGTCCAAAATGCCTCCTCTGGAGAATCATCTAAAAGCCACATAAGTGACTCTTGTATAATATCTACCCACATATTTAATTTGCTTGTTTGTTCCTCGGTCAATAGTTTATTAGACCCCAGAATCCCATCTGGCGACGCCCAAACTCTAGCCAAATGGGTGATTCCTACTATGTCTGACACCATATACTTATCAACCTTATCTTGCTCGAATTCATCTTGCAAGACCTTCATACACTCCATAACTTCTATAAAATTAGTCTCAAGCAATTCACCTCTAAACGGTCTCAAGCTTCCTAAAAAACCATTTATCCATTTAGGATTATCAACATTCTCATTTCTGCCCGAATGATATGACAACAATTTTTTGGCTTCGTCTATATTCATATTTCTTCTCCCTCTATTATGTCTAAAGTGAAAATTCAAAGCTTCGCATGCTTTCTCACTCATAAATATTTATAGACACTTTTATAAAGCACTTGTCTTTCAACTATCTTCACAATTATTTTTCTTGCAGTTGCATTAACAGTTTCACTATTTTTTCTCTATTTTTTCCTAGTTTCATAAAAGTAGGAAGCTCATCAGCTTGTGTTCGCATGCCTGCTTCCAAGGGCTTTGGGCGCTCTCGTAGCTCTGCACTCAGATATTCTATCAAATAAGCCAGATGCTCTCTATTTAGTGCCCATACCGGTTTGCCGTCAAAAGAAGATAAAAACCAAAGCTCCAAACCAAATACGGATTCACATCCGTTTCTTATCTGTTCATAGCACCCATAATATCTGTTCTTCGCTTTTTGAACCTTTCCCTGCATTACATACCCACAATAAGTGCATGCCACATGAAGTGCCGGGTAGTGCTTTTGTGCTTCCTCCGTAATATCTACTCGATAGTACCTTCCGCAGTTCTCACACTTATTTTGAACATCATAACGGTACTGAAGCCGCTCTGTCTTTATAGATTTACTACAGTTTGTACAAACAAATTGATAAATCCCTTCCTGATTCGATACTATGCCTCGTTTGCTACAATTTGGACATTTCACATCAATTCCGGTTTGTATAACCGCATAAACCGAATATTTACCATATTCTTCATCCGTAACACGTTTCATAAACATCTTCCTATATAATTAAAAACTTGCTTCCAGCTATCTCTAATATTAGCATAATTACATTCTACCTTTGCTCACCGGAATTAAACTTCTTGACAGACGCATCAAGCATTTGCTGCATATAATCTCCGGTGTCCATTATTGTAAGCAAAGTCAATGCAAAATCCCACCTCTCATCCGATGGATAACAAAAATCAATCTCTTTCCACCCATCACTAATCATCATTCATAAAATATCTACGAATTTGAAAGCTCGTTCTTAAGCTGTAAACATATAGTTGCCATTTCTTCCATCTCTTCTGCTGAGCACATCTCACTCAGGTCATAATCCATTGGTGCTTTACAGAAATCATCCAGAATCTTCAACAATATCCGTTCCTCTTCTGCTGTGGACACAAGTGAAACAGGCACCTTATCCTTTTCCAATGCACCATCACTTAATTCCTGCAAGTCTACAGTTCCATTTCGTCTACACTCCAGAAGAATAGCCGCCAAATCACACAAAATTTGAATTGCATACTTGAAATCTATTTCCATTCCATCGCTAAAAGTTACAACCGGTGTTTCCTGTGGATTTCGGAAATCAAAATTCTCACTGTTAAATCCAAGCTCAGAAAATACATCCTTCAAATTGATTTTCTTTTTTTTCTTATCAGCCAGATACTCAATCAAAGACAGGCTGTCATCTGAGTCTCCGATATAATGATTCCAGTATTTTTCCATAATATAAATGTTCGACTTTTCCAAGACCGGCTCTGCAGTCGGTATATCAGCTGACTTGGACTTATAAAACTCCAATATTTTTTGCACTTCCTCTGTTTGATCAAAAAATACCAGATTATCATCACCCTTCAATTTAAATTCTAAATGAAATATTGATTTTTCTTTCTTTATTTTGCCATTTGAATGAACTGATGCAAAACACTTATCAAATTGAAGCGAACCGCCTCTACGCTTTACTATTTCATCATGCCAATGATTCCCATGTACCAAAAGCGTTCCTGTAAAATATTTTTTAGGTAGAGGAAATGGATACTTTGACGGGTTCAAATTTATTGCAAACATATGAATTGTCTCATGGTCAAAAGTTCTTGCCAAAAGCCCCAGTTCATCCCAATAGTAATCCCACGGACAAAATGAATCTATATCAAATCCATATTTTTCACAATATATCTCCCGCATCTTATCATCATACTGATTCTCTACAATTCGTGCGTCACCCAAAACTTTCAGCAGCTCCGATGCTCTGGCAGGAAACGAAAACGGATGACCATTTATTACAAATCCGTTATCAATCAAATCCAATGTCATTTGATTATTCTCTGTTTTTTTTGAATTCCCAAATATTTTATCAAACAAACCCATTAATCTCTTCCTCCTTTGTTCACAGCATCAGCTATTTACCCTGCTTCGAAGATTTGAAAAAACTTCTTCATGTGTATATTTTTTTCATTCTCCGACGCATATCTGTCTGCCTCATCTAATACAGCTTCAACACCGTCTGTAAGTCTCGAGTATGCCTCTATCTTCTCATCACAGCCATGCTTTTTTCAATGCCTCTATTCCCTTTTCTATTTCTTCTCTCTTTAGTCCACCATAACCCAAGATTACCGTATGGGATTGGTTCTGATCTTCTTTCTTTACCAGACTGTCCGATAGTCCATACACTTTAATCCCCTGTCGAGAAGCCGCTTCAAGCAACACTTTCTCCGTTACCTTCCGCTTACTCGTCAGAAGCAGGTGCAAACCGGCATTCTCACCGGAAATATCAAACTCTGCACGAAAAGGCTCTAATAACTCCAACAGTAAATCATGCTTCTCCCGATAACACTTACGCATCTTATTCAGGTGACGCTCGAAATAGCCCCCTCGTATAAACTCATCCAATATCTTCTGGTCGATACGGGAAACCGTAGTAGAATAAAAATAGCACCTCTCCCGATAAACCTCTACCAATTTCTGCGGCAGCACCATATAGCTCACACGAATAGCCGGTGCAATAGCCTTGGAGAAGGTTCCCATATAAATGACTTTTCCGTTCTTGTCCGAGGATTGCAGAGAAGGGATAGGCTTTCCCTTGTACCGAAATTCACTGTCGTAATCATCCTCTATCAGATATCTTTCTTCCCGGCTGTTTGCCCACTTTAACAATTCGCTGCGTCGCCCGATAGGCATTACCGTACCTGTCGGATACTGGTGGGAAGGCATCACATACGCCAGTACTGCCTCCGTTTTCTCCAACTCGGAAACCAACAGTCCGTTTTCGTCCATATCTACAGTAATCACCGGATAACCAAAAGACTGAAAAATTTGATAAGCTCTCTTATAGGTTGGATTTTCAATGGCTACAGGAAGGTTCTTTCCCAATATTTTTTCCAGTAGCATCAATAAATAGTCATTTCCTGCTCCCACGATAATCTGCTCCGGGGTACAGTTTACACCTCTGGAGGCATGTAGGTAACGGGCTATGGTCTCACGCAGTCCCAAATCTCCCTGTGCATTTCCTTGGGAAAACAGCTTGGAATTGCTGTCACTTAATATATTTTTATTCATTCTCTTCCAGACACTGAAGGGAAATTCAGACATATCAATCTGGGTAGGAGAAAAATCATAAGCATAGCTTCCGACAGTATTTTTCTGAGGTACAGACACAGCCGCCACCCCTTTTTCTCCCTGCTCCTCTAATCGAAACAGTTCTTCCATCTTACATACAAAGTACCCTCGATAGGGTCTGGCTTCAATATACCCTTCCGACAACAACTGTTCGTAAGCCACATCCACCGTACTGCGGGAAACCTGCAAATACTCTGCCAAAGAACGCGTAGAGGGAAGCCTCTCCCCTTGGAGAAGCTTCCCATCTCTAATCTCTTGTCTGATATACTCATAAATCTGCTCATACAAGCATTTTCCATTCTCTGTCTGAAGTTCAATGGTAAATTCAAACATCTATGTCTTATCCTTTTTTATGTGTATCCAAAATCAATTGTTTTAAGTCCCTTGCCTTGTCCTTTATTCTGGCACTCACTGAAGGGGCAACCAAAATACCGGAGACCATCTTCGCAGCCACATCATATCGTTTTACCTCATACGCAAGTGCCCCGATGAGATAATCCAATGTATACTGGTCCATTCCGCAAATAGGGAGACTTTCCTTCTGTCTGGCATTGATAAAACCTTCCAGTGCATTGTTGATACACTCCAGCTCCTGCTCCTTTAATTCTGCATTATCCTGCCCCAGGCTCTCTGCATAGCCTCTGATCGCCCATGCATATTTTAAACACAGGTATGCTTTTTCACTATCCTTAGCATGCTTCACGATAGCACATGCCAACGCCAGCTGATACCGTTCCAGAACAGTATCATAGGAATAAATCTCTTCCTCGCGAAACGTAATTTGTACCTGATTGCTGATATTCTCCCGTATCATCCTCGCCTGTGCACTCAGCATACCGTTAAAATAATTGGTCATAGCTGCGTACTTACATTGCGGACACACCTGAATATCATACTTTACAGAATCAATACCTTCATATCTGGGCTTTAAGTCCAAATCCATACTCAAAAGTCTGGCTTTTCCTGTTTTCATGATTTTGGAAGTAAACTTGTGGTCACATACCGGGCAGGTAAAGGATTTATCATATATCAAATCCTTTTCGGATACAGTAACATCCTTCACTGCATTTAAAGGTGCTTTTTTCTCTATAGGTTTTTCCTGTGACTCTTCCTCGTAAAGCTTAGCACCCTCCAATTTGCCCAGTCCTAAATTCTTTAATCCTGACAAAATTCCCGCCATGCTTCTTCCCTTTCCACAAAAACTTTATGAATTCTTCGGCAATACAAAGGAGCTCTTCAGAGAAACAATACGGTTGAATACCATGTTCTCTTCGGTCGAATCCTTCGCATCCACACAGAAGAAGCCCTGTCTCACGAACTGGAAGTTGTCATAAGCCTTGGAACCGGCAAATGCAGGCTCTAAGTAACACTCCTTCAATACAGTTAGGGAGTTGGGGTTCAGGTTCAGACTGCCGTCTTCGTTGTAAACACCCTTTTCTTCGTCAATAATATTCTCGTACAAACGTACCTCTGCCTTGATTGCCTGAGGTGCAGATACCCAATGAATGGTTCCCTTTACCTTACGGCCGTCATTGCTGTTACCCCCCTTGGTTTCCGGGTCATAGGTAGCATGTACTTCGATAACCTTGCCATTTTCGTCCTTTACGCAATGAGTACACTTTACGAAATAAGCATTCATCAAACGTACTTCATTGCCCGGGAACATACGGAAATACTTCTTAGGAGGTTCTTCCATGAAGTCCTCTCTCTCGATATATAATTCCTTGCTGAAAGGAACCTGTCTGGTGCCAAGTGCCTCATTCTCCAAGTTCAAAGGAGCTTCCAGCATCTCTACCTGTCCTTCCGGATAGTTATCAATGATCAGCTTCACCGGATCCAAAACAGCCATCATACGAGGTGCCTTGGTCTTTAAATCCTCACGAATACAATACTCTAACATAGCATAATCTACAGAAGAGTTTGCCTTTGCCACACCGCAAAGCTCTACAAACATCTTGATAGAGCTGGGAGTAAAGCCACGTCTGCGAAGTGCTGCGATGGATACCAAACGGGGGTCATCCCAACCATCTACGATGCCTTCCTCTACCAGCTTCTTAATATATCTCTTACCGGTTACCACATTGGTCAGATACAACTTCGCAAACTCAATCTGCTTCGGAGGATGAGGATACTCTAACTCTCTCACTACCCAGTCATACAAAGGTCTGTGATCCTCGAATTCCAAGGTACAAATAGAATGAGTAATTCCTTCAATGGCATCCTCGATAGGATGTGCAAAGTCATACATAGGATAGATACACCAAGTATCACCGGTATTGTGATGGGTCATATGAGCCACACGATAAATAACCGGATCACGCATGTTGATATTAGGAGATGCCATGTCGATTTTCGCGCGGAGTACCTTCTCACCATCTGCGTACTTGCCATTCTTCATATCTTCGAACATCTGCAGGTTTTCTTCTATGCTGCGTTCTCTGCCGGGGTCATTCTTACCCGGAACCTCAAAGGTACCTCTGTACTCACGAATCTGCTCTGCGGAAAGGTCTGACACATAAGCCTTACCCTTCTTAATCAGCTTCACAGCACCTTCATACATCTGTCCGAAATAGTCTGATGCAAAGAACAGTCTGTCCTCCCAATCAGCACCCAGCCACTCAATATCTGCCTTAATCGACTCTACGAATTCAATCTTTTCCTTGGTAGGATTGGTATCGTCAAAACGCATGTTGAACTTACCATTGTACTTCTGGGCAAGTCCGTAATTTAACAAAATACTCTTTGCATGTCCGATATGCAAATATCCGTTAGGCTCCGGCGGGAAACGGGTATGAACGGTATCATACACCCCTTCTGCCAAATCCTTTTCAATAATCTGTTCAATAAAGTTTTTGGAAACCTTTTCTTCTGTTGCTTCTACTTCTGTATTCTCTAAATTCTTTTCTACTTCACTCATAGGTCAACCATGCCTTTCTTATGCTTTCTACTATCCTAACTTTGAATTTTACCATAGAAAGGTGCAATATTCAAGGCATGAAATACGCTTATTGGAAGATTTGTGTAAGAAAAATGGGCAGATTACAAAAGAGGCTATTGATAAATCAACAACCTCTTAAACCAACAGTTATACTATTCTGATTTCATAGTAAATTCAATAACGATTTCTTCCCCCGCATCGTTCTTAAAATACCATTCATTTTTGTGATAATTTACTGACCTTACATCCTCTGCATCCAAATAATAAAGTTTTACCGGGATACCCAGTTGTGGTAACACGATTCATCTCCCCGATCGATAATCGGTCCCATATATTGATTGACAACCCACCAATCTCCGGGGAAATAGAGTGCCAAAACATCTTTATCCGGATTAAAGGATACTTTTGTTCCCTCCTGCACAATTTCCTTTCTTCCTGTTTCATCACTGAAAATGACTACCTTCGGCTCCGTAATGATACCTTCAAAGGTTTCTATCCATGCGATTCCCTTTAAATCAGACTCCATATCAATCCCCGGATACAAATCGGGTTCCGGTGTCGGCTCCGCTGTCGGTTCCGGTGTTGGCTCTGCTGTCGGGTCCGGTGCTGGCTCTGCTGTCGGTTCCGGTGTTGGCTCTGCTGTCGGGTCTACAAGCGTTTCCTCTGTTCCCTTGTTCGCCACCTCTTTCTCGTTACTGCTTACAGGTACACCGTTGGAGGATACCTCAGCACATGCCACCAAAAAACACATACAAAATACTGCAACAAATGCTATCACTATCTTTCTCATTTGACGCCTCCTTGTTATCTATAGTATACATATCCCCCCCCAGTATACTTGTCAAGAAGCTTTTCAAAATCCGGAAAAACACAGCTTCGCGATTATTCCACATCCATCAGGGTTCCTATAAAGAAGGGCAGATTATTCTTCGTATCCACGAGCATGTATACAAAGGGTCTGTCCAAATAGACCTGCTTGGGCTGTCCCGGCATACCGGAGCTACCATTTGCCGCCATTTCCACAGCGGTCACTGCACCCGCCTTGGTTCCCTTCTCCCCTACGGAAATAAAGGTTTTGTGCAATACCCGACTGATATAGATATTCCACTCCGGTCGGGTATCTCGTCCCAATCCGGAAAAGTCAGCCTGTAGCACATCAAAGGCTAAGGGCATTCCCATCTGTGACAACACCCGACTAAGCTCTGTATCATATTCGGTCTCAAATTTCGGAATAGCGGCGTACACCGTTTCGTCACTTGCATCGGTAAGCAACTCCTGCACATGTGCACCACTCAAACTCTCTACATACTCCGCCACCGTCACTCCCTCCTTGGGCAGCAACGCTACAAAGGCATATTGCCCATCCTTGTAATATTTCACCAGACCGGTAGCCAGCTCATCCTCCAGATAGGTGTGCTCGGAAGAATACATCAGCTCCGTTGTTCTCTTGGTTCCGTCTTCTAAGGTGAAGTTTCCCTCCCTTACCTGCCTGTCCTCATAAACCTTCTGCCATTCTGCCTCGAAAGCAAGGGCATTCACCAGATACATCACCACATCCTCCGGCATCTCCTGAAGTATCTCTTCTATCATACCATCGGTCTTTTGTTCTACCCAATGATTGATTTCCCGGGCTGCCTCCTCATCGAAGGTACGCTTCAAAACGTCTGCTCCATAATAATTTTTATTGATCTGCAAAAATTCTTCCTCTATCTGAAAGGTTTCCTTATCTGCAAACCAGATAGAGTTCGCCAATCTCAAACGATATTTCTCCTCCTCCGGAAGCTGCTGTAAATATGTATACAAATAAGCATTCAACTCCTCTACCGGCACTCCCAATACCGCTTCCATTTGTTCCAGAGTTTCCCCCTCGGCACCATTGGCAGTCATAGCCAAAGCACTGATTACCGACAAGGGCGACAGCAAGGTACTTTCCCCCTCCTTCATGGCATTCTGAAACAAGCGAATGCCAAAATCCGTAACCCGTGCATGATAGGGCTGTAAGTCTGCCAATTCCTCCACCTTCTGGGCTGATATGCCCTTACTCAAATCTGTGGCATCCACCGGTCGGTTCTTCTTGTGGTTTATCCCCACCACTGCTCCTATAGCAATGCCTGCCAGTACAAATATTGTTGCTGCTAACCATTTTAAATTTTTCCCATTCTTCTTCATCATAAAAGACCTCCCTTCACCTATCGAGTCACCAAAGAGGAAAGAAGGTTGCAATTTCTTTCAAAAAAACCTTTTCCGGATTGTGTCCCAGATAGGGAGAAGGTAGAATTCAGGAAACATGAATTGACCGAACTTTTGGAACCGAAACGAGATGGCGGTATCTATAGGGAAAAATATGTAGTTTAGAACCATTTTTGCTAGAATTTTAATGTAAATTTGACTGAGAAAGCGGATAAAAATAACCAGGTAGAAAAAATATGGTATGAGATACCATTTTTCGAAAAAAGTGGTATCTCACAGATAACTTTTTCTGCGTAGATACTTAAGAAAACAAATCTACCCATGGATACCGTTCAAATAATTTATGGGACGAGAAATAATGCAGTTGGTCAGAGTGTTTTCTGCCTATAGAAGAAAGTATAGATGTTATGGGTAGAGAAGTTCATAGAGAATTCTGCCCATGAATGCCAATAATATGGGTTATGGGAAGATGTTTTAAGGAAGGAATATAGTTTTGTTCTACCCATAGATGATGAAACTGTAGTTATGGATAGAAAAATAGTGGACCTATAGATAAAACTTTCTGCCCATAGGTTAAAAATATATCTTCATGGATAGAATTGCGAGTCAGGGGGACAACTTCGCAATAATTTGCTCAGTGTCGTAGCATTTTGTAGTTTCAAAAAACACTTTTCAGAAAAGTGACTTAAAAAAGCTGCTATCGGCAGTTTCCCACCCAATAGCAGCTTTCTTATCTCTTATGTTTAATGATTAATGATGGAACAAACGAATACCGGTAAATGCCATAGCCATGCCGTACTTGTCTGCACATTCGATAACCAAATCATCTCTTACAGAGCCACCAGGCTGTGCGATGTACTTCACGCCACTCTTGTGAGCTCTTTCAATATTATCAGAGAAGGGGAAGAATGCATCGGAACCAAGGGTTACATCCTGCATGCCATCCAGCCATGCTCTCTTTTCTTCACGGGTAAATACTTCAGGCTTTACCTTAAAGACTTTCTGCCATGCGCCCTCAGCCAAAACATCCATATACTCGTCACCAATGTAGTTATCGATAGCGTTATCTCTGTCTGCACGTCCTACGCTGTCAAGGAACTGTAAGCCAAGCACCTGAGGAGCCTGACGCAAGTACCAGTTATCCGCCTTCATACCAGCCAGTCTGGTACAATGTACACGGGACTGCTGACCTGCACCGATACCAATAGCCTGTCCGCCCTTTACATAGCACACGGAGTTAGACTGAGTATACTTTAAGGTAATCAAAGCAATCTTCATATCAATCAATGCTTCTTCCGGAATGTTCTTATTCTCCGTTACAATATTTCCAAGAAGGTCTGCATCAATGTTCAGCTCATTTCTGCCCTGTTCGAAGGTGATGCCGTAAACCTGCTTCTTTTCGATTTCTGCAGGAACATAGTTTTCATCAATCTGAATGATGTTGTAGTTGCCCTTCTTCTTTGCCATGAGCAGCTCCAATGCTTCCTCGGTATAACCGGGAGCAATCACACCGTCAGAAACCTCTCTCTTAATCAGTCTGGCAGTATCTGCATCACAAACATCAGACAATGCGATGAAATCGCCAAAGGAAGACATTCTGTCAGCACCTCTTGCTCTTGCATACGCACAAGCCAAAGGAGAAAGCTCGCCTAAATCATCTACCCAGTAAATCTTTGCCAAAGTCTCATCCAAAGGAAGACCTACTGCTGCACCGGCAGGAGATACATGCTTAAAGGAGGTTGCTGCAGGAAGTCCTGTTGCCGCCTTCAATTCCTTTACCAACTGCCAGCCGTTGAAAGCATCCAAAAAGTTAATATAGCCGGGCTTACCGTTTAATACGGTAACAGGCAAATCGCTGCCATCCTCCAGATAAATGCGGGAAGGCTTCTGGTTCGGGTTACAACCATATTTTAACTGAATTTCGTTCATTGTATTTTCCTCCTACTTGTTCTTATTCACAATCTTTGTTTCGTACTTACCGGTTTCGATGTCAATATATCTTACAAACAAAGATACCTTGTTCTCTTCGTTCAAGCTGTTCCAAAGCATGTCCGTGAAAGCTTCCATATCATCAGGAATGCTTACCCACTTAGGCTCCCCTTCGAAGCTGGGCAAAGGATTGCCGTCATGCATGTATGTATGAATGAAATGACCTTCACCGGCTACAGGGTTCTCATATGCAAAGGTATAACGGTTGCATGCATCCGGATTGCCATTGTTGCTCTTTAAGATAGACATTGCATAGTTGTACTTGCCGTTCTCAATGTGCATCACACCGGAAATTCTGGGGGTATAGTTAGGACCATCGGGCTCGAACTCACGGCTGCGCAGAGACTGCTCAAAGGTCAGCTGCTTGTCCATACCTTCATAAATAGTATCGGTCTGGTCACCATTGGTTACGATGGTCTTGTTGCCAAGTACACGCACCGGTGCGTAAATAATCAAACTGGGGTCTTCCAACTTAGAAGGGTCAAAAGCTTCGGTACGGATGCCCTGTCCTTCTTCTACGAATACACGGTTGCGGCTGTTAGAGCTTCTACCCATGATAAAATAAGCAGTAACGGCATACTTTCCGTTAGCAGACTTACCAATCACGATTCCTCTTCCGGGATATGCGTTTTCCTTCAATTCCTGTTCCAGTGACAACATGTTCATTTCTTTTTCCTCCGTTTTTTTAATATAAGAAACCGCCTGAGCGGCACTCAAATAAGTGTGCGCCCAGGCGGTCGGCATTTTACTCTATATTACGCTCCCTGTGGGTACTCCCACATAAACTCCCATGAGCTTATTTTCCGCCAGTCGCGTAACTGTAATTTTATATTACATGCTTTTGCAGGGTTTGACAAGAGTATAATTCTACAAAAATAACCCTTAAGAATCAAAATTATACTTATAATTCTCCCAATCCTTCAAATATACCTTGTCATCCTCTGTTCGGATGAAGAAGCCTTCATCCACCAGCTCCTGTACCAGACGATTGGTTTCCTCCGGTCCGTAAGCCAATCCCAGCTGATAGTAAGGTTCCCCTAACAAGTATGGTTCTTCCAGCTCCTTCTGATAACTAATCAGCTGTGCAACTATACGTTGCTTTCTATCTTCCTGGAAGTTCACATGCATGGGCACTTCCACACCGGCGTTTTTACAAAATTCCATAACCATTTCATACTGTGCCCGGGCTTCAATCTGTCCCCAAGCACCAATGATACAGTTGTAATCCTTAATAGGCTCTGAAATCTCATACAGGCGGTCGTTCAATACCTGTACATCCATTCCCTGTGTATAGTCTGCCTCCAGCTGTGCCAGTGCGATACGAAACTCTGCGAAGTCTCGTATCTGTACCATATGAGGTTGCATCATACGTAAGATATCCTGCAATGGTATAGGGAAAGGCATGGTATAGCTTTCCACATCCTTCTCAATCATTTCCTCCAATACCGGAAGCACTTCATTGCATCTGGCTAATATTTCCTCTGCCGGATAGGCATCACTCTTTAAAATATAGTTCTCATTGCTCCAAAAGTAAGTATCCCAAGTATAACCGGAACGGGCATCCTGAATGATACTAAGCATTTCCGCGAAAGCTTCCGCATACTCCGAACCTACTGCTGCCGTAGAAAGTTCCTCATAAATCACTTCAGACTCGGTATCCGGGTTAATCAACAGCTGACCTGCACAATAGAGAGAAAAAGCATTCAACACATGATAAGAATCCATCTCGCTCCAGTAGGAAGGCTTTGCAATATAGTCATATTTTCTGGCCGTCTGATAAACAGAACGAATAATTTCCAGATTAAAATTCATCTGTGCCAGTTGGTCGATTTCCATCTCACAGGTATTCCATGCCCAAGTGCCCAATCTGCATCCAAAGCTATTTACCTGTGTACGGAAAGGAACATAAATATCTTCTTTATCATGATGTCCACATTCATACAGGGTAATATCCGTTCCCAGCTCTCTTATAAATACATTCTTGTCATATACATCCACCCAACAGCTGATACCAAAATCAATATCCGGATTCACTGCCAGAAATTTATCCTTTAACATCTTGGCAAAATAAGCAATATCCTCTGCAGTATGCAGATTCCCCGGGTCATAATAATGTCCAATCACTCGGTCACAACAATCTGCCAACTCTGCGTAACGGTCATAATATTTTTCAAAGGTTTCGATGACGCGTGGTGTTTCAAAAGTATACCCCTTGTCAAAGTAGCCAATAATGACTTCATCATCTACCCAGCCATTATCTGCAAATTCAGAGCCCCACACCCATAAAGTAAACTTCATGTCCAAGGAATGAGCTGCATCTGCAAACATACGAATTTTCTCATGGCTGGCCTCATAGGTACCAACTCCCGCCCAGGTAGAGCACATCTCTGTCACCTGAATACCGGTGAAACCACAATATTTCAGCATCTTCACATATTCATAAATCTGCTCCTCGGAATAATCAATCAAATTATTCTTTAAGGAAACATCAGAATCCAAATAAGCACCTCGGCTGTAATTAATGTTCCAAAGGGTAATAATCGCTTCTCTTTCCTCTATCCATGATTCCTTCTGCAATACCTCCTGAGGAACATGTATTGCAGATGCTACATTACTGATGCAAGCGTCCTCTTCTCCGGCATTCATCCAGCCCAGATAGGTATTAAGGAATAAGTAGACCTCTTCCTGAAGCTCCTTGGCATTTCCTGCTGAAAGTGTTACTTCTCCATCACTAATCAAACAACTGCTGCCTCCTTCCGGAAGATTATCTTCCAAATAGAGACTGATACGCTTCCCTTCCGCCTTTTCTGCAGAAACAATATTTAATACAGCTCCATTGGTCTGCTGTACATAATATTGCAGCTCCTGACAGGCCTTCAATGCCTCTTTGTCAGAATAAGCAATCACATATTCTTCAATAGGCGTTTCCCCGATAAAAACCTCTGCCTTTAACTGCTTGCCGTTTTCAATATAATAATCGCCCTTCTCCAGTGTCAGGCTGCCGTCCTCCTGCACATAATTTCTGGAAAAATAAGCAGATGCTCTATTCAAACCCTCACCGGTAGGTGCCAGCAGATAAATCGTTTCTTCCCGATTCGCAATGACAAAACCAGTCTTCTTCATATTCTCTAAAGAATACCCCAGACTTTTAGCATATTCTGCATCCTTCACCAAATAAATACTTCTGGCATAAGTTCCATCCACATTTCCCAGCTTCACATCTGTGCTTTTACGTACTTCCGACTTCAAAAAATCTATATTCTCTGCATCTGCCAGACCATCCATGCTGTGTACTTTATAATCTTTAATCGTCACCTGTTCTGAATTGCCACCACATCCGGTCAGGGCGATTATCAACAGCAATAGAGGCAATGCTTTTTTCCAGCCATTTCCCTTCATCTTCTTTTCCCCAGTTTCATTTTCTGTATAGTTATAGTACTGTTAACGAGCAAGTCCATAAGAATGTGGTGCTGAAAAGCCCAACACATCCACCACTTCCCCCATCATTTTGTCATAAACCACAATATTGATTCCATGATCCACTCTTTTGTGTATCTGCTTGTCCACACTTATGGTTCTGACACCGTCCACACAACTTGCTACCAAATCACTGCTTCCCAAATCCATATGATGCAGCACATCTTCTCCACTAGAATAAGTCATGACGCCTTCTTCCCATACCCAAATTCCTCCTGTGGTATCAAACAGCTCCTTCATTCCGGCCGCATCTATAGGTGCAGAAATATCCGCATCCGTGGTTTTATGGTCACCTACCGTAGCCAATACCACCACATATCCCTGTATATTCTGAATGACCTTCAAATAACTTGCGATATCATTGGTGGTTTGCAACATCCTATTCTCTGCCTCACGTTGACGAATACGGGAATTTTCCTCCCATAGGGCATAACGTGCATCTCCCCTTCTATCCGGCAGGTCATAATTTGCCGCCAGATAATCTCCCACGTAATTAGATACCTTCAACGCACCGTTGTAATTGGTATGTGCCCAATCGATAAAATCTGCTCCATAGTCCAGTCCCAACTCTTCTGCCAGTGCCAGCATATTCAGCATGGGAATATTATGCTCCTCTGCAATACCTTCTACATATTTAAAAATCTTCTGATCCTGTTCCGTAACTGCATAGGGTGCTATGAAAAAGCATACCTGTATTTCATTCTCTTCTGCCAAAGTAATCATCTTACGCAGCCACTGCTCCCGCTCCGGTGGCAAGGGTATCATTTCTTCTCCCTGATAGAGTTCAATAGGCGCAATTCCCTGAGTTCGAAACTCTGCATGATAACCGATATAAGGTTCTCTTTCTTTTGCGAAATCCTCCTTTTGCACTTCCCTGTAACGAGTATGCAAAATGGGCCATTTCAACAAGAAATCCTTCCTTTTCTCCTTTTCCTCCACCAAACTGTCGATAGCATCATAGTTATTTTTAGAATACTTGAAAGGTAAGGTGCTTCGATACAAATTTCCTTCTGCTAAATATCCATCAAAAATGGAACCATACAACTCCACAAATACCACTTCCGGTTTCTGTGTTTTCAGAGCCTCCTTTAAGGTATAATAGGTTCCTGCAAAATCCTGTCCGGAAATCGCCAGACTAAAGCTGCCTATACCATGTTCCTCCCATAAAACTGCATTATTAATAGAACAATAGCAACGACTACTGCCCAAAAACAATACATCTACTACATCCTCATCCAAAGCATAATAGGAATCCACGGAAGAATAATACTCCCCTGCGGTATCCTTCCAGGACAGGATTTCATAGATTCGATTCAGGAAAAACAGAAAGATAACACAAAAAAGAATTATCTTCGCAACCTTTATACCTCGCATCTTTTCACCCTTCTAAAACTGAAAATAAATAAACTGTGAAGATTCAAACTGAATACCATACATACCATACACCAGCACAGCATATACCAAAAGCAGTATGGCTCCCCAACGGAACCAAATACACTGCTCCTGCAAAAATTCCGTGATGGTCTGTTTCTTACAGTATCTCACCAAATCCACCAAAAACAATACCAAAGCCGATATGACTAAAACATTGAACTCAAAACGTTCCAAGCCCAATGTATAAATTTCTCCATTAAATAGAGACCACGGATCCCACTTGGTTACAATACGCTTGCAATACTCTACTGCAATGCTTACTGAATCTGCCCGGAAGAAAATCCAAGCCAAATCTACTAATGCAAAAGTGGTTACCATCTGTCCTAAACGAAAGCTGAAGCTTTGGGTCTTGACCTGTCCTTTTACATATAGTGCCTCCCGCACAGGACGTGTCAAATCTCCCACTACCTGATAGATACCATGCATCAAGCCCCAGACCACATAGGTCCAGTTGGCACCATGCCAGAGACCACTGACCCCCAAAGTCACCATGATATTAAAGTATTTTCTGGGCTTAGAACAACGATTGCCACCTAAAGGAATATACACATAGTCTCGGAACCAGGAACTCAGGGAAATGTGCCATCTCCTCCAGAAATCACTGACAGAAACCGCAAAATAAGGAGTTTCAAAGTTCTCCATCAGTTCAAAGCCCATTACTCGTGCTGCTCCTACTGCAATGGTAGAATACCCCATAAAGTCTCCGTAAATCTGCAGTGCAAAACCAACAGCACCTGCTACAAGAGCTACTGTTCCATACATATAATAACCGTCAAAAACCGTATTTACCAGTACCGCCACTCGATCAGCTATTACCATTTTTACAAAAAGTCCCCAAACCATCAATGTTAAACCACTGGTTACCTTTTCGTAATTCCACAGCTTGAGCTTTTCGATATTGCGCATCTGCTTTAGCAGGCTTTCCGACCTTTCGATAGGTCCTGCCACCAATTGTGGAAAAAAGGACACAAATAAAGCATACCTGAGAAGGTTCTTCTCCGGTTCAATTTTTTCTCTATAAACATCAATAATATATCCCAAAGCTTGAAAAGTGTAAAACGAAATGCCTACCGGCAGAATAACATCAAAAGGTCTCTCCACTATTTGCAGATTCAATTTTTCCAGGACACGTATTATCGTATCCTGGAAAAAATTAAAATACTTAAATAAGAAGAGTATACCCAGATTCACCAATACACAGCCTGCAACCGCCAGCTTCTTGCCACTCTGTTTCCTTGCCTTGTGAACCAACCATCCGGCTCCCCAGGTAGAAAAAGTGGACAAAAACAATAGTCCGGCATACTTGGCATTCCAGCACATATAGAAAAAGTAACTGGCTGCCAAAAGCCACAAATACCGCAGCTTCTTCGGCACGATAAAGTATATTAGTGTTACTATCGGAAAAAAGATTAAAAAATCTACGGAATTAAATAACATAGGGTATCCTCTCTGTCACCAGAACTTATCGGGGCACCTAGTTATCTACACTATAGTTTGGTGCTTCCTTGGTAATGTGAATATCATGAGGATGGCTTTCCTTCAAGGATGCAGCAGAAATCTTTACAAATCTGCCGGTCTGCTTCAAGGTCTCAATATCCTTTGCTCCACAATAACCCATCCCGGAACGTAAACCACCTAAAAGCTGGAATACTGTATCCTCCAAAAGTCCCTTATATGCTACACGTCCCTCTACGCCTTCCGGAACAAGCTTCTTTGCGTTCTCCTGGAAATAACGATCCTTACTGCCGTTTTCCATAGCAGAAATAGAACCCATTCCACGATAAACCTTGTACTTTCTTCCCTGGAACAATTCAAACTGTCCCGGGCTCTCGTCACAGCCTGCAAACATGCTACCCATCATACAAACACTACCGCCGGCAGCAATTGCCTTGGTAATATCTCCGGAATACTTGATACCACCGTCTGCAATAATCGGTACACCATACTCCTTTGCTACAGAATAAGCATCCATAATAGCAGAAATCTGAGGTACACCGATACCTGCAACTACACGTGTAGTACAGATAGAACCGGGACCGATACCAACCTTAACAGCATCAGCTCCTGCTTCAATCAAATCTCTGGTAGCTTCACCGGTAGCTACATTACCTGCGATAACCTGAAGGTCAGGATATGCTTCCTTAATCATTCGGATACAATTTAACACATTCTGGGAATGTCCGTGCGCACTATCCAGAACGATTACGTCAACCTTAGCCTTTACCAAAGCTGCTACACGCTCCAGTACATTTGCAGTAATACCTACTGCTGCACCACAAAGCAATCTGCCCTGTGAATCCTTTGCTGCCAAAGGATACTTAATTGCCTTCTCAATATCCTTGATCGTAATAAGACCCTTTAAGTTGTACTCCTCATCTACAATAGGTAACTTCTCTTTTCTGGCCTGTCCAAGAATCTTCTTTGCTTCCTCTAAGGTGATACCTTCTCTTGCGGTAACCAGGCCTTCTGAGGTCATGGACTCTTTAATCTTCTTTGTAAAATCTGTTTCAAATTTTAAATCACGGTTGGTCAGAATACCAACTAATTTACGTCCCTCAGTAATCGGAACACCTGAAATACGAAACTTAGCCATCAATGCATCTGCATCTGCCAAAGTATGCTCCGGACTTAAAGAAAATGGATCTGTGATAACACCGTTCTCTGAACGTTTTACCTTGTCTACCTCTTCTGCCTGTGCTTCAATAGACATGTTCTTGTGGATAATACCAATACCGCCCTGACGAGCCATAGCGATAGCCATACGATGCTCTGTAACGGTATCCATACCGGCACTCATCATTGGAATATTCAGCTTGATTTTCTTAGTAAGCCATGTTGTTAAGTCTACCTGATTTGGTACTACCTGTGAAAATGCCGGAACTAATAACACATCGTCAAAAGTAATGCCTTCACCAATAATCTGTCCCATTATCTTTCCTCCCATGAAATGAATTAGTAAGTTAAATTTTTATATATTGTTGTTGAGTTTAACAAACTTGTCGAGGTATGTCAACAGCAAATTTCACAAAATTTCAGCCAATATTTTCAAAGTATTTTAATCCATGAATACCTTTCTGGGGGCAACACTCTTCATAACCTTCACCAATTCTTCGGAGGGGCTCAAAAGAAGCTTCTCGCCACCTTCATAATAGAGTGCATATCTACGGTCCGGCTGGAGTTCCTCTCCGATACTGAAATCCTTCACCTTTACATTTCGATTTCTATAACTATCTAAATGATAAGAACGAATGGGGGCCAATATCTCCATACGGTCAATTGCATAAGTACCCACACGCTTTCTGTTGGTCTTCGCCAATACCTTGTCCACTACCAGTTCCTTGTCCAGATACAAATATTCATACTCAATGTCTGTATACAAATTCACAAAATATGCTCCCAAACCGGTTAACACTGCACCAATCAGACCAACTGCCAGTCCTGTCATGGCCAATAACAGCAGGATGACTGTCAATACAATCAACACCCACTTGAAAAACTTGCCGGATCCGGAGGCTTTTGCCTTTACTAAACATTCAACATAAGTTTCGCTCATAATACACCTATCCTTTACTGCTTGTTCAAATATTCTATAAATATGATGATATAACAGATGCTACAAACTTTCAAGATTTTTATCCTTTTTTTAGATTATTATTACGAAAGCTTCATTGACAGTTTTTAAGAAACCTCTTATTATAAATAACAGAAAAAAACAAAGGAGAACTACTATGCCGGTAATGGACGAGTTCCGCGAGGAACGTGAAGCACTGAAAACTGCCAGCTTAAAAGTGAAGTGGCAATATTTTTTAGATTATTATAAATGGTATGTAATAGGAGGAGTTGCCATTTTCCTGTTTCTTTTCTTTTTGATAAGGGACATGACCAATTCCAAGGATTGGACCTTCTTCGGCTTCTTTATCAATGCCTATAATACCGATGAAGCCAGCGATGCTTTCTTTGATGAATTCGCAGAATTGGCTCAACTGGATTTGGAAAATTATGCAGCCGATATTGATGATACCATGAGCTTAAATATTGATTCCCTTGACGAAGTAACCATGACCTCCGTCAACAAGCTTACGGTCTATATGGCAGCAGCCGATGTAGATTTTATTGCGACAGATGCCACCACCTTTGAGCATTATGCTTCTGTGGATAATTTCCTGAATATTACTCAGGCTCTGACCCCGGAGCAGCTGGAACGTTATAAGGATTATATCTATTATGTAGATATGGCAGAAGTTCGTGCCAGAGAGGAAGCATCCCTGAAAGGTACCTTTGATGATTATGTGAAGCCGGTATATGACCATCGTAATCCGGAAGAAATGGAAGACCCTCATCCGGTAGGTCTCTACATTGGTCATTCTGAGAAATTAAAATCCACCTACACCTTTAAGGAAGAGGAAGTTGTTATAGGCATTCCGCTCAATACCTTACATTTAGAAACTACATTGCAGTTTATTGATTACATTTTAGCAGAATAATCCCTCTCTTTTTTCAATACAAAAAGAACCGTTTCCACGAGACACACAGTGCTTCACTGTTTCTACAGGAAATGGTTCTTTTTATGTTTCCTATTTTCTATTTCTGTCACTTATCCTACGATTTGGATATTACTACCGCCGGTTATGATAAAGCCGATATCCTTGATACTTTCCCCGTTAGCAATCCTTCCGTTGTAATCCACATTGCTAATATGCAAGGTTTTGCCTTCTATGGTAAAATTACCGCTCCAACCCTGAACCGCAGTAATATTTTCTGTAAAGTTCAAGCTTATCTTCCAACCATCCACATCCTTACCGGAATTATTGGTTATGGTCAGGCTGTAATTACAGTTCTTGCCTTCCGGACTTTCCCAGCTGTCTCTTGCCTCAGCTGCAATAGCTAACCCTTCTCCGGTACTGATATTGGCAGTAGGAGCCTGTGTAGGCGTGGGTGCTGCCTGCTGATTATTTCCGCCCTGCTGTGCGGAGCCCTGATTGTTCTGCTGCTTATCCCCGGTATTGCTGGGTGTAAAGTCTGTTACAGTTCTTCCGGTCAAAGTCTCATACAACCACTTTCCGGAATCTGACAAATCATTTTGTCCAAAGCCGGATGTTTTGTTGCAGCTACTCTTCAAAATCGCAGAAGTTTCATTCTTGTTAGAAAGGTTCCAAGCAATATAACTGATACCCAAATCATCCATGGCCTTTACCCATTTATCAGCCTGGTCATAATTAATGCCGCCATTTCCGCTGGCATCACAAATACCGTATTCGCTGACAAAAACCGGCAGTCCATTGTTCACTGCATTCTTCATCTTGTTTCGCAAATCATCTGTGTGAGTTGCCGCATAGAAATGCAATGCATACATGATATTGTCGGAAGTAGTAATCGGGTCCGCTGCTGCCTGGTCCACATACTGTGACCAGTTCGGAGTTCCTACGATAATCACTGCATCCTCATCATTTTCGCGAATAACTGCAATCACTTCTTCTGCATAAGATTTTACCTGCTGCCAGCTTACACCACCATTGGGTTCGTTACAAACCTCATAAATAACATTGGTATAATCTTTATATTCCTGAGACATTTCTCTGAAAAACTTCTTTGCTTCATCCTTGTACGTATTGGGATCCCTGTCATTTAACACATGCCAGTCAATAATCACATAGAGATTCTGGTTGGTGGCATATTTCACACCATCCTTTACCAGCTGTTTCAAATTATCTTTATTGCCCCCGGTACAATATCCATCATTTTCCGCAGTGTACATTGCCAAACGTACCACATTGGCATTCCATTCTTCCTTAAAGCCCTTAAAGCACTCTTCATTCACATACTTAGGGAACCATGCGATACCATGGGTACTGATACCTCGTAGCTGTACAGGATTTCCTTCTGCATCACAAAGCTGGGTTCCGTCTACCTTTAAAGGACTGAGCTTTCCATCCACCAATGCGGGCTCCTTCGGTACCTTGGGTGCTTCGGTTGGTTTAGGTGCTTCTGTTGCCTTGGGTGCCTCTGTTGCTTTAGGAGCTTCCGTTGCTTTGGGTGCCTCTGTTGCTTTGGGTGCTTCTGTTGCTTTGGGGGCTTCCGTTACTTCGGGTGCCTTCGTTGCCTTAGGCTTCTCCGTTGCCGCCGGGGCTTCCGTTACTATCGGTTCCTCCGTTGCTACAGGGGCTTCGGTGACTGTCGGCTCCTCGGTCGCCGTTGGAGCTTCCGTTTCCGCAGGTTCCTCTGTTGCCGCAGGAGTTTCTGTAACCTCAGGCTCCTCGGTCACCACCGGCACTTCTGTTTCCGCAGGCTTTCCTGCATCCGTCGTACTCTCCGGGGCTTCTGTCAACTTTGGTATGTTCTGATTGCTCACCATACCGGTTTCAGCATTTTCTGCCCCATTCCTTCCGGACATCACCCATACCAAACCGATGGTCAAAGCTATTACTGCTACTGCCAACATAACAATTATCAGATTTCTCTTATCCTTCATCTTCGCTTCACATCACTTTCTGCTTATTTACAAGCATTACTAAACCCAAACAATGGTTATCGACCTACTCTATTTCTATTTCAATTTCTCCCTCAAATACGGTTGTTGCCGGACCGGTCATATATACCAAATTTGCTTCCCTATCCCACTGTATTTGAATTTTACCGCCCAATACTTCCACTTCTACATCCGTATCCGTCAAACCATTCAATACACAAGCCACTGCCGTAGCACAGCATCCGGTACCACAAGCAAAGGTCTCTCCGGTACCGCGCTCCCACACACGCATTTTCACATGGTTTCTATCCACTATCTGCACAAATTCCGTATTCGTACGATTGGGGAACAATTCATGATTTTCAAAATCCGGACCAATGGCTTCCAGATTCATATTTGCTACATCCTCCACAAACAATACTGCATGAGGATTTCCCATAGACACACAGGTCATTTTGTATTCCTTGCCCTGCACTACGATAGGCACATCAATGGCACTTTCTCCCTCCAAAGCCACAGGTATCTGCTGAGGAACCAGTATCGGATTGCCCATGTTTACCTTTACGGTTTCTACCAAATTCTGCTCATTTACGGTCAAATCCAAATATTTCACCTGACCGGCACTAACGATGGAAATCTGCTGCTTGTCCGTCAAGCCCTTGTCATAAACAAATTTTGCCACACAGCGGATACCATTACCACACATTTCCGAACGGGTTCCATCAGCATTATACATTTCCATCTCGAAATCCGCCACATCACCGGCATTGATGAAAATAGCACCATCACCGCCTATACCAAAGTGCCTGTCACTTAAAAAGCGAACTATCTCCGGCTTCTTTTCCAAGGGGAGCTTTTCCTCTATTCCGTTAATATAAACATAATCGTTTCCACAGCCATGCATCTTTGTAAATTTCATACATATTCCTCTTTATTCTAAAATATTTTTCAGTCATAAACCTTTTCCTTCCTTCATACAGTGTATAAAGTAACATGAAACGAGGTCTTTTCCATGAGTTCCAAAACCAAAATCGTCGTACTCCATATGAAAGAATTGATTTATACCGGTATCTTTGTTGTCCTCGGTATACTTTTGCTTATTTTCCTTATTCTGCTGTTTGTACCGGGTGCAGAATCGGAGGATACCACCCTTCCGGATAGTTCTCCAAGTCCTACCGAAACTGCTTCCTTAGACAGTACAGCTAGTGGCACCTCCCTGTACATACCGGGCATCTACAACACAGAACTGGTACTCAATGACCAGATTATCAATGTAGAAGTCATTGTGGATCGCTCTCAGATTACCTCTATCAAGCTGGTCAATCTCAGCGAAGCAGTATCAACCATGTATCCTTTATTACAGCCTACCTTTGAATATCTGACTAATCAAATCTGCGAAAACCAGTCTCTGGAAAATGTCAGCTATTCTCAGGAGAGCAAATACACCTCTCTGGTATTGCTGGAAGCCATCCGTAAGGCTTTGGAAAAAGCAACACCTTAAGAGTCCGTCACCCCTTCTGCCTGGGCGGGCAAGTCTCTCTTCCCCGATTCCTTTCAGGGAGCTGTCCACCCGGGACTATCCTATAGTGATACCTATTATTTTACTGCTTTATGATAAATTGCCTTCAAGTCTTCTACCGTAAATTCATATCCGGTATTGCAGAAATGACACTTTACCTCAATAGGCTCTCCATCATCAATCATTTCCTTAATATCCGTTTTTCCAATACTGATTAATGCCTTCTCAATACGTTCCTTGCTACAGTTGCATGCAAACCCTGTCTCACTGGTTTGTGTGATTTCTACCTCAAAACCATCCAATAAAGTATAAAGAATATCCTCCGGTGTTTTTCCCGCTTCCAGCATACTGGTTACAGAAGCCACTTTGGACAAATTCTGCTCCAGTTTTTCAATGACTTCCTCCTCCGTAAAGGGCATCAACTGAATAATAAAGCCCCCTGCCTGCTTCACCGTATTGTCACGTTCCATCAAAACTCCCAGACCTACACAAGAGGGAACCTGTTCCGAAGTTGCAAAATAATAAGTCAAGTCCTCCGCTATCTCTCCCGTCTGCAAAGCTACCTGTCCTACATAAGGCTCCTTCAAGCCCATATCCTTAATCACACACAAATTACCATTTCCCAGTGCTCCTGCCACATCCAGCTTTCCCACTGCATTGGCCGGAAGTATCACATCTGCCACAATAGGGTATCCCTTTACCATTCCCCTAGAATCTGCTGTAACGGTCAGACCTCTTCCCGGACCATCTCCCCGTATCTGCAGGGTCAGCAAATCATTATCTCCTTTCATCATAGAGCCCATCATGGCTCCCGCGGATAATAATCTTCCTAATGCAGCTGTCATAACCGGACTGGTATTATGTGCTTCTCGGGCAGTTTCCACCAATCCTCTTGTGGTGCAGGCAAATGCACGAATCTGTGCATTCGCTGCCGTTGCTCTTACAATATAATCTGTCATTCTTTTCTTCCTCTATTACCTATTACAATATTTGTTTTCCTACAAATGTTTTCCGTGCTCCCGTGCCACTACCAACACACGTTCACTCTGTGCTGTTACTGCTTCTTCAGTATCACTGTCCAGCATTTCTACAAGCTCCAAGCCCGCCTCCTGCAACATATGCTTTATCTGCTCAGGAGTGTATCCCCTTTGTACATGAGTTTCCGTAAAGCGACGGAACAAGTCCTCTTCCTCCTGTACAAAAATGGTTACATCATATTCATTCAAGCCCTCTGCTTCATCATAATAGTTTTCCCAGATGAAGCTGCAGTTCTCTCTGTTTTCTGCGATTACCGTGTCTCCAATCACTTCACGATACTTGTAATCCGTATTAAAATCAAAGACAAAAATACCGCCCGGATACAAATAATTATTTACCAGAGAAAAGACCTTTATCAAATCCTTTTCCTCCAAAATATAATTCACACAGTCACAAATACTCACCACAGTACCCACGGTACTGTACAACTCAAAATCACGCATATCCTGCAGCAAATAAAGTATCTCCGCTCCGTTGGCTGTTCTCTTATCCATGGCAATATTCAGCATGGACTCTGAATTATCCAAGCCAATCATATCGTAGCCCTTTTGGTACAAAAGCTCTGTCAAGGTTCCGGTCCCACAACCCAAATCCAACACCAGATTTTTTTCAGAATCCAATGCATCTTCTGCATTCCGTTTCGGACTGGAAACACCATATTTTTGAATCAATGCATCAATTCTCTCGCACCACTCTTCATAAGGTGTCTCATCCATAAACTCATCATATACATATGCAAAATCTTCATATGCCGCCATACTCATTCCCCCATAATCTTGCATGGAACATACCTGTCATACAAATGCCTTCGCTGTAGCCACTGCGAATTAAGCGGCAATCAATCTACAAATGTGACAGGGCTATTATCCTCTTATCTTACTCACCTAACTTCATGGCAACCACAAAGCCCACTGCCAGTGCTACAACACCGGTCAAAATACTTACGATAGTAATTGATGGGAAAGTACCCATAGCTATAATTGCAATAGGAGAAGCAACAATCAAACCAATAATCGCCCAATATGCATACATAGGGAACTTGGCAAAAATGATTTCAATCAGCTTCGCAATCGCAAAAATACCCACTACTACACCAATACCAAAAGGTGCAAGGATACCAATACCGGTAACAATCCCTTTCATGTCAAAAGCCACCAATGCACGCATAAAATCATTAATAGCAGAAAGGATAGGATTATAATAACCCATCAACAAAAGCATCATAGAACCACTGACACCGGGAATAACCATGGTTGCTGCCGCAATCACACCAACTCCGAAAAGCTTTAATACATTTACCAGATTGAAGCTCAAATCCGCAGCATTTCCCTCTGTTTCACCCATCAAAGCCATAATAACTACTACTGCAAAGAATACTACAAAAGCAATGATATGTCCCGGACGAATGGTTTTGCCTTTTACATTTTTCCACATAGCCGGCAGACCGCCTACAACCAAACCCACAAACAACAGACTGGTCTGGAAGGGGAAATGTTCAAACATCTTCTCAATGGTAAAGGAGCTGGCTATAATAGCAATCCCCATACCAATTACAATGGGAAGCAAAAACAATACATTCTTCTTAAACTCACTGAATAAATGGGTAATACAATGAATCAACTTATCATAAATACCCATAGCAACCATCATGGTACCACCACTGACACCGGGAATAATGTTTGCAATACCAATAACCATACCTTTTAAAATATTCTTAATCATTCTTTTTCTCCATTCTTTATTATGTATGCAATACTGTAAATATAGTAACAAACTACTTACTTTCTCTCCGCCAGATACTTCTTCAAAAATGCGATCAACGCATCCATCTCCGTATCCGTACCGATACTGATACGCAAAGAATTGTTGATACGGGGCTTATTCCAATATCGTACATAAATATCCGCTTTTTTCAAAGCCTTGAAAATTTCTTCCGCCGGTACACTTTCATGTGAAGCAAAGATAAAATTGGTTTTGGAGTCCGGGAACGAAAATCCCAACTCTGTCAATTCCTTCTTTACTCTTTCTCTGGTATTTATCATTTTCTGCACAGTAGTCTCAAAATATTCCTTATCCTGCAAAGCCACGGTGCCTAACACCTGTGAAGGATAATTCATGGTATAAGAATTGAAGGAAAATTTGACATCATTTAAATATTGAATCAGCTTCTCATTACCAAAAGCAAAGCCTATACGCATACCTGCCATAGCTCTGGACTTAGAAAAGGTCTGTACCACCAGCAAATTATCATACTTTTCAATCAACGGCAATGCACTGGTACCGCCGAAATCCACATAAGCTTCATCCACAATAACAATTACATCCGGATTCGCTTTGATAATCTCCTCCACCGTTTCCAGACTTTCTTCCAGACCGGTAGGTGCATTCGGGTTCGGGAAAATGACCCCACCATTTTCCTGCTTGTAATCCTCCGGATTCATATGCCAATCCTCTGTCAAAGCACATGTCTTGTAAGGGATTCGATATAAATCTGCCCATACATCATAAAAAGAATAGGTCACATCCGGAAACAAAATAGGCTTGCCGGAATTGAAAAAGGTAAGGAATGCCATCGCCAACACATCATCGGAACCCACTCCTACGAATACCTGCTCCTTCTTTACTCCATAATATGCCGCCAGCTCATCGGTCAAAACCTTGGTCTCCGGATTCGGATACAAGCGAAAATCCACATAATTCATAGACTTCATGGCAGCCTCTACACCGGGCGCCGGAGGATACGGACACTCATTGGTATTTAACTTAATCATATTTTCTTTATTCGGCTGTTCACCGGGCACATAAGGAATTACCTTACGCACATTTTCTTCCCATTTCATAATTACTCCTCTTTTCTTTTATATATGTATATATGGATATGCACTGAAATACGCTTTACAACCTATTGATTATACAGCATATTTTCAGAATAATCCACAAATAACTTTTATTCTTTTTCTTCTGCTGATAAACGTTCTATTTCCCCTTGGTAAAATGCCACCTGCTCCGGCATGGAAAGTGCCTCATAGCAACGCACCAATCCTTCTAAGGGAATTTGCTCTCCCCAGGCCTTCACCAATACCGGTTGCGTTCCGTACACAGCATTGTAAAACCAGATGATGGCTTCTTCATAATCCTGCTCCTGCTCATAAAAACATCCCAACTGGGTACAAACCTCCGAGCAGCTCTCTGAAATCACGGCTTTCAGTGCATATTTCAGAAGATTTTTCGTATCCTTCTTGCATACGGCTGTCCATACCAGTACACAATAAGCTTCCATCAACATTTCCGCATCTGCCTGCTCCTCCATACAAACCTGTTGGAAATAAGCTTCTGCATTCAGCATATTCTCTTTCATTCCTACCAGCAAGAGCTCTCTGGCATACATACTTTGCAAACGTTTCGACAGCTTTCGTCCTGCCCGGATTTGCTTTTCAAAATTTTTCAAATCCCGGTCTCCGTGATTGGCGGTAGGCATGTGCGTAATTACAATATCACTGTCAAAAACAATAGGCTGAAGCCGCACTGTTTCATGAATGGATTCCTCCCACACAAAATTACGCAATCTCTTAAACAGCTTCGGCCGATATTCCTCATCAAAATTATATACCGTTCCATAAGACAGTTGATTTCCATACTTCATCTGCACGATTTCGATTTCCGGCAACAGATGCTCCTTTAATATACGAAAACGCTCTCTGTTCTCTTCATTTAATACTTCATCTGCATCTGCAGAATAAATATATTCTTTTGTCGCCTTGGAAAATGCATAATTTCTCGCCTTACTGAAGTCATCCACCCACACAAAATCATAGATTTTATCTGTATAACGTGCAGCTATCTCCTTCGTACTGTCCGTAGAGCCGGTATCTACAATAATAATCTCCTCCACCAAATCTGCTACAGTATCCAGGCATCTGGCAAGTATTGCCTCTTCATTTTTCACAATCATGCATAAGCTAATGGTAATCATGGCAGCCTCCTTTCCCACGGCACATTTAACCATACTATTTTAATAATACCAAAAAGAGGATAATGGCACAACCACTATCCTCAAAATATTGGGTAAAAATTCAGTAATTTTATCCTTGTATCAGCAACAAAAAGCCAAATGCTATATAGGGTACCATAGGAACCGGTTCCCGCAATCGCCCCTGTTTGGTGATGTTTCCACTAAATACTTGTACCACTCCCATAAAGATATAACTGAGGGTCATATGCCAGAGATACTGCTCTGTTTCACCTCCCAATCCTGCCAGAAATAACGAGCATATCAAAAAGGCCATGGTATCTGCCCCCCCATAGAGCTTTCGGAACAGAAAATGTTGTATTAAGACAAACAGCAGCAGGGAAAGCCCAATAGTTGGTTGTGCTTCCCTACACCAGAGAAAAACACAGCCTCCCAGAACTCCCAAGTATTGTAATACATCATTTACCTGACAGAGAATACAATCCATCACCGTACCAACGATCAAATAGACCGCCATTCCCATCCAGCAAACCTTTTCTAAATGCGTAGCATTCTGCACCCTTCCCTGAAATCCTAAGCATCCTATCACTACAACCACTGTCCAAACGGACCACAACCACTCCCTGTCACAGTTCTTCCAATCTTCATCTACCCATACGAAAGCATATAACACTGCACCGGAACAGCAGATTACTCCCAGAACCCAAATCCAATTACCGCAGTCGGGTATGTAACTCATCTAATATACTCCCCTCCACCTTGATTGATAAAAGTACCGGCTTCTGCTCCAGCTCCGTACCGGCCTTATAGGCTTTCACCTGCACCTGAATGTCCCCCTCCGGTGCGGTAAAAGGAACCAGAAAGGCTACGTCTTCCTTATGCTGATAATCCGGAATCGCATAATCAATTCTTCGGTTCAATGTGGCATCCTCTTTCACAAAAGCTTCCGGGAATGCAATATCCAATCGCTCAATATACCCTATGGTTTCAATATGCAGAATACCGCTTTCTCCTCTTTTAAATACCTGATGCGGATTTCCTAATACTCTTTCTATGTACGCTTCCAGTCCGATTCCCAACACAGAATTACTTATCATCGTTTCATTTCCCACTCTATCGGTTGCATAAACAGTAATTGCAAACTTACCACTGAATACCGGCTCCTGCGAATCTATCTCCAAATGAATTTTCCCTGACAGGGTCTCATCCTTTAATTTCCAAACACTGCCATTGTCTTCATTCAATATTTCTACATAAAACTCTGCCAGGCCGCTTCCCGAATCAGAAGCCGTAATGACCACTGCTATGTTTTCCTCTTCTTCGTACTCGATTACCTCTAAATTCAGCAGATACTCTGCATTCCCTATTGTTGGTCCTTTGGAATCAGCAATAAGGTATACACTATGACCTTCATCGTCGGCCTCCTTAGAAGAAATACTTTCCTCTGCCGTATGGGCAATCACCTGTGGGGTTACTTGAAATCTTTGTCCGTCATAGCCGGGGGCAATTACAAATTTCTGCTTGGCCTCGATGCCTCTACAATCCTTGTAGCGTTTTGCCATGGTGAAAGCAGCATCCTCCATCCCTATTTTTCCTTCCTGTCTCTTCTGTAACTGTTGCATAGAATAGCTAAAGTTCCCTGCAGAAATAGTATCTTGATTGGGCACCAGTATATCCAAGCTTCCTGACAGTGTATTGTCTGATAAACTTCGCGCACGAAAAGTTGTCTGATTTATCTGATAATCCGTTCTCGCAGTGCCGCAAAGAAATCCCCGTAATACCAGACTTACCGGAGTGGTTCCATCAGCCCTGACATAATAGGTATTCGGTGTCTCTGCCGGGTACAGATTCGCACCGGTCTCCACCATCAGCTGCTCTGTTATTACCGGCCAGTAAATCTTATCCTGTGTAGATATTGGTATATGGATGGTTTCCCCTATATTTCCTGCCTTATCTACTGCTGCCACATGCAGATACTTTGTCACCGCTTCACATTTTACCACTATAAAAGGACACTCCGAAACTTCTCTAAGCAGACTGTGCTGCTCTTGTATAATGGTCTGTGGCAAGGCGTCTATACAGTAGCGATACCCTATTATTCCACTCACTAAGGTATTCTTCGTTTGATTGGAGGTACAAAGCAACTCGCCATCTGTAGAAAAGGACTTTACCATATGATAGTAATCCGTTCCTCTATCCTTCGGTTTTGCAAAGGATACTCTGATTTCATCACTTCCTACGGTTGTCTTTTGGATACTGTCCTGAGCGATTGCTTCCGGTGCAGTTATGTCCGTAGCCATTACTCCATTTAGAAAATTCGTATCCAGCAAACCGATTTGTTGTGAATGTATCAGCAGCTTACCATTTCCGCTCTGTACATCCACTTCCTCCTTGTAGCTGACCGCTATGTCTTTTTGAATATAATTTGCCCCACCATATGCCGGTTGAACATAGAGAACTTCGCCCTCCTCCATACCGCACACATAGTCTTCCTCTCTTCCGCATCCCAATGCATAGGCTTTCATGGCAGTACATTTTTCCACAGCATAATTATAGAAGGTTCCACACTTTCCACACAAATACATCCAATAAGTATCATAATGTCCCACACACTCATCACTACCACATCGAATACAAAAGATATGATTTCCGTTATCATCAATATTTCCATAATAAAATGAACTGGCTACCTGATTTTTACCAAAGGCAGTTCCGCCACAAGCAGCTTGAACCGTATAACAGCCTCCATAAGCAGTCGAAACTCCTGTATGTACATGACGGCACTCCTGGGTATGAGAATGCACCTGAACAGCCCCGGCGACACCACCAAAATACCCTCCGCCGCCTCCGGCCTCTCCATCTTCGCCATTCCTTTGTTCCAGTACCTGTGTCAATGCACCTCCACCATGCCCATTTTCTCTATCGGTAGCACCTCCACCACCTCCGGCAATCATCAAAAGAGTACCCTCTGCCATAGAAACACTGCTATATCCCCCACCATTTCCATAGCGGGTTCCCTTACCGCCTCCAAAATAACCATTCTGACCACCAAGCTCATAGCATAACTTCTCTCCTTGCCGCAAGAAAAATTGTGCCTGTACCAGACCGCCCTTTCCTCCTTGATAGCTTCCAAAGTTACCACCCTGAGCTCCGGTAAGTGTCAATTGATAAAAGCCTGTGTAGGGAATCGTATAGCTTCCCGGCACTCCGGTGAATACTATGCTGTTGGAAACCGTATAGGTATTTGCTTTATCTTTGGCGGAATGAATTTGCCCCCACTCTCCATCCTCTGTTTTTTGATAAATCTGATAGGTCTTTGCTTGATTATCCATCTGCTGCCATGATAAATCTACTGCGCCCTTTCCGCCATTTGCAGTATAATTATCCACTGCCTGCAGCTTCAAGTCTACCCAACAGGCATATAAGGTCACATCCCTTTGCGGCGTATATGGACTTCCTTCCACCCCTACCGGCTTCGTACACTCCGGATCTGCAAACCATCCTCCGAAGGTACAGTCTTCTTTTTGAGGTTTGGGCAAGATAATTGGATTTTCCTGATAAATTGCCGTAATCCGGTCTACTGTACCATCCGAACCATTGTAGGAATAAACATTTTCATCCAACTTACCTACAAAGGGCTGACTGCAACTCCACTCTAAAAAACTCTTGGTTCCGGTGATGCTTGTTATCCCTTTTCCGCCCCTCGTATCAAAATGTACAGTGGCTCCGGTTGGTGCCACTAGCACCTTTGTTTGAATTTCATAGCTGCTTCCATACTCCCCCGCTATAGAAACAATACCCCTTTTTCCTTCATAGCTTCCTCCGGCGGTATCTATTTCCAACACAGAACTGCTTTTCTTCCACTGTGCATATAAAATTACACTGGAGTTATTTTTCAGGCTCAGATTGTATATTTCTGCCCCGTCCTTATAGCCGGTTCCGCTACCATCCTTCTTTGTATTCCAACCATTAAACTCATACCCTCTTCTGGAATAGGTATTTAACTGAAGTGTTGTCTGTGGTGTTACCTCTCTGCCTTCATACATAGTGGCGTTATTTACCATGTGCACACTCTTTTCCATATAACCATTTCCGAAATTGGCATGATACCTTACATAATAACGGTTTGCTGAAATGTCCTTGCAGATATGTGCCTGTGCTTCAAATCCTTGCTCCAAATTGTCGCAATGCGGACACTTGTAATAATATCCTTTCGTCATGTCCATATGTGTCAGCTTCTTTGCAGTCTCCTCACTCATATAAAAGTATCTGTGTAACAGCTTTTCTCCACAGTCCGCACAATAAGCAAACCAACCGGAATAGTAGGGAGTATAGCACCTCTTCTTTCCAAAGGTATCACCATAGTAAAAATTGCCGATAGGATAATCCTTATGAATGCATTTTGCCGAAGAATGCATAACCACCCACTTACCAATCGGAACCGTATCCGTTCTCTCCGTCTCATAAAAATGCTCCCATTCCAATGGTTTTCTTCCTTGACCGGTTATTCCTGTTGTCACCTCATATCCTTGCTCATACCACTCTGTATCAGCATCTCCCGGATGTGTTGTAAAAGCATTTCTGTCCGGGCTCATGCTTACATTTGCTATTCCTTCATAAACTGCCTCTACTGTAATTTCCATGAAACTCCAGACGGACACAAGTAATAAGGAAAGCAGCAACCATCTTATCCATTTTCCTTTTCTTACCATTATCTTTTCTCTATACTTTCTGTTCTATTTTGTTCAAGCAATCCTTTAGGAAGTCACACCACACCATTCACAATAGGTCATTTCCACCCCATCTACCAACTCCTGCTTCCAGTTATGCACCTCATAATTGGTATACCGGGTATCCTCCTTCACCTGTACACCGCAAGTCTTACATTTATGCCGTATTACCGTATCCTCCATACAATTTCCTTCCTGTATCATAATATCCTCCACTTCATGTGCCAGTGCATTCTGCGACACACATTCCACCAGTCCGCATCGGGTACAAATATTGTTATAATATCCACCCTTTTGACAAGTAGGGATTTCCCATACAGCCTTTTCAAAAGAATGTCCCAAAGGAGCAACTTTTTCCTGCTTAAAGACCTCTCCACAGCTAACGCAAAAACTACGTTTCTCCCCCTGTTCCAAGCAATTGGCTTCTTTCTCCTCCTTGACAATCTCATGAGCGTGTATCGGTGGAGTTTCCACCTGTGGTTTAAGAGTTGGCATTGGTGCAAACACCGCCATTGGCGTAGATGTGGGAGCTACTGTTGGTGCAGGCGCGGGAACTACCGTTGGTTCAGGCGTGGGTACTGCTGTTGGTACCGGCGTAGGCACTGCCGTTGGTGCCGGCGTAAGTTCTGCCGTTGGTACCGGCGTAGGTTCTGCCATTGGTTCCGGCGTAGGTTCTGCCGTTGGTTCCGGAGCGGGAACTGCTGTAGCTACCGGTGTCAACATCACCGCTTCTGACTGCACTTCCGTTTCCGTAGATGCTATATCCCCCTCTACCTTCCCGCAACCACCGCATAATACCCATAAAAGGAAAAGTAACCCCAATCCAATTCGTCTTTTCTCTATTGCCATACTTATTCCCATACTTTCACCAATCTAAGGGAGCCCTTATCCATTTCATGATAAAACTGCTCCGCATAGCCTTCCTCCAACAAGAGATTCACTCTGGCAGCAGGTGTTGTGGTGTCCTCTGTAGCAATTCCATTTCCTGCTGCATCAAAAGCTTCGTAAATCATTACATTTTCCCATAACAAATAAGTCGTTTCCACATCCTTATTTACTGTGTATATATGTACCAAATCCCCCTTTCGCAAGACTCCACTGACCATCTGAAACAAATCGTCTCCTTTGCATCCTGCTATTACCGGTTTCTCTAGCCTGGAAATATACTCCTCCTCTCCTGTAAACAGATTCGTTGTGAGAATAGTTCCCTTTGAAACCGGAATGGTTGTCTGCATTCCCACCAAAATATTCACTTCCTGAACCAATTCTCCCGGCACTCTGTTTTTATCTATTTCTATCTGTTCAAAACATGTAGTCAGATTTTGATTAGAGATGAGTAACCCCTTTGCTAATTCCTCCTTAGCACACCACACATAGGTCTTTTCATATGCATTCAAAACATTTCTTTCCATATGTAGCAACAGGAAGAATGTTCCCATTGCTGCCAGAAAAGCCACACAAATCACTCCCGGTAAAATTTTATATTTTTTACTCTTTTCCTTTTTCACTGTCATACCTCTTAATATCTATATATTTCTCTTTTTCAGCCCATATATTCTGCCCTAACAAGCCTTCTACTTCAAAGCCAATTTTGCTGTAAATCCCTGTGGTTTCCACCCTCACTCCATCCGGTGTAAAAATCGTTCCAACTCTTCCGGAATTCTGGCTCACCGGCTGCCCTTCTCCATTCATAACAAATATCTCCACCAATTCCCCCTCCACATTGTAAATAACATATTGCAAAATAGTGATGGGTGATAAATAATAATCCCTTCTGCTAGTATTCAGATATTCATCTAATTGAAGATTTACCACCAAAGCCTCCCTGTATTTTCCAAAAGCAACCCTCTCATCCGGTATGCGAATGTTATGCGTTTTCCCATACTCCGCCAAATCTACAATGGCTGATGCCAGATTGGAAGCAGCCAGCGCATCTTCTACTTCCGCAGAAATTATCATATACTGCATAATACGAAATCCAAAGAGAACTACCACCAATACCAGAACAAACAGAAACATACTGACCACGATATTGACCTGTCCACTGCTCTTTAGGCAAAGCATATCCTTCTTAGTTTTTGGCTGTAGACATTCTGTTTTCCTCCACAGTATAGCTTGCCGAACGAAATCCTTCATTCCATATCCTCTCTCCATTTCCTATATTTCTCCCCTGAATGGTTCCTTTCACGTGAAGTATAATATTCTCTCCATAGTCTACCGGCTGAAGAGTAGTCCCGCTGATATCAATATTTTGCACTCCTAATAGTTGTAATTCATTTATCAACTGCTGACGCCCGCTTTCATCCAAATATCCCATAGTCTCCATTTTCAAAATATAGTTTCTGGACACCTGACTAATCTCCAGCTTTTTCATCATCAATGCCGTACATTCCAAATAGACCATTACAACTATGGACATGGCAAGAATGGTAATTCCGATTGTCACCAAATCCATGACATTTCCCTTACTTTTTCTTCCCATGCAAACCTCACTTACCCTAAAATACCCAGTGCTCTGGTTTGAAGTGCCGTTACAATCTGTGTAATGAATGCCGTCAGACTGTCCTTCATTACCACGCATAACAGGAGTGCAATAATACACAATCCTACTGTCACCAATAAACCATCAATGCCCTCACTCTTTGCTGTTAAAAAGCGTTTTACCTTATTCTTCATTTTCTTTTCTCCTTCTCAAATTCATTTTATGAAACAAACAATTCTGCAGAAAACATCTGCGTCACGCAGGCATACAATATCAATACCAAAATCAATGCAAATATGCCCAATTGATAAAATGTTACACTTCTGTTTAACTGCTCCTTTTTCTTGTGTTGCAGAGTGATTTCCATATCCTTAATCTGCTCTGCAATATCTCCCAATAATTCTACTGCCTGCCCTGATTCCATCGCCTGTAATATGGTGATACACAAGGAATCTATGTACTGATTGTTAAACTGTCCTTGAAATCGTTCCAAGGAATCGTCCAAATCTCCCTTCATAACAATATCTCCGGACAATCCCTGCAAAGCATCTCTCAGCCTTATGTGGCTGACACTGCCATAACATTCCGTCAGGGCATCCGTTACATATACGCCTGCCCGAATTTGAACCACTAATGCGCTATAAACCATATCCAACTCCGGCATCATACGCACATTGTCCTTTTTGTTCAAATACTGTAACAAAATCCCCGGCAAAAATAATCCGGTAACACATAATACAATACTAAGCAGACCACCAAAATAAATACCTATCACCATTCCCATTAACCCTATCAGAAAACAAATTGCCAGATAGGATACCGGATTTATCCACTTTCCGTAGTAATAACCGGCTCCATGCTTTTGCAAATAGATTTCCCAGTTTTCGTAGTCAAACAATGCCTTCGGACTGTTTTTTGCATACATACAGACTGCTTCATAGGCTCGTAACAATATCCTACCGGTCCTTGCCGTACTCCAGATGTACAACAAAATTCCTCCCATCAAAACAGACACCAGAAGTCGGACACCCCAAAGAAGTCTTTCTATCATCTGAACCTGCTCCATCTTCCTACCTCCTACTGATCCATTTTTCGTATCTGTCTATAAAACAAAAATAGTATCACCACAATCCCTGTCATACAGCCTCTGCCTACCCACGTTTGAAACAATATTTCTTCAATTGGTACACCAATGAGCACCTCCACCGTTACCAGTATCACTACTGTCATAGCACCCAGTATCAAAATATTTACCCAAGCCTCATTGGCAAGAGATTTCCTTTCCTGACGCATACGCATATGCTCACGGACAGATTTTCTGCTTTGATTCACCAGTACCGTAAAATCCGCGGAATATCGCATGCTGATTTCCAGATTTCGCACGATTTCTTTAAACTTCGGATGCTGTAGCTTCTCTGCCATACTAAGTAGAGCCAAACTGGTATCTCCGGAGGTTTGAGCTTCATAATAACACTCCTCCAATACAGATTTTAATGGGTCCTCCATATACTCACTTATTTGGCTTAACACAGCAGTTACCTCCCCGGAGGTAATGCTATAGTTTCCTAAAAAATCCAAAAACTTTAACAAATTTTGATCAACCGCATTGTAGTTTTGTAAAATCAGCAGATTTTGCAATAGATATAGACTACCTTCCAGAATCAGCACAGCCACTACTCCAATCCACCATGCTTTTCCCAGAAAGGTAAAAAGGAAATAAATCCCTATCATGATTAACAGATTTGACACAATATAAATTTCCGGAGTTAAAAAGGGGAACTGTCTGCTTAACCCACTATAAAGCAGTTTCTGCTCCAAACTATAAACAAGCCCTTTGGGTCTGTTTAGCAATAGAAGCCCCTGTCTACTATCCTCCTCACGTCTTCTGGCCGCCTGTTCCAATACCTCATAGGTATGATGTATCATATTATGTATAATACTTTCTCTTCGAACCCACCAGAATAGTAGAAAAAACGCTCCGAAAAGCTCTGCAAAAATTAACATTTTCCAAACCATATTTTACTCAGCCAAAGATTTTTTCATACATCAGCTCGCCCCTTTCCGGGTTCCAACCCTTATTTACAAATACCTGTTTCACCTTGTAATGCTCCATGAATACTGTCGTGGTAAAGCACTCCATCATTTTCATCAACTCATCTCTGGAATACCGACTGCTGTACATAGCATAATCTACCAGCTTGTCCGTAGCCTTGTCTGCTGCCGGTGCATGAATCGTTGCCGCACAAAGCTGTCCGGTATATGCTGCGTTCAACAAGTACAAAGCCTCGTCGCCCTTTACCTCACCAATAATGAAAAAATCCACGTCCATGGTCAATCCGGCAATACTGATATTCTTTAAGTCATAATTGACCTGACTTTCCCCACTACCCGGCAACGAATGCATAAACATCATATCCGGATGCCTCTTGGTAGTCAGTTCATCTGCCTGTTGGGCAATTAGAATAGCCATATCATCCGGCAGTGTTTCCTTCAAAGCATTTAACAATGTGGTTTTTCCGGAAGAGTTTCCACCGCATATCAAGGTCGAACCCGTGCGAAATCGCTGTACCAGTAATTCCGCCAATTCCCTATCCAACATATTCCGACGTATCAACTCCTGCATCTCCGGGAAATTACGCGGGACCTTTCGAATACAGAGATACGGTTCTCCATAGGTATTCACCAATGGCATAGATATCGTGAAACGCAGAATGAAATCAGGATGTGAGTCCGAATCTGTGAAACGTTGTATGGCGTTTAGATTCGATATATTTACCTGATTCTTGGTTGCAACATAATCCACAAATTGGCGATATTCCTTCTCTGTTTCAAAACAAATACCCGCATCCATACGCTTCCCTTTTCTTTTCACACGAATATTGTCATAGCTTACAATTCTGATATCCGAAATATCCGCATCATCAATCAAGGGAGAAATTCTGGAATATCCAAAAATATACTGTTCAAACATCCCTGTCAGCTCTTTCCCCTGTGCCGGAGATATCTGAAAATTTTCTCTGGTATATTCCTCGACCTCCTCCAAAAAAGCCTCTCTGCTCAATATCCCCTTCTTCATTTGGATAAGCGAAGCCTGTTTCTTCGTAGAATAATCATCTACCAGTTTTTTTAATAATTCATTCATTAAAAATCATCTCAACCACCCTTCTGTACTTTTTCTTCTGGGAAATCATTTCATGATACTTAGATGACATATATCATCTCTTATCTTAAGAAAAACTAAAAATAGTTAGAAAATAAAATCTGTCATATGACATTAGATAAAATCGATTTAACGACAATATACTCCTAAAAAAGGTATTTGTCAATACCTAAATAAACAGAATAAAAAATATGCTCCTGTTTCTCCACAAGAGCATATTGGGAAACTGTGTATTCTATTTTAATAGGCACTGCCAAGAAGCAACGTTCGAAACTGTTCAGCAGGCATAGGCTTGTAAAACAGATATCCCTGTGCTCTGTTACATCCATGCTCTAACAAGAATTCTTTTTGCGTTTCTGTTTCCACACCCTCGATAATAATATCTGTGTTCATTTCCTTCAGCATTTGAATGGTATGACTGATAACCACCTTACTCATATCATTCTCCAAATCAGAAATAAACTCTCTATCAATCTTTATCTCATCCATAGGCTGGTTTTTCAGCATCTTCATAGTAGAATAGCCTGTTCCAAAATCATCCATAGAAATATAGAATCCCTTTTCCCGCAGGTACTCCATTCTGCTGTACATAACAGATTCGTCTCCCAAAAAAGCACTCTCCGTCAACTCCAACGGAATATAGGCAGGATTCACCTGATACTTTTGGGTAAGCTCACATACGGTCTTACAGAAATTCTTGTCATAAGCATGTACTCTGGAAACGTTAATGGATATGGGAACCGGTTCAATGTCTGAATTCTCCAAATCACGAATAAAAGCAAAAACCTTCTCCCAAATATAATCATCCACATTAATGATAAATCCATTTTTCTCCAACACGGGAATAAACTCTCCCGGTGAAATCATTCCCTGTTGCGGATGTATCCAACGAACCAAGGCCTCTCCACCAATAATTCTGTTATTACTCATATCTACCTTCGGCTGTATATAAAGGGCAAACTCATCATTTTTCAAAGCTTCTACGATATCATTTTCTATCTGCTTCTCTCTCAGCTGCTCCTGACGCATCTTTTCGTCAAAGAACGCATAATTGGCGTAGAATTTTCCTTTGATAGTATTCAATGCTGTGGTGGCACAATCCTTCAAAAAGCTGACATTCAAACCGTTCTTTTCAGAAGTACAGATACCAAAAGCCGGAAGCACCTTACACTCAATGGGAAAATCATCTATATCATGAATAATCCTATTTACTATAGCAACCAGCTCGTCCTCTTCCTCAAAAGACGTACACATAGAAAATACATCTGCACGAATATGACAGGTATAGGTATCCGGACGCTCGTTCTCAATAGCGGTCATACTGCGGGCAATCACACGAAGCACTTCATCTCCTACTGCTCTACCGCAAAACTCATTCACCGCTTTAAACTGTGCAATATCCATCACAAGAACAGCATACTTTTTATCTGGTTCCATTTGCATCTGTTCCCCGCATAAATAAAAATATGCTCGCAAATTATAAAGCTGCGTCACCGGATTTCTGTTTGTTTCTACATTCTGCTCCGCCATCTTTCGGAGAGAATACAAATACAGCTCCATCTGACCTTCTTCGGTTTTCTGTGTAGACTGTGCAATAATTGCTTTACGGTCTCTTTTGTTGTCCATCTAACATCACCACCAAGCCGAATAATTGATAAATTATAGTTAACTATATTGTACCATCTAATACTATTTTTTTCCATCTTTTTTTGGATAAGGATTTACATTTCTTATATTTCTTCCCCTGCTTCTATCCTAGCTGCCAGCTCCTCCAAATACATCCATCGTTCCATCTTTTCTTCTAACGTTTTTTCACATTGTTCTTTTTTTTGCATCAGTTCATTCAACTTCACAAAATCTCTGGAATACTGTGGAATTTCTCCCTCTAAGGATTCTATCTTCTCCTCCAGAGCAGCAATTTCTCCTTCAATACTTTCATAATCCTTCTGCTCCTGATAAGTAAATTTCAGCTTCTTTTTCCGACCGGCATTCCAATTGGTTCTGACTGTCTTTTCTCCATCGGATTTGGTAGCATTTCCGGAAATAGAATTCTCTTCCTTTTCCAGCTCGTTTCGGTTTACATAATCCGTATAGCCACCTTCCGATTGTTTCAGAACACCACCCTCTTCAAAGGAAAATATCCTCCGTACCGTTCTGTCCAGAAAATAGCGGTCGTGAGATACCACAATCACAATCCCCGGAAATTCGTCCAGATAGTTTTCCAGTATCTGTAGGGTCATAATATCCATATCGTTGGTAGGCTCATCCAATATCAATACATTTGGTGCTTCCATCAGAACCTTGCACAAATAGAGTCTGCGTTTTTCTCCACCGGAAAGCTTTCCCAACAGACCATATTGATCCTCGCCTGAAAACAAAAAACGTTCCAGCATACGGGTAGCGGTAATCTTTCCCTCATTGGTTTCTATATATTCTGCAGTATCCCGAATATAATCGATGACACGTTGATTGGGGTTCATGATTTCACTACCGATTTCCTGTGCATAATACCCCAGCTTTACCGTCTGTCCGATGGTTACCGTACCGGTATCCGGCTGTTCCAGACCTGCTATTATTTTCATCAAGGTAGATTTCCCGCAACCATTCTTGCCGATAAAACCTACCCTGTCATTTTTCAAAAAGATATACGTGAAATCCTTGATAAGTTGCTTTTCTCCATAGGACTTACTGATATTTTCCAATTCCACGGTAGTACGTCCCAAACGTGAGGCTACCGAGGACAATTCCACTACCCCATCCTTTGTAGGGGCGGTCATATTCTTCAGCTCTTCAAATCGCTCCAACCTTGCCTTCTGCTTGGTACTGCGGGCTCTGGCTCCACGCTTCACCCACTCCAACTCCACACGCAAAATAGACTCCCTCTTGCGCCAGGAAGCCTCTGCCATTTCTTCACGATGTGCCTTTAGCTCCAAAAAGCCGGAATAATTGGTACTATAGCTGTAAATCTGTCCCTTATCAATTTCCACAATACGATTGGAAACACTGTCCAAAAAGTACCTGTCATGGGTTATCATAATGATAGCACCACGACGCTTTTTCAGCATCTCCTCCAACCAGTCCGACATTTCATTGTCCAAATGGTTGGTAGGCTCGTCCAACACCAACAAATCTGCCGGGGAAAGCAGCACCGCTACCAAAGCCAGACGTTTCTTTTGCCCGCCGGACAATTCTCCGCACTTCTGCTCGAAGTCATACACTCCCAGCTTAGTCAGCATGGTCTTTGCCTCTGCCGCCAGCTGTGCCTCCTCTTCATGGGTAAGTGCCTGTTCCTTTTGTAGCTTCACCTCCAAGGCACTTTTCACCACTGCCGAAATCACAGTCTCCTCCGGTGCAAAGGTAGGATTCTGTGGCAGATAGCTAACCACCAGATGATTGGCCCGGATGACTTTTCCCTCATCCGGTTCCTCCAGACCGGCAATCATACGAAGCAAGGTGGTCTTTCCGGTTCCGTTGATACCGATAATTCCAGCCTTTTCTCCTTCCTGTAAATAAAAGCCTGCACCGTCAAAGAGCTTGCGTTCTCCGTATGCTTTTGTAATATTCTCTACGGTTAATATGTTCATAGAACTTCTCCCTGTCTGTTTAAAATCAGCCTTCTATAATCTCTACACATTATAAGGAAAATCCATCTCTATTTGCAAGTAGCTTCTATGATTTTCTTCCACGTTTTTTGCATGTATATTGCCGCCCATATGTGCTACCAGTTCAGCAGCAATCGTCAGCCCCAGACCACTGCCACCGTTCCTTCTGGACTTGTCTGCCATATAAAATCGCTCAAAGATCAGTTCCGGATTAGTCAGTCGGTTTTCCTCAGCAATATCATTCATAAAAATAATAAAAACCCTGTTGCTTTCCGGTACCATCTGCAATTTCAATCGTAACTCACTTACCGCGTAGCGCTGTACGTTTTGGAACAGATTGTTGAAAATTCGCTCGAAGGATTCCTGATTCCCCTTTATTATCACTGGCTTTTCCGGTAATTCTATGTCTACTTCCAAATTCTTTTTCTCCAGTATACCATATTGCATCAAAGTCATTTCCCGCAATGACTTACAAACATCCATTTCCTGCAGTTCCAGCTGATACTCTGCACCGGATACCTGTGACAGCTCATAGAACCGTCCTATGAGCTCCTGCATACTCTTTGCCCTATTCGACACAATTTCCAAATTCTTTTGGTTCTCAGTACTTAATTCTTCCTCCTGCATCATCTCCAAATACCCAATGATGGCTGTCAGGGGCGTACGCAAATCATGACTGATATTTTCTATTTCTTTTTGAAACTCCTTCTCCTGCTTCTCATAGCTACGTTTTGTTCTTCGGATACTTTCCAAATTTTCATTGATTTCCCGAAGCAACTTCTCCATGTGCTTATCCGGAGTTTTGAGACGAAGGATTCTGTTTTCCTCCAGCTCCTGTGATATTTCATGAAGCTCTTTGGCGGTATGTTCCAACGTTTTCTCCAAGAGAACAAGACGGCATAATAAATATGCCGCCCAGAAAGCCAAAAGAATAATAACTACATAGAGCATGAGTATCCCTCCATTACAAATCCTGCTTTTTCAGCTTTAAAATTCCAAACACCAATACACAAATAATTGCTGCAAAACCGGATACCAGACATCTCATAATTCCCTCCGGTGTATGCCAGATACATTCATATCTATTCAAGTATACAGCTATTTCCCTCTTGAAATATACCATGGGTATCCATTTGGAAATTCGATAAACTGCTTCAAACTTCAGCCCTAAAATATATATCACATTCGGTATCAGTGCCACTACCAGCAACCAGTTCCACACTATGTTAAATTCTTTTTGCATAATCATACCAAGTACGATCCCCAACAGCATCACTGCCACTGCAGTCGGTAATAAAAACACGATTTCACACAGCAGCTCCTGCAAGGGTAAAAGCTCCCTGTTTTCCAACAAAAGCCATGCACTTCCCACATAAAATACCAATACAACAACCATCATACAAAAGGCTGTTACCAAACCAACAATTCCCTTACCTAAAATAATCTTTTCCCGTGGCATTCCATAAGCGATAGTATGGTATAAAGCTCCACCTCTCTTATCTTCCAAAAACAGCAGAAAGCCTACAAATCCTGCTATATACATATAGGTCATGGGAGCACCGGTAAACATATTTAGGGAAAAACGAAAAGTACCATAATGAAAAGTGGGATCCACATGATTTAAAAATGCCATTGCCCCATTAAACAATACCACTAATACACACAGGATTGCGGTACTGATATAAACTGATTTTGTATGTCTGATTCTGTAAAATTCACTCCTTATATAATTTAACATGCCTGATTTCCTCCATTCATTCTGTTCATATAATAGTCCTCCAGAGTACTCTTACACTGGTTGATTTTATAAACAGCCAAACCACTACGCATGGCCGCTTCACTATAACGCTCCAGACTTTCACCCGGATTATGAATTTGAATGGTTTCATCCGGCATCACACTATAATCCGTGTGTCCAAACTCTTTTTCCAAAACAATCAAATACTTCTTTGCATCCGAAACACGTATTTCTATATATTCGTTGCATCTGTCCAATAGCTTCTCTGCCGAAATCTGCTCAAGCACCTTTCCGTCCTTGATAAAGCAATATTCGGTTGCCACCTGCTCCAGTTCACTTAAAATATGGCTGGACAGTAAAATTGTAATATTTTTTTCACGATTCAGCTTCTTAAAAAGCTCACGTAATTCATGTATTCCGGTAGCATCCAAACCATTGATGGGCTCATCCAAAATCAACAACTCCGGAGAACCCAACAGGGCAATGGCAAGCCCCAGGCGCTGACGCATACCCATAGATAAATTCTTTGCCAGCTTCTTTTTGGCATACTGCAAATTCACAATATCCAATACTTCCTCTACTACCTTCCTACCAGCAATCCCCTTTTGCAGACGAAAGTATTCTAAATTCTGCTCCACTGTCATGCTGGGGAAATAGCCAAAGCCATCCAGCAGAGCACCTATTCTGCTTCTTTGCTTTTCCATATCCTTGGGTGTATAAGCCCCAAACAGCTTTACCTCTCCTGATGTAGGGAAAATCTGTCCGGTCAGAATTTTCATAAAAGTGGTCTTGCCGGCACCATTGTCTCCGACCAGTCCATAAATACTGCCTCTCTTAATGGTTATGTCCACTCCTGCCAAAGCAGTTGTATCCTTGTAGCATTTCGTCAGGCTATGGGTTTCAATCAAATCGTTCATTTCTTTCTGTTCCTTTCCTGTATTTGATGAGTTTACTATACTCCTCGAACCATTAATAAGTCCTCAAGAAAGTATAAAGAAATCTTAAAGATTCATTTTAAAACCAATTCCCCAAACAGTCTTTATGTATTCCTCCTCGGGAGCATATACCGCTATTTTTTTACGAATATTGCTGACATGCACATTTACAGTATTATCCTCTCCGTAATAACCATTATTCCAGACCTGTTCATACAAACGCTCCCTGGAAAACACTTCACTGGGTGACTTCACCAGCAGATACAAAATATCAAACTCGTGGGGTGTCAGCTGTAGTTCGCTCTCTTTCACCGTAACCCGTCTGGATTTCGGATACAAACATAAGTCCTTGTATCTTAACTGTTCCTCCGCTGCTGCCGGATTCTCCTCCCGGTTTGCCCTACGTCTTAACAAAACACAAACCCTTGCCACCAGCTCTGCCGGTTCAAAAGGCTTGGTCAGGTAATCATCTGCACCACCCGTTAATAGGGACACCTTATCCGACAAAGCATTCTTCGCTGAAAGGATTAACACTGGAATATCCAGACTCATTTCCTCTCTTACCTGTTTCATCAATTCTTCCCCTGATAAGCCCGGCAGCATCAAATCCAAAATCATTAACTGAAAGGGATTCATCTTTAAATAAAATGCTGCCTCTGTTCCGGAGAAGGCCTGCATGGTGTCATACCCCTGCTTGGTCAATATCTCCTTAATCAGATTATTAATATCCGTATCATCCTCTACAATCAAAATCGTTTCTGCCATTTCCCTTATACCCACTTACTCCAGACTACCATAAATCACACTTCTCAGCTTTCTCATGGCAGGTGTAAAACCTGCACCACATCTCTGAATAAAGTACAAAATGGTCAATTCTTCGGAGGGGTCTATGGTCATGTAATTACCGGTCCATCCATCCCAGCCATATTCCCCCAGACTGCCATTGGTACCTGCCACACCCTGGTTCACCAGAACACGCATGAGGCAACCGTAACCGCAACCCAGATTACTGTCCCAGTTCAAAGGTCCCATCTGCTCCGGCTTCAAATGATTCTGTGCCATAAATTCTATGGTTTTTCTGCCCAAAATACGCACACCGTTATAGATGCCGCCATTTACCAGCATCTGTGTGAAATGACTATAATCCTCAATGGTAGAAACCATACCGGCACCGCCGGACTCAAATGCCACATCAGCCTTGTAATATTCTCCCAAATGACTTCTGGTAAAAGGTACTAACTGTCCGTCTGCCATGTCATAGTTCACGGCAAAACGCCACTCCTTGTCCTCCGGCACATAGAAACCGGTATCCTTCATGCCAAGGGGAAGGAATATCTCCTCCTGTAAGAATCTGCTGTACTTTTTGCCGGAAACCACTTCGATTACCGCACCTAATATATCTGCGGAAAGACCATACATCCATTCCTTGCCCGGCTGAAAAGCCAAAGGAATCTTTGCAATCTGTCGCATGTACTCCTGGGTATCCACTACCTCGCCGTTTTCCCTGCGGGCAATCAGCTTCTTGAACAGAATATCCATACAACGTCCGGACTCTGTCCACTCATTGGGATAGGGAATTCCTGTGGTCATATTCAGGCAATCCCAAATGGTAATATCTCTATAAGCTGGCACCTCCTGCTCCTCTTCCCATACCGTCTGGTTGGCAAAAGCCGGAATATATTTACTCACTGCATCCCTTACATCAAGCTCGCCACGTTCCACCAAAATCATGGTTGCTACTGCAGTAATGGGCTTAGACATGGAAAACAACCGGAAGATGGTATCCCGCTTCATGGGTAACTGCTTTTCCTTGTCTGCATAACCATAGGTATCAAAGAAAATTTCCTGTCCTTTGTGGATTACCATGATATTGGCTCCGGCAATCTGTCCCTTCTCAATTTCCTGAGTAATAATGTCTGCGATTCTTTCCTGCATATTGAACATACTTCCCTCCGCTCCGGCAATTATTTACACTGCCTGTGTTTCAAAATTTTTTCCTAATTTCTTTATAACATGAAAATACGCCGGTATCAAGAAGGCATCGGCTAAAATCCATGCAATGGGACTGCCCAGACATGCTCCTAAGAAACCAAACGCCGGTACCAGCACCATTCCGGTCAAGGCTCTGGCAATCATCTCAAACACACCTGCCAATATGGCAAACCGCGGAAAGCCCACGCCCTGTATGGTAAAGCGGATAATATTTACCAATGCCAGTGGGAAATAAAATACCGTAATAATGATCAAAAACAGTCGTACATTGTCCAGTATCACCGTCTCAGAAACCTCTACGAAAAGGGTTGCTAGGCTTCTGCCCCATATAATACTAACCAATAGGGCAATGATCGAATACCCTGCTCCCAGAAGGATACAGGACTTCATACCCTTTCCTACACGCTCCAGCTTACCGGCACCTATATTCTGTCCCGCATAGGTAGCCATAGTGGAACCCATGGCATCAAAGGGACATGCCAGAAAGCCGCTGATTTTTCCGGCTGCGGTGGTAGCGGCTACTGCGGCAGAGCCTAGGGTATTGGTAGCAGTCTGTAATATAACGCTTCCGATAGCGGTAATGGAATACTGCAAGCCCATGGGCACACCCATATTACAAAGGGTCAGCATCATAGTACTATCCATTGTCCACTCTTCCCTACGAATGTGCAATATTTCAAACTTCTTTATCATGAAAATCAGGCAAAGCACACCGGAAACACCCTGTGCCAGTACCGTCGCCCAGGCTGCACCTGCCACCCCCATGTGCAACACAACAATAAAAAACAAGTCCAATCCAATATTTAACACCGAAGATATCAATAAAAAGTATAAAGGTGTTTTACTATCTCCCAAGGCTCTGATGATACCGGAAAGCATGTTGTATAAATAAATCACCGGAATCCCCAGAAAAATAACCCAGATATAAGCATATGCTCCCTCTAATATATCCTCCGGTGTCTTCATCATCACCAGAATCTGTCTGCAAAAACAGGTGGTAAATACGGTCATCACCACCGCAAATGCCAGTGACAACCATACACAGTTCGCCACCATCTTACGCATTCCTACATAGTCGCCGGCACCGAATTTATGTGCCACCGGTATGGAAAATCCACTACATACGCCCACACAGAAACCGATAATCAAAAAGTTTATGGAACCTGTTGAACCTACCGCTGCCAAGTCGTCTACCCCTAAAAACCGTCCCACAATAATGGTGTCTACGATATTATAAAACTGCTGAAACAGGAACCCGAAAAATAATGGTATGGAAAAGCCCAAAATCAATTTCATAGGCGAACCACTTGTCATGTCCTTTGTCATAATTTAACCTCCGTTTTATCCACAAAAAAAGCAGCTACCGGGTAGCCACTACTCTTTTTTCTACACTGCAAGAACTGATTTTAGCATAAGTTCTGTAAATGTAAATGTGTAATTTTAACCATTTGATGGATTATTTTGCATTTATACAACATCCATTTTTTAACGTTGCACCTTTTCGTTCTATCTTCTGTTAGACTGATGCTTAGCACTTTAGTAGCAAATCAGTAGCAATACAAAGGAGATGATTTTATGCCCGCTTACAAAGATAAGAAAACCGGCAAATGGTTCTGCAAATTCTATTATACGGACTGGCAGGGTTCTAAACGCCAAAAGTGGAAACGAGGCTTTCCTACGAAGAAAGATGCCTTGGCATATGAAAGAGAATTTCATATAAAACAAGCAGCAAATCCCAACATGACCTTCCAGAGTCTTTATGAACTCTATATGGAGGATATGTGCGGTCGTCTGAGGGAGACCACTCTTCTCACAAAAAAGCACCTGTTCAAGAACCACATTTTACCCTACTTTGGGAAAAAGCCACTCAATGAAATTACGGCAGCTAATGTGCGTAAATGGCAGCTTCAAGTCATGACTTCACCCAAAGAATATTCCGGAACCTATTTAAAAACCATTAACCGTAGCATAACAAAACAAGGGATGCCGTTACGACACCCCTTGCAAATATCATAAATTTTCAGTTGTCCTTATTCCTTATGCCCAAGGATTCTCGGTAGGGTAAGGTAAGCTCTTAGGCTGGTTGTAGTTCAAATCTTCTACAGGTACACCAACGAACTTGAATACTTCGAACAAGGTCTTGCCGAAGTGACCGAATGCAACTGCACCATGATGAGGATAGTTCTTCTCAATGAGTACGTGACGATAGAAGCGTCCCATCTCAGGAATAGCAAATACACCGATAGCACCGAAGGACTTGGTAGCTACATTCAGAACTTCACCCTGTGCGATGTAAGCACGAAGCTTGCAATCAGCGGTAGACTGCAAACGGAAGAAGGTGATGTCACCAGGCATAATGTCACCTTCGAGAGTACCATTGGTAACTTCGATAGGGAGGTTTCTAGCCATAATCTTCTGATATCTCATCTCACAGAATGCCATCTTAGAAGAGCAGGTGTTACCACAATGGAAGCCCATGAAGGTATCCTTATGTGTATAGCCAAACTTGCCTTCGATAGATTCCTTGAACATATCAGCAGGTACAGAGTTGTTGATGTCGAGCAGAGTAACAGCATCCATACTTACGCAGGTACCGATGAACTCTGACAATGCACCATAAATATCTACTTCACAAGATACCGGAATACCCATACCGGTTAAACGGCTGTTTACGTAGCAAGGTACGAAACCGAACTGTGTCTGGAATGCAGGCCAGCACTTACCGGCGATAGCAACATATTCCTTGCAGCCCTTGTGAGCTTCTACCCAGTCAAGTAAGGTCAATTCATACTGAGCAAGCTTTGCCAAAACTTCAGGCTTCTTGTTGCCTGCACCAAGCTCTGCTTCCATCTCAGCAACCTTTGCAGGAATTCTCTCATCACCGGCATGATTGTTGAATGCTTCAAACAGGTCAAGCTCAGAGTTTTCTTCGATTTCAACGCCAAGGTTGTAAAGCTGCTTAATAGGAGCATTACAAGCAAGGAAGTTGGAAGGTCTGGGACCGAAAGAAATAATCTTTAAGCTCTTCAAACCAACGATTGCTCTTGCAATAGGAACGAACTCGTTAATCATATCTGCACATCCCTCTGCATCCCCTACCGGGTACTCAGGAATATATGCCTTCACATTACGTAACTTCATAGCATAGCTTGCGTTCAGAACGCCACAGTAAGCATCGCCACGGCCATCCAACAGGTCTGCCTGGCTTTCTTCTGCTGCTGCACAAATCATAGCAGGGCCATCGAAAAGCTGAACCAATAAGGTTTCAGAGATTTCAGGACCGAAGTTTCCAAGGTATACACAGAGAGCATTACAACCCTGCTCCTTTAAATCCTTCACTGCCTGTACTGCCTGTACTTCGCTTTCTACGATACAGATAGGGCACTCGTAAATATCAGCTGCACCATACTTTGCGGTATAAGCTGCAACTACAGCCTTTCTTCTGTTTACGGATAAGCTTTCCGGGAAGCAGTCACGGGAAACTGCCACGATACCAATTTTTACTTTAGGTAAATTAATCATTGTCTTGTCCTCCTATAAATTATGTAGAATTTGCTCTACAAATGTCTCATTTGATTATACTATATTTCGTTTTATTCGTAAAATGAATTATTCATTTACATTTAAGTTTTTGCCCTTTAATCCTAAGAAGCTGCCTGCATCCAAACCGCCTTCTGCATGACCGATTAACCACTTGTTTACTGCAGTAATCAGAGCATCTTCATTGGGTGCGGTTCCGTCTGCTGCAACGGCAGTATGCTTGGTCTTTAAGGGATAATTGGTTCCCTTAGGAAGAACGATTGCCACCTGGAAACCTGCACCGTCTACGCCACAGGGAGCGTAGTGGAGAGTAGTAGCATATACTTCTACTGCCATACCTGCAGGAAGCAGGAATGCTTCCACCTTTGCGGTATCATAAGTAAAATCAGCTTCTACATCTGCCAGAGTACCTACCATCAAAATTGCATCGGTTGCTGCTACATTGATTTCAGAATCTCTGTGGTACTCCAGAGCGTTCAGCATGCAGTTATGACCATTGCAGTAGCCAATCTGGATAGGCATTTCGCCATAGGTTACGGTTGTAAGTGCCTCCATAACCGGAGTTGCTTCTAACTCAGCAACGCTGGGTTCATAAACAACGCCTTCCGGAACGGGAGTGTTCTTTAATGCTTCAATCAGCTGGGTAAAATCTACGTTATCAATAACTTTTCCATACTTCTTAAAAGCAGGGTCTTTTACGGATAATACTTTCATGTGGGTTCCTCCTTATTTTATGATTTCATATAAAGGCTTGCATGCAGGGTAGATTTCCTTGAACTGGTTGTAGCGTTCTTCGTACTTCGCTACCAACTCTGCATCAGGCTCTACAGTGTCTACTACCTTTACAATCTTTGCTGCCACTTCTTCTACATTTGCGTACTCGCCGCAAGCAACTGCTGCCAGCATCGCACCGCCCAGTGCAGGACCTTCTTCACTTTCAATCACATCTACCTTCACATTTAAAATGTTGGCAATCATCTTCTTCCAAAGAGGGCTCTTTGCACCGCCACCGCAAATCTTGGTACGCTCAATCTTGATACCCAAAGATTTTGCAACTTCAAAGCTGTCACGAAGTGCAAATGCAACGCCTTCCAGCACTGCCTGAGTCATGTCTGCTCTGGTAGTATCCATAGTCATACCGATGAAAGTACCTCTTGCATTGGGATTGTTGTGAGGAGAGCGCTCACCCATCAGGTATGGCAGGAAGTAAACATGGTTCTCACCTAACTTCTCAATCTGCTTCTGCTCAGCAGCATAGTCCTTAGTACCGATGATTTCGTCCATCCACCATTTATTACAGCTTGCTGCACTTAACATACAGCCCATCAAATGGTAGCTGCCGTCTGCATGTGCAAAGGAGTGCAATGCATTGTACTTATCTACGCCAAAGTTCTTAGAAGAGATAAAGATGGTTCCGCTGGTACCCAGGGAAATATTACACATACCATCACCTACTGTACCGGTACCGACTGCAGCTGCCGCATTGTCGCCTGCACCTGCTGCTACCTTTACGGTCTCCGGAATACCAAGCTCTGCTGCAATGGCAGGAAGCACAGTTCCAACTGTCTCGTAAGACTCATAGCAGGTTGCCAGCTGGTCTTCGGTGATACCGCAGATGTCGCACATTTCCTTGGACCACTTACGGTTCTTTACATCAAAGATGAGCATGCCGGAAGCATCGGAAACGTCAGTACAATGTACACCTGTTAATTTATATGCTATGTAATCCTTGGGAAGCATGATTTTTGCAATCTTTGCAAAGTTTTCAGGCTCCTTGTTCTTTACCCAGAGAATCTTAGGTGCGGTAAAACCGGTGAAGGAAATGTTTGCTGTGTACTCAGACAGCTTCTCCTTGCCGATAACATTATTTAAATAGTCACATTCCTCAAAGGTACGTCCGTCATTCCAGAGAAGTGCAGGACGGATTACATTATCCTCCTTATCCAAAATTACCAAACCGTGCATCTGTCCGCCGAAGCTGATACCTGCTACCTGACTCTTATCAAAGCCATCTAACAGTTCCTTCATACCGGCCATAGTCTGCTCGTACCAGTCCTCAGGCTTCTGCTCAGACCATCCCGGGTTGGGGAAATACAGAGGGTACTCCTTAGAAACGATGTTCTTAATGTTTCCCTCGCCGTCCATCAGGAGTAATTTTACTGCTGATGTACCTAAATCAATACCAATATAAAACATTTCTGTTTCCTCCTTTATTCACCTTCACGTTGAACGAATACCCTCCGCCTTCGGTACCATATATATTACGCACACACTGGACAAAAAACATTCTCCTCTAACTGTATGCCACTTGTCGGACAAGTATGTCCGACATTGTCACACAGTTTTTCGTCGCCTGTTTCTTTGTACAGTGTATTTTGTAATATATATGGCACCAAATGCTAAGTTTCTTCATCCTATCAAATCAACGTGAACAATAATTCTTAACACCATCATAAATGTTTTTCCTTTTTCAAACAACATGTCTGTTTGTTGTTGTTTGGCATGGAAAATTAGTGATTTTTAGGTCTCTTTGCAAAAGCAAAAGCTTTCCATATCGAAATCACTGCCGGGTAGGAAGACGAATTCGACTTTTCCCTTTCCGGTAAGGGGTTCGAAGCGGAAGTGTTGTGGTTCGTAGTTTGCAGTACCTTTTACTTCCAGAACTCTTCGTTGCAACTCACCATCCTCCGGTGTGAAAAGAATATGAATGGTGTTGCCTGCCAGCTTGGAGCGTCCGGTTAATTGGATACCGTCTGCACCCTGCTCGCCGAAATCCATATTCTCAAATACAATGGTTACATTGTTGCCGATTCCGGTGATAGCCTGTTCTTCCAAGGTAAAGGTATCTCCGTATACCTTGGTACATTCTGCCGCATACAAGGGACTGTAGGCTTTTTCGTAATGTTTGAATACAAAGCCCTTGATATGTACCTTTTCATGTAGGCGGATAGCAATGGTCTGCACACCCTTGAGCCTCTTGGGCAATTTCCAGGTATCTTCCTGATATACATTCCAGCGGGAGGGCTTCTGATACTTCAGGATGTGAAGCAATTCACTGCCTTCCTCATCAGGTACTCCCAACCACAACTCTATATTGTGCCATTCACTGTCCAGTGCAAATACCGGAATGGTCAGCTCATCGGAACCGTATTCTCCGAAATCAATGTTCTCAAAAACCACGCCGCTGGCACCATCTCGGGCAGTTGCAATGCCCTTTTCATTGCCATTGCCGATTTCACCAATGCTTCGATTAAACAAGCCTGCTGATACAAACTCATAGGGATTTACAAATGCCTGCCCCATACCTTCCGCCTTAAAATCCAACTGGGATATGAGTTTTACCTTGTCCGTGCCACTCTTTGAGAGGCAACGCACCTGGAAACGTCCATCTCCGATAGCAGTCAGTCTGGCTCTCTGCACATCTCCCTCGCTGTCTAAAACTTCTATTTTCGCAAAGGAAATATCAATACCATTATCATTTACTACTTTCCAAAGAACAGCCTTATCCTGTGCCTGTAAAGGAAGCACCCGGGCTTCTAAAATCACACTGTTTTCCTCCGGAGTAAGTGTGGTACTGCCCAATGCTTTAATGTCTACACGACGTGCCGGTATGGTCTGGGGAAGTGTCATCGGTTGAGTCATCAAATCTTCTGTGACGCTGATACCTTCCCGCACGGAAGTCTCTTCTGTCAGCAGTGTCAAAGAAGCGCTTTCCAGCCCCTTACCATTTACCGTAATCGTAATCTGTCCGGCTTCTGTTTTGGAAGCCACTACAGCTAACAACTTTCCGTTAAAGAGCTTACGCACATTTCCCTTGTATTCCTCGAAGTCGGTACTGTCACCATTGTCCAGTCCAAGCAATCTGCCTGCACCGTCCACCAGTACCTCTACATAATCCATAGCATTCTCTACAGGATAGCCTGCCTCATCTACCACACCAATGGTAAGAAAAGCCAAATCCTCACCGTCTCCGCGAAGCACCTGCTTATTGGTTTCCAGCGTAAGCTTCACACCATCTCCGAAGGAATGTCTGGTTTCTCTGGCGATTTCCACACCTGCTTCATCATAAGCCACAGCAGTGATTTCACCGGGTTCATAAGCTACCTGCCAAGTGCCCTGAAGCACTGTGCCTGTCTTGTGGTCGATTTCCTGTTTTCCCTGAGACTGACCATTTACAAACAGTTCCACACTGCAGCCATTGGTACAGGCTCTTACATCCAAAAGCTGTCCTTCATTAAAATCCCAATAGGGATACAGATGTACCATAGGTGCCTGACCGGCATCCGTCCATTCCGCCTGAAATACATAGAAAGGATCTTTTGCAAAACCGGCCGTATCAATTTGTCCGAAGTAAGAATTCTTCGTGTGATAGGGCGTAGGCTCGCCGATATAATCAAAGCCCGTCCATAAAAACTGTCCGAAACTAAACTTCATATCTCTATCCATAGAAATACAGGTTTCTATATTTTTCGCTCCCCAGCTGGTGCTGGAATTACCGATAGAAGAGCATTGCTCATCCTCATCTGCCAGCATGGATTGCTTCAAGGGGAAGCGGTACACGCCTCGGCTCTGCACCATGGAGGCAGTTTCACTACCGTAAATCACCCAGTCCGGATGCTCTGCATGATGCTGCTCATAATATTTCTCGCCGTAATTGTATCCGGCGTATTTCACAATATCTGCACACTTCTGTGCATTCTCCCAAGGCATGAAATTAGAACCGATGGTAATCACAGCATTCCCCTTAGGATCATGTTCTCTTACAAAACCAATCAGTCTGTGAGTGATTTCCTGTCCATGTTCATCTGCATGGGTATCATAAATTTCATTACCGATGGACCACATAAACAAGCAAGGGTGATTGCGGTCTCTGCGTATCCAGGAACGCACATCCCTTTCTGCCCATTCCTTGAAGAAACGTCCATAATCATAGTCTGTCTTGGAACGCTCCCACATATCAAAGGCCTCATCCATGACCAAAAAGCCCATCTCATCTGCCAGCTCCAAAAGCTCGGCTGCCGGCATATTGTGACTGGTACGCAGGGCATTCACCCCCATAGTACGCAGGATTTCAAACTTGCGACGCATAGCTTCCTTGTGGAATACAGCACCCAGACATCCGAAATCATGATGTTCGCACACACCATTGACCTTTACATACTTGCCATTCAAGTAAAATCCGGTAGCCGGGTCGAACTCCATCCGCCGAAAACCTATGGTAACCTGCTGGGTATCCACCAGTATTTCTCCATCATACAGCTCTGCCAAAAGCTGATAGCAGTTGGGTTCCTCCAAACTCCACTGAGAAGGTGTTTCGATTTCCTTACAGAAGCAAAAGCCGTGCTTCGTTTCAGTTGCAAATTTCTGTTTCCCAACCTCCGAAACATTCTGCTGTACCTCTTCCGAAGAAGCCGGTGTTGCCTCCCCATATGCCTCTTGTAAGTCAGTCAAAGCCTGTCTGCCAAAATCCTCCACCAATTCCCCTCGGAAATACAGGCTGTAGTGACAAGTGATGTTCTGTGTAACTGCACCGTCACATTCCGTTTCTATTTCTAATGCATAATTTCCATTGTCTAAATAGCGGGTGGTAACATAAGTACCATCCAAGGGCAAATACACCTTGGGATAAACCTTTAACCATACATTTCGATAAATTCCCGCGCCGGAATACCATCTGCTGTTGGGAGATTGGAAGCGTACCTGTAACAGCAGTTCGTTTTCTTCTTTTGTCAAATAATCCGTAATATCGAACTGAAATGCAGAGTACCCGTATTTCCAGTCGCCTACCTTTTGTTCATTTACATATAGGGTAGAGTCCATGTACACGCCATCGAAACGTACAATAACTCTTTCTCCCTCGTCCGGCTGTAAGATTTGCTTATTCACCAGCTTCCGATACCAGCCGGTACTGTTTTCGTACAAATTTTTTGCCTGATAAATCAGCCAGTCATGGGGAATATCTACCGGAACGAAACCCTCTCTGTTAGAGATATCAGACAGCTCCGTTCCCAGAGCTGTCTTTAAAAAAGTCCAGTTTTGATTAAATAATTTAATCTCTGCCATATGCTTATCCTTCTACCGTAAATACGATTGCTTCCTTACCGGTTAAGGCTGCCGTACGGGCATCTGCCTGACCGAAGCCTACACTAACGGTAAACTGCTTTCCATCCTTTATCTTTTGACCCTGATTGTTTACCACGGTAAAAGCATCCTCGTCCAAAACAACACTGACCTGCTTCTTTTCGCCTGCCGCCAAATTCACTCTGGCAAAACCGCAAAGCTTTCCGGCGGTGGGTGCATACTCGGACGTTACATCCTTAATATAAATCTGAACGACCTCTCCTAAGGCAATATTACTCTTATTCTCTACTGTAACAGCTACAGTCACCTCTGCGGAAGTATCCACTGCAACACCGGCTCCACCTGCAACAGCCTGACCATTCACCGTAACAGCTCCGATTGCCGCATCCCCATAGCTCAAGCCATAACCAAACGGATACAATGGTTCACCGGTAAGATACTTGTAGGTTCTGCCCTTCATGGAATAATCCTCGAAATCCGGCAAATCTGCGGTATCCTTGTAGAAGGTAATGGGCAACTTACCGGAAGGTGACAACTCACCGAAGAGCATATCTGCGATGACCTTACCGCCTCTTGCACCGGGATACCAAACCTGAAGGATAGCATCTGCATGCTCCTGCTCGTATCTCAAATCCATGGCACTACCGGTCATGTTCAGTACGATAGTAGGCTTGCCTACCTTCAGCACAGCTTCGATTAATTCTCTTTGAACTTCCGGAAGAAGCAAGTCCGTCTTGTCACCGGAAGCATAGCTGTTACCGGTATCTCCTTCTTCTCCCTCCAAGGTCTCATCCAGTCCCACACAAAGAATTACCACATCGCTGTTCTTTGCCACACTGACTGCCTCGGAAATTCTATCCTGTCTCCAACCCAAATGCTCCACTCTGTCCTTAAACAAGTGACAGCCTTCAGAATAATAGACTCTGGTCTCTTCGCTCACCGCATCCTGAATACCTTCCAATACGGTAATATATCTGGAAGAAGTACCGTGATAATTACCTACCAAAGCCACACGGCTGTTGGCATTGGGTCCAACCACACCGATGGACTTCAAACTATCCTTCTTTAAAGGAAGTACACCATTGTTCTTTAACAATACCACACCTTCTGCGGTAGCTCTGTCTGCCAGTTCCAGATGCTCCTTACATTCAATCGCATCATAACCGATATTGTCGTACTCTGTTTCATCAAATAATCCCAACAGGAAGCGTGTGGTAAACAAACGCTCTGCTGCAATAGTAATATCCTCTTCTGTTACCAGCCCCTGCTCGTAAGCGGAAAGCATATGTAAATAAGTATTTCCGCAGTTTACATCACAGCCGGTCTTTAATGCCAAGGCTGCGGATTCCTCTGCTGTTGCAGTTACCATATGATTGGTGTGGAAATCCCTCACTGCCCAACAGTCAGAAACATAGTGACCTTCAAAGCCCCACTGTCCGCGGAGAATATCCTCCATTAACACCTTATGTCCACAGCAGGGTTCTCCATTGGTACGATTATACGCACCCATCACAGCTTCTACATTAGCCTTCTTCACCAGCTTCTCAAATGCCGGCAAATAAGTTTCCCACAAATCCTTATCGTTTACTTCTGCATCGAAATGATGACGCAGTGCTTCCGGCCCGGAATGTACTGCAAAATGCTTAGCACAAGCAGCTGCCTTTAAATACTCACCATCACCCTGCAAGCCTTCTACAAAAGCCTCACCCAATTCACCGGTCAGATAGGGGTCTTCACCATAGGTTTCATGACCTCTTCCCCATCTGGGATCACGGAATATATTTACATTGGGAGACCAGAAGGTCAGACCCTTATAAATATCTCTGTCTTCTTCCTGTGCATAAGCATTGTATTTGGCACGTCCTTCTACACTGATGACATTACCAACTTCCTTTAAAAGCTCCTTATCAAAAGTAGCAGCCATACCGATTGCCTGAGGGAAGCTGGTTGCCACTCCGGCTCTCGCCACACCATGTAAGCCCTCATTCCACCAATTGTATGCAGGAACATTCAATCTGGGAATGGCCGGTGCATCATAACGAAGCTGGGAAGCTTTTTCCTCTACGGTCATCTTTGCTACTAATTCTTTTGCTCTCTGTCTGGCGTACTCTCGATTTCTCATAGTTACGTCCTCCTAAATCATCTTTCTACCCCTGAGGACATAATCCTACATCCTCACTACTATATTAACGTAAGTAACTATTTTTCGCTTCTCAGTTAGTGCTATTTTTCCACCATCTGTTGCTGAAAATGAATGCCCCCTGGTGGGGTGGTAGTGATATATCCTATATGGCCACGCTCTCGCTCGATGAAAAACGTAGCAGTACTAAGGAATTTTCTTCGCTTTATCGCTTGAAAATTCCAAGTGATGACGTTTATCAACGGTCCGTTATCGGATATATCACCACCACCTCTTCAGGGGGATTTCCAATCCTCTATTCAAATCTCCATGTCGATACTTCATACCCCTCACCGGAGAATATAAAGTACAAATCATGCACTCCGGTCAGTTCCGTTTCCAGCGGTGCCGTAAACTCCTGAAACTCCCCGTCAGTAAGTGCATCTACAGTAAGGTAACCCAGTACTTCTCCGTACAGCTTATCTGCACGAACCTGAATAACGCCTTGCTGCTCTGAGGTATTCTTAATCTCAGCAATCCACTTGGCAGGTGTTTTTTTTCTGAAATCCACTCCCTGTACTTTTACATAAGCCCCAGGCTTGATTTCTCCCAGTGCCATAGCTCCGCTTCCGTGATAGGCAGATCCTGCATCCATAGGTACCCCGGTGACACCGCTCATAACAGCCACACAGCTTGCCTGATTTTTGGCATAGGCATCCACATACTGAAGCTGTTCCCTGCCATTTAAGGTCTGTTTTATCTTGCCGATGGTTCCATCCTCCTGTATGGTAAATGCATCTACATGAGTACAGCGATAGCCTTTTTCAATGCCCATTTTTTGCTCTAAGGTTCTGGTATGGTATGCCATGTACCAGTTATCCTGAAACTGAAATACGCAATGATGGTTATTTCCATACAAGCCAAAATATCTGCCCGGGTTCTCCAAGATCACTTCCTTAAATACGAAGGGCCCCATAGGACTGTCGCTTTCCAGACTGACAATCTCTGCATTGTGGAAACCATACTGATCTGTTCCTGCCTGGTCCACCTGCCAGTTGGTACAGTAGGTATAATAATACTTGTTGTTGAATTTATGGATACCAGAATCTTCGAACAGATAGGGCACATCAATAGTCACAGGATCTCCCTTGATGCTAATCATATCCTCACCCAACTCAACTACTCGTGCAGTCCCCGGATCAGCTACCTTGCCCTCCGGTACACCACCA
>JAZLEI010000038.1:0-25287 GCA_045615205.1 Acetatifactor sp.
CTCTGCTGCTCACCACCGGATAACTGGGTAGTCTTTGCCTTGTACTTGCCGGCCAATCCTACGGTAGCCAATATAGTAGGTACATTTCTACGAATTTCACTGGAACTCTTTTCAATAATTCTCTGTGCAAATGCTACATTCTCATATACATTTCTGTCATTCAAAAGTCTAAAATCCTGAAATACTACACCGATGTTACGACGCAGCTTCGGTATCTCTCTATGCTTCAGCTTCGCCAAATCTCTACCCATGACCCAAACCTTGCCACCGGTAGCTGTCAATTCACGCAAAAGCAGCTTAATCAAAGTGGATTTTCCGGAGCCACTGTCCCCTACAATAAATACAAACTCACCCTGACGAATGTGCAGAGTCATTTCATTCACTGCCGGAGAGCCGGTAGAATAAGACTTGCTGACATTTTCCAGGTAGATGAGACCATGCTCTTCTATCATATCATTCTGTTGTTTTCTCAATAGTTCTTTTCTTCTCATGTAATGCTATCTCCAAGTAAAGCTTCTTAATATTCAAAGCTCTCCATATACTTCATATATTTTACTACCATCAGTGCAATCTTGAAGGTGATGGCATCCTCAAACACACGTAAATCCAGTCCGGTACTCTTCTGTAGCTTATCCAGACGATACACCAATGTATTACGGTGAATAAACAACTGTCTGGAGGTTTCGGAAACATTCAGGCTATTCTCGAAAAACTTATAAATGGTAGTCAAAGTTTCCTCGTCAAAATCATCCGGGCTCTTTCCGCCGAAAATCTCACGGATAAACATTTTACAAAGAGGTATCGGCAACTGATAAATCAAACGACCAATTCCCAACTCACTATACGCAACCACATTTCTCTCATCAAAAAATATCTTACCTACATCCAATGCCATCTTTGCTTCCTTGTAGGAACGGCTCACTTCCTTAATTTCACGCACTATGGTACCATATGCAACGCGTACATTCTTCAGCCCATCCTTCTGAAGCTGGGCAATCAATCCCTTGGCCGTCTTTTCGATTTCCTTATTGCTGTCAGTTTCAGACAAATCCTTCACAACGATTACATTATTCTCATCCACTGCCGTCACAAAGTCCTTGCCATTATTTCCTAAATAAGCACGGGACAACTCCAGTGAATTGTTGTCCTTGTTATCGTCTGTTTCCACAATCAAAACTACTCTGGAAACATCCGTCTGAATATGCAGCTTCTTTGCACGACTGTATATATCAATCAATAATAAATTGTCCAAAAGCAGATTCTTGACAAAGTTATCCTTGTCAAAACGCTCCTTATAAGCCACCAGTAAATTCTGTAGCTGAAAAACAACCATTTTACCGATGGTATAAATATCCTCACCCATTCCTGCGATTACCAGTACATACTCCAGCTGTTGCTCATCATACACCTTGAAAAACTGGTATCCCTGAATCTCCTGAGAATCCGCCGGAGACTTGGCAAACTCCATTGCCGCCTTCGCAATATTCACCATATCTGTGGTATAAGCCACCGCCTTCCCCTCCGGGTCCATAACACAAATATCTACTCTGGCAATCCCCTTTATTCCATCCAATGTGCTTTGCATAATCTGATTTGATATCATATGTAATCGCTCCTTTGAGTTTAAAAACAATCATTATAATACAAATGTACAAAAAAAACCACAAAAAAGCAATAGTATTTTATGCATTTTTACAAAGTATTTTTGTTAAATATGCACATCCACATTTGCGCCCAGCTCCGGATGAACACTTCTTTCCATTGCTGCTGCGTCAATCATCTCTACCAGACCGGCACTCAGGCTCTCCCCTACATCCATGGTCTTATCCAACATAGCTACTCCTACCTGTGTCTGTGTTTCAATATTTGCCAAACTCATTGATAATGCTGCAATATCCATAATCCTTCTCCTCTCTTTAAACGGGTTCCGTCAGCCTAACACACTCATCACTGCCTCGACTATCATATAAGCTAAGCAGGCGATTACTGCCACGGTTAAAGGAACCGTGATTATCTTTACCTTTTTTATTTTACGGCTACCCAGAAGCTGCTTCATCGCTCCTTGGCGACCTTCATTTCCTGCAATCCATGCCAACACACAGCCGGCAAGAGGGGTACAAATCACCGCCAGCAACAAATACAGGCTGATTACCAAAAGCACCTCATATTGTCCCAGTGACTGGGTACTGCTTTCCATAAGCTCTGTCATATCTCCCTGCAACAGCTGCATACCATACATCATCACTACGGAAAAAGCATTCACACAAAAATGTGCCAATACTGACGGCCATATACTGTCTGTGGCCTCCATCAGCAAAATCAACATCAAACCGGCAACAAAAGCATACATAGCCTGATTGATATTCATATGCATGACAGAAAACAGTATTGCGGTTAAAATCATGGCTTTCCATGCACTGCCTTGTTTTCGATAGCCCTGATAAATGATTCCTCGAAAGACAAGTTCCTCCGAAAAAGGACCATAGATAGCCATTAAAAACAACATCACTATAAAGGGCATACTCAGGATTTCACCACTCATTGCTACCACTGTATTATCCACAAACAACATGGATATGGCATTTGCCAAAGTAGTAATCGGTCCACACAGCATAGTATAAAGTACTGTCATCAACAGAGTGGTAGGCTTCACACAACGAAACCGACAAAACTTTATAGGGTTCGTCTTCGTGGCTACGAGGGAAATCGCAGCCGGCACCCATAGTATCATCTGAGAACTGACCAGATTAATAACAATGTTCCAACCGATGTATTCCTGCAAAGGTGTAAAACTCAACAGTCCCACAAAGACAAAATGTACTATAATAATGATTAGAAACAACCAATTTACTTTTTTATGATTCATCGTCTGCGGATCACCTTTTCTGTTATTTCTATCTTGCCTGCCTTGAGCAGATTGCCCACAGCACGTTTGAATTCACTTTTACTCATACCGGTTTCTCTCTTTATGATTTCCGGAGAGACCTTGTCATTAAAAGGAAGTACTCCGTCATAACTATCAATAATGGAAAGAATTTCCTCTGCATCCTTCTGTATTTGTATATAAGCCTTATCACGAATGCTCAGACACAACCTGCCATCCGGCTTTACTTCTGTGACTCTGGCATCGACATCCTCGCCTACCTTCACCTTACCATACAGTTCCTTCTTAGGTATCAATGCAGAGTAAATATTATCCACCGCTACGAAAGCACCAAACTCTTCACTGATGGTATATACTCTACCTCTGACCTGACTGCCCTTCTCATAAGGACTGTCTGCACGCAAATGCGGGTACACATTCATGGTAGCACAGAGACGTTCGCTCTTGTCAATATAAAGGGTAACTAATACATTGTCACCGGGCTGTACACGCACCAACTGTTGCTTGAAAGGAAGAAACAAGTCTTTCTCCAATCCCCAGTCTAAAAATGCACCAAATTTACTCACCTGAGACACGGTCAGTTCTGCCACCTGTCCCATGACCAGCTTGGGTGTATTCGTGGTAGCTATCAATCGGTCTTTCGAATCCCGATAAATAAATACCTCCAGTTCTTCTCCCGGCTGAGCTCCTTCCGGCACCTGTTTCACCGGCAATAGCACTCTTTCCTCCGCCTCTTCCTTAGAAGGTGCCAAATATGCACCAAACTCTACTTTTTTTACAATCACCAGTTTTTGTTTTTCACCTAGTTTGATCATCCTGTTTTTCCGTCCTCATCTTGTTTCTATTCTTTATCAATCTGCTTGCAGGAACATTATCCCGCTTCCTTTGGCTAATTCATAGCAGAAAATTCTGCATTGACATAAACTGCACCACTTTCATCCCGTAGAGATACCACTACCATATCGGTTTCCTCTGCTACATAGGGTACCAACACATCATTCAAATGTGCCTGCTTCTTATATTCTACCCGCAATCCGCCGATTTCAAAATGCTCCGGCAAATAATCCACCGCAATACTCACATACTGTGCGTTGTTCACATGATTGTTACTGTCCAGATGCTGCTTACGCACCACCATAGGTTCCTGATTGCTTCCCTGCTCACCTACAACGATTTTTCTACGACCATAATCCATTTCCAGTCGAGGCTCTACCGGATACTTCTCCAACATATCCTGTGGCGGTATAGCCGGTTTCATGGTATCAAAATTCAATAGGGTCCACAGCGTATTGGCCACTGCCAGTACCTCTCCCTCCGGAGTTTTCATAATAAAATTACGGGAGCCCAGAAAGCCTTTGAAATCATAAGGCAAAGTTCCGATTACCACCCGCTCGTTTAATGCAGGCATACGCTTAATCTCTATCTGCCAGGAAGCCAATACCCATACCAGATTACGAGGAATCAGGTAGTCAAAACCTACGCCCAAATCCTCCGACTGCATGGTAGAAGCATCCTGAAAATAATTCAACAATGCCTCCAGACTCAGCTTATTCTGCCCATCACACTCACTATATCGAATTCTACTATCATAACAATACATTTTCGTCACCTAAACTCTTTATATACTTAACACAAATACTTCCCGATAAACGGTATTCTCCGTAACAAAAAAGCAATCAGCAAACAACCTGCGAAACAGCCCACTGCATATACGGGAATTCCTACCACATTGGGCAAAACCATGCTGTGGATTCCTGCTACCTGCAGCCATTCCATCACGCCTACATGCACCAGATACACCCCCAGCGTACAAGCGGATAACTCCTGTATCAGGCGACCGCCCTGTTTTGAAAAGGACTTTTTACTGAAATAATCCTTCGCTATCAAAAACAAAGCCGTAGCCACCACAAAGGTAAATACTCCATAGCTGTCATAAATACCGGCATCCGCTACGCCTCTTTGTCTGGCCAGCAAATTACCCAAAAATACATTAGCACAAACTGCCGGTATAGCGCCCCATAGGAAGAAACGCCTCCACTTGGTACTGAGACCCACATGGGTCAGATAATATCCCCAAACAAAATAACCTATATAACTGCAAACCATTTCTATTCTGGGAATATCCAATATCTGATGTAGCTCATCAGTCACGGTCAGTGCCCGCAGTGTCTCACTGCCTATCTGAAAAATCAAAAACAACCCTAAAAAGTATCGTATACTCTTTTCTTCTGCATGCTCTAACCAACCTTTTAATATAGGAAGAAGCATGTAAATACCGATAATCATGGGTAAAAACCACAGGTGATATCGACCACTTATCATTTCCCTGATAACTGCTTTCCAGCCACCTGACACAATTCCATAGAAAATACTGTCAAATACACCGTAGGCACAGGACCACACTGCGTAAACAACAGACAATCGCATAATATTATGGATATACAGCCGTTTCACATCCAACTGATATCCGGGTCGCAGAAACAAAGCGCCACTAATCATCACAAAAATCGGCACCCCAAAACGAAATGCTGCATCATAGGAATTAGCTATTAGCCACTCTGTGCCGTTCACATCCAAGGTATACCAGAACTGCGCCGCACTATGAAGCATCACTACACTAAATGCTGCAAAAATACGAAGCAGGTCAAAATGTATCATTCTGTTTTTCCCCTTCATGGTCCACACTCCTTTGCTCCAATTTTTGCGCATTCTTATGTTAATTATCGCATACCACTTATTTAATGTCAAATTAATAAAACTTAATATATTATAAACACGGAAAACTATTGCATGATTACACACAAATACAGTATAATAATGGAAAATATTACACAATAAGGAATTTTTTATGAAACAATCCAAGCAAATACTGGTTATTCTAACGACTTGTGTTGCAGTTGTGTGCTTAATGGGAGCTGTTATTCTGCTGTTTAAATATACCAAAGAAGACATGCAGTTAGAAGCTTCCATGGAGGAATATCGACCGGTCATTGCAGAGAAGCTGGAACCAACTGAAGTTCCTGTCACAATGCCTACTCCGGAGACCAATACCCCGCCACCGTTAGAACCCCTTCCTCCTATCATGGTGGAGCCTACGTCTATACCGGCACCTACCACTGAACCCACACCGGAGCCGGTTCCCAATCCCTATGCGGAGAGCTATCTGGCGAATAAGGATATGGCAGGTTGGCTGGTCATCCCCGGAATGGTCATTGACTATCCAATTATGTGGACACCGGAGGATGAAAACTATTATCTGCGAAGAGGCTTTGATAAAAAGAAGCTCAGTGCCGGATGTCTCATTTTAGACACAGACAGTTGCGTGGATCCATTATCCACCAACTTGATTATTCATGGGCACAACATGAAGGCTGGTACCATGTTCGGTACCTTGGAGAAGTATAAGAATGAGGATTTTTATCAGGAGCACAAACAAATCATTCTCCATACCAGGGAATGCCGGCGCAACTACGAAGTCATTGCGGTTTTCCGCTCACAAGTTTATAAAAAGTCGGACAAGGTTTTTAAATTTTATAAATTCTTCCAAGCAAATACGGAAGAAGAATTTAATGACTTTTATGATAACATCAAAGCCCTGTCCTTGTATGACACCGGTGTCACTGCTACATTTGGCGACCGTTTCATCACCCTGTCTACCTGCTCCTATCATGTAGACAATGGACGTTTCGTAGTAGTAGCCAAGGAGGTTGCTCCGGGTGACACCTATTTGCCGGTAGAAGAATCGCTGGCAACCCAATAATTGTACGAAGGAGCGATATGCACTTCAATATAAAAAAATCAGGAGGACATATATATGAAGAAAATCAAAAGAATGCTTATGGCATTAGCAGCCTTGGTACTGTGTATCGTACCAATTTTATCCACTCCCATCACTGCACAGGCAGCAGAACCGGTAACCTACTGGTTACGGTATGTTCCGGAAAAGGGTGAATGGAGATTCCAGACCGGTGGTTGGGTAGAGAATGGCTTCCACCGTGAGCTTTACTACATGCATCAGGATATCAAGGATGGCGACCTGGTAGTTATTGACAGTACTGACCAGTTAGAGCTGACCATCAACGCCAATTTAAAAAACCTTACCGTGAAGCAGTCTGATTATGCTGTTATCACAGTAAAGAGTGTCGATGAGTTTTATGCAATCAATGGCAGCACCTGTGCCATCACCGGCGACATCAACAAAGCTGATATTTACGACAACTGTGTAGTAAACTTAAACAGTAATGTAAAGAAGCTGAATGTTTACAGCGAAAAGACCAACACCCTTTCTTCCAGCGTAGCTGTATTGGGTACGGTTGACCACTTATATGCAGGCGGTGCTGATTGTAAGCACTATGAATTCTATAACTTTGCAGCAAATTCCCTTCGTATTGAAAAGGGTGCTTTGAAAACAGATGCTTCCAAGTACAGCACTGCTCCTGTTGCAGCAACTCCCGAACCTGCACCGGTTGCACCTGTAGCTCCGGCTCCTGCACCGGTTACTCCTTCTGACGAATTGGATGCAGTTCCCAAGACCGCAGATATCCGTTTCAATCCTTTGTGGTTAATCGGACTGGCTGCTGTAGGATTTGTAGGAAGCTATAGATTAATGACTAAGAAAGAGAAGTAATTAAAAAGCCCCCGATGGGGGCTTTTTAATTACTTCACATTTTCCTTGGCAGAAGCTGCCGCCTTGGCATGATACTTCTCTTTTTCCTGTGCCATTTCTTCAATGGTCTGTTTGATTTCTCCCGGTGAACAAACAGCACCTGTCAAAGAATCCAGCATGCCGATACGCATACAATTGACTACATACTTGGCATCCTTGAAGGCTTTCCTTCTGTCCATTGTGGATTGTATCTTAATATTTAGTCCATTGGCTTCAATATCTCTTTGACAAAGTTGGGGCACCATTCGCAGATTATCCTCATTGATATCTGTAAGTGCCACTTCCATATCGTGAAATTCCGGTACTGTCAATAAATCTGACAACAGTTTTCTGGTAAAACCGATGCTTACCGCTGCTTTCTACTATGTCTTTTGCTTCAAGTCCTTATGCTATGTCCTATTTTTTAACTCACATTTTCTCAACCCCTTTTCTATGATTCATAAACCATATCTGTCCATGATTTCCTGAAATTCTTTAGAGTTGGCAAAGCCCTCCAAAACAGCCTCTCTACTCATTCCCTTTTCCAGCTCAGCTACCCAATAGGCCTTTCCACTACTTTCTGAATCTCTGTCCATAAAGGTTAAATATAGGGTTTCTACATATTTATCATTGGTAGTATGCTTATTCACATACTCTTCTGACAGGAAGAAAAACTTTGCCACTTCTTCCGGAGTATTTACTCCATTGGTAATTCGTACTGACCATTCCTCCAGACCGGCCCGCTCGCTGGCTCTCTCCAAGGCAGTAGTATACAAACGCTCCACAAACTGACTGATACCCGGATTTATGGTAGTTCCATCTTCCAACATAACACCCTTTATAATTCCATAGCCTACACAAATTTCCTCAAACTCATTGGAATTCACAAAGTTAGACAATATGTACTCTCTACTCTTTCCTTCGTGCATAGCCTGCATCCAATATATACAACCACCCTCATCCATCTCTCTGTTAAAGAAGGTTCTGTACAATACCTCTAAGTACGCCTCATCACTATAATCGTTTTCTCTAAACTCCGGACTTAGGATAAATCCAGCTGAAACAGCCGCACCATCACTTCCATGACCTAATAGCTGATTGGTCCAAAATTCCAAGCCACCTGCTTCCGAAGCTCTTCCTAATGCCACTGTATACATACGCTCTACGAATGCCTTTACCTGTCTCTCCCTGTCCGGACTAGGGGTGGGCGTAGAGGTAGGTGTAGGCGCCACTGTAGGGGTGGGTGTTGGTGTTACTGTTGCTTCCGGCGTTGGGCTCGGCGTTGCGGTTACTTCCGGTGTTGGCGTCGTCAAAGTATATGTTTCTATTTTAGATGGGTTTACAAACGCCCAATAGGCCGGTTTCACCTTGTAATAATCATCAAACAGGAGCGGACACTGCAATTGTGTACCGTCCGAGCTTCCGCCCACATTAGAGGATGACTGTAGCCATGAATTCTTATCTACAACTCCCCAAATAGTAATACCTGTAATATTCAGACCTTCTCCACGCAATTTCAATATCACATCATAAAATGCTTTATATCGGTAAGCCTGTGCAACATATTCCTCCAGCTTAGCCTCATCACTACCATCATAATTACTGCCGGCCTTCAAATCCCACTCCGTTATTTGTACGGAATCTACTACCTGTGCAAATTCTCTGATAGCTAACTCAAAAGCGGATACCTCCGGTGTATTCATGTGGTAATGAGCCTGCATGCCCATTCCGTCGATACGAGTACCCTCTGCGTTTTTCACCGCCTTTAACAGCTCCAAAATGCCACCTTTTTTCGTACTGTAACAGGTACTATAGTCATTGTAATAAAGCTCTATATCCGCAGGTGCGTATTTATTTGCATACTTAAACGCATTTATAATAAACTCTTCACTTCCATATACATGCCACCAGCTGGAATTGCTACCATGCGTTGCAGCACTCAAGCTTTCCGAATCATTTTCTGTGTCTGTACGATAAGTACCGGTACTGTCACTGACCGCTTCATTCACCACATCCCAGCCATAAAACAAATCCTTGTAAGGACTGTCTTCATTTGTAAAATGCTCCAATACTGTCTTAATGTACCATTCTAAACGCTTATTCATTACCTCCTTACTGACATAAGCATTAGAAGCATCATAATCCTCATGAAAAAACCACTCCGGGGTTTGTGCATGCCATAACAACACATGCCCTCTTACCTGTATCTTCTTTGAAGGATTTTGTTCATTCCACTCCAAAACCTTATCTAAAATTTTTTCTGCTCTGGAAAAGTCTGTTTTCGGAACAACCAGTCTTTCCCCATTTAATGTAGTAGTCACCGTTCCCGGACAATAATAATTGCTATAATTAAATATAGCATCCGGCTTCAACGCATTACCCGGTGTGATTGCATTAAAATGCTTATTAATCAACTGCAAGACCCCATTTTCTGTCAAATCATTCACTGACATGGTCGTCCCTACAATAAAATCTTCCTTTGTATCATCCGTAATAGCATCACACAAAGGCTCTACATCCTCAATAAGAACCTCCTCCCGTATCTCACGTAATGACACACCCGTCACATAATAGTCACCCAGTACACATTCTCCGGAACCATAGTTGCTTCCCTGCTCCAGTAAACGAATCACTACCTCTTCAATATTTCCACTGAATGTCATTTGAAAGGTACCTTCAAAATAAGTCCAAACGCCCGGTGTCAATACCTGACTGCTGTTACCTGTAATCTCACTGGAATAGGAACCCAGGTAATGCGTTTTTCCATCTACTGTCACATATGGTGAAAAAGTCACCTGCCTCTGCGCTTCGGGTGCCCCGTTATAATCATCAGAAAGCATGGCATAAAAGGAAAATTTGTACTTCCTTCCATTATCCACCAAATCCGTAACATCCTGCGCAAAACACTGATATTTCGCGGTTCTGTCAGCTATCACTCCATATGTTTTAATATTATCAAATACTGCCGTTTCTGTCGTTGCACCATAGATACTTGCACTCCCCTGTGCCTTATTCCACGCAGACATATCCAAGAAAGCAAAGTTAGAATTTTGAATCAAATTGTCGTCTAAGTTTTCAGCCTGTACCGGCATCACATGAATCCCGGAAAAAAGCAAAGCCAATATACATATTAAACTGAACAATCTGTTTTTTCTCCTTCTAAGCACCATAAAAGAATCTCCTTCTAACATTCTCACTTACTATATTACTACAATCTCACCTTCAAAAACAATCTTTATATTCACCAAACACCTTCAATGTATCATCCTTGCCTATTTCTGCACACAATGGCAAGAAGAATTCTCCTCCTATGTACTTGCCAAAAACCTCTGAAGCTTTCAACTCCAGAGGTTTTCCATTAACATAAATATTTACCGATAACCGGTATCCTACGCAAAACAGTCGCAACAATCATACAGACACCATAACAACATTGCATACCACTGCCGGGACTACCGCTAATCATTACAAAAGCAGACGCTCCAAAGCGAAATAAATCATCATTTCTATGCTTGGGTTTCCTCATTCTCATAAATCTCAACACATTTTCTAAAATATCATAAGGGCTCCTGTTCCGTCTCCGGAAAGGATATTTTCAATGTCATTACATCTTCTGCAATCCTTTTAGGCAAAACAGAAAATTATTTACCGCTTATGGAATTGCCCTATCATGCAGCCTTATATAGCTGCCATTATCAGATACCCCACCGGCTAATTCGTCCCGTTCATGCTTCTGTATTTCCTTTTGAAAAACTTTTTCATAGTACTCTTTCTCTGCAGTTGTTACTTTACGCTTCTCTAACAAAGTACTTTTCATTTTTTTCTTTTGGGTCATATTGAGTTCTCTTTCCCTTCAAACCAACTTTTAATTATTTCCGGACCATTTTCTCTATAGCCATTTATCCATCTGGTCGGATCCTCAAATTCAGAGACCATTTCAAACATAGACACACTCTCAAATATCACAGGTATAATGGATTCCATAAATCCGGTAAAGGTAACAAAATAATATTTCGTATTAAATCCACAAACAAAGTTCCACTCTCCGGTTTCCTCATTATAGGAATTAGGAAATGCTTCCGCAAGGCTTTCTGCATAAATCTCTCTACGGTTTGGCAAGCGGCATCCCCACGCACCCGCATTTTCCACAAACTCATCCACTCCGGGAATATCACTGAATTCAGACCAATCACAATAAACAGTATGTTTGGCAATTCTTTCCCTGTATTCCTTCTTCACCACACCACTAAATAATACATCTCCACTTATCATAAAACAAAATCCTCCTATTCACAGTCCTTGCGGAAGCGAACTCGACATCTTGAGATTAAAAGTTTCAAATCCTAACCTTTAGACTAAGGGACCAGAAAGTTGCGAAGCAACCTGAGAAGAAGCTTTCCTTTCTTCTCAATACTCCATACGGGACTTGAACCCACAGCTTACCGGTTAAAAGCCGGTTACTCTTCCAATTGAGTTAATGGAGTGAAATAATATGAAAAAAGCTTTCCTGCTCTTCATGATGCTAATATAACACGAATGGTTAATGTTGAAAATCTACTCATAGTATAAATTTTCCAGACTATAGATTGTTGGATTGTCATCGGCCATTTCCGCCCACAAAAAAACCTCAGCAGATTTCTCTACTGAGGTTTCTTAGTCAGCACAAGCGCTGTTTTCCCAAAACAAAAAGCTCACGAGCAAAGGCTCATGAGCTTTTGAAAGCAGCGCTACAAGGATTCGAACCTTGAAAATGACGGAGTCAGAGTCCGTTGGACGAGGGGCGATTTTCCTTGAATTTATGTGGGTTCTTCATATTACCATTTAAAAATTGACCTATTAATTGACCTATCACACATATCTTCTCATAAAGTAACTCACAATTCTTCATAATTTCTGATACAACAAACTTTTTTATTCCAATCGACACTATCAAAGTCAATTTTATAAAAGCGAAGGACTTGTATTGAAGGTATGTACCTAAACACTCCACATGCGCCAGAATATTCTTTCCATTTTCGCAATTTTTCTATTTCAACTCTACACTCTTTTGCATTACTTAGTTCTAACACTTGAACCCAATATCTCACACCATCTATCGTAACTATCATATCTAGTTCATTGGGTTCAAAAATAATCTCACAATCATACCCTTTATCAATCAAATAATTGTATACTTTAGCAAAGTTGAGACCAAACTCACTACTTCCACAAAGATATTTCACATCCTTTGCCTTAATTATTGGATACATAGCAGTTTCAATCGTTTTTAACGACGTCTCATCTACTTTATTACTTTTACGTAACTCGTCCAAAATTTTTTTAGCTTCTATATTCGCCCGCAAAGACTCCTGTTTCTCTTCTCGGATTGCAACATGATAACGTGAATTCAATTCCAATGCTCGAATGTATTTTTCTCCTTCAGTAGTCCGTGCTTTTACACAAAATCCTGTTTCTGCGTTTCCACCAAATATATGTGGTTGTTCTCCACTATATATATTATCTTCACAAGGATTTAATGGTAATATTATTGCATCTTTCTTTCCATTACATTTTTGGCATGCATAAAATAGATTTGAATATTTATGTCGTTCGGGAAGTTCAGCCTTCTGTGGTAAAAAATGGTCTTTTTCAAAATACTTTTCCGCAACTTCCTGAAGAGGTGATAACGTTTCCTCTGTCACTCCGCAATATGCACACGTATGTCTAAAATCATGTCGCAGATACATTTTGCACGAAGGAGCAAAATACGTGACATTCCTCGTCTTTCTTTCGTAATCCATATTCACACCTCACGATTTTTCAGATATACTTTTTTGTATCTGTCTAAGTATGTCAAGCCTTTCTTGTGCAAACTTCCTACTTTCCTCGGCATGTGCAAGTGCCTCACTATCGGATGTTCTCGCACATGCACGTCGTATCTTTTCCGCTATTTCATGCAGTTTATCATCATCTGACAACTGCGATTTATGCACTTCCAAATCATAACTTCCAAACTCCGCTTTAAAATCTTCTACTCGAAAATTGGTAAGCAAAACAGCATAAATAGTACTATCATGTTTACGAATTTCACGCAATGCTTCGTAACCGGTATAGGAAACCTTTTTATTAAGTTCATGATCAACCAACAAAAAGTCTGCACGTTGTTCTAAAATCAAGGGATAAATATCTTCTAACTTGTCCGGTAAATGTTGTAACATCACCATATCAAATCCCTCTTGTCTAAATAATTCTTGCGTAACAATCAAATTTTTATCATCATCCTCAATATAAATTCCCTTCAGTTGCACTATTATCATCTCCCATTGCTAAATTAATTTCAAAACACGCTCCACCATATAATTCTGACTCTTTACAAATTATTGTTCCACCATAGAATGTAACGATATCTCTCACAATATTCAACCCTAAGCCAATACCATCTTCTTTTGATGTCTTAAATGCCACAAAAATCTCCTCTCGCTCATTTTCAGGCACTCCAGGTCCACTATCATCAACTCGAATTTTTAAAACATCTAATTCTTTCCAAACCCGAATAGATATCTTTCTTACTGAACTAACTTTTAATTGTGCATAGGCATTTGTTATTAAATTGATTATAATAGATTCCAAATCCACTTGACGCATGCTAACCGTAATACCATTTTCACACGTGTACTGAAATGCAATATTAAACTCCTCCAAAATATCTTTATAATATTTACAAATTTCATTTATCACATCGGGCACTACTAAACTTTCACACATTTCACGTTTTCTTTTCCGCAAGAAACCTATAATCATTTCGCTGTATGAAGAAATACGTCTAAAATCATCTTTTATAATATCCAATATTTTCAGTAATGATGCATGTTTAGGTTCACTTCTAATGGCTCTAACAACAACCTGTACTGAATTCTGTATTCTATTAACCACATCACTAGTTTCATGTCCAAACTCTCCTGCAAGCATTCCCAATGAAGCAAGGTTTTTATACATATTCAATTCCGATTCTTTATACTCTAATACATCTTGCACTATTTTATAACGCTTCTCTGCATTTTCTTCATATTGTTGCTGATATTCATGATGCTTTTGCTGAAGCTCCTGCACCTTTTCAAGTAATACATTTACTTTCTTTTTTGTTTCCTCACTAGTATGAAGTTCATCTAACTTAACATCTGACATTCGTTCAATCAATTCAGAAACTTCTTTATCTCGCTTCATTAACTGTTCTTTTTCAGCTTGAATTTTCTTACTTTCTATCTCAAGTTGCTTTTTTTCACGCTCTTTTTCTTCATATTCTTTTTTTCGAACTTCTGAAATGATTGCTATACACTCTTTAATAAATTTACGAAGTTGTTCAAAAGCCACATTTTCAATAATGCCTTCACGATTTGTAGCATCAACCAATAATGGATTATGGACATCACTTATATTAATACGTCCAATTGTTTGGTTATTACCAACTAAATATCCATGCGTGTCACTTACTTTTTCTTTATCAAGATATAACCAATCATTTCCCGATTCTCCATATGGCTTTACCCTAAACTTATCTCGATAAATTTTTATTCCGCAATATGTATCTAGCACTCTTGTTGCAAACCTACTATTATATCCTGACCGTTTCATATTTTGTGAATCTCTAAGAAAATAATACAACTCAAATGTAATATCACCACAAAGTAAAGGAACCTCATACTCTTTACTTCTTGGCACTTTCACACCATTTTGATCTTCATAAATAATAGTACTCTTACGCCCTCCCTCACAAATACAAGCATGAATTTTAGCAAAACTAGCATTTAAAATATCATTTACTGATACCATTTCCTCTACCTTAAAGTCTGGTGCTTGAAACTCAATAGAAAATGGATCATCTTCTAAAAAATCTGGTGCGACCAATAATCTAAGTTCCTTTTGTAATTTGTCCACATCTTTCTGTGTCCATTCGTCACGAAGTCCTTCAAGTATCATTATAGTACCATTATAATTTTTCTGTCCCACCTTTTGACAAAGTTCCTGAAGAATATAATATTCCTCACAATCTGTTGTATTCTCAAGAATATTTAAGGGCGTCTTTATTTCATCTATTAACTGCCTATTACTTTCGTATTTTTGTAAAATGGGGAGCACTCTTTCCTCTAAAACAGAAAGTACATCTTTATCAAAATATATGCTGTAATCATAATAACTATTCCCTAAGCTTTCACGTATACATTGTGAATCCTCAATAGTTATCATAGGCAACATTATAGCATATTGAATTTGACTAGAAATATATTTTGCAGCTTCACGGTCTTTTCTCTGAGCCAAAATATCTATACGTTGTTTTATTGATAAAATATCAAGTTCTTCAAACCTATTCCAATCAATATGCACCCAAAATGGCGTATTATTTTCTGGAAAAGAATAAATTGTTACTCTTTCCGCCAATCGTTCAACAGAAAATCGACCAATTCCCTTTTTTCCTGCTTTTTTTCGACCTTTTGCGGTATAAGGTTCCGATAGTTTATTACTAGTGCCTATGACCATCCATTTATTATCAAACTCATCAATAGTCATACCTGTTCCACAATCAGCTATTATAATTTTGCCATTAATACTCTTTGTGTCTTCAATAATAATCTTTGCACATTCTGCATCAGCATCATAAGCATTCTTTATTAGTTCCACTAATGCTGTTACAAAATCTGTTACCAACTCTCTTCCTAATTGTCCTATGTGTCGTGCATTTGTTTTAAAAGATACCTCTGCCATCATCTTCTCCTTTTAAAACTCAAATGTATAATTCTCAATAATTTTTTTTGATATTCGGTACGAATTCTCTGCTGTTGGAACACCATATTGCTTCACATAACTCAAAAAATCCTCACGTTCCAAGATTTCTTTAGCCTTGTCAAGAGAAATTCTACCCTTTTCTACAACATATAATCCTGCATAAGGTATCTCCTCATCCCCAGCATATTCTATCTTAATCTTTCCTGATACCATAGTTGACAAAACTAATTTTTCACAATTTAAATGACCTATGGCTTGAGAACGTCCATATTCAAACCATTTTGCAGTTTTATCTGAACATCTTTCCTCAAGACTATCCTTATACTGCAAAAGATAATTCATAGCACATGGATATTTTCTTTGAAATTCCTCTTCACTATATCGAACTAATGATTTATCATCAGCATAGGAATATGGGAAAATAATCAATGGTTGTTTTTCTACATTAGCAGTCTTTATACTAACTGCATGTCGTAAAATTGCTCGTTCAATTAACTTATCCTTCACCATTACATATTTTTTATTTTTAATCCTATAGTCTTTTAATAAAAAAGCCTCATTAAACAACGTTGCAACACTATTTGCGACTTGAAAATAATCACCAAATCTACATTTTGATGAAGTAACATAATTACCTAATGCCCACAAATCTTCTTGAAAACTATCTTCACTTAATCTAAGCATCAAATTCTCATCTTCACATTGATATTGAACCTTAGCTGCCGAAGTACGCTTTTCCTTTTTAGCAACTAAAATAATAGGAGAAAGCGTCACATCTTCAAATACATTTTTGTTTTTCAAATCAATAATTTTTCTTAAATATGGTTTAATAAACGTTCTCAAATCTTTGGCCCATACATTTTTCAAAATACTATTCGGTAAAATATATGCTAATGTCCCTCGATATTGCAAATTCTTCATGCTTTGCTCAATAAATGCATAGCAATAATCAAATCTTCCCTTTTTACATGTAACAAAATTTGTTCGCAAATACTCTCTAGTTTCTAATGAAAGATCATGATATGTTATATATGGTGGGTTTCCTATGACATAAGAATACTCCGTTAAATCATACATCAAGGCATCACATTGTACTATGTTCCACTTCACTCCTACAATATCATATTTTTGAGCCATATAATTTAATCTCTTTTTGCATTTTTTACAAGAATCTTGGTCAATCTCCAATCCTGTGATATCCCTCTGTAATCCTTCTTTAATCTGCTCAGTTGTATATCCACTTTTAATAGCATCCAGTATATATCTCTCAACTATACGACGAAGAATATTTCCTGTCCCGCACGAATTTTCTAATATGCGTTTTCCATATAAATCCGTTTTATACCCAACCTCGTCAAGCAGAATACCTACCCAATTGTCAGGAGTATATATCTTACAATTTTCAGCCATACTTCCTCCTGAATGTAAAATTTATCACCAACTTATATCATCCTTTTTTCATTAGTATATTTCAAACCTTACCCTATCCGCCAAACACAACGAAACCGTAAACACCTTTCCCTCAGCGACACCGCCTTTAGTCTCACCCTTCAGCAGATACAGATAATCCAACTTTCCATCCTCCAACAGCTTTCGTCCTGTTCTAGCTGCTGAATCTGTACTCTTAACCTCTACACCATAGTTCTTATAATCCACCAAACTTCTCACATAGAAATCAAGCTCACCATTTATCTTTTCATAAGATGCAAACCAAGGTACGATACCTGCTATCTCTGTACCATTATCAATTCTGCGTTTTAAGGAAAGATATACAAAATTCTCAGCGAGAAGCCCTTTAATCACATCATAAGTGGCACCGGTTCTGCTTAAGAAATAATACGCAACACCCATATCAAGGAAATAGTATCGGCTATTGTCCTTAATCTGCTTATAATCGCAATCTACAGCCTTTGAAGCATATCCTATGATATGCGATTCCTGTAGCCAGCTAATAGCATGATTAATCATCTTTTTCGTAGTTCGTCCACTTTCCTCCTGATAAGCAATCTTACTAAGTTCAGAAGTCAAATCACGCACACCTTGTTTCTCCTGCATCATCATAAGTGCAATCGCATTAAATAGTTTTTGGAACATGTTCATGTCAATGATATCCTTAAAATATCTCTTGGATTCATTTGTAAAAATATCCATCAAATCACCCACTTTTGCAATGCACTTATTTAAATCCTTATACTGAGCATAGCATACAACAACAGCAGGGTATCCACCTATCTTCTGATAGATTTCATAATACTCCATTAACTTTTCATAATCCTCTGGTTCACCTTTTCCATAGAGGTCTATGGTCTCATATAATTCTCTTTCACCAAAAACATCTAAGAACTCATCAAAAGTCAGCGTCTCCATAATCATATGGTCCAAATCCCCGGCAGGAAGAAAGAATTCCGGCTCAATCAATCTGCCTAGATAACTTCCTGTCACAATCACATAACACTGAAACTCTCTAGCAAGCATACGGATATGATTATATACCTCTGCTGATTCCTGTATTTCATCAATAATTACAACTGTATTTTTATCATCCACAAATTTGTTATCAAACAGCTCCAATGCTTTTCTGATTGGATTGTCGTCCACCGGTTTTCCGATTTCCCACTCTGAAGCAACTGATAGACAATGTAGAAACTTTTTACCTGTTGTCTCAGCCATACTAATATAAACCATATTTTGAAAATTTTCTTTTCCAAATTTCTTCAAAATATAAGTTTTTCCAACCTGCCTTGCACCTTTCACTTCCAGTACATGACCTGTATCTTCTTTTTTCCACTCAATTAATTTTTGATATATATTTCTTCTCAGTTCCATCTTTGAACCTCTCCACTTATTTGAATCATCTAAGTAGCCTTATTCCACATTTCTCAACATATGTACACTATTTTTATTATACCCATTAAAGCCTGTTTTTACAAGAACAATTGACCCGCTAATTCATATTGATGCTCATTATAAAAAGCTGCACTGTAAAGCACCATTCCATACTCTACAGTACAGCCCTACCATTACACACTACTTCTTAAAAATATTGATGATGATATACACTACCACTTTCCACATAAACTCTCTCCCCCCAAATCTACTTAATTTCCAGTTCCCCGGTCTGATAATCATAATAATAAAGACTGTAGGACAATCTTTCCTCAGCCTTTACTTCTGAATCATTCACCGCTGCAATCATCTCTTTGATATGCTCACAGTCTGACATTGTGGTTTCAGGGAGCAAAAGACACTCATGTAGCGAACTGGGTAAAATATAGAAGCTGCCTCCTGTCAGTTCTGCAAATTCTCTCAGCAAATCCTTTCTCAGCATGGCAACCGCACCATTTATACGGCTTCTGTTTCCTAAAACATATAGCAGACTGTCTCCCTGTGGCATATCAGGCAATTCATCCGCCACATCCAATAACAGCTGGAAGATATTCTTACACTCAAATTCTTCCTTTTCAAGCCATTCCTCCGCTGCTTCCCATAGTTCCTCTTCCTCAATCCCCCAGATTTCCAAAAACTTGTTATGAATTGCCACAGTACCTTTTCCACCTAACTGCTCTAACTCCACATTCAAGAAAGGAACCACTGCTAAATCCAGTACACGTTTATGCGGTACATCAGATAACTTTTCCTTATTCCACTCATAATTTACCAGCTTAATGCCAACCTGACTTTTCACCTTATCCCATGCACCTATTAGGGCATATCCGTCCAGTTCAACCCTTTCGTCTATGAGCTTCATAACTCTGTCTGCCACCTCATCCATATCAGACATCTCCTGATACCAGTGATAAACCTCATCCAAATAAATGATAGGTGAAGTGTTGCTATTCTTTTCATGACATACCAGTCCTTCCTTTTCCACATGGTTGTTCTTCACCACCGGAATTACCTTTATCTCCAGATTCTCCTGTTCCAATCTCTCAGTTACTAATTCAACCAATTCTTTCTTAAACTGTTCGTATTCCATATGTATCCATCTCCTTTTTCTTTCTTCTCTTTTGATTACGCAACCTTTCTGCCGGGCGTTTTCTTCAGGCTGTTCATTGCCTTCTTATAAACTTCCAATGTCATTTCCTCTATACTGCCTACCCTATATCGTTCCAGCACACTATCCATAGGTACACCGGTTCTTGCAAGTTCCTCCTCTAACAGCTTTCTCTGTAACAAAGAGATTCCTTCCTGCTCAGGCTTTGCAACAGCTTCTAATTTCAGTTCATAAACAACACGTCCTGCATCATTTACTATTGTCAGCTCCACTATTTCCCTCTGCTCATTGTAGGAAATACTCTTTACCTTAAACTTTTCATAGGTCATAAACCTGTCACCTTTAGACTGGATATTCACCTTACTGGCTGATATCCAGATAAAGGGAGCCGTATATAGCTCCCTCCCAATACCCACACAAACTGCAGCTCTTTTAAAACTGTCCGAAGCCTGTCCCTTCTCCTGCTCGGAATAAGACTTGGTTCCTACATCCTGCTTGGAAATCCACTGCTTCTTCTCCTCGTCCCACAGACTGATGGTACAATACAAATTGCCATCTATGGTCTGATGGGTCCTCTGCCACCCTAACGGGCCAAAGGTTTCATCCAACAGCTTAAAATCCGCTCTGGCATCCTTGTACAATAACAATGTCAAACCTTTTTCATTAATGGTTGCCACACGACATTCTATTTCCTCTGCCCTTAACAGTCTGATATTTACTTCCATGACTAATCCACCTCCTTTTCTTTGCATATGGTGCTAATTTTCTCTTTTACATATGCTCTCAACTCATCCATACAGCTGTCATCTACCTTTAGCCAGCCCTGAAACAAATGCCCTATCACATTTTCCAGCACACATAACTTCCTTACTTCCTCTTCTGACAAATCAGGCAGTAAACTCTGCAATATTTCATGCAGGTTCCATGTAATATCAATCTGAAAGCTCCTCTCATAAATCTCCTGGGGCGTAAGCTGCAGTACATCCTCTTTAAACCGGGCATATTCTATACCCAGCTTTTTCTTTAACCTGTCTCTCATATTTTCCAAGCCTCCTATGCCACCATAAACCTACGGTATTCTGACCTTGTAACATACGCATCGTAAATATCACGCTTCTCTTCTTCCAAACGTTTCTTATCGAATGACGTGGAAACCACGCTCTTCCAGCTGACACGCCGGTTCCCCACAACACCAACTTCATTATCCTTCAAAAAATTCTTAAGCTGGTTGGTAACAGCGTCTTTCCTATCCGTCAAAGTCTTTATCTGCTCAGAAAGCAAATCATATCTTCTGCACAGCTCCAGCGCCTCCTCCGGCAGTTCTATTACTTCACCATTGGAACTGCTGTATTTCTGCTTCAGAAATTCCGTTGTAGCCTTAGAGCCATCGGGTACAGGTTCTATCTCCTGTATGACATTCTCTTCCCAGAATCTCTGCTCCACACGGATAATAATGTCTATCAGTTCATCATCCCTGTGTACCTCATGGTAGAAAAACTGGTTGCCGCCCACCAATGCAGCCACATAAGCCTTTTTACAGCCTGTCACTGCCATGTAATGCTGAACCTGCAACTGGTACTCTACCGGAACTCCCCTCTCCCAGATTTCCTGCTTATAGACACTGGCAGTCTTGGCCTCAAAGAGCACCATCTCCCCGTTTTCGGCAATCACACCGTCCAAATCTGCTACCATGAAAGGATGTTCTGTACTCTGCAAAAGAGCTCTCTTGTTTCGTATCTTTAATCCGGTTCTCTTGGTAAACTCCTTCTTCACTACAGGTTCCAGTACATTTCCAAAATGGGTAAACTCAGACTCTTTCTCCTCCGGCATTACCTGCCCTGTCTTTTCCAGCCAAAGCTGAAATACGGAGCGGTACTTATTCACTCCCATAAGCACTGAGACATCTGAACCACCGATACCTTTGGTTCTCCACTTTAACCATTCTTCCCTTGCCATGTTGGCTGTTTTTACTAATACTTTCATCATCCACCTCCATATAAAATAAGGACAGGCATTTTACCTGTCCCCTAAGCTGCTGTCACCATCTGGTATGCCTTATCAATAAGAGGATTACCCTCTACCGTACGGCTGAACATGTTCTCCTGATAATTTGTGGTCTTTCTAAGCGGCGCACTATGGGTTGCAAAATCACTTACTGCGTTAATGAAACGGTATGCATTATTGCCAACCTTCTTTAAATCCGGCGCATCAAAATACCTTGCTGCCATATCTGCTCTCAGTCGCTTAATATTCTTAACCTGCAAAACAGAAGCATCCTTTTCAATGGGTAACAGTATCTCTATGTATTCCATAACCTGGGAATCTGTAAGTTCCTTAGCTCTCAGGTTCTCAAACTCCTTTCCAAGCTCGTCCATATATGCTTCTGCCAAAAACAAAGTATCCTTAGCCTCCTGAATCTTTTCCTGTATATTTCCGGTATGAATCATGGACCAGCTTCTCTTTGCTGTATCCAGCGCAAGGTTCAGTGTGTTATTACAGACTACCCTTATAGGAGTTACAGCCACCTTTACGGCACCGCTACCATCATGCGAATTTGAAAAGACCAGATAAGGACTAATTCGCTCCCCACCAATGATATACTCCCTAGGCAGTCTTGCCAGTAACCATACCTTTCTACCCTCCTGCAAAGAACCTGCCGTTTCATAACGAACTCCTTCTCCTAACAGTGCATCCGTAAACTCAAATGCTTCTACATTCTGTACAATCTTATAACGGTCTGTAACCACTCCAAGTACCCTCTTATCCGTACTGCGTACATTTGCCTTGTAACCACTGATTAAATTACCGGTATCCGTAAAAATCGGTTCCTGCAATACCTCCCAATCCAGTCCAGCCAGACGCAATGCATCTGCTGATGTTGGTGCCTCCTCTACTCTGATTCCCAGCCCATGCCAGGGCTTCTCCCTTGTGTAAAACATTGTTTCTACATTCGCTGCCATAATTTTTTCTCCTTTCTTAAATCCACTTTTAAATGACTTCATTTTCTTACATTCGCTTCTCGTTTTCCATTTATGCTTTACTCTTTGTCACCTACCTTTCTAAGCATAAAAAAACAGCGAAGCCACAACCGACTTCGCCACTGATAATTTGTATCACTATTATAATATGTCATTCAGATTCCTTATTTTTACAATTCACTTTTCATACATGGATTGAATTGCTTTGTCAGGCAGAATATATCCAACTGCTGTCCATGTACCATATCTGTATCCCGCTTCATATTCATCCAAATCCTTGCAGATACGGTAATGGTAATAGTAGCATTCCTCCTTACCAACCACCATAAATACCGTTTCTCCAACAACTTCCTCGAAGTACTCCTTCTTCATTTTCTTGGCCATTTCCGTTTTGATAAAATAACGAACAGAATTATATCTGTCATCTTTTTCCAACAATCGGCTTAGACAGAAATCATCCAGCTTCTTTCTGGAATATTGCAATACATACTTCTCTGTCAGATTGCTATCCTGAAGCTTTCTTTTTAATTTCACCCAAAGCGACCTGCGAAACTGCGCTTTCGGACCACACAAAACAAGGTCATAATTCTCCGTATAATAACTTCCAATTCCATCCTGTTTACACGGAAAGTATATTATCTTATCAGAAGCCTCTATTAAAATAGCAAAGGCATATTTTAGCATTGAAAACACTTCTGGTGGACCATCAACCATATAGCAGTCTTCCTCTGGTCTGTCATCATATACCCACATATGCTTTATGCAGGGAAATTTTAAGACAGAGTACTCTCTGCCTTTTTCGTATATCTTGTATTGACTTACTTTGATACGTGTCATTTTCATCACCTTACTTCTTTAAATCTAAAGATGACATACAGCGAAGCAAAACTAAGCTATATGTCATCTAAGGTATTTTTATTTGACTTTTCCTTTTATATATATTATTTCATTAATAACTAATTCCTCGTCTATCAGCTTCCTCCATTGCCAGTTCGCGACCTCTATCATGAGTACCATTACGGATAAGATGCCTTATTTCATCATCTGAACGTCTTCTTAATTCTGAGCGAACTCTACTTTCTACCCTTTTTTGATTTTCTTCCAGCTTATTAGCTGTTCTCTCAACTGCTTTATTAACTTTATCCATGAATCCCATATTCTTATCTCCTTTACCATTTATAATTTCCATACTTCTCTGCTTGATGATTAAATTCGGATAACACGCCTAAAATAGAACCGTTACTATATCCCTCCTTCTCAAGTTTTCTCCTAATCTCATCAACGCACTCATTATAATTCAACTTATTTCTCTGCAGTTTCCCTAAATATAAAGAAACAACCGCTTTTCCTTGTCTTTCTGTTATTTCTTTTGCCATTTCCTCACGCGCCTCCCTTAAGTTACCAGTAATAGTACTCCCATTTTCATCAGGTCTATTATAGCAATACTTTAGTATTTTGTAAATATCCTTTCTTTCGCATAACCTATATAAAAAGGGGGTTTTTACATGTTTGGAGATAGAATAAAATCATTACGACTTTCCCACAACTTAAGTCAGGTACAACTAGCTGAATATCTAAGTGTTTCAAAGCAAACCATTTCAAATTGGGAAAACAATAACATCCTGCCATCCATCGAAATGCTCATCAATATTTCTCAGTACTTTTCCGTGAGTACTGATTACTTACTGGAGCTTGACAATCGTAATTATATTGAAATCAGCGGCTTGTCCGAAACTCAACTAGCTCATATACAACAAATTATTAGTGACATATTAGGAAGAACCAAGTAGCCAATTACTCAGCTACTTGGTTCTTCATTTTTTACTATATTCTGTTTCAAAACAGTAATTGCATAATAATATCCATCCATAAATGCCTCTCGTTCAATATCCTTAAGTACGTTTTCAATTTGCTCCTCATCTCCTGCTTGTAAAAGCTTTTTCACAACCGTAATCATTATTTTTCACCTCCATCTACTTAGTTGCTTCAGAGTTATAATATACAATTGAATTTATAGTAAATTACA
>JAZLEI010000039.1:0-4742 GCA_045615205.1 Acetatifactor sp.
TGTTCAATACAGTAAAAGATAGCCTCATCCACAGCTTTCTTACGCTTCATGCCCTTCTGTAAATTCAACCGCACCTGATGTATGAAGAAGGCATACTCCTCCAGCTTACTACAGCCCTGCATCAGTTCTTTATTCCGACCATAATTAATATTAATCATCCTCACAACCACCTCCAAACTCTTTTCTTCCTCTGTCACTTCATAAGCATCTGATATCTTCCTTATCCTTCGCAAAAAGCTCCCGAAACAGCCTGTCCTTGACCTTTCGATTGCTACGAAATTCCCAGCCTGACGAAAACGCAAACAAACGCTTTACGCTGCCGAGACTCTTCCTCAACAACCATTTCTTACACATATTCAATTTCCTTTCCGCAGGGAACCTTCCCTACACTTATTTGAGTATTTCGCAAGGGAATCTACGAATGGACACACGCCCATAGAAACTTGAATTTTGAAAAATAGAACTCTTGCTTGTAATCATCATATCATGGCAGGAAAAGAATTGCAATGAAACTTTTCGTTATTCAAAATTTGCCCTTTATAAAGAGGCAATCCGCCCATGACAGCAGATTGCCTCTCTCTTCGTTACGCTATGCTTCTTTTTCTTACAAAATATCCTGTACCTTTACCGATTTCTCCTCGGTACCTACTACAAACACTCCCTCTCCAGCCATTTCGCCGGACCATCTTCATTATTGCTATCGCACACCTCATCCGCAACTGCCTTCACAGCTTCCAGGGCATTCGCCACAGCGACACCCCTGCCACAGACCTGAAGCATATCCATATCATTGTAATCGTCTCCAAAGGCAACTACCTGCTCCATGGAGAACCCATAACGTTCTGCCAACATCCGAATACTGCCAGACTTTGTCGCCTCCTTATTCATTATCATGGCTATCACATTCTCTGACAGCCGTAAATACAGCTCCTCCGACAGATATTCCTGATATTGCTCCATCTCTTCGATAGAATGAGCCTCGATAATCACCTTATCCGCTGTCATTCCCTCTATCTCTGCAAAATCTATAGTTGCAGTATATTCAATTCCCGGCCATATGGTTTGTGCATCAAAGTTGGCATACAACCAGTCATTCACCTCTGCAGCGATGTGAGCCTGAGGCTGTTTCTGCAGTATCCTTACTATCAGCCTCGTAGCCTGTTCTATTCCTTTTCCGCCGATTCGGTGCTCTCCTTCCATCACCACAGCGCCGTTATGAAAAGCCCCTGCATCATACTGAACATCCGGTAACCAGTCCCGCACTGCTCGCACCGGTCTGGCTGTGGCTATGACAAACTTTATCCCCTTAGCTCGTATCCGTCCTATGACATCCTTGGTGTACTCCGAAATCGTCTTGTCATCCCTTAAATAAGTTCCATCCAAATCTGTTACTACCATTTTAATGTCTTGCATCACCCCTACTGCACTTCCCCTCCATGAAAATAACACTCGTATATCTGCGTTCCTGATTTATAAATCCGCTCATAGCCTTGGAACCATTCCAGTTCACCGGACACTTCACATTCATAACGATATTCACCGTTCTCATAAAGCACCGGACCTCGATAAGGCATCTCCTTCGGTACCTCCATCAAAGCTTCCTTTAGAAAATCTCCCGAAAAACCTTCTCCTGTGACCCTTCCGGAATAATTCATACACCAAACCGGCTTATCCTTTTCCCAAACAGCCTCTTCCCCTGAAAACTTCGCACCTCCAAGGTATGTATCATAGTACATATAATCGCCTTCTGCATACTGCAAATCATGAGATGATGGTCTGGTAGAAGCCACCTCTGCACCATGTGCCGCATAGGTATTTTTCTTGGCTTTTAATAAAAATGTGGTAAAGCCGTCTTCCTTTATCATGTTTGCGACCTCCTTTGATACATCCCTCGCTTGACTACGATTATTTGCCAACACTCTCCAGCATCTTCTTAAACGGCTTCAAATCCGAATACTCCTTCTCCAGCCTCTGCATATTTCGTAGCAATACGGAAATATGACCTTCACACTGCTCTACCACGTAATTCGTAAGCTTCCCTAAATAATCCAGACATTCTTCTCTCCGATATACAGACTGAGAAAGAAGTGCCACACAGTAATAATAACCAATAATGTCAAAACCACTCAAAATACTGTTTTTATCGGTTGGATAATAACCCTGCACTGCAGTTAAGACCACATCTATCAGCTCTGTATCCTCCACATATTTCTGCATCTTTTTATAATCTGCCCCGGATACAGGTGCATGCGAGCACTTTGTCAGATTTTTGCAAAATTGCCAGGTTCTTGCTGCAACCTCCTCTGTTCCTGCGGCTTCCAAAAGTCGCAGTGTCATTTCCCTCAGCTTCGCATTTCCCTCAATGGTATATTCGAAAGCAATTCTTTCCTCCCGAATTGCCTCCCTATATTCTAAAATTTCCTCTACTGTAGGTACCAATACCTTCTTCGCCATATCCTTCTCCCTTATCCCTAACTTATCGTATGAAATTGGTAAACACCAACTCTTCCTTCTCCGGCAAGCTCACTCCTGCCTGCTTACCTGCCTCCATGCATTTCAGCATATAAGCCATATTTCTGCCTAACATACGCATGATGAGCAAACCTTCCTCATCCTCATACACCTGCTCCGGTGCTGCTCCATGCACCATGTTCCAATAACGGGAAGAAACCACCGGCATCTGACTAATGGTAAAATACTTCATCAGCTGGTCAAAGGCAGCCGTGGTACCGGCTCTTCTTGCTGACAAAACACAGGCTGCAGGCTTCATATAAAAAGTACTTCCGGCACTATAGAACAATCTATCCATAAAAGCAGTCAGATTACCACTGGCTGCCGCATAATGCACCGGACTGCCGAAGATAAAACCATCCGCCAGCTCACATTTCTCACGGATTCTATTCACCACATCATCAAATACACACTTACCGGTGCTACGACAGGTACCACAAGCGATACAACCACCAACCGGTTTGTTTTCAATCCATACGATTTCCGTTTCAATGCCTTCTTTTTCCAAAGTAGTTGCTACTTCCTTTAATGCTACATAAGTACAGCCCTCCTTGTGAGGACTACCGTTAATTAATAAGACCTTCATTTCTGTTTCCTCCTTTTATTCCCTTTCCGCATCAGCTTCCTTATCACTTTCCACAAAAGTACTATCACCAGTACAACAATAGCCGGAACCAGTAAAATCACAGCCACTATTAAAAAGAAAAACTTATTCGGATTCTTTAATAAATCTCCAATATTTTTACTGTCCTCTACTACTTTTCGCCCTTCCTGCGTAGCATACCTTGCCGGCACATTACCGATACCGTCACCATCTGTATCTTCAAAGGATTTCATGTAAGCAGCTATTGCCACCCATGCCTTCAGTTCCCGGTCTCCATTCATTACAATGGCATCTTCATAATTGGTAATAGGCGTTCCATCAGCGAATTTGGGAACAATCGATAATAGCCCGTAGGACAAGTCTGTCACTCCCCCCAACATCTGGGAAGAGTAAAAATCTGTTACTACCCGATAAAGCTTATCCTCCTCCAGTTCTACTCTTTCCCCGGCAGCATTTCGCAGATACACATCTATCGTCTTATTTAAAATCATTCGGTTTGGATTATAGGTCCAACACAAGCCATCCGTATATAAACGGGCAGTTGGCATCAAGTCGGAAATACTGGAATCAATCTCCGCAGCAGTCTTTAACTCTTCTCCGGTCAAATAAATACTGATTAGGGGATACCCCGGTATACCATCCTTTCCTATGCCAAGGGAAAAAGAATGAAACACATTTTCCGTAGTAATATAGCCCTTTGCGTAGGTATCACGCACAGTTCCGGCAGGCACAACAGCCACATCCACCGGATGGTCATCCCCGTCAGACAAATTTTCTACTCCATAGGTATACGCATCTGCCAGAATACTTCCCAAATTCAATTCTGTATGTTCAGCTCCCAAACTGGAAAGGTCCACAAAATCCACTTCATTGGTACATAATATTTCTTCCCGGGTATACCCAAACTGTTCCAAATATTTGCTGTCTATCGTATCCATGAGGGAATCTATCTTTAGCTGTGCCGCAGCATCCGGCTGTATCGTACTATCCACCGTAATCAATTCATAAGAAGTCATTTCCCAGACTCCTTCTTCTATTTGGTTCATTGACAGGCTGCCCAAATACTTGCCATACTCAGCAGCAGATACAATATAGGTATCCCCATGCTGTATGGGGTTCTCCAGTTTGGTGTGGGTATGCCCGCTGATGATTAAGTCCAGCTCCGGCACAGCCTTTGCCAGAATTTCATCCTCAGACTTCGCCTCATCCGCCCAAGTTCCGCTATGGGAAACACAAACCAACATGTCTACCTGCTCTTTTTCCTGTATCTCCTCCACTGTTTCTTTCACAGCCTCTACCGGATCCTGAAAGAGCAAAGGACAGTTCGGCACACAATTCAAACAATCCTTCCCAAATACGCCTGTGATGGCTATTTTTACGCCATCCTTATCCACTACCACATAGTTCTGCACACCATAATTGGCAAAGGCACTTTCCAAAAGTTGCTGGTCAGCAGTCAGCCCCGCTGCCTCCATAGCCTCCCAGTCTACGTTGCAAACCACCATAGCCGGAAGTACATCTCCACTTTCCACGGCTCGATTCATCATGTTTGCCAGACCCTTTGCCTTATAATCAAACTCATGATTTCCCAACGTGGTAACATCAATGCCCAAATCCCCTAACATAC
>JAZLEI010000040.1:0-75012 GCA_045615205.1 Acetatifactor sp.
TAATACAGCCCGTAAGCCTACGTTACAGGTAAATGAGTGGTCTGCCATTGGCAGGCAACGAGGGTGGAACCGCGTAAATTACGTCCCTTGCAATAGTTACTGTTGCAAGGGATTTTTATGTTTAAGGAGGAAAAGGATATGAAAATTACTTTAAAGGACGGCTCCGTAAAGGAGTATGCAGAAGCAAAGAGTGTTTATGACATCGCAGTAGACATTAGTGAAGGTCTTGCCAGAGTGGCATGTGCTGCAGAGGTAGACGGTCAGGTGGCGGATTTACGTACCGTGATTGATAGGGACTGTGAATTATCTATTTTAACTGCAAATGACAAGGCTGGTCTGGCAACACTTCGTCATACCACAGCTCATGTTATGGCAGAAGCGGTGAAGAGACTGTTCCCGGAGGCGAAGCTGACCATTGGCCCCAGCATCGACAATGGTTTTTATTATGACTTTGATTATGCTCCTTTCACCAGAGAGGATTTGGACAAGATTGAAGCCGAGATGAAGAAAATCATCAAGGAAGGTGCTAAGTTAGAGAAATTCACTCTTCCCAGAGAAGAAGCTATTAAGTTCATGGAAGACCGCAACGAGCCTTACAAGGTAGAGTTAATTAGAGATTTACCTGAAGATGCAGAAATCTCCTTCTACAGCCAGGGCGATTTCGTAGACCTTTGTGCAGGTCCTCACTTAATGAGTACCAAGAATATCAAGGCTTACAAGCTGATTTCTTCATCCGGTGCATATTGGAGAGGAAAATCTGAAAATGCTATGTTACAGCGTATTTACGGTACTGCCTTCAATAAGAAGGAAGAATTAGCTGAGTATCTGGAGTATTTAGAGAATATTAAGCTTCGTGATCATAACAAATTAGGTCGTGAAATGGAGCTTTTCACCACAGTAGATGTTATCGGTCAGGGTCTGCCGCTATTGATGCCGAAGGGTACGAAGATGATACAGACCATGCAGCGTTGGATTGAGGATGAGGAAGAGAAACGCGGTTATGTGCGTACCAAGACACCTTTGATGGCAAAGAGTGATTTGTACAAGATTTCCGGTCACTGGGATCATTACAAGGAAGGTATGTTCGTTCTGGGTGACGAAGAAAAGGATAAGGAAGTATTTGCACTGCGACCTATGACCTGTCCGTTCCAGTATTATGTATATAAGGCAAGCCAGAAATCCTACAGAGATTTGCCTATCCGTTATGGTGAGACTTCAACCTTGTTCCGTAATGAGGACTCCGGTGAAATGCATGGTTTAACCCGTGTACGTCAGTTTACTATTTCCGAGGGTCACTTAATCGTAAGACCTGACCAGATGGTAGAAGAGTTCAAGGGTTGTCTGGCACTGGCTAAATATTGCTTAGATACTCTCGGTGTGGGTGAGGATGTTACCTATCGTTTGTCTAAGTGGGATCCGAATAATAAGGAAAAGTACGTTGGTTCTGCAGAAGTTTGGGAAGAAACACAGCAGAATATCCGTGACGTATTGAATGAGCTGGGTATTCCTTTCTACGAGGGAGAAGGTGAAGCTGCTTTCTATGGTCCGAAGGTAGATATTCAGGCAAAGAATGTATATGGCAAGGAAGACACCATGATTACCATTCAGTGGGATGCTGTACTGGCTGAGCAGTTTGATATGTACTATATTGACCAGAATGGTGACAAGGTACGTCCTTACATTATTCATAGAACCTCTATGGGCTGCTATGAGAGAACCCTTGCCTGGTTGATTGAAAAGTATGCAGGTAAATTCCCTACATGGCTCTGTCCTGAGCAGGTAAGAGTGCTTCCTATTTCTGACAAGTATGCGGATTATGCCGCAAAGGTAGAGGCACAGTTAAAGGAAAATGGTATCCTTGCTACTACCGACAAGCGTGCAGAAAAGATTGGTTTCAAGATCCGTGAGACCAGACTGGCTAAGGTGCCTTATATGTTAGTCGTTGGTCAGAAGGAAGAAGAGGAAGGTCTGGTATCTGTCAGAAGCCGCTTTGCCGGTGATGAAGGTCAGAAGACTTTAGAGGAGTTCATTGACCAGATTTGCAAGGAAATCCGTACCAAGGAAATTCGTAAGGAAGTCGTTGCAGAAGAAAATAAATAAATTGTTCCGGATTTTGTTGTGATGAATTTACAAATGGTTTTGAACAAATGAGAATAAAATCAGCAGGCTCCGTTCATACTATGAGAGTAAGCAGTAGTAAAAAGTCAATTTATATGGTTGACAGAATGGAGGAAATATGGCTGAATTAAAATGCGGAGCAGAAAGTTGTATCTATAATAAGGAACATTTATGTTCCAAAGGTGATATAATGGTTGGTGGCAAGCATGCCGATAAATATGAAGATACTTGTTGTGAAAGCTTTGCTGTCAAAAGAGAGGGAAATGATTCTTATACCAGTTCTCTTTCCCATCCCAGTAAAACCATCAGTATTGATTGTGAAGCAGTAAAATGTATGTACAATCAGAACTACAAGTGTATCGCAGAGCATGTGGATATCCGTGGAACCCGTGCTAACGAAAGCAAGGAAACAGCTTGCGCAACATTTACCGAGAAGTAGTGACAGATTTCTATGCGGGGCATAAGAATGTGCCCTGCATGGAATAATCTTGAGTGTGAGGAAAAATTGTGAGTAAAAAATCAATTGTTTTTCAAATATTGATAGTCATTGCCATGGTTGCGTGGCTGGTAGGAATGAATGCCTATGTAGATTATTACAACAGCAAGGAATTTTCCTACACCATGGGAAACGAATCTGATACATATGCATCAAAGATGACTATTTCCAAGCATTGGAATGAAACAGCACATGGATATGGTTACGGTATGCAATACGATGTGAGATTTGATAATAAGGGTGAAGAAACCCTGTATGACTGGAGTGCAAAGATTGTTCTGATTAGAGGTTGTCAGTTAACTGATTATTGGAATGGTGAGATGACCTTTGAGAATAATGTGATTTACTTTACGCCGCAGGAAGATATTGAGATGATTTTGCCGGAGAGTAATCGAACCTTTGGCTTTATTCTTTACTCACAGAAGTTAAACAATGTAGAAGAGTTTACGATTTATTATCATAAGAAGATTGGTTTGAATGATTTAACTATGTTTACTGCCTGGAAGATAGCTTTGGGTATCTTTGCAGTATTGGAAATCATCATTATAGCAACAGCAATTCGAACCTGGAAAATCCGTAAGAAGCAAAAAGAGTTTGAAAGTATTGTAAATCAGAGTTTTCAGATGTTTGCAAACCTGATTGATGCCAAGGATACATATACATTAGGACATTCCCGTAGGGTGGCTTTGTATTCCAAGGAGCTGGCGAATCGAATGGGTATCTCTCAGGAGGAAAGAGATCGCCTGTATTACATAGCACTTTTGCATGATATAGGAAAAATCGGTATAACAGATGCTATTTTGAATAAAAAGGGCAAGTTGACACCGGAGGAACGTGCGGAAATCGAAAAGCACGTAACCATTGGCGGGGATATTTTAAAGGACTTTACTGCCTTGAAAGGAATCGCAGATGGTGCCAGATATCATCATGAAAGATATGATGGTACAGGGTACGCGACCGGTATCAAGGGAGAGAAAATCCCGCTATTTGCCCGTATTATTGCCGTAGCGGATTCTTTTGATGCTATGAGTAGTGAGCGTTGTTACAGACCGAAGCTGGAAATGTCGGCGATTATTGAGGAAATAAAGAACGGTAGTGGTACGCAGTTTGACCCAAAGATTGCCGCATTGATGCTGGAAATAATAGAGGAAGGCTCTGTTCCGATTGATTTAGAGGAATACGTCGATAAAAAATAAAAATAATTTTGAAAAAGTGTTGACATGACAGAAAACCTGTGATAAAGTAATTAAGCATGTGAATACACATAAACAAGCAGAGCGTCCACTCTCACCTTACAGCAATGGGGCTAGTAAGTGTCAATGATTTGATAGTTAAATATACTTTTGTCAGGCGTATGCCGTGGGAGTTTATTTTGCGATTAAGAGTGGATAGTTGTGACTATTCACTTTTTTATTGCAACAATTAACTGATTTTCTGAATGGAGGGTAAAACCATTAGCGATTTATTAATCAATGAACAAATCAGAGACAAAGAAGTACGTGTAATCGGAGAAGAAGGCGAACAGTTGGGCATTATGTCCATCAAGGAAGCTATGGCACTTGCAGAAGAAGCCGGTGTAGATTTAATCAAGATTGCTCCGACTGCAAAACCCCCGGTCTGCAAGATTGCTGATTACGGCAAGTATAAGTATGAACAGATGAGAAGGGAAAAGGAAGCAAAGAAGAAGCAGAAGGTAATTGAAATCAAGGAAATCCGTCTGTCTCCCAATATTGACACCAATGACCTGAATACCAAGGCAAATGCAGCGAGAAAGTTTTTGACCAAGGGCGATAAGGTAAAGGTATCATTGCGTTTCCGTGGCCGTGAAATGGCACATATGAACAGTAGCAAACATATTCTGGATGACTTCGCAGAGCTCCTGGCAGATATTGCAGTAGTGGATAAGGCTCCGAAGGTAGAAGGAAGAAATATGACCATGTTTTTAACTGAAAAGCGTTAATACGCAATAGTTAAAATAGATTAAGGAAATTTAGGAGGAAATTGTTATGCCAAAAATGAAAACTAGCAGATCAGCTGCAAAGCGTTTTAAATTAACCGGAACAGGTAAGTTAAAGAGAAACAAAGCTTACAAGCGCCATATCTTAACCAAGAAGACCAGAAAGACTAAGAGAAATCTTAGAAAGGCAGCTATGGTAGACGCTACAAATATCAAGACAATGAAGAAGATTTTACCATATTTATAATCAGGTAAGGAGGAGAATGAGACATGGCAAGAATTAAAGGTGGCTTAAATGCTAAGAAGAAACACAATAGAGTATTAAAGCTTGCAAAGGGCTACAGAGGAGCTAGAAGCAAGCAGTATAGAATCGCAAAGCAGTCTGTTATGAGAGCATTGACCAGCTCTTATGCAGGTAGAAAGGAAAGAAAGCGTCAGTTCAGACAGTTGTGGATTGCTCGTATCAACGCAGCTGCAAGATTGAATGGTCTTTCTTACAGCAAGTTCATGTACGGTTTGAAGTTAGCAGGCGTAGAAATGAACAGAAAGATGTTAGCTGAAATGGCTGTTAATGATGCAGAAGGTTTTGCAACCTTAGCTGAATTAGCAAAGAGCAAGTTAGCATAATATTGGCTGAAAAGCATATACTATCTCCGGTGGACAAGCTAGTTCACCGGAGAATTATTCCTCGATAGCTCAATGGTAGAGCACTCGGCTGTTAACCGAGTTGTTGTAGGTTCGAGCCCTACTCGGGGAGTTTTTATAGGACGCAATAAAAAGCGTCTTTTTTTATACATTTTTTAGTGGTATATTTTTTATAAATAGGTTATGATAAAAGATAGTAATATTTTATGCGAGGTAATTTATGAGAGTATTAGAGAATTTAGAACCCAAGAAGGTTTTTTACTATTTTGAAGAACTTTGTAACATTCCCCATGGTTCCGGTAATGTTGAAGCAATCAGTGATTATCTGAAAGACTTTGCACAGGAGCGAAATCTGGAAGTGATACAGGATGAAGTGAAGAATATTATTATTATCAAGGAAGCCAGTGTAGGTTATGAAGCAGAACCACCGGTTATTATTCAGGGACATATGGATATGGTAGCAGTGCATAAGCCGGAGTTGGTTATCGATATGACGAAGGAGCCCTTGAAATTGAAGGTGGATGGAGATAAGGTATATGCGGAAGGCACCAGTTTAGGTGGTGATGATGGTATTGCAGTGGCATATGCATTGGCTATATTGGATGATGATTCTATTAAGCATCCGCGTCTGGAAGTAGTGATTACCGTGGACGAGGAGACTGGTATGTATGGAGCCAGAGCCATTGATTTGTCCATGCTGAAGGGAAGTCGTTTGTTGAATATTGATTCGGAGGACGAAGGTATCTTTTTGACCAGTTGTGCCGGCGGTGCAAGAGTAGAATGCAGACTACAACCGGCTTTTTCCCGGATGCAGGGAAAAGGCTATGAAGTGCTTGTAGGCGGTTTGGCAGGTGGACACTCCGGTGCAGAAATTCATAAGGAAAGAGGCAATGCCAATAAGCTGGCAGGCAGACTGTTGTGGAAGCTTAGTATGCAGGATGTAGAGGTGGGATTGGTAAGTGTCCGGGGCGGTATGGCAGATAATGCCATTCCCAGAGAAACTAAGCTGGTGCTGATGGTAGAGGCTTCTCAGACTAAGGCTTTTGAAGCTGTAGTAAAGGAATTTGAGGCAGAAGTGAAGGAAGAACTGGCAACTAAGGATCCGGAGTTTTTTGTAGGTATGACAACTATGGCTCAAAAGGAGGCACAGGCAGTATGCGGCACTGAGCTGAATGTAGTTGCTGCTTTCCTAAATGGTCTTCCCAATGGCGTGCAGGCTATGAGTGCGGATGTTTTGGGCTTGGTAGAGACTTCTTTGAATTTGGGTATTTTAATGTGTGATGAGAATGGTTTGCAGGCAGATTTTTCCGTCAGAAGCTGTATCGAGAGTGCCAAACAGAATTTGATTGAGAAGTTGATGTCCATAGTAGTACTGGCTGGTGGGGAAGCGGAGGTTTCCGGAGACTATCCTGGTTGGGCATATCGTGTGAACTCTCCTTTGCGGGATAAGATGGTGGCTCTTTATCAGGAGATGTATCAGGAAGAACCGAAAGTGGAGGCAATTCACGCAGGCTTGGAATGTGGCTTATTAGCAGGAAAAATCAAAGATTTGGATTGTGTTTCTTTTGGTCCGAATATGAGAAATATTCATACTACAGAAGAAAGCCTCAGTATATCCTCAGCAGAGAGGGTGTGGCAATTTTTATTACGATTGCTGGAGCAGAAAGGCTAAATACGAATGAGGTGGGAAAGGCTTGGTAAAGTATTATGGGTTTTGATAAGGTAAAACTGAAACAAATATATAAACTGATAGTATTTGTGGCGGTGATAGTATTATTGTTGATATATAGTGAAATTTTATTTGGCGGCTTAAAGCTATTGGTGGGAATCTTTCTACCGTTTTTAATCGGAGGGGCCATTGCTTTCATCTTGAACATTCCCATGAATAGCCTGGAGAAGAAGTTGCTGAAAAAGTGGAATGGTAAGGTGGCAGGGAAGTTGAAGAGACCTCTCTGCATGGTGTTATCCATTATTTTTGTGTTTGCTATCTTGGCCTTGGTAGTTGTGGCAGTAGTACCACAATTACGAACTACCATCAGTACTTTGGGAGCAAAGATTACTCCTTTTTTACAGGATGTATTGGTTTGGTTGAAAAATCTGACTACAGATTATCCGGAGTTGACAGCACAGATTCAGGAGCTGGAGAATATCGAGTTTAACTGGGAAAGCATTATCAGCAATGTAGGTAATTTCTTAAAGAATGGTGTGGGCAGTATGGTGGGCTCTACCGTTACTGTGGCTACCAGTATTATCGGTGGAGTGGCAAATGTTTTTATTGCCTTTGTATTTGCTATATATATTTTGTCTCAGAAGGAGAAGTTACAGAATCAGGCAATTCGTATTTTGGATGCTTATGTGCCTGTGAAGCAGAACAGAACCATTAAAGAAGTGTTTCATAGATTGTATGTGAATTTCAGTAATTTTATTTGCGGACAGTGTCTGGAAGCTGTCATATTAGGTATCTTGTTCGTGGTATTCATGACCATATTCCGGATGCCCTATGCGATTATGATTGGTACCCTGATTGCATTTACTTCCCTAATCCCAATTGTAGGTGCTTTTATTGGATGTGGTGTAGGTGCGTTTATGATACTGATTGACAATCCTATACAGGCATTGTGGTTTGTTGTTATGTTTTTGATTATTCAGCAGCTGGAGGGGAATCTGATTTATCCCAAGGTGGTTGGAAATTCCGTGGGATTGCCCTCTATTTGGGTGCTCATGTCTGTCAGCGTAGGTGGAAGCTTGTTTGGTGTGGTAGGTATGCTGATGTTCATTCCGTTGATGTCTACCTTGTATTCTCTGCTTCGAGATGATGTGAATCGCAGAAATGGAGGAAGAGCCGGTATTGTAGAACGGGGGAATTCTACAACAGTGCATCAGGCGAAGCAGCGCAAAAATAAAGAAAAAAAAGACAGGCTTACAGAGAAGAGGAAAGCAGAAGCAGGTTTTGGTACTGCAGAACGCGTGATGCATGGTAAAGCAGATTCAAAACAGGAGAATGTGCAGGCGAACAGAACTGCAGAACCGCAGACAAAGGAACAGCAGGAGAAAATGCAGCAGAAAGCTCAGGCGAAAGTGCAGCATGAAAACAAACAAATCGGGCAGGAGCATGAAAAAAGGGAAAAGCAACCTGTCCCATCGAAAACAAAAGGAGCAAATACAGATGCACTGGCACAAATTATCGCAGAAGTAAGTGCTTCTGTACAGGAAACATCCCCTGCAGATGCTTCTGAGAAAAAAACGGGTAATAATCATCATAGAAGAAAAAGAAGAAGACCTAAAAACACAGAACATAGAAAACAGGAGAGTAATAATTCATAACAAAAGAGTGTGAAAATTCAAAACAACTCAGAAAATTAAAAAAATTTAAAAAAGTACTTGCATTTTTCTCTAAGACCTAGTATAATCAATTTTGTTGCCGGGGTGTGGCTCAGTTTGGTTAGAGCGCCGTCTTAGGGAGGCGGAGGCCGCAAGTTCGAATCTTGTCACTCCGATTAAAAGATCAGCAGGTTTGCTGGTCTTTTTTTGTATATTTTTTCATGGAAAACTACTGAAAGTATGATATAATGTACGCGAGCAGAAAAACAAGCGACGAGGTATTTAGTATGGAAAAAGAATTAAAAGAAATAGAGCAACAGGCATATACAGCAACCAAGGAGCTTTTAGAGGTGGCAAAGCTTCAAAAGGGACAGATTCTTGTGGTGGGCTGTTCCAGTAGTGAGGTGAGCGGTGCTAAGATTGGTACTTACTCCAGTCCTGAGGTGGCAGAGATGGTTTTTATCGGTATTTATCAGGCGGTTCAGGAAGCGGATATCTATTTGGCTGCACAATGCTGTGAGCATTTAAATCGTGCACTTATTATGGAAGCGGAAGCGGCAGATAGATATGGATATGAGCAGGTGAATGTAGTGCCTCAGCCCAAGGCAGGAGGTTCCTTTGCGACAAATGCTTATAAATATTTCCAACATCCTGTAGCTGTAGAACATATAAAGGCTCATGCAGGAATGGATATTGGCGATACTTTAATCGGAATGCATCTGAAGAATGTGGCTGTGCCGGTACGTATCGCTACCAAGCAGATTGGAGAGGCACATTTGGTTTGTGCCCGTACCAGAGCGAAGTTTATCGGCGGTGAGCGTGCAGTGTATGATGAGAATTTAGGATAAGCGGGAAAGAAGCTTCAAAGATGGAGGTTCCTGAAAATTAGAAGAGGTTTTGGTAGTGTGATATGAAATTAGTGAAACAGGTTTTGTTGAAAACCTTCCCTGTATTTACAGGGTATATCGTATTAGGCATCAGTTTTGGCATTCTCATGGTGAAAAATGGTTTTGGCATTGGTTGGGTGCTGGCGATGAGTTTGCTTATTTATGCGGGTTCCATGCAGTATTTAGGAATAAGTTTGTTGACAGGGGGAGCAGGTATTCTGCAAACTGCTGTTGCCACACTTATGGTGAATGCCAGACATTTGTTTTATGGTATCTCTATGGTGGATAAGTATAGGGATATGGGGAAGACAAAGCCCTATCTTGCTTTTACATTGACGGACGAGACCTACTCTCTGGTGTGTTCCGAGAAGGTGCCGGAAGGTGTAAAACCGGCGAAATATTTTTTGCTGATTTCTTTATTCAATCATTTTTATTGGGTATTAGGAAGCTGTCTGGGAGCTTGGCTGGGTAACATCATAATCTTTGATACTACCGGCATAGATTTTTCCATGACAGCATTATTTGTGACTGTTTTTGTACAACAGTGGATAGAGGCAAAGGAGCATTTCCCGGCGATTACAGGACTGGCAGCATCCGTAGTCTGCTTATTTATCTTTGGCAGGGAAAACTTTCTCATCCCTACTATGCTGGTAATATTGGTGGCTTTGTTGCTTTGGAGAAAGTGCAGAACAGGGGAGGAAAAGTAAATGCAGACGGTATGGTTGATTGCAGTAATGGCAGTGGTGACGGCACTGTTGCGTTTTCTGCCTTTTTTGATATGGAACGGAAAGCGGAAAACACCGGAGGTGGTGTTATATCTGGGCAAGGTATTGCCCTATTCGATTATGGCAATGTTAGTGGTATATTGTTTAAAGGGAATTCAGCTACTGGTAACTCCTCATGGTTTACCGGAGCTTCTTGCAGTAGCTGTGGTGGCAATATTGCATGTGTGGAAGCGAAATACCTTGCTTAGCATTATCGTGGGTACGGGAGTCTATATGTTTTTAGTACAGGTAGTGTTTTAACGGTGATAGCGTATAATGCTGAAAGTGTAAAAAGTTGAAAAGACGGACAAAGACACTATAGTATTTTGGAGAAAAGCCGATAAAGATACTGAAATAGATTGTGTTACAGGTTATTAGTGTGTATACATAAAAAGGCCTGCTTTAATATTTAATAAGCAAAAATATAGGTATGGGGATATATGGAATAAACAACAAGAAGAGGAGATAGGAACATGGCAAATAACAGACCCAGGTCCAGAGAGAAAAATGTAACTGGAGGCAGTAAAGGCGTAAAAAGACGTGGCAGCGGTTTGGGAACCGTCTCGGTAGGCAGTGGTTCGTCAGGAGTAAGCAGCAGCACCGAAGCCGGCAGTTTTTCCGGCAGAGGAACCCGTGCATCCGGTGGAAGAAAGAGCCCTTTGGCGATGATTATATTGATTGCAGTATTATTACTTGGCGGAGGTGGTGGTTTGTCCGGTCTTTTGGGAGGGGATAGTAGTAATCTTCCATCGAATGGCGGACAGGAAATCATCGGGGATTTAATCGGTACTGCTCTCGGCGGCAACGGTAGTAGCAGTTCGGGTAATATTTCTGACCTTACCGGTGGTCTTTCCATGATTGGTAGTTTATTAAATACCGGAACCACCAGTAGCGGTTGGGAATTAGAGAGCAATACCGGCAGATTGAATAAGGCGGTGGACAAGGCTGCACGTGATAAACGAACCGAAATCCTTGGAAAAGGTAAGGATGTAGTAACCATCATGGTATATATGTGTGGTACTGATCTGGAGTCTCGTTCCGGTATGGGAACCTCTGATTTGCAGGAAATGCTGGCAGCAGATTTGGGTGATAATGTAAATCTGTTGGTTTATACCGGTGGTTGTTCCAAGTGGCAGAATAATGTAATTAGCAACAAGGTAAATCAGATTTATCAGGTAAGGGATGGAAAGTTGCGTTTGTTGGAAGAAGAAACGGCAGTTTCCATGACAGACCCGAATACCTTGATTGATTTTATTAAATGGTGTGACAAAAATTATCCGGCCAATCGTAATCAGTTGATTTTCTGGGATCATGGCGGCGGTTCTATCAGCGGTTATGGTTATGATGAAAAGTTTAAGGGCAGTGGTTCCATGAATTTGGCAGAAATCAATCAGGCTTTGAAAAAGTCCGGTGTGACCTTTGATTTTGTAGGCTTTGATGCTTGTTTGATGGCTACTTTGGAGACTGCTTTGATGTTAACTCCTTATGCGGATTATCTGATTGCTTCTGAGGAAACAGAGCCGGGTGTAGGCTGGTATTATACCGATTGGCTGACCAAGCTGGGGGAGGATACCTCCATGCCTACTATTGAGATTGGTAAAAATATTGTAGATGATTTCGTCGATACCTGTGCGAAGCAGTGTAGAGGACAGAAGACAACTTTATCTGTGGTGGATTTGGCTGAATTGGAAATGACAGTTCCCGGTGAATTAAAGGATTTTTCCAAATCTGCCAGCGAATTGATTCAGAGCAATGAATACAGAACTGTCTCAGATGCACGTTACAATACCAGAGAGTTTGCACAGTCCTCTGCCATTGACCAGGTAGATTTGGCGCATTTGGCTCAGAATATGGGTACCAAAGAAGGGCAGGATTTAGTGGATGCACTGCTCAGTGCCGTAAAGTACAATCGTACCTCCGATAATATGACCAATGCATATGGTTTGTCCATTTACTTCCCTTATAAGAAGACCTCTTCTGTGGATGAAGTGGTGGATACCTATGAAGCCATTGGTATGGATGAGGAGTATGCACGTTGTATTCAGGAGTTTGCCTGTCTGGAGGTAAGTGGTCAGGCAGCAGGTGGTGGTACTTCTTCACCATTGCCTTCTCTGATGGGAACTTTGCTGGGGGGCAGTAGTTCCGGAAACTCAGGAAATGGCAGTTCAGAGGTGATTGCGGAATTGTTAGGAACCTTCCTGACCGGACAGCTGGAAAATATGGTAGGTTTGGACAAATCCAACACAGGCTTCCTGGAGGAGCGTGCCATGGATACTGAGGAAATGGCACAGTATCTGGCAGACAATTATTTTGATGCATCGGCATTACTTTGGACAGAAAACAGCAAGGGACAGAATGTGCTGCAGCTCAGTGAAGAGCAGTGGAGTTTGGTACATAGCCTGGAGTTGAATATGTTTTATGATGACGGAGCCGGCTATATTGATTTAGGCTTTGACAATGTTTTTGAGTTTGATGAAAACGGATGCTTAATCGGTGATACCGACCGTACCTGGTTAGCGATTAACGGACAGCCGGTAGCGTATTATTATTTGGATACCGTGGATGATGGTACGAATTATACCATTACCGGTCGTGTACCCGCATTACTGAATGGGGAACGAGTAAACCTGATGCTGGTATTTGACAATGAAAATCCCTATGGCTATATCGCCGGAGCCCGCACAGATTATGTAGAAAGCGAAACCGAGACTGTGGCAAAGGGCATGAGCCAGTTACAGGTAGGAGATACCTTAGACTTTTTGTGCGATTACTATTCCTATAGTGGGGACTATTTGGACAGCTACTATTTGGGAGAGCAGATGACGGTTACAGAAGATATGACCATCAGTAATGTAGATGTAGGTGACGGTGATGTGAAGGTGACCTATCGCTTCACGGATATTTATAATCAGCAGTATTGGACACCTGCCATTACACAGTAGGTGCAATAGAAGAAAAGCACCGAGACGTGGATTTATGAACAGTGCGATGAAACTGCTAGGAATTCAATAGAGTATAAATAATATAGCTGTGGCTTGAAGTGGGTTCGGGTCACAGCTATTATAAAAGGGAAAGAAGGATAGGAAAGTGGAGTTAATGGTAAAAAAAATTATTACTCCTGACGAGGACATGCGGAATACAATCACTACATGGATGTACAACTGGTGGGGAGTGGCAGAAGGTTATAGCTTGGAAACAATACAGTGTTATGTAAAGCATGGATTTCAAGAGAGTAGACTGCCACAAACCTATGGTATGTTTTTGGGAGATAAGCTGATTGGTACTTATCAATTCAGACTGGATGATCTATTTGTACGCCCGGATATTTATCCGTGGCTGGCAAATGTATATGTAGATGAGCCATATAGGAACAAAGGTTATGGAAAAGTGCTTTTAGAAAGTGTCAAACATAACGCAAAGCAGTGTTTGGATTTTGATGAGATATTCTTGTTTACGAAACATATAGGGTTGTATGAAAGTTATGGTTGGGAATTTGTGTCGGAAATAGATACTTGTTTGATGGGAGAAAGGATACAGCGGTTATACAAGTTGAATATATTATAACATAAGTAGCGAATAGGTGAAGAGTTTGGAGTTGTACTTGGAAAGGTATGACTCTTTTTTATTTCCCTATTGACAAAGGTACAGAAAGGTGGCATATTGTATATGTCGTATATATACAATTATAAAAAGGAGTGCACAATGGATATTATTATTACCAATTCCTCCGGTGAACCGATTTACTTGCAGATTACCTCGCAGATAAAGACCATGATTATAAACGGTGAGTTAAAGGAAGGGGACGCCCTTCCATCCATGCGTAATCTGGCACAGCAGTTGCGTATCAGCGTGATTACCACGAAACGTGCCTATGAGGACTTAGAGCGGGAAGGCTTCATTGAGTCCTATACGGGCAAGGGAAGCTTTGTGAAGGCACAGAATACGGAGCTTTTACGCGAGGAGCACTTGAAACAAATTGAAGGTTCTTTGGGAGATGCCTGCGAAAAAGCAAAGAGGAGTAATATTACCTTGGAGGAATTAAAGGAAATGTTGGATTTGATTTACGATAGTGAGGCGTAAATCAGGCATAAGAGGAGAAGAACAGACAAGAGGCATTAAGCTTTTGCAGGAAAAACAAGGAGAGTGAAAAGTATGTCAAATTATGAGAATGCAATTGAAATCCGTGACCTGACCGTGAAGTATGATGGATTTACCTTAGACAAAGTCAGCTTCGATGTGGCAAAGGGCAGCATCATGGGTTTTATCGGGCAGAATGGTGCCGGCAAAACTACCACAATTAAGGCACTTTTAAACATTATCAAGCGTGACAGCGGTACTGTCAAAATGTTGGGGTTGGACAATATCAAGGATGAATTGGCAGTGAAGGAACAGATTGCTGCAGTGTTTGATGTGTTGCCCTTTCATGATCAGTTAAATGCAAGAAATCTGAATATCGTCCTGCGGGATATGTATAGAGACTGGGACAGTACAGTGTTCAAGTCTTATTTGGAGCGACTGGTTCTACCGGAACGTAAGAAAATCGGTGACTTTTCTAAGGGTATGAAGATGAAGCTTCAAATTGCAGTGGCTTTATCACATAATGCCAAGCTACTTATCATGGACGAAGCTACAACAGGTTTGGACCCGGTAGTGCGTACTGAATGTTTGGATATCTTCTTGGAATATTTGCAGAATGAGGAACACAGCATATTAATGTCCTCCCATATTACCTCGGATTTGGAAAAGATAGCAGACAGTGTGACCTTTATCCATAAGGGGAAGTTATTATTGACCGGTTACAAGGATGAGGTGCTGGAAAACCACGGTGTCATTAAATGCCGAAAGAATGATTATAAGGAAATCGAACCGGCGGACATTGTCAGTGCCAGAGTGAATGATTTCGGTGCAGAGGTGATGATTCGGGACAAGGGACTATGTCGCAGAAAGTATGCAGGGATTGCGTTGGATAACACTACCTTAGAGGAACTCATGCTGTACTATGTAAATGCAGAGAAAAGGGAGTGGTCATAATGAAGGGACTGTTGTTTAAAGAGTTTTATCTGACACGGAAGACGTATCTGGGTTTATTAGGAGTATTTCTGGGAATGGCTTTCCTTTGTATATTAGCTGCACTTAGCATGATTTGTGGGAACCTGCAGGAAATTATGACAGAGTCGCCGGAAGAAGTGAATGGGTACTTTCAGATGTTTGTTTATGCACCCGTTGCAGTGGCTATGTTTTCAGTAGCCGCAGGGGAGGATTCGGTTTATAAGGATTATGCGTCCGGCTGGATGCAGTATAGTTATGCATCACCTGTTCCGGCGGCAAAAATGGTAGGTGTGCGCTATCTGGCAGTGGGAATCATTGCAATAGCAAGTCTGGTTTTGGGTTTAGGCAGTGCAGGGATTGTGAGTCTGATTCTGGATAAGCCTATTACAGCAGGGATGTTAAAGAATCTGTTGGTGATACTGCTGGTTGCAATAGGATATTCTTTTTTGGATATTCCTATGGCACTCCGGTTTAAAACGGCACAGGCAGTACAGAATAAGGTGGGAATAGCTTTTATCATTATATATATAGTGGCTTTTGGCTGGTTTTTCAAGAAAAGCGAACAGTTGAAGGGAGAGACCTTTGACCAATATATGACAAATATGATGGAAAAGGCTGTAAATATCCGTGATATGCTGTTACCCTTTGCACCAATTCTTATGCTGGTCTTGTTTGCGGTTAGCTTCACCATATCCATAAAGCTTTATCAAAGGAGGGAAAAGTAATGCTGGGACTTCTTTATAAAGATTATTGTATATTAAAAAAGAATATATGGAGCATAGCGGCTGCAATGCTGTTATTATCTGTAGTTTTGTTTTTGCCGACAAGTGTATGGGAAAAGACCAGTTTATTATCTGAGACAATAACTGCACAGGTAATTGCTTTTACAATTATGCCGGTAGTGGTATATTTTGACATGTTTGCCTGTATCGGCGGATTGCAGAAAAATATGCTGGAACATGATGAGTGTAAGGCATGGAGTAACTACATCACAGCCAGTCCTTTAGGATATAGGCAACAGGTTCTGTCTAAATATTATATGATGTTACTTTCCTCTTTTGCAGTGGTGATTTGGGGATTTCTTTGTGATATGCTCAGCTCCCTGGTAGTAGGGAGCGTGGGAAGTGCTTCCGGTATTTACACTACATTTTTTTACATACATATCATATTACAAGCTATAGAATATCCTTTTTTAATTCGGTTTGGTTGTAAGTATGGAAACACCTACAAGGTGGGCATGCTCATCGTAGCCTTTTACGGAATCATGGTATATTTGTTGTTTGGAAAGATACCGGAGAGTATTTCGGAGAATTTCTTCGGATTCGTGTTTGGGTTGGCAACAAGTGAAAATGCATTGCCGACCTTCGGATTAGGTATCTTAGCACTTTTACCTTATGTGGCTGCACTGCTGTTTTACTTGTCTTATAAATTGTCTTGTAAGTGGTACTTAAAAGGAGTAGAAGGTTATGAAGCATAAGGAAAAAGTAGAAAATATTATTGAGGTTAAAGCAGATATTGGCTTGGAGGAAAACGCACAGCAACCGGCATCCGTAAGCTCCAAAGAGACAGGGAAGCAGTTGGCGATTTTCCTGAGTATCTGTCTACCGGTGACATGGATACTCATGGGGATCGGATATGCCGGTGTTTCCGATGCGGAAATGCCTCCCTTGGCAAATCTTTTGATTACCCTTGCCTGCTTTATGCCGGCCATTGCTGCCATTGTAACCAGTCTGATTACCAAGGAAAGCTTGTGGAAGCTGCAGTTTTTGCCTAAGCTTAAGGGAAATGGAAAGATATACTTGCTGGCGATTTTGCTGGGGATTTTCTTAAGCATTGCGGATATATTGGTGCTGGTTGTATTTTTCCCGGATAAGGCAAGGTTTCATGAGGAAGCTACAGTGGCAATGGTTATTTTCACGTTCTTAACCATGTTGGCTATGTCTTTCCTACAGTTCTGGGTAGGCATGGGTGAGGAGCTTGGTTGGATGGGTTATTTATTCCCCAGACTGGAAAAGCTGTGCGGAACTACGGTAGCTTTGATTGCAACCGGTATCATTCGGGGTCTTTGGCATCTGGTGATGTTTATGCAGGATGAAAATTTTCTGACTGGTTTGTTGACCTTGTGCGTGGGTAATATATTGCTGGGCAGTGTGTTGGTTTGGGTAACTAAGGCAGGTAAGTCCGTCATACCGGCCAGTCTGATACATGTGATGACTAATGCACTTCCCGGGGCACTGGCAGCTTATATGGTAATGGATGACAGTGTGTACAGTGAGGCATTTAACGCAGTGGATGTTATCACTATGCTACCGGCGGTGGTAGTAGGTGTGATTTGCTACATTGTATTGATAAAGAAGTATTCCGTGAACAATGTTGTAAAATAAGTAGAGAAAGGAACAAGTCATATCGAAAGGTGTGGCTTGTTTTTCTTTTTGCTGATATAATATACGCAAATAGAAAGTCAAGCGGTTTCAATAGTGAACAAACAGTCTGCGAAGGGGACAGAAAAAGCAGGTTTGTGTATGTTAACAAATGCAATGGACCAAGTAGTTGCAAAATCCGGAGGAAACGATGTATCAGAATATTTTAGTGAATTCATTTAAGATTATTATAGCTGCCATTGGTGCCATTCTGTTGGCACAGGTATTGCAGTTAGAGTTTGCCATATCTGCAGGGATTGTGGCAGTTTTAACCATACAGCCTACTAAAAGGGAGACACTTCGTACAGCATTGGCCAGATTGTATGCTTTTGCGGCGGCACTTCTGATTGCATATGTGAGTTTTCTGCTTCTGGGAACTACCACAGCAGCCTTCTTCCTATATTTCATAGTGTTTATTTTGGTATGTCAGATTTTCAAGTGGTACAGTGCCATGGCTATGAATTCAGTGTTGATATCACATTTTATTACTGTAGGAGTTATGGATTGGGGAACGGTCGCCAATGAGCTGCTTATTTTTGTGATTGGTGTAGGAGCTGGTATTCTGGCAAACCTACACCTGCACAAGAGAACTGCCTATGCAGAGCAGCTGATGCAGGAGATGGATGGGCAGATTGTGAAAATCCTTACCCGTATGGCAGAGAGAGTTTTAGATAAAGATATAACGGATTATAACGGAGATTGCTTCAAGGTGTTGGTGCAACAGATGAATACTGCCCGTCGTGTGGCAGAGGAAAACTATAACAATCAGTGGGATGTGTCAGATACCTTTGACATGGAGTACATTGGTATGCGTGACAAACAGCGTATGGTGCTGTATGAAATGTACAAGGACGCCAGAGCCCTGGATACCTCACCGATTACGGCACAGAGGATTTCGGACTTTTTGCGGCAAATCGCAGAGGTGTTTGAAAAGGGCAATGATTGTAAGGATTTGATGGAGGCATTTCTGCAAATGGCTTCCGAGATGAAGGAGCAACCCATGCCGAAGGATCGGAAGGAATTTGAAGACAGAGCCAGATTGTTTGGACTATTGTGCAGTATGGAGGAGTTTCTGCAAGTGAAGCTGGAGTTTGCGGAAAGGTTCCAAGAGAAATAAATTTCGTATGTGATGCATATGGGACTTACCAAAGAAATAACCATGGGAGAGAAAAAATGGATAGCATGTACTCGTATACGATACTGACCAGATATGGGCGGGAAGCAGTTACGGATTATAAGCAGATAAAGGATTGGTTGGAACGGTTACAGGCAGAAAAGAGTAGTTTTGTTCGATTAGAGGTGCAGCCTCCCATAAACGGTATTCGTTATGTGGAGACGATTTATGATACCGTGAAGCAGGAGTTTTACCATTGCGTTTTGGAGGACAGACCGGAGGGGCAAGGCTTTTTGGAACGTACCGGTCTGAAGGTAGAGAAAAGATGGTATTGGAAACTGTTTCGATGGAAGAGTTTAGGGTTATTTTATAGGTCAGAATGGATTGTCAAACCAACGGGGCGGCAGAGGCACATTACAGCAGTCGGGTATGAAGAACGCCTTGCTATGGCGCCTTATGAACGTCGCTCTGCCGTATATGATGAAAAAGGGATGTATGGTGGCAATCAAAATGCTCCCAAGAACATATCTCCATACAGTGATGAAGGAATTGCCATCCGACATATTATCCATAAGTATTTTCCCGAGTATGAGGAAACTCAAATAAAAGCTTTTTTGGAGAAGCTTTCTTCAGAGGGATGCGGCTATGTGGTCATAGTGAATATGCTATTAGAGCATTTTGAAGAAAGAAAAGCAGAATTTGAAGAAATCTTCGGACTCCCCCTGTATACGGGAAGCGGAGATTTGAATTACAATCAGTTATTAGTAGACTTTTATGCGGCTACGGATAATCACTACTTTGACGGACAGAAAGATTGTGTGAATTATGAAGAGGACAGAAATGAAAAGGAAAAGAAAACAGATTATGAGTATAGTTTCGATAATACCGGTTGGGGAACGAATTTTGAACAACGGGCCTATCGAACCATGCTTTATCTGAAGGAAAAGGGAATCAAGGTAAGAGCTGTAAATCACGCATCGGTTGATTTGGGAACTTTTCGGTCCCGCTGCGAGAAGGGGTATGTTATCATATCTTTGAATGGGGGGAATGTACAAAATGAGGATGGAAGCTGTTATGATTATTGTCGGGGGCATGCCATGATGATTACCGGAGTGACGGAAAATGGCAGGTATATTGTGTCTACCTGGGGATTGAAGAAATATGTTGACCCCAATGAAGTCATTGTGAAAGAGGAGAAAAAGACAAAGATTTATTATCAGTATATTGAGATAGAATGATTGATTACGTAGACTGATTGTATTATAGTATAAGATTGTATTATAGTATAAATAAACATTATGAGGGAGGAAATGACATGGGATTTTTGGATAAGTTTAAGAAGAAAGAGGAAAATAGCGAGCCGGAGTTGATTGTGGACAGCTGGTCACCTGTCTGTGATATTCAGGCATTCGTAGAAAGGAGCAGTACCAGCTATTATTTTTATTTATGGATACGTCCTATGAGTAATAATTCTAAGGTAAAGGCTTGTTGGATTTGCAATCGAAAGAAGGCACCTAAAACTTTGGATGCAGATTCTATGAAGGGCGGCAATGCACCTATGATGCCGGCAGAGTTTGTGGCACATGATATAAATGGTATGGAGCTGGATGAGGCTAAGCTGGAGATTGTATGGTTTGCAGAAGGAGATGCAGCATCCTTATTATATGATGGAGAGTTGATTTGCGTAATACCGGGCTGGGCAGATGCAGAGAGACGTTTCTTCGGGTATTCGAAATATGCCAAGGGAACCGGCAATTACGCGTGGGAATTAAACAATGCTGAACCGGTATTGATGGATAGAACCCGGAAGAGTAAACAGGTTTGGGCATATTATGAGACGGATTTCTGGCCGGCGGTACAGGAAATGCAGATGAATTCCTTGGAGCAGTTTTTCGGTGCTCATGAGAAGTATTTTGCCATCGATGGGCAGAAGTTCCCCCCAAGAGCATTGGTGACCGGAACCAAAGAGGGCAAGGTTTATGGGATTACAGCTGGTGTCAGTCTGATACCTATGCCTCAGGTAGAGCAATATGTAGAGGATGTGGAGAAGCATAGAAGAATTGAGCTGGGAATGGCAGTTGCAGAAGAGCACAAGCCCCTCATTGAGCATATGGGACCAATAATTTCTTCTTTGGCATCCTTTATGTGGCATGAGATTACCTTTTTTGCACACGGACATACCATTCCGATTAAGAACATCAAGGGCTTTGAGGCACTGTTATTCCTGAATCCCAAGATGGTACCGGGGGTGGAGCAACTGACTTATCCTGAGTTTCAGGGAGACGAGATTAGCTTGCTGTGGTTAATACCCATTACCGCACAGGAGTATCAGACCGCCATGGAGAAAGGCTCTGCAGAGCTGCTTGGCAAGGTAGAGGATTTGCAAAATGTCCATGTATTTGATGGGAAACCCAAGTTTATGAAGTAGATACGGATAAAAAAACAGCCCACACCGACTAAGGTGTGGGCTGTAGGATTCTCTATATTACTTAATTTCCGTTGACTGTTCTGCGGCAATAACAGCACCGATAGCGGTAGCATAGTCGGAATATTGCGGGATGGTGATTTCTACATCCCATAGGCTCTTGAAGGCTTCGGAAATTTGCTTGCATTCAAAGAATTTGGTCAAGCCACCAATCAGAATGTAGTCTTTGATACCCATATTTACAGAGGCCAAAATACCAGCCTGACAAATATTTTCAATGACCATATGCACAATACCTGCTGCCACATCCTCCGGCTTGGACTGTGCATCTGCTTTTCCGAAGTTGGATGCAGTCACATCTAAATTCAAGCCGGGAAGCTTTTCTCTGGACAAATCGCCGATGCGAAGGTCGATATTTGCTACATCTCCTTGAGCAGAAAGTGCTGCAATTTCGTGGATATCGTCAGTGTTCAGGGCGATAGAGGACAGTCCGCAAATGGTACCGCCGCCTAATCCAACACCACCTAAATGCTTCATTTCTGTTTCGGTAACCTTTACATAAAAGCTACCGGTCCCCATGCTGACTACGATAACCTCTTTCTTGTCGGTTAAATAGTAACCTCCGGTTCCGGTTGCTACGAATTCATCAATCTTGTAAGTGGGGCAGCCATAAACCGGTTTGTCTACATATTTGCTTCCCACTCCGGTGATATAAATACCATCTACGTCAGAAAGCTCCAATTTATTTTCATACAAATATTGCCCAAATGCACCATACAGGGAAGCCATCTGGCTATCTGCACGTACTACCATAGGAGCTAGCATGCGCTCTTTCTCAAAAGCGACGATTTTCGTAGTGCTGCTGCCAATATCTATACCAATTCTGATACCCATTTTTCAATCCTCCACTCATTTGCCCAAGTCTCAAGAACGTGGGCGATGGTTTTCTTTCTGCATAGTATAACACTTGAAGGGCTTTCTGTACACAAAAAGATAAAAAAAGTAATAATTTACTTTCTTTTCCATGAAAAATAGAGTATGATGAAAATGCTGTGATACAAGGAGGATAAGAGAATGAAATTTACAGAAAGAAATGATAAACGTGGTAGAATGCTATTGTTTGCAGGATTGTTATCGACAAGTTTGCTACCATATTTATTGCATACTTTAGTATTAGTGATTACCCAAAGAAGTCTGGATGATTTCGCCTATGGTTTCTGCAACTTTTTGGGGCTTGTGGCCTTTGTTGCGTTAGGCTATCTGGCAGTAGGAAATCTGGGCTTTACGAAAATCAAGGATTACATTTCCTGTGGAAGCTGTATACTACTGACAGCAGTATTATCAAAGTTTGCAGAGAGCTTTGCCTATGACATAGTTGGGAAAGCAGTAAATATACCATGGATATTGGTGATAATTGCAATGGTATTAGTGGTAATATTATTGTTCGTGGCAGCATTAGGTCTTTGCAACGGTTTCCGTAAAATATCGATATTAGGCATGGTGATGCTGATGGAGGCCGGATTGTTAGTAGTGGATTGGGGGATTACCAAATTATTGGGGCTTGCTTCCTCCTTTATTAAGGTTTCCTTTGCCACCAATGTGTTGATTATGGTGTTATTGGCAGCCGCAGAAACAGTCTGTTTATATGGTATTTTGCTCTATATTCGCAAAAAGGGCGGCTGGGAGAGAAGGGAATACTCTCTGGTGAAGAGAAATGTGCCGGTTTGGGCGATTACCTTAGTAGTGTTGGTGGTTTTAGGCGTACAGCAGTTTACGGAAAAGCCGGAGGATACCATCTTTGTGGATTTGCAGAATGAACTGGCTATGGGTGACTTGGAATTAATGGACGAGAACCTGGAGAAGGCAGCAGAGCATTATAAGAGAGTCATGAATCGTATCGAAGCATGGAAGTATGCGGTGGATGAAGATTATGATGAAGAGATAGTAGAAACTGCTATTCGTGAAAACCAGGATTTGCAGATTAAGTTGATTTATTGGGAAAAAGAAGAGAAGCTGAAGGAAGTGCGGGATTATATCCTGTTCGAAGAAATGTATTTTCCACTGACTATTCGTTATTTGAATATGGTACAGGAGTTTGATGAAGAAGAGTCGGAGGAGTACGAGTACAATGATGCAATCTGCAAGGATATTATGAGTCTCATGATTGCCAGAAATGAATTCCGTGACTTGCTTATTTCTGTAGAAGCTATCGAGGATAGAGAAGATGAAATTGTGGATGGTTTGGAGGATTATGAAATAGCAGATGCTACTTATGATGTGATTACTTTGATGTCTCAGACCGGTAAGAGTGGTACTGTGACAGAGCGTGATGTAAATCAGATGTTGGATTATGCGGATAAGAATAAAGATAATATTTTCATTCAGCGTGTGGCTGTGTTTTATGGTAATGCTTTAAAGGATGACCGAGGAAATCATTATGAGCGTACCATTAATGCTGCCAAGAGATATGCAAAACTTTTCGAGGACATGGATAATGTGACTGAGGAGGATATCAAACAGTGTCACATGCAGGTGGCGCAGTGGGTGATTGAACTGCGTGATTATAATACGGCTCTGAGTTATCTGGAAAAGATTATGAAAGAGGATGAAGAAAATATCAATGCAGTATTGTTGGCAGCCAGATGCTACAGTCAATTAGGTAATACAGAGAAGTGCCGAAAGATGGCTCAGATTTTGCTGGAACATGAGGCTGATAATACAGCAGCGCTTTTCTATTGTGCGTATACCTCTTTGGTAGAAGGTGATTTAGAAGCTTCGTTGGATTATACTACGAAGATTTGTGATGTGATGGTAGCTTCCGAAGGAGAAAAGAAGCAGGATGCGGAGATTTGTCTTTATTCCATGTTACAGTACCTGACGGTTAACGATAGATCAGGTGGATATCGTTTACAGTCGTTTACAAGGTTTTCTGAGGAGCAGAGAGCTGCTATTGCTGAGAACAAGGTATTGAACGATTACATGCTGGCGGTACATTATTGCTTCTATGAGAGAGACTTTGAAGAGGCTTTGACACATATTAATGCAGTGCTGGTTGAAGAAGGAAATATGGCACAGGCACTGTATTTGCAGGGAGCGATTTATTTCGGAATGGAAGAGTTCGAAAAATCTATTGATTCTTACAAAGCATCTCTTGCCCTGGAGTCTGATTCGCCTACGGCATGGTATGCACTGGCGAATGCATATGATGCTTTAGGCCGTTATGAGGAAGCTTATGATGCGGCTACTCAGGTAAAGAGATTGTTGCCGACTACAGACCATGAGTTTGATATGTTTGGTGTAGGTATTCATAATACCTGGTTGATGGAACGCTTAGAAGATGCGATGAGGAGGTAAGGAAAAGTGCTCTATATTATATATTTATTGATTTTTATTGCGGCACTGGTAGAACTGTTATGGTTCGGCGGTAGTACAGCCTGGTCCGTTTCTGTAATGCTTTTGTGCGTTGCCTTTGTAGCAGCGAAGTTCTTTTTGCGTAACAAAATGCCTCAGAAGCTTCAGACACAGTTTCTGATCGTGGGTATAGCAGTGGCTGCAATTTTGGTAGTTCAAATTGGTCTGAGTGGAGACAAGGGAGGTCTCAAGGATTATGGGGACCGTCTTGCAAAGGTGATTTCCTATTTGGAAGAAGGAGAATACAAGGATGCTGCAAAGGAGTTGGAGGATATGCAGGAAATCTTCGGTGATTCTGACGCTACATATATATTGTCTGCAGTACACAATCTGGAAACAGGAGATTTATTGGCAGCGAAGGAGGATTATCGACAGATTAAGAATAAGTCTCAGAGATTGTATTATTCTTTGGGGGAACAGATATATAAGAATGAAACAGAGGGGGATACAACGGAGTATCTGTACGAATTGTATATAGATGCAGCAGATGAATTCCCTGATTGGGAACGTATGCAGTTTTGGGCAGGTGTGACCCAATTCGAGCGTAAAAATTATAAGGCAGCAGAATATTACCTGCTGACGGCCTATAATCTGAATAGCACAAATCCGTCTACTTTGTATTATCTCGGGGCAGTAGCGTTTACAAACGGAGATAATGAGGCGGCGAAGAAATACTTTGATGCAGCAATAACAAATGGTGCAAATGAGACAATTTGTTCTTATATTGCATGGTATTTACAGGAAATGAATTATTAAGACGAGTGGAAAAGAGAGGTAAACTTATGAAAAAGCTATTACTGAGAATGACCGCCGTCTTAACGGCTATGTCATTATTGATTACCGTAGAATCTGTTTACGGAGTAAGAATTTTACGCACAACAGCGTATGCAGCAGAAATACAAGAGATGGTAGCAAGTACCCAGGAGAGTACTGTAGAAGCTACGGAAGAAACTGCGGAAGGAACTGTAGAAAGTGAAGTCGCTGAGGAAGTGACGGAGGAGACTACCGAGGAAACAACCGAGGAGACTGCTGAGGAAACCACAGAAGAAACTACTGAGGAAACTACAGAAGAGACCACAGAAGAGACTACCGAGGAAACCACAGAAGAGACTACTGAGGAAAGTACGGAAGAGACCACAGAGGAGACTACAGAAGAGACTGCTGAGGAGACCACAGAGGAAAGTACAGAGGAGACTCCGGAAGAAACCACAGAGGAGACGCCGGAACCAACTCCGGAATCAACCACGGAACCAACGCCGGAACCAACTCCGGAACCAACCCCGGAACCAACTCCGGAACCAACTCCGGAACCAACCCCGGAACCAACTCCGGAACCAACCCCGGAACCTACCCCGGAACCGACAACAGCACCAACGGAAAAGCCTCATCAGGAGACGGATGACCCGAATCATTTTCAGTCTGATAATCTGAATGATATTGTAACGGATTATCAGCCGGTGCAGCCGGGAAATGTGATTGCAGAGGATACGCAAACCGCGTTTGATAATTGGGCTACTATAGTAGATGATGAAGCGGAAGCAATTTCCAATACAATTATTTCACAAGTGATAGGAAATACTTCAGATGCATTATCTAAATATAGCGATACGGCATTGACCAAGTCTAATATATTATATATTACCTCCTCTATGCAGGAAGACTATGCTATGAGTCTTATCCGGAATGGTGGAGATGATGTAGACTGGTCACGTGTAAGTAGAATGTATGATGCTAGTCTAGACAATTATGGAAAGAGTCTATATTATCTGGACGAGAGTTTGTCAGCTTCTTTGGCCAGCGACATATTGACCGGCGTGTCCATATATATGGATGCCAGCACTGTTATTGAAAATGCTAAGACCGTTATTACAGGAGACTTTAATAACGAGCACTCCTCACTGCGAGCATTGGAGGCAACACTGTTGGTGGCAGATGGTACCTTAGCAGGTATCGGGTTAGTGGCTACTTTGACAGGAGCGACATTGGCAACACCAGTAGTGGTAGCAGGTATTGTGGTAGGATTGACAGCGACCCTGGTACATAGTGAAGGCTTCGCAAACTTTATGAATTCCACCAGTAACGGCGTATTGGATTTCTTCGACAACCTGATAGAATCCATGTTCCCATGGATGAAGACACCGGATGGAGTGAATTGCTACAAACCGAATATTTATATATATGATGAAGAAGGAAGAAAGATTGATTTGACTTTCTCACATCCACAATTGATTATCAAGTCCATACCGGACTATGAAACCGGATGGAGTGTTACTGCCAACGGAGAAGGTATCCTTACTACAGAGGATGGAGAAGCTTGTACCTATCTGTTCTATGAATCCAGAACGGTTAAGGGTATGTTCGAAACCCAAAAGGGATTCTATATGAATGCGGAAAACAGAGTGGCAGAGTGGGAGAGAATTCTTTCTGAATACGGCTTTAACGAGTTGGAAATTCAGGATTTCATTGAATTCTGGAATGAAATGTTAGAGGCTGACAAGGATTATATCATGTACCCGCAGTACACGGAAACTGTAGATAAGGCAATGGAGATTACCATTACACCGGCACCGGAGAATATTGTTCGTATTTGGTTCGTATTTGAGGAATACGATGGCCAGGAATATGAGGAAGAAGTGATTGTACCATTTACCAGAGAAGGTTATACTGTGGTGGAATGGGGCGGCATGGTATTTGAATAAAGCTTATGCAGGAAGGAAGAGCTGTTGTGCAAACGACAGCTCTTTTTTCGGCGAATAGGGCTTTTTTTTAGAGGAAAAATAAGGTATGATAGATATACTAAGATGGATTGAGGAGTAATAAAATGTTACAGGATATTTTACCACATCATTTGTATAATGAATATCGGGAAAAGGAGCTGACAGAATCGGCGAAGGTGTTTTGTTTTCAAGACAGACGAGTGTATATTGCCAGAAATGCAGAAAATGAATTGACATTGCCAAGCTATGGGGAGATAAGCGGCGTATTACCGCAGGATGCCGGGCTACAGTATTTATTTTCCATAGAGGAAGAGAGCTTTTTTCTGCTCAAAGGGGAAGAAGAATTGGTGGAGGTAGACACTTACCATTATGAAAATGTCCGAACCCTTCGACAATTAGTGTCTAAGGAGGTTTGCTTTGCAGTAATGACTGCATATCATCTTTATATGTGGTATCGGGACAATCAATTTTGCGGAAGATGCGGCAGGGAAACAGTTCATGATAAGAAGGAGAGAATGATGCGTTGCCCGGCCTGTGGCAATATGATTTTTCCAAAGATTGCTCCGGCGGTTATCGTGGCATTAACCGATGGGGACAGAATTCTAATGACCAAGTACGCAGACAGAGAGTATAAGAAGTATGCTTTGATTGCAGGCTTTACGGAGATTGGAGAGACTGTGGAGGAAACTGTTGCCCGTGAGGTAATGGAAGAAGTGGGCTTGAAGGTAAAGCATATTCGTTACTATAAAAGTCAGCCATGGGGAGTAGACAGTAACCTGCTGTTAGGGTTCTTTGCAGAGTTAGATGGAGACGATACCATTCGACGTGATGAGAAAGAGCTGGCAGAGGCAGAGTGGTTTGAAAGAAGTGCCATGCCGGCACATGATGATGGGATTAGTTTGACCAGAGAAATGATGGGGATTTTTGAAGGAGGACAGGAACATGAGCTTTTCGCCGAATAGTACATTTTTATTTATATTGGCAGGATGTGTAATAGTGTTTGTATTGGCACAATCCTTCTTTTTTCTGGTACGTGCCTATAAGCGCGCCAAAGAGTTAAACATGGATATGGGACAGGTAAAGAAAACTATTGTTTCCAGTGCTATATTTACTATTGCACCGGCCGTATCTATTTTGTTGGGCGTTATTACTTTATCGAAATTTTTAGGATTACCATTGCCCTGGATACGCATGAGTGTGATTGGCGCCATTACATATGAGTTGCCGGCGGCAACTTCTACCGCAAAGGCCTTTGGTATTTCTTTATCGGAAACTATTACGGATCCGCAGATTTATTCTGCCATTGCTTGGGTAATGACTTTAGGTATCCTACCAAGCATTATTTTGGTACCATTATTGTTAAAGAAGATACAGAAGGGCTTGTTAAATATGAAAAACAAGGATGCTAAGTGGAGTGATTTGTTCAGTACTTCCTTGTTTCTTGGTATGATTGCTGCATTTTCCGGCATGGTTTTTGCAGATGTGCGAAATGGTCTGGCCGGATGGATACCGGTGTTTGTACTGCTGTGTTCCGCAGTGGTTATGGGAATCTGTGGATTATTGATTAAGAAATGTAAGCAACAGTGGTTGGAGAACTATGCTCTTCCTATCAGTATGCTGTGTGCTATGATTTTTGCTATGGTGATTACACCGTTAATAATTGGTTAAGGAGGTGTTGGCATGAAGAAAAGTTACAATGAACAAACACATTTGTATGGACAAATCTGGGTGTGGACGGCAGTATTGGTAATATTGTCCGTGCCCATTGCAATTTGTGTGGTATATGATTGTTGGCCGGGATTTACACCGGTGCTAAAGGGATTGCTGGGTGTGGCACCAATTTTCTGGACTGTGGGTGTGATAGAGGTCATTACCTTTACCCCTATGCTTGGTACAGCAGGTTCGTATTTGAGCTTTGTTACCGGTAATGTAACCAGTTTGAAGGTTCCGGCTGCCTTAAATGCCATGGAAAATGCAAAGGTAAAGCCGGGGAGTGAAGAAGGCGAAGTGATTTCAACCATTGCTATTGCTACCAGCTCCATCGTAACTACGATTATTATTGCAGCAGGTGTATTTCTATTGGCACAGTTGACACCTATTTTAAATTCACCGGTCTTGAAGCCGGCTTTTGACAATATTCTCCCGGCATTGTTTGGTGGTTTGGGAGTGGTTTATATCAGTAAAAACTGGAAGATTGCCATTGTTCCGGTGACCTTCATGGTCATATTGTTTTTGCTGGTACCTGCCTTGGCCGGTTCGGTAGGTGTTTTGGTTCCGGTAGGCGCATTGCTTTCTATTGGTACAGCCAGAGTATTGTATAAGAAGGGGTTGGTGTAACAGATGGGAACAGTAATAGGAAGCTTGATTGGTATATTTTTGGCAGTATTTGTGGCAGTGATTCTGGTGAGAGCCTGTATGTTCAAGCCACGGGAGGAAGAGAAGCCGGAAATAACATCTGTCGTGGTAAATAGAGAAAAAATCATAGCAGATATGCAGGAAATGATACGTTGCAAAACCGTGTCTTATCGGGAGGAGGAGCTGGTAGACAGGGCAGAATTTGCCAAGTTTGAAGCTCTTTTACAGGAGCGGTTTCCTCTGGTACATGAAAACTGTAGTTTCCAAAAGATAGGGAAAACAGGATTATTGTATAAGCTGGAAGGTAAGGCGCATGACAAGCCTAGTGTATTTATGGCACATTATGATGTAGTACCTGTAGTGGAGGAGGGCTGGGAAAAGCCTGCCTTTGACGCAATTATCGAGGATGGACTTCTGTGGGGAAGAGGCACTCTGGATACCAAGGGAACTCTTTGTGGTGTTATGGAGGCTGCAGAGCAACTTCTTTTGGAAGGCTTTGTTCCCAAGCAGGATATGTATTTTGCCTTTTCCGGGGAGGAAGAAATTTCCGGAGACAGTTGTCCCCTGATGGTGGAATACTTTGAAAAGCAGGGAATACAGCTGGCGTTTGTAGTAGACGAAGGTGGTGCTGTGGTAGAAAATGTATTTCCCGGTGTGACCCGTGAATGTGCGGTGGTAGGTATCGCAGAAAAGGGAATGACGGATTTAGAACTGTTTATGGAGGGCAATGGCGGTCATGCATCTACTCCACCTACCAGAACCATGCTGGGACAGCTTTCTGAGGCAGTGGTGCGAATTGAGAAGCATCCTTTCCCGGGGCAGTTGACCAAGCCGGTAGCAGAAATGTTTGATACTTTGGGCAGATATTCTGGCTTTGGCTATAAAATACTGTTTGCGAATCTATGGTGCTTCCAGCCTGTTCTGAACCTGGTATGTAAGTTGTCCGGTGGAGAATTGAATGCGTTGATGCGTACCACTTGTGCTATTACCAGAATGGAGGGCTCCAAGGCTTTTAATGTACTGCCACCGAAGGCAAGTGTGGGTATGAATTTGCGCCTCATAGGTAAGGATACTGTGGAGTCAGTACAGGAATATATTCGCAAAGTGATTAAGAATGACAAGATACAAATTCGAGTGGTGGAGGGAATGAACCCATCCATTAGTTCCGATACTTCAGGCGAGGCATGGAACTGTCTGAAGGGAGCTATACAGGCAACCTGGTCGGAAGCTATCGTGTCTCCTTATTTGATGATGGCCTGCAGTGATTCCAGACATTATTCCAGAATCACAGATAAGGTGTATCGCTTCTCTGCCATGAAGCTTTCCAAGGAAGAGAGAGCCATGATCCATGGAAATAATGAAAGAATTCCTCTGGATACTTTGGTAAAAACCGTGGAATTTTATATTAGATTGTTAAAGGAATGCTAGTTTATGAAGGACAATAGAGACAGAATAATCGCTGCCAAGAAGAAGGTTGCAAGACAAGAGAATAGGGCGTCATCCAAGACTGCCTCAAAAACGAACGGAAAGTCGCAAAGAGTAACATCCGGTGCGGCAGCAAAGCAGAAAATCACCTCTCTCTGTCCGGTTTCTATGAAATGCGGAGGCTGTAAGTGGATTGACAAGGAATATGCTTTGCAGTTAAAGGAAAAAGAAAAGTGGGTGCGTGAGTTACTGGCTCCCTTCTGTAAGACGGAGCCTATTATGGGCATGGAATATCCGACCCACTACCGTAACAAGGTTCACGCTGTATTTGGAGAAGATAGAAAGCACAATATTATCTCCGGTATTTATGAGGAAGGTACTCATAAAATCGTACCGGTGGATTCTTGTCTCATTGAAAATGAGAAGGCAGATGCTATCATTGTATCGATACGGGAATTGTTAAAATCTTTTAAAATCCGTCCTTATAATGAGGATACGGGTTATGGTTTATTACGACATGTGTTGATACGAACCGGACATGCTACCGGACAGATTATGGTAGTATTAGTTCTGAGTTCTCCGATTATGCCTTCCAAGAACAATTTCGTGAAGGCACTATTAAAGTTGCACCCGGAGATTACGACCATCGTGGTGAATGTAAATAATCGTGGCACCAGTATGGTGTTAGGAGATAAGGAGCAGGTGATATATGGAAAGGGCTATATCGAAGATGAGCTGTGCGGAAAAACCTTCCGTATTTCTGCCAAGTCCTTTTATCAGGTAAATCCTGTGCAGACGCAGCTACTGTATAACAAGGCATTGGAGCTTGCAGACCTGAAGGGAACGGAAACAGTAGTGGATGCGTACTGTGGTACCGGAACTATCGGTATCATCGCCAGTGATAAAGCCGGTAAGGTCATCGGAGTGGAGCTAAATGCAGATGCAGTCAAGGATGCCAGAGAGAATGCGAAACGTAACAATGTGAAAAATATCCAGTTCTATCAGAATGATGCAGGTAAATTCTTAGTAGAGATGGCAGAGCAAAATGCACAGGTGGATGTAGTGCTTATGGACCCACCGCGTAGCGGCAGTGATGAAGCATTTTTAAGTTCCGTGGTGAAGATGAAGCCGAAGAAGGTAGTCTATATTTCCTGCAATCCGGAAACATTGGCAAGGGATTTGAAGTATCTGACCAAGAAGGGGTATAAGGTGGAAAGGGCGGTGGCTTGTGATATGTTTCCGTTCACGACACATTGTGAGACAGTAGTTCTTTTGTCTTAACAGAAGTTAGAAGTGTTTTCAAGTGTGGAATAAAATAGCACATATTGCTTTTCATGCAAGCAATATGTGCTATAAAATAAAATTACTATAATTCCTCGCCGGAAAGCATAATATAACCAGCTATCGTTCTTGCCAGGAAATACATCATGGCTTCCTCATCATCTTGCCAGATACGTCTTGTATACGGTTCTGCACACATAAGATAACCATAAGTTCTGTCATGTAAGCCAACTCTTACTATGAGTATGGAAGATACATTTTTTCGAAGACAATAATTATACAAGCTTGGAGCCTTATCTATAAATTCATCAACCTCGTTAGTAGCATAAGTATTATTAACAACAATCTTTTCTAAATCGGATATAATACCAAAGGTATCATCACTGCCGATTTTTCTAACTAAGGAGTCCTTGCCCAGATAATACAAATTCTCAATACGCAAATCATTACACATAATATTGAGAATACTTTCAAGTTTACCATGTAATCCATGACTGGTATCAAATTTCATGGTTATATCATTAAATATAACATTTAAGCCTCTTCTGGTAATCTGTTTTATCTGAATATCCTTATGTTTTTCTTCAACATATATGATATAGCAATTTCTTCCCTTTGTCTTTCCACGATACAATGTCTTGTCGATTAGACCAAATAAGGAGTCATAGTCGGATGCGTCCGTTGGAAATGTTGCACTGCCTATGGTTCCTGTGATAAATGGTTCACAATCTCCCAACTTTATATTTTTGCGCAAAACATTAAAGTTTGCATACATCTTAACATAGAATTGTTTCACAGAATTATAATCTGTATCTCTAAGATTAATAATTAGAAACTCATCTCCGCCGTATCTGCCTGCAACACCATAATCCTCCAGATATCTGGTTATGTCCGATCCAAATGCGGCTAATACACCATCGCCAATTTTGTGCCCCTGTGTATCATTAATATATTTAAAGTTATCCAAATCAAGTAAAGCTAAGGTAAATGGAATATTTTGGTCAATCAAATAATGAATATATCCAATTATATAGCTTCTGGATACCAGACCTGTTAAGGAATCTACAACTACGGACATATCTTTATGTTTAAGAATCTCACTAAAATATGGAAATTGTTCTAAACTCTTCCTAGTATACATATAACTCCTCCATAATACATCATAATCAAACCCCAAATGCAACGTAAATCTACAAATACAATCGTAATTATTATACAAAATTTTATGAATAATAGCAATGTTTAAAAAATTATTTGGCAAAAATAATATATAATTTATGCAATATTATCAGTTGGTGTGTAGTAACACTCCAAAGGAAAGAAAAGATATCTGATTTTGCTGATTTATATGGATTGTTTTAGTATTTTGCTGTATAATTCTCAATATAAGAGTTGCTTTCAAAAGTATGATGTTGTAGCAATTTAGGGGTACGAAAGTACTGGTACTTAATCAGAATAATATGTTTTATGTTGTAGAAAAGGAGTTTGAGAACGATGAGACGAAAATTATTAGGTTTGTTACTTACTATGACAATGGCCATGTCGCTTTTGGTGGGTTGTGGAGAAGGCACGAATGAAAGCTCAAACGATGTTGTGAATGAAAGTGTGGACGGTGGAAATAATGCAGTAGTAAATCAAGAACCCAATAGCAGTGAAAGTGAAATTGGGGTTGATGAGGTTGATAATACTGTAGCAGAGCAAGTAGGTGACAATGATGTAACTGCTGAAAATAATTTTTCTGCGGAATATTACACTCTTTCCTTATGTTGGGATCAAGATTTAAAACAGTCTGCGGTTGTTAGTTATGATCCTGAAAAGGTAGCACTTAAAGATTTATCCTATAATGCTGCTGAATTTCAATGGTTGGACAAAAAAGATGTAAAATTACTTCTTATGTGTGAGGATGAAAATCCATCTGTAGAAGATTTGTATCAAAAGAAAATGAAGTCATTAGAAAATGATGGTCTTTCTGTATCTGAGCTTACAGAAAAAGAAGTAGGGTACTACACTGTTTTACGTAGCGATGGAGTATGGACTTCGGATGGAAGCGTTGGTTTTGAGTTTTTTGCCTTGGAATTAGAGAATGGTATGATCCTTTATGCTGTACATATGCCGGGATTTGAAAATCAGGTTTATTTAGAGGAAATGTTGCCTTATGTTTTGGCATATGTTACAGAGGGAGATGGAACGTGGATGACACCTCCTTCCTATGATTCGGAGGAGGAAGAAGATACTTCCGACGGAATGGAAGGGGATACATTTTTTGAAGTAACGTCCATAGGTGGCGTTAAGGTGAAGGTATATTATGATTCTGATGTGATAAAGAGTTATTATACCTATGATCCGGAGTTTTTCCTTACGGATGAAGACGGAAATGAGTTTGTTTTTGCAATAGCAGATTTTGCTACTGCTGAGGCACGTAGACAGGGAAGAGAGGATTATTTTAATTCCCAGAAGATGCTCGAGGAGGTATATGTATCAGAGCTTAGTGAGTATCAGGCCGGTGAATATACGATAAAGTCTTATAGGGCTGATTATATGGTCTATGCTTATGATGGAAGCGGTGAACTGAGCCCAGGCTCATTTAGTGAGGATGTCATAGAACTTGGTACAGAAGTAGTATGTGTATTCAATGGTGAATATGTGTTTGATAATCCGGAATTACTCGGAGAATTTCTTAATGCAATGAAATTTGTGGTAGAATAATAAACAGAATAGATTAAGGGATTTTTCCTGTTTATGTCAGGAGAAATCCCTAATTTATTGGTAAACTGACAGATAAAATAGCTTTCGACAAAAGATACATGTGAATAGCTATTCTCGTAACAAGCATTTTATGTTATAATACTTTAGCGATAAGGGAACGAGTAGAATATAAATTACATATTACAGATTAAATGTGAGAACGGGGATATAGGGGGAATACTAATGAATAACGAGGTAGAAAACAGAATTGCGGATGGCGATTTGTATTTGCTGATTCCGGGGAAAATAGGAGATAAGAAGGTATATAAAAAGTTCATAGAGAAGAACACCGTTGGTGATTTCTTTAATAGGACAATACAAGAACGGGTAGAGGAAGAATCATCCAGTGACTTTATTTGTCAAATGGAACGTTTTAGCTTGGGGGATATTACGCTTACTTGTGGAACAAATACCAATAAAGACAAGAAGTGTAAGGGAATTGCCAATATTGCAATTCATAAGAAAACAGGAATGTGCGTGCTGGAGATACTAATCCGACATGCAGATAAGCTATGCAATCTTGTATTGCAGTATTATTGTGGGGAAAGACTTATTTATAATTTGGACGGTGACTCGGTAGAGCTTTCTGGTTTGGCAAAAAAATTAGAGATACAGTTGTATGGCAGAAAACGAAGCATGGTCTTTGCTTATGGAGATGTGAGTAAGCAGGCAATTATTAATGCTTTAGCGAATGAAGATAACCCAATGGGAAACATTGGTGGTATTTTTGCTAGCAAAGTGGAACTGGAGAATATTGCCCAGTATGATACTGCACAGGTATATGTATCTACAGCTACAATGTTTGAAAAGTGTAATGCTTCACCGGAAAACGAAGAAGATAGGATGACATATCAAGCAATTGAAATATTCTTTGTAGAGATGCTTCTTTTGCAGGATGCCGCAATTGATAAGATTTATATGGATATCAAGGACGAGGAAGAATGTCAAAGGCAAGGTAGAATCAATCCGAAAGAAGCAATGTCACGAATGGAAGAGATTAATTTTGAAATGTCACAGGCCATCCGATTTGCAGATTACGAACAGTTTCATTATCCAACCGTAAGAGAGTCTGCGAAAAATGTGGCAGCCGCTTTCGGTATTGAAGCTATTTTTAGTAAATATGAATCGAATCAAGAACTTTTGGCTAAAATGGTACAGACCAATGTTCAGAAGGTGGAGGCTGAACAAAGCAAGGTAAAGGATATGTTCTTACTTTTGCTTGCAGCTTTGACGGCAATCGAAGCAGTAGATGAAGTGGTTAGCCGTTTGTTAAAAGATAGGGTAGATGATTTGCAGTCATACATTATTGCGACTGTTGTAGTTATTGCTGCTTATGTTGTTTACCTTATAATATCAGGTGTGAAACAACATAAGTATGAAAGGAGTAGTAAAAGCAATCATGAAGAGAATGAGTGAGTATTTTCAATCGAGCAGTGAAAGCCGGGAGAACTGTTTTGGAAGAATTCCTCAAAAGCTTTACAAGCAGGAAAGAGATTGGACTTGTGCCATTGCCTGTATTCGAACCATGCTTTCTGCTTATGGTGAGGAGTTGGAAGAGGAACAATATGTGGATGCATATAAGTTGGTTCCGGGGCCTCAATTTTCCAAAGATATAAAACGGATTGGTATTTTGAATAAATATGATGCTATTTATGGATGTGATGAACAAGAGAAGAGTATCAATAAGATATTGGATTTGTCGGATAAAGGCTATTATCTTATGCTGGAGAGTATGTATAATTTTTCTCATTGGATGGTGTTTATCGGTTATTTTTCAATGCGAGGACCGGAAAATATCGAGGAGCATAAAATACTGTTTTATGACCCTTATATGGATAACATGCGACTTGTTAGTGCAGAAGAATTTGAGGGCATGTGGTTAGATGGTAATCACAAAGAAAATGGTGTATATCAGGATTTTATAGCATTGAAGAAATAGACCAAGTTGAGAACGGAAAAGGGGACTGACTATGACAAGCATAACAGACAGATTTGAATTTCGCAGTATTCGACCGGAGGAAATAGACCAGGCAGTGGTCATAGAGCAGATATGCTTTCCGCCCCATGAGGCTTGTTCGGAAAAGAGCATGACGGAGAGAATTGCTAAGGCTGCGGATTTGTTTCTGGTGGCGGTGGATAAGGAAAACGGGAAGCTGGCAGGATTTTTGAATGGATTATCTACTAACGAGACAGCTTTTCGGGATGAATTTTTTACGGATGCAGATTTGTATGACCCGGAGGGCAAGGTGGTGATGCTACTTGGCTTGGATGTATTGCCCCAGTATCGTGGACAAGGATTGGCCAGAGAATTGGTGAAACAGTATGCCTGCCGGGAACAGAAAAATCATAGAAAACGATTGATTTTGACCTGTTTGGAAGAAAAGGTTGAAATGTATAAAAAGATGGGTTTCGGGGATGATGGTATTGCAAACTCTACCTGGGGGGGCGAGGAGTGGCACCAGATGAGTTGTCCCATTGCACAGGAATAGGAGGATACGATTATGTTGGAAGTTGGAAGCAAGGCTCCGAATTTTACCTTGCCGGATCAAAATGGTCAGAAGCATTCTTTGGAAGAATATAGAGGAAAGAAAGTGATTTTATATTTTTATCCCAAGGACAATACTCCCGGTTGTACCAAACAGGCCTGTGGCTTTTCTGAGCTGTATCCGCAGTTTATGGAAAAGGGAGCCGTTGTACTGGGCATCAGTAAGGATACCGTAGCATCTCACAAGAAGTTTGAGGAAAAGTATGGCTTGAAGTTTACTCTTCTTTCGGACACGGAGTTGGAAGTGATTAAGGCTTATGATGTCTGGAAGGAAAAGAAAAATTATGGTAAGGTTTCTATGGGAGTGGTGCGTACTACCTATCTGATTGACGAAGAAGGAGTAATCATTCGGGCGAACGATAAGGTAAAGGCAGCAGAGGATCCGGAGAAGATGTTGGGAGAGGTGTAACTTCACACATATCTGCCTGAGAATGGAAGCGGAATAGGTAAGTAACAGGGGATAAGAGACCAGAGTACAAAGGAGGAACCAGCTATGACAGTTTTTTTGAAATATGCAATAGTTGTTTTAATCGGATACCTGATAGGGTCATCCAGTATGTCCTTTTATATTTCAAAGATAAAAAAGATAAATATAAAAGAACAGGGTTCCAAAAACTATGGAGCCTCCAATACTTTGGCTTTGGCAGGGAAAAAAGCCGGTGCTGCAGTGCTGGTACATGATATTATGAAATCGTTTCTGGCCATACTACTCATACGACTATTATGGAAGATACCTTACAATGATGTAACTTGGATACTGGCGGTCATAGGAACCTTTGCAGTAATTGGTCATATATTTCCCTTTTATTTGAAGTTCAATGGGGGGAAAGGTTTTGCACCGTATTTGGGAGTGGTCCTGGGTTTAGACTGGAGATTGTTTTTAGGTGTGGTTGCGTTGATTTTTGCAGTGGCTTTTGTGACGGATTATATTGTGGCAGGAACCTTTTCTACGATAACAGTAACCCCTCTTTACTTTTTGTTAATACAAAGGAATATTATGGTAGGGGGGATTATGTTGGTATGTTCTCTGATACTGTTGTATAAGCATAGAGAAAACATCGTGAATCTTAAGAATGGAAAAGAGATGAAAATACGAAGTGCGTTTCGTAATAAATATAGACAGGATGAGCGAAAAGCAAGTTAAATAGTAATTTTTGTAAAAAAGTCTGAAATTTACATTTCAGGCTTTTTTTTGTCTGCATTTGATGTTATAATAGATAGAATTATAATTGGGATATTTGCTGGATAAGTTCAGAAAGGCAGAGAAAATGTCGATAAGTGTAATAAAGAATATATCAAAATATCAATTGCGGCATGCTGCCGGGCAATATTGGTTGTTGGATATGGAGCAGTCCGGTTTGCCTTATAGGCATCCGCTATCCATGAATGAGCTGGGAGCAGAAATCTGGAACAGAATGCTTCAAGGTCGGAGTAATGTGCAGATTGCAGAAGATTTAAGCAAAGAATATGAAGTTACTGTGGAAGAAATTTTAGAGGATATTGAAAGCTTTCAGGTACAATTGAAAAGCTATGGTATTATAATAGGGGAATAGAGAGAATGAATATATTATTGATAGGTGGCTCTTGTAGCCTTATTAATAATTTAATAATAAAGATGAATAAAGAAGGGCATCGTATTTTCCTGCTTACAGGCAATCGGTACAAGCAGGAGCCTTACCAAAAGGTCTTTGAACGATATGATTTTACCTATGATTGTGAATGTTTGGGAGAAATTTTTGAAAGTGTGAATCCGGATATTACATTGTATATGGGAGCTTTTGATTCCAATTATCGGTGGCATGAGGAAGAAAAGGAAGCCCTCAAGTATTCTACCGGCCTAATGAATATTTTGATGGCGTATTCCATGAATAATACAGGACGTTTTCTCTATTTGTCTTCGGAAGAGGTGTATTCCGGGCATTATGACCAGAATATCTGGGAGGATGAACCGCTGACACCCAGTGGAAACCGTGCTATGGTTTTGGCACAGGGAGAGGAGCTGTGCGAAAGCTACCGGGGATACCGAAACAATGATATTGTGGTATTGCGATTAGACCATTTATATAGTATTCCCAAAAACCGAAAGGATATTAATAATGTATGTTCCAGAATGTGTCTGGAGGTACTGGAACGGGATACCATTACGATAACAGAGGGTAATACTTTTTCACTGCTGTATGAAACAGATGCGGTAGAATTTATTTATCGCTTGATACAAAACAGTAGTCATAAGTATCCGGTTTATAATTTATCTTCCTCATTGGAAGTTTCGGAAGAAGAAATCGCACAAATGGTGAAAAAGGCCATGGGTTGGGAAATCGAAATCCAGACCAGGGAAGAACAGGGAAAACGTAAAGTGTTGGCGAACCAGCTGTTAGATAGTGAGTTCGGTAATCCTTTTTGTTGTGAGGTAAGTGCTATTATCGAAAAGATGGTAGCATATATGAAGAAAAATCGATATGTCTTTTTGACGGGAGAGGATTCCAAACCACCATTTTGGAAGCGCTTGATAGAAAGCTCAGGATGGCTTATAAAGGCTACCATTCCTTTTTTGGAAAATTTAATTTGCTTTGCACCATTCTTTTTTCTGAATAAATATATGGCAGAAGGCAGTATTTTTTCGAAACTGGATTTCTTTTTACTATATGTATTGTTGTTTGCCATTGTGTATGGTCAGCAACAGGCCACCTTCTCGGCAGTACTGGCGGTAATCGGTTATTGTATGACTGAGATGTCGGAACGTTCGGGCTTTGAGGTGATGTTAGATTCTAATACCTATATCTGGATTGCACAGTTATTTATTTTAGGTCTGGTAGTAGGCTATATGCGAGACCAGTTGAGCTCTATCCGGAGGGAAAATGTAGAAGAACGGGAATATCTGGCAGCACAGTTGAATGATATTCAGGATATCAATAGCAGTAATGTTCGAGTAAAGGATGCACTGGAAACCCAAATAGTAAATCAGAATGATAGTGTAGGTAAGATTTATAGTATTACCTCTGCATTGGATCAGTACAGTCCGGAAGAGGTATTATTCTATGCGGCAGAAACCTTAGGAAAACTAATGCGAAGTAAGGATGTTGCAATTTATACAGTATCCAATGAAAGTTATGCACGATTGTTTTCCTATACATCGGTAAAAGCAAAGAGTTTGGGAAATTCCATCAAGTATCAGGAATTTGGGGAATTGTATGAAACATTATCACAGCGTAAGGTATACATTAACCGTAAGATGGACGAACGTTATCCTTTGATGGCCAGTGCAATTTATGAAAATGAAAGAATGCAAACACTGATTTTTGTATGGGGTATTTCATGGGAGCATATGACATTGGGACAGGCGAATCAATTAACGGTTATCAGTTCCCTGATACAGAATGCGGTACTTCGTTCCAATCGTTATCTGGCTGTTTTGCAGGAGCAACGTTATGTGGAGGATTCTCGAATGTTGGAGACGGAGGCCTTTACCATATTGGCTCGTGCTTATGTACAGGCAGAGCGAAGAGGACTGACAGAATGTACGCTGTTAAAAGTACTGGTAGAGCCGGAGAAATATTTGGAGGTAGGAAAACTATTGTCATCAAAGGTGCGACCGACAGACTATGTGGGTACCTTGGAAGACGGCAATATGTACACCCTGTTATCGAACACTATGGTAAGTGATGCACAATTTGTAATTCGTCGTTTCGAGGAAATGGGTTATGAAACCGAAGTAATGGAGGATGATATCGCATGGCAAGAGAAGTGATGACATTTCTGATTGTTTTGGTGGTGAATCTGGTCATAGTGATTGTTTACCTACTCTGGAATATTTTGTTGCGAAAGAAGGAAAACAAGAGAAGTTATTGGATTAGAAGCTTTGTGATGTTACTGTGTCCCATAGTGGGAATTTGTTTTTTCTTTCTGGCACATATTTTTTATCTGTTATTCTTTTCGGAACCGGTAGATTTGGAAGATGTTATCTTCAGTAAGGAACGTGTGCGTTCCTTTGTTCACGCAGATGAAGAGAGTGAGAGAAACATGGTGCCGCTGGAAGAGGCTATCGAGGTGACGGATACAGAGGGACTACGAACCCTAATGATGAATATTGTTCGTGGAGATATTAAGCAGTCTCTGTCAGCGATTGCATTGGCTTTAAATAGTGAAGATACGGAAACCGCACATTATGCAGCATCTGTTTTGCAGGATGCCTTGAATGAGTTTCGAACTACGGTACAGAAGGACTATGCATTGGTACAGTCCGAGGATGAGAACCGGTTACTTTATGCAGCAGTACTGATTGATTATATGAATCAGGTCTTGGAGCAGAAGGTATTGACGGATATTGAACAGATTGCTTATGTAAGAATGATGGATGAGGTTTGTGAAATTCTGTATGAGGTGGATAGTGAAAAAATGACCAGTCATCAATATGAGGCAATCGCATTACGACTTTTGGAAATAGAGGATTTTGAGGGAAGTAAGAAATGGTGTGAGCGTTCTATGTATCAATATCCCAACACGCTATCTTCTTATACTTGCCAGTTGAAGCTTTATTTTAACAGTGGACAAAAGGAACGTTTTTTTGCAGTAATAGAGGAATTGAAGCAATCTGCTATTGTAATAGATAACGAAACATTGGAACTGATTCGAGTATTCCGATAATAAAGGAGCAGGAATATGGTATCACGTAGGAATTATGTTAGCATCATGCTGATGATGGCAGTACTTTTTTTCATGTTTCAGTTTACGCAGGTGGTAAAGGACAGCGGAAATCGATATGATGAGAATGAATATGCCGTACCACAGGAGAATATGCCTTCCGGTATGGATAAGTGGCAGCCGTCTCAGGAAACGGTAGATACTCAAGGGAATGGATATGTATTGTTTTTGGGTGATGCAGAGGATACTCTGGGAAATATAGTGTCACAATGGTGTACCTATACGAAGAGAAAATTGGTAATAGAAAAGTTAAGTGAATATCGAAAACCCCAGAACCTACCTGAATTGATTCTGGTGGATTCTATCTATTCTGAAGTGGGCAGAAAGTCTGTCCTGTTAGAGCCGGTGATGCAGCTTGGGGTACCGGTGGTTTTTTGTAATCTGCCGGAGGCAGAAACAATCGCAGAAACCGAACGTTTACAGGAAATATTGGGGATCCAGGAAGTACGTGCACTGGAAACACAGGTGGAAGGTATACAGCTTTTTGACGGATTTTTGTTAGGAGGGGAAGCAATTTATAAGGCAACTACCCCGAAAGAACAGGAACGTCAGGATTTGGAACTGACGATACCCTGGTATATCACAGGAAGTGGGACGAAAACCTATATGGTGGGTATGCTGGATGAGGATGTGGTGGAAAGAGAGGATTTCCCCGGGCTTATTTGGAGAAATACTTATGGAGATACCAAGGTATTTGCTGTGTGTGGGGATTATATGTCCGGCTATGCAGGGTTGGGGATTTTAGATTCTATTGTGTATGAATTGAACCCTTATGAAATTTATCCTATTGTAAATGCACAGAATATTATGATTGCGAATTTTCCGAATTTTTCAGGGGAAAATGCAGAGGAAATTCAACGTTTGTATAGCCGTAGTCCGCAAATGGTTTATAAGGACTTGATGTGGCCCAGTATTTCAGCGATGACGGAAACGAATCAGTTGAAGTTGACTTGTTTTTTTAATACTCAATACGATTATCAGGATGGATGGGAGCCTGTAGGCAGTGAGGTAGAGTTTTATCTTAAACAATTAAAGGAGTTACATTCGGAAGCCGGCATGGCACTAAAGTATCGGGAGAATGGCACCTTTGCAGAAATGCTTCAAAAAGATACTGATTTTTATGCGTCTTTAGAAAGTAATTATCGGTATCAGGCTGTTTATGTAGAGCATGTAGATTTGGAGAGTGCGAAACAGGCAGCCGGACAGGAAGGTTTACTAAAGGGGATAAAGACACTGGTATGTGACTATAATCCGAAAGAGCCTTTATTGTCCTATGTGACGGAGACGGTAACTTTGCAGAATGCTACAGGAAATGCTACAGGATTTACATACAGGGATGAGTTTGCAGTGAAAGGGATTCAGACAGCGTTAGGATATTCCAATGTATTGCTTGATTTGCATGCAGCCACATGGCCTCAGGCGGTGTCGGATGAATGGCAGATATTGTATGATCAAATGTCCAGTAATGTGCAGACCTATTGGCGGGGAAATAATGGTTTTCAGCAGACTACCCTTTCAGAAAGTGATTTGCGTGTTCGGAATTTTCTGAATTTGGATTATGAGGATGGCAGAAGTGGTGATACAGTAGTGTTAGAAGTAAGTAATGTAAAAGGTGAGGCTTGGTTTTTGTTGCGTACCCACGCTGAAAAAATCGCAGACATCCGTGGTGGGGAATATGAACAGTTGGAAGAGGATGTTTACATAGTAAAAGCATTGGAAGAAAAGGTGGAAATAGATTTAGAGCCTGTGTCCTTGCAGGAGCAAGGAAAAAAGAACTGGTAGTAAGGGGAAATTTATGAAGATTTGTATTGTTGCGGAAGGCTGCTACCCTTATGTAGTGGGTGGTGTGTCCGGGTGGATACACAGTATGATAAAGTCTTTTCCGAATATAGAATTTATCGTGCTTTCGATTGTGGCCAATCGTTCGCAAAGCGGAAAATTTGTATATGAGCTTCCGGACAATGTAACAGAGGTATATGAAGCCTATCTGGATGATTATGATTGGGGGCATAAACCGAAGAAGGGAAAACGAACCCGTCTGAATAACAAGCAGTATCGTGCCTTACGAAGTGTTATTTTAGGACAGGAAGTAGACTGGGATACTCTGTTTGACATGTTTCAGAATAAAAAGTTATCTATAGATGATTTATTAATGGGAGCGGATTTTTTACAGGTAGTAAAAGAGGTTTATAATACCAAATATCCACAGATTGTATTTTCAGACTTTTTGTGGACGGTGCGTTCTATTTACTTGCCTTTATTTTTAATATTAAAAACTCCTATTCCTAAGGCGAATATTTATCATTGTGTAGCCACCGGTTATGCAGGAGTACTGGGAAGTATGGCCCATTATTTATATGACTGCGGTCTGATTGTTTCGGAGCACGGTATTTATACCCGTGAACGAGAGGAAGAATTATTAAAGGCTACATGGGTGGCAGGAATTTATAAAAATATCTGGATAGAGCAGTTTCGGAAAATGTCCCGATTGGCTTATGATAGGGCAAATGTGGTGACCTGTTTGTATGAGCATGCCAGAAGTTTGCAGATAGGTTTGAAATGTCCGGAGGAAAAAATTATCATCACGCCTAACGGAATTGATACGGAGCGTTTTGCAAATTTACCCGGGAAAACCGTAGAGGATGAGGGATATATTAATGTTGGAGCAGTTTTGCGAGTGACACCTATCAAGGATGTAAAAACTATGATACGTGCCTTTGCTTTTGCCAAAGAAAAAGTTCCCAATATACGGTTGTGGATTATGGGACCCTGTGATGAGGACGAAACCTATGCTGAGGAATGTTATGATCTGGTGGAACAGCAAAAAATTCCGGGGATATTTTTTACCGGACGTATTAATGTTAGTGAGTATTTGGGAAGAATGGATTTTACAATACTTACCAGTATCAGTGAAGGACAGCCTCTGACTATATTGGAGAGTTATGCAGCACATAAGCCGGTGATTGCGACAGATGTAGGAAATTGCAGAGGATTGATTTTCGGAGAAGGAGATGGGTGTGGAACAGCCGGTATCCTGACCCATATTATGAATGTATCGGAAATCGCTAATGCGATTGTGGAGCTGTCTACTTCTTCTCGTAAGAGAGAAGAGATGGGTGAGAATGGTTATCAAAGAGTACTAAAACGATATCGTATTCAACAAATGAAGGATAAGTACGCACAGCTTTATGAAGAAATTGGCTGGGATTATGGATGTGTCTGGCAGGAAGAAGATTTTGATATTTACCAGAAGAGAAGATAGAGACAAGGAGAAGCAGGATGGCAGGTATTGGTGTCAGATTAAACAGAATATTTAGTAAGAATACCATTGCCACGAATCTGGTGGGCTTCGGTTATAGTACAGTGATTACGGTAGCGCCAATGTTTCTGGTAATTATGGCAGTGATGCTTATGGAAATCCTTCTGGGTGTTTCCAAGATAGGCTATGCCAGCAGAGAATTGTATTCCTGTACGGTCTTGTATATATTTATTTTTGCATTACTGACTGCGTCGCCCTTTAATGCGGTACTTTCCAAGTATATGTCGGATATTATTTATGAAGAAACCTATGATGATATTTTGCCCTGTTATTTTGTGGGCTTGATTATGAATTTGGTACTGAGCTGTGCTCTGGGTATTCCTTTTTGTATCTGGGAATATGTGATAGGTGGCGTGCGGCTGTCTTTTGTGTTTGCCGGATATTGTGGCTATGTGGCTTTGGTATTGGTATTTTATAGTATGCTTTACTTGTCTATATGCAAGGATTACAAAAAGATATCCTGGTTTTTCTTTATCGGTATGACGACTACGGTATTGTTATCGTTGGTGTTTGTGTATTTGTTTCGCTGGGAAACAACCATCAGTATGTTGATTGCCTTGGACATTGGTTTTTTGGTAATTGCCAGTTTGGAATGGGCGCAGGTAAAGAGCTATTTCAGAGAGAACAGTAAGAAATACAAGGCAGTATTGCAATATTTCAAAAAGTATTGGCAGCTGGTAGCAACGAATTTTTTGTATATTTTAGGACTTTATATTCACAATTTTGTGTTTTGGAGTACGGACATGCATATGGTGGTGGTGGACAGCTTCGTGTGTATGCCTACTTATGATATGGCAACCTGTCTGGCCATGTTTACCAATATTTCTGCAAGTATTATTTTTATTACCCGAGTGGAAATGCATTTTCATGAAAGGTATAAGGCTTATTCGGAAGCGGTTATCGGAGGGCGAGGTATGGATATTGAAAATGCCAAGAAGAGAATGTTTCGCCAGTTGTCCGAGGAATTAATGAATTTGGTACGTATCCAGTTCATTATTTCTGTAGTAATCTTCTTTTTGGCGATTATTTTCCTACCCCATTTTGGCTTCGGCGGTTTGGTAATGCAGATGTACCCCTGTCTGGCAGCAGGTTACTTCATACTGTTTGTTATGTACTCTGCAATTATTTTTCAGTATTATTATAGTGATTTAACAGGAGCAGTGATGACTTCTTTGAGTTTTTGCATAACGACCTGTCTGGGGTCCATACTGGCTACTACATTAACTCCGGTCTGGTATGGTATTGGGCTGGTAGTTGGTGCAGCAGTAGGATGGACAGTGGCTTATCACCGTTTGCGTGTTATGGAAAAAACATTGGATGTACATATTTTTTGCAATGGAAATATTATGAAAAGAGGAACAGGTACTTGTCCGAGCAATAAGGTGTTTGACCGATATGCTTTGGTGAAGAAGGAGAAGAGGAAGGTGAAATCGTAATGGGTGTAGGTGATATCTTAAGAATAGTGGTGATTTTGGCAGGCATTTTTCTGTTGATAATGACAGTGTCCTCTTTGGCACGTCGCAGGATGACAGAGTCCTTTTGTCTGACATGGGGCTTGGTGGCAATTATTATGATACTGGCAGGTATTTTGCTACAACCTTATGGTATCAGTGAACTGATAAGTGTAACAGGGCTGGTGTTGATTTTGATTGTGGGTTTTTGTGTGGTGTTTGGAGCTTTTTATATTACAGAGAAGGTTTCGGAACTCACCCGTAAAAATCAGGAGCTGTCCATTCAGATTACCTTATTAAATCAGGAAAATCGTATGATTATGGAGCAATTGGAGCAACTGACCAAGGATAGGAAAGCGGAGTAGAGTAATGAAGAAAATTCTTTTTGTGATGAATACCATGGGACGCGCCGGAGCGGAAATGGCATTGCTGGAATTGCTGCGTAGATTGTCCCAAAAGGATTTGGAACTGTCCTTATATGTTTTAACCGGGCAGGGAGAAATGCTGGATTCCCTACCGGAGGGGGTAAAGCTTTTGAATAAAGAGTACCACCCGGTTTCCGTACATACTGCGGAAGGCAAGAAGCTTTTGGCTAAGAACTCCTTGCGGGCACTGTTTCGAAGAGGTACCGTGTTCAAATTGTTTCCTTATTTGGTGAAGCAATTGTTCTGTATGCTTGGAAAGGGGAAAGTACTTCCGGACAAGCTGTTATGGAGAGTGTTTTCGGATGCAGGAGAGTGTCTTGAAGAAGAGTATGATATGGCAGTGGCTTATATCGAAGGTGGTTCGACTTATTATGTGGCAGACCATGTAAAAGCGAAGAAAAAGGTGGCGTTTTTCCATGTGGATTACGGTATGGCAGGCTATACACGCAGTCTGGATAGAGAGTGCTACTTACAATATGACAGGATATTTCCGGTATCCGATGAAGTGAAGGAAGCCTTTTTGAAGGAATACCCGGAGTGTCAGGATAGGACGGAAGTATTTCATAATTTAATCAATCAAGAGCGTGTGTTGCAAATGGCCAACCGGAAGGGGGGCTTTACCGATGATTTTGATGGTTATCGGATACTGACGGTAGGACGTTTGATGAGCCAGAAGGATTTTGCTCAGTCCATTCAGGCTATGAAGCTTTTGAAGGACAGGGGCGTGAAGGCTCGCTGGTACATTTTAGGAGAGGGTGAGCAACGTGAGGAACTGGAGAAGCTCATAAAGAAGCTGAAGCTGGAGCAAGACTTTTTCCTGCCGGGAGCTACCGACAATCCTTATGCCTATATGGCACAGGCAGACTTGTATGTACATGCTACCCGTTTCGAAGGAAAAAGCATTGCCATACAGGAGGCACAGATATTAGGATGTGCCATATTGGTTTCTGACTGTAGCGGTAATCGGGAACAGGTAGTGCATGGTGTGGATGGTTTGCTTTGTGAACTGACACCGGAAGGTATTGCTGCTGGGGTGGAGAGTCTGCTGGCAGAGAAAGAAAAGAGAGTAGCCTTCGGGCAGGCTGCAGCAAAGCGGCACAGAACGCAGGATACAGAAGTGGATAAAATGCTTTCACTGATTTAGGAAAGTAAAGAAAAGAAGGTTGAGAGAATGGATACTGGAAAGAAAGAGCTGTTGATTATTATTCCGGCATACAATGAGGGAAAAACAATCGGGGCATTGTTGGATAAGCTGGAGAAACCGGAAATCGCAGAAATAGCGGATGTTTTGGTGATGAATGATGCGTCTAAGGACAATACTGCGGATATTGTAAGGGAGAGAAATCATACGATAATCACTCATGTGTTTAATCTGGGCTATGGCTGTGGTTTGCAGGTAGGTTATAAATATGCTATGCGACGTGGGTACAAATATGTCATACAGATGGATGCTGACGGGCAGCATGATGTGTGTAATATCCCGGTTTTGTATGAAAGGCTGACAACAACAGATGCAGAAGGAAATACACCGGATATTGTGTTGGGTTCCCGCTTTTTAGAGGGGAGTATTACCTTCCCTATATCCGCAGTAAAGAAGCTAGCTATTTTTCTGTTCCGTTGCCTGATAAAAATGGGTACCGGAAAGACTATTTTGGATCCCACCACCGGTTTGCAGGGGTTAAACAGAAGAGCCTTTGGCTTTTATGCCGGGTATGGACATTTTGATGATAAATTTCCGGATGCCAATATGATTATGCAGATGCTCATGCTGGGCTTTCGGGTAGAAGAGGCTCCGGCAGTGATGCATGCCCGTACGGAAGGTGTTAGTATGCATTCCGGCTTAAAACCCATTAAATATATGTTTCGTATGATGTTTTCTATCATAGCAGTATGGATACGTATTAAGATATATAAGGTAGATGTGGGGGCAACAAATGAGGACGCTTTTACATAAGCTCGTGAAGGGAAAAGAGAAGTGGAGCTTTCAAAGGGCTGATTTGACGGAAGGAACACAGGAGTTGAAGAATCCTTCCAGAGGCTGGTACCAAATATATGCATTTGAGGCAGAGAAGGAACCGGACTTTAGCTCAATATCTTGGTGTGGAACAGACGAAGATACGCTGGCATTAGTGATAATAGATATCGGTGCTTATCGGGAAAAAGCCTTGGATGAGAAGGCAATGAAAAATAGCAGGGAGATTCTGCGTTTTTTTACGGAGAATGGGTATGACCTGATCTTGCGTATGGTATATGACCATCAGGGAAATGCTTTGGAAAGAGAACCCTTCTTTTTCGAGCAGGTAAAGGAACATTTGGAGCAGTTATTGCCTATAGTAAAGGAATTTGTAAATCATATATTTGTGTTTCAGGGAATGTTAATCGGTAATTGGGGGGAAATGCATACCTCCCGTTTTCTGGCACCGACGAAGCTGAAGGAATTGTGGAAAATACTACAAGAAGAGTTAAAACAAGAGGTATTCTATGCAGTACGCAAGCCTTCTCAATGGAGATTGCTGCACCCACAGGTGTTGGAAAAAGAAACGGCACAGTTTGCTTGTGACAGTATGGGTCTTTTCGATGATGCTATTTTCGGCTCGTGGAATCATTTGGGAACCTTTGGTACTGAAACAAAGGAGAATGCCGGATGGGAAAAGGAATGGAGAAGAGAAGACGAATTGGACTTTGAGGAGAAACTTTGTCAGTATGTGCCTAATGGTGGAGAAGCATTGCTTGGTGAGGACTATCTACAAGTAGGGAATGTGAAGGATATTGTAGAAGTACTTCGTAAGATGCACCTTACATATCTGAACAAATATTATGATGAAAAGCTATTGCAGCTGTGGAAAAACCAGACATGGGAAGTAGCAGATGTTTGGCAGAATTGCAGTGTGTATGATTATATCGGCAGACATCTGGGATATCGTTTTTTGGTAAAAGATGTCGAGGTTTCCCCAAGCAAGCAGGGAGAGAAAAATCTACAGGTGACTATTTTGATAGAGAATGTAGGCTTTGCCAATATTTATCATGCGACAGAGGTGTTTTTGGAATATGTGGATGCAGAAAAACGAAAGCACAAAAAGCAACTTACTTGTGATTTGCGAAGCGTAAACAGTGGTGAAATACAGGCGTTTTCCTGTGAAATAGAACGAATGGAATGTAGATTGTATCTGACAGCAAGTCGGAAAAAGGATGGCAGGGGCATTGCCTTTGCCAATCAGCAGAGCAGTCGGGTGTTTTTGGGACAGATTACGGATAAAAAAGTAAAGAGATAGAATGGGACAAAATACAGGATGGAAGATATATTATATTGGATAATTGAATATGTGAAGGTCTTTCTGGGGTATGGATTCCTTATGTTTGTATGGCCATCAGTTGTCTTTCGTAAGTACTTGAGAACCAAGAGTCTGACCTTTCGGTTTGGCTTTTGTACTACTGTGCAGGTGCTGTTAGTGAATACAACTGTGTTAATGCTGGGGCTTTTCCATATTTTGAATCCGGTAACCATGTGGATTGCTTTTTATGGTACCCTACTATGGTCATTGAGTAAAGGTGTGACTGATTTTAGTACAGTGCGTAAAAAGATAAGGCACCTTATGAAGGGCACTTATGGCTGGAAGCATATGTTGCTTCATCTGAGGTTGATTGCAAAAAGGGTTTTGAAGCGTGCTTTTCAAAGTGTGTGGAAGGTGTATAGGGTACATTGGCTGGAATATACTTTATTATTGGTCACGGTGATTTACGGAATGGCTTATTTTTCCTATGCACCATTTCAGGATCATTCCTTTGGATTTGGTGATATGTATGTGCACCATTCCTGGACCTATGAGCTGACACAGGGGAATATTTTCTCGGAAGGAGTTTATCCGGAGGGAATGCATTGTGTGTTGTACAGCCTGCATACCCTGTTTGGAATCGATATATACAGCAGTCTGCTCTTTTTGGCAGGCATACATGTGGGGCTGACCCTTGTGGCAGCTTACTGTATGATGAAGGAGGTTTTTCATTGGCGATTTACCCCTATTTTTGTACTGATACTGTTTTTGACACTGGACGTGGTCTGTGTCAATGAAGTATTTAGCATGTCACGATTGCAGTGGACACTTCCTCAGGAATATGGCTTCCCAACCATGTATTTGTGTGCTTTGTTTCTGGTGAAGCATTTGAAGAATGATTTTACTACCAAGCTTCAAATAAGGAACAAAGAATATGAGGGCTGTTGGGATGAAAATTTGTTGGTCTTTTTATTAGCATTGGCAGCATCTATTGTAATCCATTTCTATGTGACCATTATGGCCTTTTTGATTTGTGTATCTTTTGCTTTGTTTATGCTAAAAAACATTTTCAGCAAGAAGCATTTTGGTCCCCTGGTAGCTGCGGTACTATGTGCTTTGGTAATAGCGGTGGTGCCGATGGTTGGAGCATTGGCATCCGGAATTCCTTTTCAAGGCTCTATTGGTTGGGCAATGAGTATTATGAGCGGTGTAGACCCGGAACAGGGATATACCCAGATTGCAGGTCCTACCAGTACGGAAGTGCCACAGACACAACAGCAGAATCCCTCTCAGGGAATGGAAGAGAGTTCGGGAAATGTTTCAGGAAATACGGGAGGAGTGGTTGGAGAAGGAGGTTCTTCGCAACCGGTAACACCGGTTCCCCAACTCAGCTTGTCAGAACGTATTGGAAATAAGCTGGAAGCCTTGAAAACAAAGGTGGAGTTCAAACTTAAGGAAATCGTAGATGTAATGTACTGGCAGGGCTATGTGACATTATATAAGCAGGAAAGAGCTAATTGGATACTGGGCTTTACTTGTCTTTCCATTGCCCTTTGGATAGTGTATGGATTGGTAGTGTGCCTTGGAAAATGGTTGCTAAAGAAGCAGAAACCTCAGGGAGGCTTCTTTACCGGATATATTTCCATTACCATGGCAACCATTGTATTTATGATTATTTATAATGCAGCCCCCCTGGGATTGCCGGGCTTGGTAGCAGGTGCTCGTCTTTGTTCCACGGAGCAGCTGTTGATTTTGGCAATGATGATGGTGCCGGTAGATATTATTTTTACCTTATTACGTCGATTGACACCGGACAGGCTGATGCAGGGAGTTTCTTTGGGAACAGCAGTGGGGTTGGTGGTATTTGTTTGGTGTACCGGTAATTTTCATGGCTACTTGTATTATGAATTAACACGTTATAATGCAGCAGTTATGGTAACGAACCGTATTATGGAGGAGCTTCCGCAGAATACTTATACCATCGTATCTACTACGGATGAAATTTATCAGGTAATAGAGGATGGTCGTCACGAAGAATTATTGACATTCCTGACAGCAGAGGTAGGAGAACGATATACAATTCCCACAGAATATGTCTTTATTTATGTGGAGAAGCACCCCTTGAAATATGCACACAATCATTTCTTTTCCGGACCGGACTGGCTGGCATGGGAACGATATCAGGAGATTTATGCAGGGCATGATTTGAGTGTTTGTCCGGATGTGTTCTCTGCCACGATTTCAGAGGAAGAAGCAAAGAAAAAAGTGATGTACTATGGACGTCCCTCTCTGAGCTATTCTACCTTTGCGAGTCGTATTATTTTAGAGTCTAAGGCATTTGAATGGTGTGAGAGGTTTCAGGAGTTGTATCCCAATGAGCTGAAGACTTATTATGAGGATGATGATTTTGTTTGTTATTATATCCGACAGAATACACAATTTTTGTATGATTTGGTGCTAGAGTGATGAAGAAGGTATTAAAGTGGTTTGGCAGATTACTAAAGCTGGTAATATGCATGAGTTTATGCATTGGGCTGGTATTAGGCGGTTTACAATTGGGGCATGCCATCGCAAAACGAAATCATGGAGCTGTGAAGGTATATGATGATTATAGCTTTACGGAAACGGCAGAATATTTACCTAACCCTAATAGAGGTTTTTATTATATGTATGGGTTTATGATTTCCGATGAAAACGACCCGGATTATATGGCAGAGGTGCATCAAAGAATGGGAGGAACCCATGAGATGACCTTGGCTATGGTGCATGTGAACCTGCAAAAATTTAATGACGGTCCTATTTCTGAAAAAGGGTTAAAGGATATTGAGGAATTATTTCAGGCATTAAAAACCATGGACAGGCAATATCTGTTGCGTTTTCTTTATGACTGGGATGGGCGAAATGAAGAAGTAGAGCCACAGGATGTGGAAGTGATTTTAACCCACATGAAGCAGTTGAAGGAGATTTTCCGGGAATATAAAGAATGTATTTTTGTACATCAAGGCTTGTTCATTGGCAATTGGGGAGAAATGAACGGAACCAGACACTTGGAACATATGCAAATACTGGCTACTACTCTCCATGATGTAATGCATGAAGATACTTTTTTCGGGGTACGGATGCCGGCACAGTGGCGAAAGATTACGGAAACGGCAGACCCGACTAAAAGTAGCTGGCAGGAAGAAAGTGTGGCAGATACCTTGAGTCTTTATAACGATGGTATGCTGGGGAGCTTTAGTGATTATGGTACATATGGGGAAGCCAGCAGAAAAGAGGTAGGAGATTTTACACATTGGAACCGTCAGGAAGAACTGGCATTTCAAGAAGAATTATGCAAATATGTTCCCAATGGTGGGGAGGTTATCGTAGAGAACCCCTACAATGATTTTGAAAATGCATTGGCAGATATGAGAACTATGCATATTACTTATATTAATCGCGATTATGACCAGAATGTATTGAACAAATGGGCCGAGACTACCATAACGGAAAAAGGTTGTTTCAACGGAATGGATGGTCTGACTTATATGGAGCGACATTTGGGGTATCGTTTTGTGATACGGGACACATCCTTGGCTTATGAGGAGAAGAAGGATGTGCTTACCGTAGGTGTCAGCCTGCAAAATGTAGGCTTTGCTCCTGTATACAAGGAAGCTCATATGAATGTAGTATTGGAGAATAATGCAACCGGTGAGACAAGAGCTTATCGATTGCCTCAGGATATTCGGGAACTAACCGGAGGCAATGAAAGCGAGAAACTTTTGAATGTAGAGTCCCAGCTTTCCTTAAATGGTCTGGAGGCCGGAGAGTATACTCTTTATTTTCATGTAAAGGATGTAGACAGTGATAAGCAGCTGCTTTTTGCAAATGAGCAGGAAAAAGAAAAATTGGGTTATGAAATAGGAACCCTGACCATAGAACCGTATTCTTTTGGAGGTGTTTTCGATTGGAAAACAAGCAAATAAGCGAACTGAATATGGATACCACCAGTCGGACACAGCATTCTGCACGTAATACCACAATTGCCATGTTGGCAAGGGTGCTGTCCATTGCTTTGGGCTTTTGTACCAGAATTGTTTTTACCCACACACTGAGTGAGGCTTATGTGGGTGTCAATGGCTTGTTTACAAATATTTTGAATGTGTTGTCCCTTACGGATTTGGGAATTAGTACAGCCATTATTTATGGTTTGTACAAGCCTATCGCCCAAAAGGATTATGAAAAACAAAAGTCGCTGCTGCAGATGTATAAATATTTTTATCGTTTTTTTGCAATCTGTGTTATGGGGATTGGGCTATTGCTAATTCCTTTTATGGACGTGCTTATAAAGACGAAGCCGGAAGGGGAGAATCTGGTATTGCTTTACCTGATTTATCTGGTAAACTGTGCTATGTCCTATTTGCTGGTATATAAGAAGATGCTGGTGGATGCCCATCAGCTGAGTCATATTGGTGTCATATACCAGACAGTGTTTTTGGTTATTCAAAATGTATTGCAGATAACCGTTTTGCTGACCACGAAGAATTTCATGGTCTTCGTGCTGATGATGCTTTTGTGTACCATACTGAATAATCTTTGTATTTCGGCAAAGGCAGATAAATTGTTCCCCTATTTGAAGGAACGGAAGGTAGAACCCTTATCCGGGGAAGAGAAGCAGGAAATGTATCAAACTATCAGAGCCATGCTCATGCACAAGTTGGGAAATGTAGTAGTGAATAATACTGCGAATTTGTTGTTATCTGCTATGGTGGGAATTGTCAGTGTGGGAATTTATTCGAATTACTATCTGGTAATCGGTTCCATCCGACAGGTTTTAAATCAGATGTTTCAGGGCATTACCGCAAGCGTGGGTAATTTAAGTGTGGAGGAAAGTAAAGAAAGAGTCTTGCGGATATTTCAGGCAGTATTCTTTATTTGCCAGTGGTTGTTTGGATTTGCTACGATTTGTTTATATGAGCTGCTGACACCCTTTGTGGAGCTGAGCTTTGGGGCACAGTATGTTTTTGAAAAAGGGATTACGCTGGTGCTATGTCTGGTTTTTTATTTTACCGGAATGCGTCAGGCGACTTTGGTGTTTAAGGATTCCTTTGGACAGTTTCAATACGATAAGTACAAGGCTGTGATAGAGGTACTTATTAATCTGGGTGTCTCTATTGTATTGGGTTACTATTGTGGAGCAATAGGAATTTTTGCAGGTATGATTATCAGCACTTTGACTACCTCCTTTTGGTTTGAGCCCTATATGTTGTATAAATATAGCTTACAATCCAAGGTTTCTCCTTATTTTGGCAGATATGCAGGGTATGTGGCGGTAACCGCCGGTGTCTGGTATGTAACGGATTTGTTGTGTGAACTGGTACAAGGCAGTGTGCTTTTGCAACTCATAGGGCGGTTTGGAATTTGTATGATTGTTCCGAATCTACTTTTCCTGATATGTTATGTTAAGAGTAGGGAATTTAGCTTTCTTTGGGAAAAGCTGCTTAGATTGCGGGGGATGAAATGAAGGAATTAGTCAGTATTATAATACCGGTGTATGAGGCTGCAAAGCATGTTGAAGAGTGCTTGGAAAGTGCTCTGGGGCAGCAATATTCTCCGCTGGAGATTCTGTTGGTAAACGATGGTTCCACAGATGAAGGACCTGCAATTTGTGAGGCATATAGCAGGAAGTATGAGCATGTGCGAGTATTGCATCAGGAGCATCAGGGCGCAGGGGCCGCCAGAGAAACAGGTGTGTGTAATGCAAAAGGAAAATATATTCTTTTCCTGGATGCAGATGATAAGCTGGAGGAAGAACATTCCATATCCAAGTTAGTAGAACAGGCTATACAGAGTGTGGCAGATATAACCGTTGGAAGCTTTCGTACCTTTTCGGAAGAGGGGATAAGTGATGTAAATGAGCACCATTTGGAAACGGAAGCAGACACAGACAGTATAAGCTTTCGCTTTAAGGGGTATTTCCAGTATAGTCATCTGGGATTTCAATGGGGAAAGTTGTATCGAAAAGAATTCTTGGTGAATAATCGGATACAGAGCCCGTTATATTCCTATATAGAAGACAAAGCCTATAACATGCGATGCAGTGCCTGCAAGCCGCGATATGCCTTCGTAAAGGAGAGCGTCTATCAGTATCGGCTCAATCGTGAAGTGGTGCCTTTTCAGGATAAAAATGATTTTGCCCAAGTTTGGACAAGGGTAGCAAAGGATTTTGAAGGATTTTTGCAGGAAAGAGAATGTACAGAAAAGTATGCGGATATGATTGCTTTTCACATGTTTTTGGGAGCCTATTCTCTGGCAAAGATAAAGCTGAACCAAAGCCCTTGGGGGATTTGGAGTTTGCGGAATGCTTTAAAGGAATATGGTTCGGATATATTTACGCAAAAGTATCTGAGGAAGCTGGCGAAAGGGGAGTACTTGCGTCAGATAGATGCAACTGCATGGAAAATGGTTATCCGCATGGGTTCAGGGATGTTTGTCTTACGAGGATATTTATTCATGGCACTGGGATTGACCCTGTTAAATGCATTACGATTGGATAAAGTGGTAATTGCAAAGAAATATAGAAAGAAGTAAGGTGGGAAAAGTGTTCAAGCCACAGGAGGAATACTTGCTGGAATTACTGAAAGCTACATTGCAGAGAAGTATTTCAAAGAGAGAACTGAATAGAGAAGAAATGGATATACAGCAGGTGATTTCCGTGGCCGGACAACATGCGGTCATTTCCCTTTTGTATGACACGGTGCAGGAGTTGTCTGTGTTTGCAGAAGTTAGAGACAGGGTGGAGCGAGAGACCAGACAGATTGTTTTACAAAATTATCGTCTGCTGTTTCTGAGCAGGTACTTAATAGGTTTGTTGGGACAGTATGGCATCCAAGCCCTTTTGTTAAAAGGGGTGTCCACGGCACAGTATTATCCGGTCCCGGAGCTACGCAAATCAGGGGATGTGGATCTTTTGGTAGCGAAGGATGTAGATAAGAAACAATTGTTTTCTATATTGAAGGAAGCCGGATTTCGGGAAAAGGAAGAGCAACATGCCAACCATCACATGGAATATATTTCGCCGGATGGTGTGTTGGTGGAAATTCATACTAGTATGACAGAAGACTTTGCCCAAAAGAAAATCAATAGGGCTTTGGAGGAATTGAATGAAGGATGCTTTCAAAGCATACAGAAGGATGTGATTATGGGAGTGGAGCTTCCTAACCTAAGTAAGCATTATCATGCCTGCGAATTGCTGTTGCACATGTTGCATCATTTTTTACGTACCGGCTTCGGATTGAAGCTATTGTGTGATTGGGTGGTGCTGTGGCAGCAGGAGTGGTCAGAGGAAGAGAAGAGTAGTTTTCAGGAGCTGGCTCAAAAGAGTAATATTCATAGGTTTGCAGAGATTATTACCGCCACCTGCGTGGAGTATTTAGGCATGGATAAGAAGGATTTTCCTTGGGACTATGCGACGGAAGAGATTCCGGTTGAAGAATTTATGAGGGAAATTCTGGAGGCAGAGGAGTTCGGCGGTTCGGATAAGAAGCGTATGGTGATGCTAGAGGGAACTGGTCCGGTGGCATATGCGAAAGAATTTCATCACCAAATGCATTTGAATTTTCCGAAAGCCGGTAAGTGCTTCCTACTATGGCTGTTTTTGTGGTTGATAACACTGGTGCGTTTCTTGCGAAATAATCGTAAAATCCGAAGGACTTCAGCCGGAGAAATACTCAAGGAAGCCCATAGAAGAAGTGACTTGATAAAAAAATTAAAACTTTTTTGAAAATATATGAAAAAGTTGAGCCATTTTTTAGTTTTACAGAGTCTTATATAATGTAAGTGTTGTTTTTGATAAAAGGTTCTTTTAAAAAAAATTGTAAGAAAATGCATAAAGACTATAGAAAATAGTTTACAAATGCGGACAGATATGATACAGTGTAAGAGAGGAATTGTATATTTTGCTAAGAGGGAGGCAGATATTATGAAGAAATATGAAAAACCGATAATTATGATAAATGAAGAATTAGCAGAAGGTGTGTATGCAGCGAGTGGTCTTACCGGACCTATGGGAACATCGGATTGTTGGTCTTTTGATGTAAAGAGTCCACAGTCATGGAATGGTTCACATCACGTATTTGAAATCCATTTGACACATCATACCGGTTTACAGCATATCTCCGGTGCAACTACTGTAAGTATTACATTTTCTGCACCGTTAACTGATGTGTATGCGGAGTATCCCAGTGTTTTTGATGGTGCAAGTACTATAACTATTAGCAGAGATTTGTTGGCAGATGCCTATAATGATGGTGATTTGGTTTCTTATAAGATTTGGGCAAAGGCTGCAGAACAGGCAACAACAGAGGCTCTCGAAGTAATAAATGTAGCAGTATCCTGTGATAAGCAGGTTAATGTACAGGGTAATGGTGGAGATGAAATTTAATTTATAAAATTTTGACAGCATCATCGAAAGGATGGTGCTGTTTTCATATGTAAGGGAAATTAGTATGAAACAAAAGATTTTAAATTGGATTAGCCATATAAAGAACGGGAAACTGCGGGAAAGATGGAAGCAGGTAAAGTGGATTTACCAATATGGGAAAAAACATTGGCCATCTATGATATTTTATACATTGCTTGGAATGACCGGAACAGTAGTATCTTTAATAAGTAGTCTGATATCCAAGGATTTAGTAGATATTATTACAGGATATGAAACTGGTCGTTTGGTGACTACATTTTGTATGATGATAGGGATTAATGTAGGTACCACCTTAATTAATCAAGTGTCTAATTATGTTTCTGCAAGAATTAATATGCGTGTTGATGCTGATATTAAAGCGGATATTTTTTCAAAGATATTGGTAACAGATTGGGAGTCATTAACAAGTTATCATACAGGTGATTTGCTTACCAGATGGAGTTCTGATGCAAGTACTATTTCTACGGGAGTATTGAATTTTGTTCCCCATTTGATTATTTATGTATTTCGCTTTTTGTCGGCTTTTTCGATGGTTATTTATTATGATGCATCGTTTGCCATATTTGCTTTTTTGAGTATGCCGGTGAGCCTGATTATGTCGCGAACTTTAATGCGTCGTATGACAAATAATAATCAGAGAAGTGCAGCAATGGGAGCGAAAATGACCGGTTTTAATCAGGAAGCATTTTCCAATATTCAGGAGATTAAAGCTTTCGATTTGGTTGGATTATATATTCAGCGGTTGAAAGCATTGCAAAAAGAATATATTACAATGAAACTGGATTTTCAAAAAATGTCTATTGGAACCACTGTATTATTAAATACAGTGGGGGTGATTGTTTCTTATGCCTCCTATGGTTGGGGAATTTATCGTGTTTGGAGTGGTGCAATTAGTTATGGTACTATGACTATGTTTTTGGGACTTTCCGGCACACTTACGGGTACTTTGAATGGTTTGACATCCCTTGTACCTACCGTTATTCGTCTCACCACCTCTGCCGGTCGTCTCATGGATATCGTAGAAATGCCTCGAGAAGATTACAGTCACGATGAAGAAGTGCAGAGCTTCTGGGAGAAGAATAAAGCACAGGGTATCAGTCTGAAAATGGAAAATGTATCTTATGCTTACAAGACGGGTACCGAAGTATTTGAGGGAGCTTCCATAGAAGTGAACCCCAAGGAAATCATTGCACTGGTAGGTCCTTCCGGAGAAGGAAAAACAACCATGCTGCGTTTGATTTTGTCCTTGATGCGGACAGGGGATGGCAAGGCTTATTTGGAGGGAGTGACAGAGCTTGAAGCAGAAGCTGAGCTGGCTACTGCACAGATAGCAGGAAACGATGTGGAAGTCACAAACAGAGTATCTCTTACTCCTTCTACCCGTAAGCTGTTTTCCTATGTGCCTCAAGGGAATACTATGTTTTCCGGAACCATTGTGGAAAATATGCGAAATGTGAAGCCGGAGGCTACAGAGGAGGAAATTATAAGCGCCTTGAAGGAAGCCTGTGCATGGGAGTTTGTAGAGAAATTGCCGGGAGGTATTCATAGTGAAATCAAGGAGCGGGGTGGCGGATTTTCAGAAGGACAGGCGCAACGCCTATCCATTGCCAGAGCATTGCTTCGAGATGCACCGATACTATTGTTAGATGAGGCCACTTCCGCATTGGATGTAGCCACCGAGCGAAAGGTGCTTCGAAATATTATGAATAATGAAAAACCTCGTACTTGCATCGTAACCACACATCGTCCTACCGTTTTGAGTGCATGTACCAGAGTATATGCTATTCGGGATAAGAAATGTGTGGTGTTGAACGAGGAAGAAATTGACGAGATGGTAAGAGGCTTTTAGCCTCTTTCTTCTAAATATGCTTTCATGGTCTCCGCAGCACTGTTTTCCTTGGTACAGTGCAGGCGGCAGACCAATACCTGCTTAGTAATGCTTTTTACGAAATCCAGATTATTGTCGAACTGCTGTGGCGTCCAAGTAGGAGAAATCAATCGCTGACATACCAATAATTGTTGCTTGTCCGGAGACAGTTCTTCTACAGAGTCTGATGTTGCTTGTTTTAACAAGATAATGCCGCCCAGAGGATAGGTCTCGGTATCATAGATTTCAGAGGTACCGCACCAGGGAGTGCCATGTACCACGGGTTGCCCCTTTTCCAAGGCTAAGAGATTCAAGTCTCCGTTGATAACCGGTGTTCCGTAGAGTTCCTTCCACAAATTGGTGTGTGTGGATTTGCCGGTACCGGAGCGTCCGGAAAAGAGCCAAAGCTTCTCCTGATATAGGATAGAAGCAGAATGTAAAGCAACCATATGATGCTTTTGCGCTAAATATAAATAAAGCAGTCGTATGGCATGAAACAAATCATAACGAAAAGTATCTGTATAAGGAGGTAGACAGTAGCAGAGTGCATGGCTGCCATCCTTTTTTAAGTGGATTTCTAAAAGCTGCTTTGCCTGCGGGAAGAGGAGAATATAGAAATCCATTTGTTCTATTACTACTAACTCCCGGTTGCGCAGAAGGATCAGGCCGTTTTGATGTCCTATGGGAAGCGCAATGCGCAGTTCAATATGTTGGTGGACGGGAGTATCATCTTTCGCAATAAAAGCCTGAAATTCCTGTGGAAAAGCCTCAGTAGGACCGCTGAGCTTTAGCTTCAGCCCACCAATGGTAAAATACAAATCTTCGAAGCTATCCGGAACCTTGTGCCGGGGAGCATCTTCAATCATTCCGTAAGAAATCAATTGTTGAATAAAAGCGGTGATGTCAGCTTGAAACTCTGCCATTTCACTTTCGAGAATTTCATAATAAGCAGCACAGAGAGAAATTAATTCACTCAAGGTGCGTTCCTGCTCCAACAGCTTCCATAAATAGATACCGGTATCATTGATTCGGATACCGCGCATCTGGTCTGCAATCATCTGTCCATAGGGCAAAAGATAGGGTACATTTTCAATTTCTCTGAGTAAAAAGCTTTTGTTCTGCTTCATAAGAAACTCTCCTCACATTATTGTCTCATCCATTGTAGCATTTTTTAAGAAAAAATACTAGAACTATCTTAGAGGAGCAAGGAATGAGTAGACGAAGCATTAGGGAAAGAATACCCTGAAAATAAGGTTGTGAAAGACGGCAGAAGTGCTATAATATTCTTAAGAAAAAGAAGGGGAAGTATTATGCAGACGAAGCAACAGGATATAGAACAGTTATTAAGTATCGGGGAAAATCTACAAATAAAACCACAGGGCTATAGTATGTATCCTGTGCTGGTGCCCGGCAGAGATGAGGCTATCATAGAGCCAATAGAGGTTTCAATGCTAAAAAGAGGTGATGTGGTGTTGTATCGCAGAACTCCTGATGCAAGCAGCGGAAATATTTTGGTGCTACACCGTATATGGAAGTGTGAGGAAAGCGGATTTTATATGGTAGGGGATAACCAGACCCAAATCGAGGGTCCATTGCAATCGGAACAAATCAAGGGAATTATGGTCGGTATCATACGAAAAGGGAAATATATTTCTGCGAGAAATCTGGGGTATCGTTTGTTGACAGGAATGTGGCTGGCACTACGACCCATAAGACCCCTGTTCTGGAAGGTGGCAGCAGGAGTAAGGCGTATCTTAGGTGGCAGTAAAAAGCAGAAGCCGGTGAAATAAGGGAGAGGCGGGCAGAAATGTTAGAAGAAAAGAAAGTAGGGGAGACGGTATGAATGCAGATATTAAGTGGTTGGATAATCCGGAGGTGTTTCGTGTCAATCAGCTTCCGGCACATAGTGACCATATGTTTTATGAGCGGGAGGAGCTTTGTGAGGCAGGCGTGCAGCATTTGCATCAGTTTTTGGATGGTGAATGGGAGTTTCGATATTCCGTAAATGCCAAGTCCAGACCCATAGAGTTTTATCACCCGGACTATGACAGAAGTGGTTTTGACAGAATACAGGTGCCGGGACATATTGAATTAGCCGGTTATGATAAGATTCATTATATCAATGTCATGTATCCTTGGGAGGGGCATATTTATCGAAGACCTGCCAGCCCGGGATGTCCGGAGGGCATCGGAAGCTTCAGTGAGGCTGATTACAATCCGGTAGGCTCCTACGTAAAGGTGTTTGATGTAGAGGAAGACCTTTGGGGAAAGAGAATCTGCATCAGCTTCGAAGGTGTGGAGCAGGCTATGTATGTTTGGTTGAACGGTCATTTCCTTGGCTATGCAGAGGATAGTTTCACTCCTTCGGATTTTGATTTAACTCCCTATATAAAGAGGACAGGAAATGTACTGGCGGTGGAAGTGCATAAAAGAAGTACGGCAGCTTTTTTGGAGGATCAGGATTTCTTTCGGTTTTTTGGTATTTTCCGTTCGGTGGTATTGTATGCTAAGCCGAAGCTGCATGTGGAGGATGTCTGGGTAAAGCCGGTATTGTGTGAAGATAACAAAAGCGGCAAAATTTCCCTGGAAATGCAGATTTCTGCAAGCGACACCCGGATGCCGGAGGGAGCTTATGCAGAGTATGAGCTTTTGGATGAAGGGGGAGAACTGTGCATGAAGGGGACCTTGCCTTTGTCGGACAAGGTAGAATTGCCGGAACAGTTTCTTCAGGAGGTACAACCTTGGGGGCATAACAAGCCCTACCTGTATCAGTTGAGGATACGCTTGTGTGAGGCAGATGGTTCTGTTGTAGAAGTGGTACCTATGGCAGTTGGCTTCCGTAGAATAGAAATAAAGGATAAGGTCATGCTGTTCAACGGAAAACGTCTGATACTCAACGGAGTGAATCGTCATGAGTGGAGTGCAAAGAGTGGCAGGTGTATTACTGCAGAGGAGATGGAGTATGACATAGACATTATGCAAAAGCATAACATCAACGCAGTACGAACCAGTCATTACCCCAACCAAAAGCTTTGGTATGCTCTTTGTGACGAGGCAGGGATTTATGTGATGGCAGAGACCAATATGGAAACCCATGGCTCTTGGCAGAAGCCTTGCGGAAATGAGCCCACATGGAACATTCCCGGCAATTTCCCACAGTGGAGAGAGGTGGTAATAGACAGAGCCAGAAGTAATTTCATGACTTTTAAGAATCATCCCTCCATTTTGTTCTGGTCATTGGGAAATGAGTCCTATGCAGAGGAAAATATAGCAGCCATGAATGCTTATTTCAAGGAAGCGGATGACAGCCGTTTGGTGCATTATGAGAGTGTGGTACACAATCGTAAGTTTGAGGACGTGATTTCAGATATGGAAAGCAGGATGTATGCACAGCCGGTACATATCAGAGAATATTTGCAAAATAATCCTAAGAAACCCTTTATATTATGTGAGTATATGCATGATATGGGCAATTCCTGCGGCGGAATGGGCTCCTATATTCAGCTTTTGGAGGAGTTTGAAATGTATCAGGGTGGTTTTATTTGGGATTTCATCGATCAGGCACTCTGGGTAGAGGATGAAGTGACAGGACAGCAGGTGCTGCGGTATGGTGGTGACTTTGATGACAGACCCGCAGACTATGAATTTTCCGGGGATGGTCTGTTGTTCGCAGACAGAACACCTAAGCCGGCTATGCAGGAGGTGAAGTATTACTATGGACTCTATGAATAAATTAAGATTGGTGTTTGGCGACAATATGTTGGGAGTACACGGACAGGGATTTCGCTATGTGTTTTCCTATTTTGGTGGATTAGACTCCCTGGTAATTCAGGAAAAGGAATGGTTGTACCGTTCTCCCAGACCGACCTTTTGGAGAGCTGTAACGGACAATGACAGGGGGAATCGTTTCCATCTGCGCAGTGGCATGTGGTATGCGGCAGATATGTTTCTGAAATGTGCAAGCTGTAAGGTGTGGGTAGACAAAGAGGCGGTGGAACCTTTGCCTATTGCTCCGTACAATAATTCTTACGATGGAACAGAAACCGCTCAGACAGTAAAGTTGTTATTTACCTATGAAACTATAACCGTTCCTTCCACGAAGGTAGAGATTGCTTATGAAGTGAATACAGAGGGGGAGATACTGGTATCAGCACATTATTTTGGCAAGGAAGGCTTGCCGCAGCTTCCGGTATTCGGTATGCGTTTTATCATGCCTACCAAGGCAATCGGTTACGAATACGAGGGACTTTCCGGAGAAACCTATCCGGACCGTATGGCGGGAGGTATTCCGGGTGTGTATCGGGTAGAGGGACTGCCCGTAACCCCGTATATGGTGCCGCAGGATTGTGGAGTGCATATGGATGCCAAGTGGTTACAGGTGGTGCGAAACAGTACCTTAAGTAATATGGATAAAAGCAAGGATAACTTCGCCCTTCGCTTTGAGGCAGTGGAGAAAAACTTTGCCTTTGCCTGTTTGCCGTACACCGCACAGGAACTGGAAAATGCAACCCACCATGAGGAGTTACCCCCAGCCAGACGTACAGTTGTGACCATATTGGGAGCTGTCCGTGGCGTAGGCGGTATGGATAGCTGGGGAGCAGATGTGGAACCGCAGTATCATATTAGTGGTGAGAAGGATATAGAATATTGTTTCAAGATAAAAAACGGAGAAACAAATTATGCTTCCGATTTTTGACATGCAAAAAATCTGGATAGGTGCAAATAAACGAATGGGGACTTTAAATATTGGTTTGTAGCTGAATTGCAGCTTGTTTACAAATATCCTTCCAACGTTTCGTGAAGAAAAAGGCCAACATACAGGTCATGCCGAAGGTGAAGCTGATAGGGAAGCATGCCATGATGTAAGTTCCGTCAATAAAGGAATTGATGGCATAAGCAACAGGGATACGTACAGCCCACAGCATGAGGATATTCACTACCGTTGGGTATTTCACGATACCGATACCATTGACGAAACAGATGATGCCATTGAAAATCGCATAGGTCCAGGTGAAAGGAAGGACAATGCGGATATAATGTACCGCCATGTTAAGTACTGCCAAATCATCCGTAAACAATCCTAAAATAGGACGACAGAAATAGGTAAACAGCAGTCCGGCGAAGCAGGTAATGCATCCGGACAGCAAAGGAATACGCAGACCTCCCTTTTTCAAGCGAACATAATTGCCTGCTCCCAGATTTTGACCGGAGAAGGTGGTTGCTGCAGAAGAAAGGGAGCTGATGGCAACATTGGAAATGCCGGTCAGCTTGGTGGCTACGGAACAGGCTGCAATAAAGGTGGTGCCTTGCAGATTGACTAAGGATTGCATCAAAATATGTCCGATGGAATAAATAGAATTATTTAATCCCAAAGGAAGACCAACCGCAATAATATTTCCCAGAATTGCTTTATTTAAGCTCCGGGGCAGGAGGTGAAACTCCAGCTCCGGATATTTTTTTAAGAGATATAGGATACTGAAGAGCCAGGAAGAAAACATGGCCAGGGTGGTAGCCAGTGCGGCACCGGTAACATCCATACCCAGTACGACTACGAATAACAGGTCTAATAGAATATTTACAAAGCAGGAGATAAGCAGGAACAATAGGGAAGCCCGGCTGTCTCCTACACCTCGTAAGATACCGGCATTCATATTGTAGCCCATATTCCCCAAGGTACCCAGAAAAACAATCCGCAAATAAGCGGTTGCCTGACCGAAAGCATCCTCTGGGACCTGCATCATCTTCAGAATAAGGGGACCTAAAAAGACACCCAGAATAGATAAGGGAATGGCACATAAATATAAAAAGGCGGTTGCGGTGGAAACAATTTTTTTCACATGCTCCAAGTCTCCTTTGCCGGTATATTGGGAAACCAGTATGGAAACGCCGGTTCCCAAGCCCAGGAAAATACATAAAAGCATTTCTACAGGCTGAGCACTGGTGCCGACTGCTGCCAAGGAGGTAGAACCACAGAATTTACCAACCACCATGGTGTCCACGGTATTATATAATTGCTGTAGAATATTCCCTACACAAATAGGCAGTGCGAAAAGGATAACCAATTTAAAAATGGACCCCTTTGTCATATCGATGTTCTTTGTTCTGCTCATGTATTTCTCACTCTCCTAAAATTCTTTTCTAACTATACCTCTTTTTACAAAAAGTAACCACTTTTATATTGATGACTTAAATAGAAAACAACTGAAAAATTGGTAATATAAGGTCAAAATAAAGGTATTTACACCGAACAAATGTTCTGTTATAATAAGAACACAATAGTAGGAAGGAGGATAACAGATGTCGGACAGAATCATTTTTCACATTGATGTAAATAGTGCTTTTCTTTCCTGGGAAGCAGTGTATCGTTTGCGGCATCTGGGCGGAAAGCTGGATTTGCGTACTATTCCTTCAGCAGTTGGCGGTGATATCAGTAAAAGGCATGGTATTATTTTAGCGAAATCTATTCCGGCGAAAAAGTATAAGATTCAGACCGGAGAACCGGTGGTGGATGCCATGCGGAAATGCCCCAATTTAGTATTGGTACCGCCGAATTATGAATTGTATGAAAAGAGCTCTCAGGCTTTTATTGCTATTTTGCGGAAATATACGGACGTGATAGAGCAGTTTAGTATTGATGAAGTGTTTGCGGATATGACAGGTACGGAAAGTTTGTGGGGACCGCCGGTAGTGGTGGCTAATCGTATCAAGGATGAAATCTATCAGACCTTGGGCTTTACCGTAAATGTAGGAGTATCCAGTAACAAGCTGCTGGCGAAAATGGCCAGTGATTTTGAAAAGCCGAATCTGGTGCATACGCTATACCCGGAGGAAATAGAGAAAAAGATGTGGCCTTTGCCGGTGAGAGATTTGTTCTTTGTGGGAGGTGCCTCGGAACGGAAATTAAAGACCCTGGGTATTGAGACTATAGGAGATTTGGCAAAAGCGGATTTGAATACGCTGCGGCTGGTGTTAAAAAAGCATGGTGAGGTGATTTGGAACTTTGCCAATGGCAGGGATGTATCGGTGGTGACACAGGAGCCGGCAGAGAATAAAGGATATGGGAATTCCACCACTACAGCATTTGATGTAATGGATGCACCTACGGCGAAGATGTTTTTATTATCCTTAGCAGAGACGGTAGGACGGAGATTGCGTAGGGATGATGCCAGAGTGGAGGTAGTGGCAATCAGTCTTCGCTTTCATGATTTGACCTATGTTTCCCATCAGTGCGTTTTGATGTCACCCACCAATATTACTAAGGAACTGGGAGAGGCTGCCTGTAGGTTGTTTGATGAGCTGTGGAATGGTACGCCTATTCGACACCTGGGAGTACACACAGGACGAGTGTCCAGAGCAGGAAACAATCGGCAGCTGAGTCTGTTTGATACTACAGATTATGAACGGTTGGAAAAGTTAGACCGGGCGGTGGACAGTATACGGGAACGTTTTGGGATGGATTTGGTGCAGAGAGCTTCTTTTTTGAAGCAGGACAGGATTGCTCATATGAATGGCGGAGTGTCCAGAGAGAAGCGAACCGTGGATTATAGCAAAGAGAAGGTGACGTAATGGCTTTTCGATTAGAGGATATTATAGAGAAGAAGGAGCATGGTACACTACAGGGGATACAACGGGAAATCGGCTGTGAATGCTGGTTTACCAGCACGGGGAAAAGCATTCCTAAGATTATTAAGGTGATGGATGAGGAAGGGGTATTGCATACCATACGTGATGTACAGGTGCTGACCTGTGAGGAGAAGATTTATTGCGGAATAAAAACGGTGGAGCATATCTGTAAGGTGAATTTCGGCAATCGGGTGGAGACTGTGAAGCTGGTATTTACTAAGGAAAGCTGCAAATGGACTATTGTGGAGGTGTAAGGCATGGCTGAGGGCGGTGCCTTTTTACATTTGGACATAAGGGGAAAGTGTGTTGAAGGAAAGGTTAGGATAGTGGTATAATAGACCACAGGGATGACAAGGCAGTGAGATGGGGAGGAACTGGGGATGATTTCAATTAGGACAGCTCAGTGTGCAGATATTCCGGCACTTTTGGATATTTATAATTATGAGGTAGAGTTTGGGGTTGCTACCGCATTGATGGAGGCTGTTTTGCAGTTGGCCAGAGAGGCGGAAACCATTCATACAGTAGTGTATGTGATTACCGGTGGAAATGAGGCAAGTGTTAAGTTACATGATAAGCAAATATGAAGTTGGTGGAGAAAATACAAATGAGTGAAAGACCAGATTTGAATAAGGAATTAGATGTAGAAACTTTTCGAAGTTTTTATTATTTGAAGGAAGAATTGGTTGATTTTTGTAGGAAAAACAATCTACCTGTTTCGGGCGGAAAGATAGAACTTACAGATAGAATTGCATGTTTTCTTGATACAGGTAAGGTGCTGGAAACTTCTGCAAAAAGAAAAACAACAACAGTTGTTGGATTAATTACAGAGAATACACTAATTGAAACGAATATTGTCTGTTCTGAAAAGCATAGAGCCTTTTTTAAAGGAAAAATTGGCAAAAGTTTTTCTTTTAATGTTTTGTTCCAGAAATGGTTAAAGAGCAATGCTGGAAAGACTTATGGTGATGCAATTAATGCATATTATCAGATTTTAGAAGAAAAGAAAAAGTGTAAAATAACGATTGATAAACAATTTGAGTATAATACATACATCCGAGATTTCTTCGAAGATAATCAAGGAAGAAGTTTGGATGAAGCTATTACATGTTGGAAATATAAAAAGAGTTTGCAAGGGCACAATTGTTATGAAAAGTCTGACCTCGTTGCGTTAAACTGATAAATTTTAGACTTCTGTTGAGTCTGAAAGCACGCGAAGATTTGAATTTTACGGAGGAATTAAGAATTGAATCAGTGGTATTTTACGATAGGAATACTGTTTATATTGTTTATGTTGATTGTCGGGATTATCATGGGCATTATTTTGTTTATTGTTCATAAGGTCAAAAAACATGATAATAAAACTACTGTTGTCTCGATGGGTATTAGTTTTGTTCTGCTTGTGGTGGTTATTTTATATGCACTTTCTCATTCTACATATTATAGGTACAATGATTGGGCTATTCTACAAAGTAATATTAACATGGTTGAACAGAAGTATGGAGCGTTTGATTTGGGAGAAATAAAAGAAAACGAAAAAGGGAAAGTTGCTTATTACATATATACAGATAATGGTCCGATTATGCCTGACCATCTAAAACATTATTATTATATTGAATATGATGAGTGGGGTGTAATTTATAATGTGTATGATTCTTGTCAGCCGGGAGGTTGATAACTTTTTTTGGTAGGTGTTTCCGCCATGCCGACACTCACAAGCTTGCGCTTGTTCGTTGTCGCGACGTTCGCCGTATGCATCTTCGCACGAATGTGCCTGCCCGTGTGCAAGCACCCGGCAGTCAATTCGGCTCATCTGCGCATGGCTCATTGCTACGCGCAAAATTTCAGTCTTGTGGAGAGATTGAAAGGGCTTATGAATTTGAAGTTGTGCATGAGTTATATTGAATTATTTATAGTAATGTGATAACATAAAAACAGAACAGGTGTTCTAGTTGCGGCGTTTGTCAGTTTATTGTTACTCTGCGAGGCGCAAGCTAGAAATAATTATTTAATAGTATATTAGTTGAAGAGGGGATGTGAATTATGGGAAAACTTAATGTTGACGGTACAGAGATACAGGTATTGCAAATTGAAGAAGATGATTACATTTCTTTAACTGATATGGTGCGAAAAATTGATAATGGACCGGCATTGATTGAGAAATGGCTCAGAAACAAAAATACAATAGAATTTCTTGGTATTTGGGAAGAAATGTATAACGAGGATTTTGATACGAATGCATATGATGAAATAATGCAGGAGGCTGGACTTAATCGTTTTATTATGTCTGTAAAACAGTGGGTAACAAGAACCAACTCTAAAGGTATTGTGGCTAAGGCTGGAAGATATGGTGGAACATATGCTTATAAGGATATTGCATTTGAATTTGCAAGTTGGGTGTCTCCACAATTTAAACTGTATCTGATCAAGGAATTTGAACGATTAAAAAAAGAAGAACAGGCATTGTTGGGATGGAGTGCAAAAAGAGAACTTGCAAAAATCAATTATCGTATACATACAGATGCTATAAAAACAAACTTAATCCCAATAGAACTTACACCACAGCAAACATCCGTTATATACGCATCTGAGGCTGATGTATTAAATATGGCATTGTTTGGTATGACAGCGAAAGAGTGGCGTGAGAATTATCCTGATAGAAAGGGAAATATAAGGGATTATGCAAGTATTAATGAATTAATTTGCCTTTCAAATATGGAAAATATTAATGCAGTATTAATTGAGGATGGATTAAGTCAGAAAGAGCGATTGATAAAGTTGAATAAGATTGCGATACATCAGATGTCTATTTTGGAAACACAGACAATAACAGTGCTTAAATAGTTTTAATTCCCCCGAATTCGGGGGAATTAGAATCAAATAGAGAAATACTTGAATTAGTTTGAATTTTCTTAACATATGTCAATGAAAAGAATATGGTTATGTAATATAGTCACCTTGGAGGTGACAAAATATGAATCATACAAATTTACAGAATGCTGAAAAAGCACTAATGATCACAACCTTATTAACAATAATAGTAGCAGGGTATGAGGTCTTATGCTCTTGTCAAAATTATCAAACAGGAATGAACTTACTTGATATTGCAAGTTATGCGAATGCAAACCGGAATATGTATTGCTTAGTTCTTATATTGGCAAATCTTATACTTCTTCCGAGTGCTATCCTTTTGTATAAACAAAGTGGTATTAGTTTGAAAGAAGAAATATTTGATAAAAAAACTCTAAGCAAAGATATCGTTCTTGGAATCATTTTGGCAGGTGCATCTTCTGTAATCAGTTTGTTTTCTCTTGTTGTAATGAAAGGAAGAACTGATTTGGCATTTGACGGATGGGATAGATTGACTGTGGGTGAAATCGTTTTGATGGCTATCTCTCTGGGGTTTGTGAGTGGAATCTGTAAAGAAATTTTCTTTCGGGGATTTGCAAAAAACTTTTGCGGAAGTATTCTTGGAGAAACTACGGCGCTTTTATTATTTAATATGATGTTTGGCATGCTTGATTGGTTTAATATGGGACATTCCTTTGTGGTAGGTTTGTTATGGATATGGGGATATAAAAAGAGCAAACATCTTATTGTTCCCATGATTGCACATGGTGGAATGAATTTGATTTCGGTTGTGTTTTATATAATTACTTTATAGGAGAATCATGGATAGAGAATATTTAGTTAATCAATTAATGGAAATAGCGAAACAAAATGGTGTGGAAATAGATGCAGAAATTCTTGGAATGATTGTAAGTAAGTCTGTTTTTCGCGTGGTTTCTAAAGGTGGCATTTTGCAAAATCAAGGGGAAGAAACGAAAACAGCAGCTTTGGTAATTAACGGGATGTGTAGAGCTTATTATGTGGATGGAGATGGTAATGATATCACTCGAGGTTTTTCGATTCCGGGAACTCTTTGTATGGATGAAGGATTGTTTAGTTACAAGGAGAGTATGGTTACTTGGGAAACTTTAGAAGAAACAACTTTGATGTTTTTTGATATTCAGGAAATGAAAAAGATTATTTATGAAAATAATCAGCTTAAAGATGTTTATATAACGCTTTTGGAAAATGCATTATGCTATAAGATATATAGGGAAAATGGCTTTCTTGTAGAGAATGCCACAGAGCGTTATATTCATTTTAAAAAATTGTATCCTATGATATGTGAATCGGTGAAACAACATTATGTTGCTACATATTTAGGGATTGCACCGGAAACACTTAGCAGAATTAAGAAGGCATTGAAAGAAGAATAAACTTAAGTATTGAGTACACACGAAACTTTCAGTAAGCCGGTGTGTTTAACTGAGAGACGAATTTGAAGTTTATGTTCTGTTCATAATTTAGAACCACAGCAATTGTGGTTCTTTTTTTAACTTGACAGCTAATTTGAATTAGCCTATAATTAGGCTAACTCGAATTAGCCAGTGGAGGATTTATGGATACAAAGAAAAAGATATTAGATGTTGCCTTAACACTATTTTCAGAAAAAGGATATGGAAATGTTTATGTGGGACATATAGCAGAAGGCGTGGGAATAAAGGCACCTTCACTATACAAACATTATAAAAGTAAGCAGGATATTTTTGAGGCAATTCTTGAAGAAATGCGTAAGCGATATGATAAAGAAGCTGCATTCTTGAATATATCCGGAAGTGATTCTGAATTGGATGCTAATATTTTTGCAAGAATTTCAGGAGATGAACTTGTGAAATTAGGAATCGAACTTTTTTCTTTCTTTTTGCATGATGAGTATGAATGTAAATTTAGAAAGATGCTCACAATAGAACAGTTTTCTAATAAAGAGCTTGCAGAGTTATTTTCAAATCAGTATATTAACGAACCACTAAAATATCAGACCGGATTATTTCATATGATATTAATGCAAGGACAGATGAAAGGGGACGATGCCAATATCATGGCATTGCAGTTTTATTCCCCTATCTATCTATTGCTTACATTATGCGATAGAGAACCGCAAAGAGAAGAAGAGGCACTGTATTTATTAGAAAAGCACATTAGACAGTTTCATAGAATGTATAAGGAGTGAGAAAAATATGAAGATTGTAATGATACACGGACAGAACCATAAAGGAAGTTCTTATAACATTGGTAGGATGATAGCAAATAAAATTAGTGGAGAAGAAGATATCGATGATTTTTTTCTTCCGAGAGACTTAAATCATTTTTGTTTGGGATGCTATGCTTGTATAGACGATGATACGAAATGTCCATTTTATGAAGAAAAGAATAAGATTATGACAGCGGTAGAATCTGCAGATGTATTAATATTTACTACCCCTACATACTGCATGAGGGCATCTGCTCCCATGAAGAGTTTTATTGATTTGACATTTAATTATTGGATGGTGCACAGACCTAGGAAATGTATGTTTAGTAAGCAGGCAATTGTGGTATCTACGGCGGCAGGAAGTGGCACCAAAACAGCTATCAAGGATATAACAAATACATTGCTTTATTGGGGTGTGCCTTCTGTAGTAACTTATGGTATTAGTGTTCAAGCAATGAATTGGGCTGGAGTTGCAGATAAGAAAAAACAAGCAATCGAAAAAGATACCACAAAGATCGCGAATAAAGTATTAAAAAATAAGCATGTAAAAGTAGGATTAAAAACAAAGGCATTATTTATGATGATGCGAATGATGCAGCAAAAAGGTTGGGGGTCTAGTGAAGCGGAGAAAGAATATTGGGAACAAAATGGTTGGCTTGGTAAGGAGATACCGTGGAAGTAATTACGCCAAAACTTTCAGTAATACGCTCTGTTGATGCGTTTATTTTTCTACGATATACTCCTTCAAAAAGGAGGTATGTCACTTATGGGTAAAGAAATTTATAATATTATCAACGATATGGCGGAGGTATTAAATGCGTCACAGATGCAGAAATTGCAGGAAGTGTTAGTAAATCGTTTGTCTGAGAATAGCACATTGGATTATCTTCAAACCGGTAATGAGGAGTTCATTGATATGTTTTTAACTGCTAAGCATTTAGAAGGGTGTTCAGACAAAACAATACGCTATTATAGGTGTAATATTGAAAAGATGCTGGAGACAATAAATATTCCGGTCATAAAGATAACGACCGAGATGCTACGAAAATATCTTGTAGAGTATCAAACGATAAATAATTGTGGAAAGGTAACTATTGATAATATTCGTAGAAGTCTTTCCACATTTTTTCGTGGCTAGAGG
>JAZLEI010000041.1:0-6155 GCA_045615205.1 Acetatifactor sp.
GCTACGATCCGACTTCAATATTCTCGCAGCTATTGAACTGATGAAGGAAATTTTAATGACTTCCGACTTTACGGATACCAAGCGTTTGCATGAAATTATTGCAGAAGGCAGAAGCCGTACTCAGAGCCAGATGCTTTCGGCAGGACACAGTGTGGCAGTAAGTCGTGCTCTTTCCTACGGCAGTATCAGCGGTGAGGTTAGCGAGGTAATTTCCGGTATTCCGTTCTTTCGACTGGTTACTCAGTTGGACGAGCAGTTCGAGGAAAATAAGGAACAGTTAGTGGAGAAGTTACAGCGATTGGCAACATTGATTTTCCGTAAGGAGAATTTGATGGTAGATTTCACAGGAACCGCGGAAGGCTATGCGAAGTTGGAAAATTCAGTGAAAAATTTCGCAGAAGCTTTGTATACAGTAAAAGTAGAGAAAGGCAGCTTTTTGCCGCAGGTAAGCCGTAAGAACGAAGGCTTTACTACTTCCGGTCAGGTGCAGTATGTATGTCGCGGAGGTAACTTCCGTAAGAAAGGACTTCCTTATACCGGTGTACTGCGTATTCTGAAGGTGATGTTAGGCTATGAATATTTGTGGGTGAATGTTCGTGTGAAGGGCGGTGCCTATGGCTGTATGTGCGGTTTCGGCAAGTCCGGGGAAAGCTATTTCGTATCCTATCGTGACCCGAATCTGAGCAAGACCATAGATGTTTACGAAAAGGCAGCAGAGAATATTGCACAGTTTGATGCAGATGAGCGAACTATGACCCAGTATATTATCGGAGCAGTCAGTGACTTGGATGTTCCGATGAACCCGTCCGCGTTAGGATTGTTCTCTCTGAGTGCTTATATGACAGGGCTTACGCAGGAAGTGCTGCAGAAGGAGAGAGACGAGCTGCTGTCTGCAACCGTAGCGGATATACAGGCACTTTCCAAGTATATCGAAGCCTTTATGTCTGATGAGTTTTTATGCGTAGTAGGGAATGCGGAGAAGCTGAAGGAGGAAGCTGACTTGTTTAGGAAGGTGGAGAGCCTGTTCTAGAACGTATTCCGATAATAGGTCAAGGACTTGCAAAAAGTAATAAAATCGGGTAAAAAGAAAAAGAACAAATCCGTAGAACCTATGCCGATGCGGCAGGAGAATAACGGAACGGAAATAGCGGAACAGTAAAATAAAAGGAAGAGAGAAAAATACATGAATGAGAATCCTTCTTTTAAGGCGGGCTTTGCTACCTTAATCGGACGTCCCAATGTGGGAAAGTCTACCTTGATGAATAAATTGATTGGACAGAAAATAGCCATTACCAGTAATAAACCTCAGACCACACGTAATCGTATTCAGACTGTTTATACCTCGGGGGAGGGGCAGATTGTGTTTCTGGATACGCCCGGTATTCACAAGGCGAAGAATAAGCTGGGCAATTATATGGTAGGAGTAGCGGAGAGAACCCTGTCAGAGGTAGATGTAGTGCTCTGGCTGGTGGAACCGACCACTTATATCGGCGCAGGAGAACAGCACATTATCGAACAACTGAAAAAGGTCAAGACACCGATTATTCTGGTAATTAACAAAATCGATATGGTGAAGAAGGAAGAGATACTTACCTTTATTGATGCCTATCGGAAGGAGTTGGACTTCGCAGAAATCGTTCCGGTTTCTGCATTGAAGGGAGACAATACGGAAACACTGATACAGTGTATTATGAAGTATTTACCTTATGGTCCGGCATTCTATGATGAGGATACCATTACGGACCAGCCCATGCGTCAGATTGTGGCAGAATTGATTCGTGAAAAGGCACTGCGTTGTCTGGATGAGGAAATTCCACATGGTGTGGCTGTCAGCATTGAAAGCATGAAGTATCGCAAAAATATCTGTGACATCGAGGCAACCATTGTATGTGAAAGAGATTCCCACAAGGGAATTATTATCGGAAAGGGCGGCAGTATGCTGAAGAAAATCGGTTCTACTGCCCGACCGGATATTGAAGATTTGTTGGAAATGCAGGTGAATCTGCAACTTTGGGTAAAGGTGAAGAAGGATTGGAGAGACAGTGATTTTCTGTTAAAGAACTTCGGATACAATCCCAAGGATGTAAATTCATAAATCTACCAGCATAGAAAAAAGATTTTTGGCGAACCCTATTTTGGAAAGAACAAACGAAAAGGGGGAGCCGGATGAAGGAACAAAACAGGATAAACGAACAGGAATCATGGAAGCGTTTTTTGACATCGGGCAGGGTAGAGGATTATCTGAGCTATGTGTCGGAAGCAAGAAGTGAAGTGGGTTTAGTGAGTAAGAAAGCGGCAGGTGACAGTTCCCATGCAGGAGTTTATAGAGGTAACTGGGATTATATTGAAACAGACACCTATCGGTGAATATGACAGGCGAATTTGTCTATTGACGAAGGAAAGAGGAAAAATATCGGCATTTGTACGGGGGTCCAGGAAACCGGGGAGCCGATTGAGCAGTGCTACCAATCCTTTTTCCTTCGGAATATTTAAGCTGTATGAGGGCAAAAACTCTTATAATGTGGCAGAAGTGGATATTCAGAATTATTTTGAAGGCTTGAGAACAGATTACATAGGTGCCTATTATGGTATGTATTTTGCGGAAATCGCAGATTATTATACCAGAGAAAATAGTGATGACAGGGAAATGATGAAGCTGTTGTATCAATCTCTGAGAGCTTTGGGGGTGCCTTCTTTGCCAAAGGAGTTGGTACGTTTTATTTTTGAAATCAAAAGTATCGTGGTCAATGGGGAGTATCCCGGAGTGCCGGCGGGGATGGATTTGGAGGCATCCACAGAATACGCACTGAACTATATTGTGGAAAGTTCCATCGAGAAGCTGTTTACCTTTACTGTTTCACAGCAGGTTTTGAAGCAGATGGAGGCATTGGCAGACCATTATCGGATGAAAATAATGGATAGAGAATTTAAAAGTCTGGAAATATTAAAAACTCTGGGTTGAAAAAATCCGGAGTTTTCGATATAATAGACTGAACTTTATTGTAATAGGTTGTGAATTAGAAGGGAACAGAATGAGACATTATAGAAAAATAGCAACACTGATAGCCATTTATTTGGTACTTTGTGTTCTGTTTGTGACAGGTTGTGAGCAGGAAAAGGTATATGTTCCGGTTACCGTCAATACCTTGGAGGTGACAGAGGACGGAAGTCTGATTGGCTATATAGTAGAGGCATTTGATAAGGAGTATTATGATATTCAGGAATTGGACAGCATGGTACGTTCCGAAATGGATAGTTATAATGAAAAGAAGGCAAACTTGGCTGCCGGAGTCGGGCGTGTCCCTATTCAGGTGGAGAAAGTAATGATGGCAGAGGACGGAAGTGCCAATGCTGTGGTTGCACTGAATTTTGCCAATGCGGCTGTATATAGGGATTATATGGGTAAGGATATATTTTATGGCACCGTATCCCAGGCCATTTCTTCCGGTTATACCTTGACCGGTATGTTGAATAGTGTGAAAGACGGAGCAGTGTTTGGCACAGAACAAATTGTAAAAGATGGTGAGAAATCCGTGTTAATCGTGGAGGATACCGTCAGTATCAGAGTGAACGATAAGGTTCAGTACTTAAGTCCCAATGCAAAGCTGACAGAAGAAGGCTTTGTTGACGGAACCAGTGAGGAACCTAAATATATCATAACAAAGTAGGAGAGATAACTATGGAAAAGACAATGGAGAAAATTCAAGCGTTAGCAAAAGCGAGAGGATTTGTATATCCCGGTTCCGAAATTTATGGAGGCCTTGCAAATACATGGGATTACGGTAATCTTGGTGTAGAATTAAAGAACAATGTAAAGAAAGCATGGTGGCAGAAATTCGTACAGGAGAACCCTTACAATGTAGGTGTGGATTGTGCGATTTTAATGAACCCTCAGACTTGGGTTGCCAGCGGACATTTGGGCGGTTTCTCAGATCCTTTGATGGACTGTAAGGAATGTCACGAGCGTTTCCGCGCAGATAAGCTGATTGAAGATTTCTGTGCAGAGAACAATATTACTTTAAACGAAAGCGTAGATGCTTGGAGTCAGGAGCAGATGAAGAACTTTGTGGAAGAGCACAATATTCCTTGTCCTACCTGTGGCAAGCACAACTTTACCGATATTCGTCAGTTTAACCTGATGTTTAAGACCTTCCAGGGTGTTACTGAGGATGCAACCAGTACGATTTACCTGAGACCGGAAACCGCACAGGGTATTTTCGTAAACTTTAAGAATGTACAGAGAACCTCTCGTAAGAAAATTCCTTTCGGTATCGGACAGATTGGTAAGTCCTTCCGTAACGAAATTTCTCCCGGAAACTTTACCTTCCGTACCAGAGAGTTTGAGCAGATGGAGCTGGAGTTCTTCTGCGAACCCGGAACTGACATGGAATGGTTCCAGTATTGGAGAGGCTTCTGCCGTGACTGGTTATTGTCACTGGGTATGAAGGAGGAAGAAATCCGTCTTCGCGACCACAGCCCTGAGGAGCTTTGCTTCTATAGTAAGGGTACCACCGATATCGAGTTCCTGTTCCCCTTCGGATGGGGCGAGCTTTGGGGTATCGCTGACAGAACCGATTATGACTTAACACAGCATCAGAATGTATCCGGTGAGGATATGTTGTACTTTGATGATGAGAAGAAGGAGAAGTATGTTCCTTATGTTGTAGAACCTTCTCTTGGTGCTGACCGTGTGGTATTGGCATTCCTGTGTGCAGCATATGATGAAGAAGAATTAGAGGGTGGCGATATGCGTACCGTACTTCGTTTCCATCCTGCTTTGGCACCGGTTAAGATTGGTGTGTTACCTCTTTCTAAGAAGCTCAATGAGGGCGCAGAAAAGGTATATGCAGACCTTTGCAAGAAGTACAATTGTGAATTTGATGACAGAGGAAATATTGGTAAGAGATATCGTCGTCAGGACGAAATCGGTACTCCGTTCTGTGTTACCTATGACTTCGAATCCGAGACTGATGGCTGCGTAACTGTTCGTTTCCGTGATTCCATGGAGCAGGAAAGAGTAGCAATCGCTGATTTGGATGCTTACTTTGCAGACAAATTTACCTTTTAAGATGAGATAGTATGGACAGGGAGCAGAACTTGTTTCTGCTCCTTTTGTGTATAGGAGAGAATGAGAATGAGTATAACAGAGATTTTTCAAGTGTTGGGGATAGAAGAGACCAAGGAGGAAGGTGCCATTAAGGCTGCTTATCGTGAGAAGCTGGCTGTGACTAATCCGGAGGATAACCCGGAAGGTTTTAAGCGTTTGCGTGCAGCTTATGAGGAAGCCTGTGCCTATGCAAGAAGTGAGGATGCACCTCAGGAGGAAGAAGTGGATGATACACCTTCCGGTCAGTGGGTACAGAAGGTGGCACAGATTTATGGCAAAATACATACCAGAAAGCAGGTGGCTCTTTGGAAAGAGCTTTTTGAAGAGGATATTTTTCTGTCCTTGGAGGAAGAAGAAAACTGCCGCATGAAGCTGTTATACTTTTTGATGGACCATTTCAAGCTGCCTACGGATGTGTGGAAGCTGTTAAATGAGAAACTGTATATTACGGAGAATGCCACCAGCCTGCGGGAAAATCTGCCCGGCGATTTTGTAAGTTATATTGTGGCGCGCTGTAATCAGGGAGAAGAGGTAGACTTCGACAAGTTCGAGGGACCTGAGGATGGAGATTATGATTTGTTCATGCAGTACAGCAATAATTGCTGGGATGCAATCAATGAGAAGCAGTATGAGCAGGCAGAAGAATTTTTGAAAAATGCGGATGATTTAGAAATTTTCCATCCGATTATGGAGCTGAATCGTGCATGGCTTTGGGAAAAGCAGGGCAAAAAGGAAGAAGCTATCTCATGGTTAGAGAAGCTGTTAGAACGTTACGAGAAGGATTTGATGTTTTTGTATCATCTGGCGGAAATGCTTTGGACCAATGAGAAAAAGGAACAGGCAGCCGGTAGATATGAAGAGATTTTGGAAATCAATAAGAAGCATTATATGGCCAATATGCGTCTGACAGAGTGGTATTATGAGCAGGGACGTTTCCAGGATGCCAAGGACTGTGCAGAGGAGCTGTTGGGTATCGGTGTGGATGACGAGTTCCGGGAGCTTTTGACCAAAATCAACCAGGAGCTGGAAAAGGATATGGAGAAGAAGT
>JAZLEI010000042.1:0-23700 GCA_045615205.1 Acetatifactor sp.
CGGAGCTGATTATCTATACGTCTGGATTCGTGTCTTTCCGTACCGATAATTTTCAAACCACCTGCAGCTTTTGCTTCCTCATCCAGCTTAATGTCCGTACCACGACCTGCCATATTGGTAGCAATGGTAACTGCACCATGAATACCTGCATCTGCAACAATTTCCGCTTCACGCTCATGGAACTTCGCATTCAATACATTATGCTTAATGCCTCTCTTGGTTAGCATACGACTTAACTCTTCACTGGCATCAATGGTAATGGTACCTACCAATACGGGCTGTCCCTTAGCATGCGCCTCTTCAATCGCATTGATAATCGCTGTCAGTTTCTCTGCTCTGGTCTTATATACGGCATCCTGATGGTCCACACGAGCTACAGGCTTGTTGGTAGGCACTTCTACTACGTCCATACCATAAATCTCTCTAAATTCGCTTTCCTCGGTCAAAGCGGTACCGGTCATACCACACTTCTTACCAAACAGGTTGAAGAAGTTCTGGAAGGTAATGGACGCCAAAGTCTTACTTTCACGCTTTACCTTTACCTTTTCCTTTGCTTCGATAGCCTGATGCAAACCATCAGAATAACGACGTCCAGGCATAATACGTCCGGTAAATTCATCTACAATAATAACCTGATTATCCTTTACCACATAATCCTGGTCACGGAACATCAGATTATGCGCTCTCAGTGCCAAAATAATAATGTGCTGAATTTCCAGATTCTGCGTATCTGCAAAGTTATCTAAGTGGAAGAAACGCTCTACTTTTTCCACACCGGCTGCGGTTAAGTTGATGACCTTATCCTTTTCATTTACGATAAAGTCTCCGGTTTCCTGCTGCTGAATACCCATGATAGCGTCCATCTTGGACAAATCCTTCATGTCTTCGCCACGCTTCATCTGACGTGCCAGCAAATCACACATTTCGTACAAAGCAGTAGACTTACCACTCTGGCCGGAAATAATCAAAGGAGTTCTTGCTTCATCAATTAATACAGAGTCCACCTCATCGATGATTGCGTAGTTTAAACCACGCAATACCAACTGCTCCTTATAAATAACCATATTGTCTCTCAGGTAGTCGAAACCAAGCTCATTGTTGGTTACATAGGTAATATCACAGGCATAGGCAGCTTTTCTTTCCTCAGAGCTCATGCTGTTCAGTACCACACCAACCTTCAGACCCAGGAATTCATGCACCTGTCCCATCCACTCCGCATCACGCTTCGCCAGATAGTCATTCACGGTAACAACATGTACACCTTTGCCAGCAAGAGCATTCAAATAAGCCGGCAATAAACAGGTCTGTGTCTTACCTTCACCGGTCTTCATTTCTGCGATACGACCCTGATGCAGGATAATACCACCGATTAACTGTACTCTATAATGCTCTGTATTCAAAACACGTTTCGCAGCTTCACGAACCACAGCATAGGCTTCCGGAAGCAAATCATCCAGAGTAGCACCATTCTCCAAACGCTTTTTGAATTCATCTGTCTTTGCTCTTAATTCCTCATCTCTCAAAGACTGCATCTCGGGACGCAGTGCTTCTATCTTATCCACAAGAGGAGTGATACGTTTAATTTCTCTGGCACTATAGGTACCAAAAATCTTTTCAAACATACTCATAATTATTCCATCCTTCTTTTGCTTTATTAACAAGCTTACAGAGTATTGTAACAGATTTTACCTCAGTATTCAACCTCAGAAAATATAGTAACTTCTGAACATTTTGTAAATTTTATGTTAAGTTTGACTTATTTGATAAAAATGTATATAATCTTATATAAGGAAATCTATGTCTTGTCAATGGAAAGAGGAACGCATTATGAGAATTGTACCCACCTTACAGCTAGTCCCCGGCATGGTAGTTGCAGAGGACATTTTATCAGCAGATATGAGATTTATTCTGGAGAAGGGCACCTGCTTAACGGATGCCATGATTACCAGACTGGATTTGTATGGTGTTTTGTCCGTTCCCATCAAAAAGGAATCAACCAACCAAGACATACGAAATGCTGCTAACCAGACTTATTCTGAACGTATCAAGCACAGTCCCGAGTTCATTGAATTCAAGGAAAATTACCTATCTGAAGTGATTTCCTTCAAAGAGAAGCTCAACAGCGTGATTACCCGGAATGCCCCCCTGAATGTACAGGAGCTGGTGGCAGATGCACTGAAAACGATTCATAATTTTCACGGACGCATCGGTATCTTTGATATGTTGCATAACATACGTGTTTTCGATGATTCTACTTTTTCTCACTGCATGAATGTGGGATTGATTTGTTATATTTTCGCCGGCTGGCTGAAGCTGGACCCGGCAGAGACCAAATTAGTTACTGCCTGCGGTTTGCTGCACGATATCGGGAAGCTTTTGGTTTCCAAGGATATTCTGACCAAACCCGGCAAATTAACAGACCAGGAATTTTCAGAAATTAAGAAGCATCCTTCTACCGGTTATAAGCTTTTACAGGCACAGGAGGTGGACGAGGCTATATGTCTGGCAGCACTGATGCACCATGAACGCAATGACGGAAGCGGATATCCTTTGGGCTTAACCGATGCCAAAATCCACAAATTTGCTAAAATCGTAGCCATTGCAGATGTATACGATGCCATGACCTCTTCCCGCGTTTACAGAGGTCCCATGTGTCCTTTTACGGTTATTGAAATCTTCGAGACAGAGGGGTTCCAGAAGTATGATGCCAATTATATTCTGACCTTTTTGGAAAACATCGTAAATACATATATCCCTAATGCTTGTCGCTTAAGCGATGGTCGCGAGGGAACTATTATCATGATTAACAAACACAAGCTATCCCGCCCTATTGTAAAATGTGGCGAGGAATATATCAATCTGGCAGACTATACCGATTTGCATATTGAATGTCTGCTATAATACCAGGAGAATACCCATGGACCTTATTCATTTATATGTAAATTATCCGCAACATCCGGAAAGCTTTCCAAACATTGGTGCTGCCATCGACCACTTAATGGAAGACCACTCTCCTCTGCCTGAACAGTACCCGGCTCCTTCAGAAGATATCACTCCTGTTATTCTTCACATAGCACCGGGCATCTATCGGGAGAAACTGGTTTTAGAGCGTCCCCATGTCACTCTTTTGGGTGAAGATGCAGCCTCCACTGTTCTGGTCTTTGGCGACCACGCCTATGACACGATGGAGGACGGCAGTCGCAGAGGCACCTTCCGTACCGCTTCCTTTTGTATCCACACCCATGATATTTGTGTGAAAAACCTTACCTTCCAAAACGATTCCGGCTTTGGCTATACCGTTGGTCAGGCATTGGCGCTTTATGTGGATGGTGACCGAAACAGCTTTTACAACTGTCGTTTTCTGGGTAGCCAGGATACCCTTTTCACGGCTCCCCTTCCTCAAAAGGAAGCACAGCCCGGCGGGTTCATAGGTCCAGGTCAACACAAACCTCGTACTCTGGGCAGACAGTATTATGAAAATTGCTACATCCAAGGCGATGTGGATTTTATATTTGGCGGTGCCATTGCCTACTACTACAAATGTACCCTCTTCTCCAAGAGGGCAGAGCAGATGGCTCCCGAGAGCTTAGAAGCCAATGTATATGGCTACATTACCGCTGCTTCTACCTTTGAAAACGAACCCTATGGTTATGTTTTTCAGGATTGCAAGTTAGAAAGTGACTGTCCCAAGGCTTCGGTCTTTTTAGGCAGACCTTGGCGCGAATATGCCAAGACTGTTTTCCTAAACTGTGAAATGGGCGAACACATCCGCCCCGAGGGCTGGAACGACTGGGGCAAGACCCACGGACATTTCTTTTACGCAGAATACTGTTCCACCGGTTCCGGTGCTTCCCCGGAAACCCGCGCTGATTTTTCCCACCAGCTAAGTGAGGATGAGGCTATAGAATACACCGTAGAAAAAGTATTGAGTGGATGGATACCACAGAACAATGATTAATTTCCGCATACAAACGTCCCGAACCTTCACGGTCCGGGACGTTTGCTTACCTATACTCTATAGATTATACTCTTGTTATGCCTCGTCATACAGCTTCTGAATGAATTCCTTCACCTGCATATTATTCTCCGGTGTGGTATTCTCCAGGGTTGCATGAATATAAGGCTTACGCTCCTTCATAAATTTGATAATGGAGGTATAGTCCATCTGACCTAAGCCTGCGCCTACCGACTTCATCTTACCGTCTTCGATGACGAAATCCTTCAAATGCACCATTGCCACATCCGGTCCCAAAAGCTCTATAGCCTCGTCCACGATTGCTACCTGGTCCTGATAATTGCATATATCCAACAGATTCACAGGATCCAGAATAATCTGCAAATTCGGGGAACCGATTTCGTCCAATACCCTGCGGGCACGCTTGGGGTTGCACACAATATGCTTCCATACCGGCTCAATGGCAAATACCACGCCCATTGCTTCCGCATACTTTACGATAGGGCGCAGATTTTTGATGAAAAGCTGCAAGGACTCTTCATTGTGGCACTCCGGGACATGGGTGTAGGTTTCATTGGGGCAACCTGTTTCGGTACCTACCACGCCGCAGCCCAGCCAGGATGCAAAGCGAATATGTGCCATATAACGATGTACCGCCTTCTGCAACTGTTCTTCATTGGGATTTGCCAGATTTAAGTAGCAGCCCAGCACTGCGATATCCACGTCATTCTTTTCAAAAACCTTCTTAATATACATTGCCAGCCCCGGTGTCAATGCCTCATCCGTTACCGGAAACTCACTAATCACCTTTGCCAGAGCCAAATGTCCGCACTTGAAACCCAAGTCATGTACATCTGCAATACGCTCCTCGAAGCAAAGCTTCTTTGTATCATGTAATCGAATTCCTAATTGCATTGTCTTTATTACCTCCTTCATGGTCTTCCTACCTGAAACTTAGACACTCTCAAACAGTTTGTTTTCTTCTTTGAATATTACTCTACGTGTAGGAAATACGTTATTATCCGTGCCTCACATCACTGCCTCTGTTTTGCGCTTCTACTTATTCAGCTCATCCACTCCAATAAACTCATATGCCTCACCATCCTGACCGGTGATATTCACGTTCTCCAGTGTCAGCTTCGCCACATTTCTGGCAAACATACCACGCTTGCTGCTCTTTGCCACGCCCTCAGACATCGCTGGCACATCAAACTTGGGGTTCTCCGCATAGCTGATGGAGACATTCTTCATGACGATTTCTTCAATCTTCTGCTCCGGTAATCCATCAAAGAAAGCAGCAGCCACATGACAGTTGGTACAGTCCATATTTTCAAAAACCATCTTCTTAATCACAGGAGTACGGTCATCCACAGGGTATACCTCTCGAGACTGCACATACTCGGTCTTACCATCCGGATCACAGAAATAGAAGGAATTCACCACCAGTGGGGTCATTACATGGTCCAGTGTCAGATTGCGGAACACGATATTGCTCAATATAGCGTCCTTGCCGCGACCGCGTCTGGTCTTGATGCGCAGACCTCTGTCCGTATGGCGGAAGGTACATTCTTCTACCGCCATATTTACTACACCGCCGGCCATTTCACTTCCCAAGGTCACTGCACCATGTCCGTTTTCCATGAGACACTGGCGCACCAGAATGTTCTCGGAAGGTCTCTTAAACTTCTTACCCATATAAATCTTACCGGACTTCACAGCGATACAGTCATCTCCCAGAGAAAACCGCACGCCGATTATATCAATATTCTTGCAGGACTCCGGATCCAAACCATCGGTATTGGGCGAATCTGCAGGATTTTCTACCACTACATTAATAAACTTCAAATCATCGCTAAAGAAAGGATGCAAGGTCCAGGAAGGTGAATTACAGAACTTCACGCCCTGTAAGGTTACATTCTTGCAATGATTAATAAAGAACAATCTGGGGCGAAAAGCAATATTCATTACTTTAGGGTTGTGCCACCAGTTTTCCTTGGATGCTGCACCATTGATAGTACCTTCTCCGTACAGAATTACATCCTCCACATTCATACCACAGATAATTCCGGCAAACATGGGCAAAGGATTCCCCTCCCAGGTACCCAGATAATATTCATCGGTCTCATCATAGCTCTGGATGGTTGCCGGGAATGTCACGAAGCGGTTTCTGTCAGTATCCGCCTTCAGTTCGGCACCCTTCGCCAGCTCCAGACGCAAATGGCTCTTCAAAAACAAACTGGTAATCCGATAGGTTCCTTCCGGTATCAGCACACGACCATTCTCTGGACAAGCCATAATAGCAGCCTGAATGAAATGAGTATCGTCCTGAATACCATCTCCCTTAGCACCGAATTTCTTTACATTCAAAGTAACAAACTCATAATCTGTCTTAAAGCGTACTTCCCCCTGCTTCTCCCCATCTGCAAACACCTCTACCAACTGTTCACAATCCGGCTTCAAACCATACAGAGAAGTGATGGTCTTGTCTGTTTCTCCATAGAGAGCACCATTCAAATAAATCTGATAGGTACGCTTCGCAAAAAAACGTCCGCCATCCTTAATTTCTATTGTCGCACTACGTGCAGTGTGCATAATATGTAAAATTTCCATGTTCTCCTCCTTATTCTGCGTAACACTCATACTTCTCAGCCAACAGGAAATCCTTGTCACAGGCTCTCTTGATAGCATTCTTTACCAAAGCATCTGTCTTCGCATCTTTTGAAAAAGCCCCCTCTTTATAAAATGCTGTGATAGCCAGCTTTACATCCACACGGAACATATCCAAAAGCTCCCGATAATACTCATAAATTTCCGGACTGATTATCTCCAGTACATTTATCTGCATATCCAAAAGGGCTGCATACTTCTCCACACCACTCTCTATAGTGGTTTTTACATTCCATACACGCAGCTGTGCCAACAAATCCGGATAACCTTCCTTTTTATTGCAGTTTGTCTCATAAGCACAGTATACAGGATAAGCAAATCTTACAGTCTCATACACATCTCCTGCACTGCTCAAGTCCCAGTTGCCGTCCTCAGTCCTTGGCAAAGCCTTCAACTGTGCCACCACCTCTGCCAACTCCTCTATCTTTCCCTGCTTCATGGTCTCATAAGCAAGTGTTAATTTCTCCATCATATTACCGCTCCTCTCTGCGAAAAAACGGAGCAAATGTCAACACACTTACTCCGTATCTCTCATAACCTACAGGGTTACACCCTGCTTAAAGATTGCCATATCGTGGAAACCAGCCGCCTCACTGCAAACCTTCTCTCCTGATGCAACTCTTACTACATAATCAAACAAATTCTGTGCTTCTGCTGCCATGGTGCTATCCTCTACCAGCACGCCTGCGTTAAAGTCAATCCAGTTAGACTTCTTATTAGCCAGTCTGGAATTGGTAGAAATCTTCATGGTAGGTACCGGTGAAGCAAAAGGCGTACCACGACCGGTGGTAAACAGCACGATATGTGCACCTGCTGCTGCCAAAGCAGTTGCAGCTACCAAGTCATTACCGGGTGCACTTAACAAGTTCAATCCCGGAGTCTTTACAGTCTCACCATAAGCCAACACACCCTTTACCAAAGCGCTGCCGGACTTCTGGGTACAACCAAGAGACTTATCCTCCAGAGTAGAAATACCACCCTTCTTGTTACCCGGTGAAGGATTCTCATAAATAGTCTGATTGTGACTCTTGAAATAATTCTTGAAGTCATTAATCAAATCTACCGTCTGGTGAAACAGCTCCTCGTTTGCACAACGGTTCATAAGAATGGTTTCTGCACCGAACATTTCAGGTACCTCGGTCAGAATGGTAGTACCACCCTTGGAAATCAGCATATCAGAGAAGCGTCCTACCAAAGGATTTGCAGTGATACCGGACAGACCGTCACTACCGCCGCACTTCATACCGATTACCAGCTTGCTTACACTGATAGGCTCTCTTTCAAACCCTGCCGCATAATCAATCAGTCCTTTAATGATTTCTACAGAATCCGCAATTTCATCATCGCTTTCCTGTGCTACTAAGAACTTCACTCTATTTTCATCATAATCACCAATATAAGGCTTCAAAACATCAATATTGCTGTTTTCACAGCCAAGTCCCAGCACCAACACACCGCCTGCGTTAGGATGGTTAATCAAATCAGCCAAAATCTGACGGGTATGCTCCTGGTCATCACCCATCTGGGAACAGCCATAAGGATGAGGGAAAGCAATAACCTCCTCTACACTACCCTTTACAAAAGCATTTGCCTGCTTTGCAATAGCGGTTGCCACATTATTTACACAACCAACCGTAGGGATCACCCAGATTTCGTTACGAACGCCTACCTTGCCATCCGGTCTGTTAAAGCCCATGAAGGTAGCGTCGTCAGTCTTAATCTCCTCTACAGCAGTAGGGTCATAGGTATACTCTAACAAATCACCCAAAGCAGTCTTTACATTGTGAGTGTGTATCCAAGCACCGGTCTTAATGTCTTCCTTGGCATTACCGATACGGTAACCATACTTTACAACCTCAGTACCTTCTGCGATATCCTTAATAGCCATCTTGTGACCTGCAGGGATTTCCTCTACAGCAGTCACGGTAGCACCGCCCTCCAGGGTAATCACTGTACCCTGAGGAAGTGTCTGTAATGCTACTACTACATTATCATTATCGTTAATCTTTAAGAAATTTTGCATAATGCTGCCCTCATACCATTTGCCTTAATATCATCTAAGTATGCAACTACTGCATCAGTTAAACCTGCCACTTCGTTCAGGTTCTGGCCGAAGAAGTCTTCATTACCTAAGAAAGCAGTTACAAACTCACGAGTTTCCTTTGCAGAATTAGCTGCGAAGAACTCAAGTACGCTCATATCGTCCATAACATTGTATTCCTGACCATCTCTGTTACCAATCAAAGCCTTACCTCTGATTTCGCTGCCGGTATAGAATGCCATCAGTGCTGCCAGAGAGAAAGTCAAATGTACAGGTAACTCACCCTTCTTTTCCACATAGCCTAAGAAGCTGGGCATACATCTTGCTCTCCACTTAGATACAGAGTTCAAAGAGATTGCAAGTAATGCATGGTCTACATAAGGGTTGTTAAAACGATTTACTACTTCGCCTGCAAAGGTCTTTAATTCCTCTTCAGGAAGGCTCAATGTAGGAATTACTTCATCATAAATAGTCTTTAACATAAAATTTCTGATATCGTCATCCTGCATAGAATCTCTAACGATATCCTTGCCAGCCAGATAAGCAGCCAATACGAAGGAGGTATGTGCACCATTTAAGATACGAACCTTTCTCTGCTTGTAAGGCTTCTGATTGTCAGTATAAATAACAGGAAGTCCTGCCTGAGGAAGAGGTAACTCCTCACTAATGTCTACAGCAGACTCAATTACCCAAAGTGCAAAAGGCTCACCGGTAACCATGATATGATCCTCATAACCAAGTGCCTTCCACTCCTCTTCTTCGGTAGCCTTAGGATAACCGGTAATGATACGGTCTACTAAGGTAGAAGTAAATACACAAGCCTCATCTACCCAAGCCTTGAACTCATCACTCAAACCCCAAAGCTCGATAAGCTGCATAACGCACTTCTTTAACATAATACCATTGTCATCGATAAGCTCTACAGGAAGCATTACCAGACCCTTGGACTTATCACCGTTAAAGGTCTCAAATCTATGATATAAGAATTTTGTCAACTTTCCGGGGAAAGTCTTAGGAGGATTCAACTCAAACTTGTCAGTATCATCATAAACAATACCTGCCTCAGTTGTATTAGAAACTACGAAACGTAAGGTGTCAATTTCAGCCAGTCCCATATACTTCTCATACTCGTTGATAGCATCTACCGCATCTGCCACACTGGTAACTACTCTGTTGATAATCTTTGCTTCGCCATCTACATTACCACGCAGAGAAACCGTGTACTGGCACTCCTGATTGTGGAACATTTCCAGATTACCGAACTCAATAGGCTTGATTAACACGATGTCTCCATCGAACTTGCCCTGCTCATTTGCTACATCAATCATGTAGTCCACGAAACCACGAAGGAAATTACCTTCTCCGAACTGTACCACCTTAATGGGTCTTTCTTTCTTACCTGATAAAGCCTTGTTTAATAATTCCATGACGTCCTCCATCCTGCCCCTCGGGCAATCTTATTCTTACTGATAATTCTTTTCAACTAGCGTTGTGTTACATTTCTATGTAAGCATTTACATTATTGATTTTACAGCGAAAACACAGATTAGTCAATATATTAAAAAATATATCTTGAAAATATCTTTGTAGTTGGGTATAATCTGTATAGGTTCTTTATGAAACTACTTACATTTTATTGTTTCATATGTACTACCGTCTAGTTTAATCATTATTTTGAACCGAGGAAATAACTATGACAATTTACGACATTTCAGAAAAAGCCGGCGTATCTATCGCCACCGTATCCCGTGTTCTCAACGGCAGCAACAATGTCAGCGAGAAAACCAAGAAAAAAGTATTGGACGTCATTAACCAATATGAATACACTCCCAATGCATTTGCCAGAGGTCTGGGACTGAATACCATGAAGACCATCGGTATTCTTTGTGCAGACTCTTCCGACCTCTACATGGCAAAAGCAATCTACTTCGTGGAGCAGCTCTTACGTTCCAATGGTTACGACAGTATTTTATGCTGTAGCGGCTACGATTTGGAAAACATGAAAAAGAGCATGAACCTGTTAATTACTAAAAAGGTAGATGGTATTATTCTGGTAGGTTCTACGTACATATGTGAAAAGGAAGAAGACAATAAGTACATTTTGGACGCAGCCTCACAAGTACCCGTTATGTTATTAAACGGTGCCCTGGATGCTCCTAATGTATATAGTATATTATCCGATGACTTCTCTTCTATGTATGATGCAACCACACATATGATACACTCCGGAGTAAAGGATATTTTGTACTTCTACAATTCTACCTCATACAGTGGCAAAAAGAAGCTGGCCGGTTTTCGTACCGCCATGGAAAATGCCGGTCTTTTGAAAAGCGGTAATCTGTTACAGTTTTATCAGGGTTCTCACGAGGATATTCCTGCTATGGCAGAGCATTTATCCAAGCTGGCGCAAAAAGGCATCACCTTCCACGGCGTTGTGGCAGCCAATGATACTTTGGCACTGGGAGCAGTGAAATATGCTCGTGAAGCAGGCTTAAAAATGCCGAACGATTTGTCAATTATCGGTTATAACAATTCTATGCTGACCAATACCTGCGAGCCGGAGCTGACTTCTATTGATAACAAACTGGAAACACTTTGCCAACATTTGATTACTACTCTGATGGGTGTGCTAAACGGCAACGAAATGCCTAAGAAAACAGTCTTTTCCGGTGAACTCGTAAAGCGAGGCACTACACTATAATAATATGATTTTAGGTCGCATAGGCGACAGAAAGAGAGGATACTATGAAAACATTTATGGACAAGGATTTTCTCCTTGAAACCGAAACAGCACAGAAGCTTTTCCATGACTACGCAGAGGTAACTCCTATTTTGGATTATCACTGCCACATCAATCCCAAGGAAATCGCAGAAGACAGAAAGTTTGATAATATTACTCAGGTATGGTTGGGTGGCGACCACTATAAGTGGCGTTTCATGCGTTCCTGTGGTGTCGATGAAAAATATATTACCGGAGATGCTTCTGATTATGAGAAGTTCTGCAAGTGGGCTGAGTGTGTAGGTAAGGCCATCGGTAACCCCCTCTTCCACTGGAGCCACTTAGAGCTACAGAGATATTTTGGCTACTATGGTGTATTGAATAAGAACACCGCTGATGAAGTTTGGAACCTTTGTAACGCAAAGCTTGCTGATCCTTCCATGAGTGTTCGTAACATCATCAAGCAGAGCAATGTTACCCTGATCTGCACCACCGATGACCCTATCGATTCTCTGGAATGGCACAAGGCTATTGCAGCAGATACTACCTTCGATGTAAAAGTATTGCCTGCATGGAGACCTGACAAGGCAATGAACATTGAGAAGCCCGAATACTTAGACTATTTGGATAAGTTGGCAGAAGCTGCAGGCATGGATGCGATTACTACTTTCGCAGAGTTGAAGGAAGCATTAAAGATTCGTATGGAATTCTTTGCATCCATGGGCTGTAACGTATCTGACCATGCTTTAGAGTATGTAATGTACTATCCCGCAACTGATGATGAATTGGAAGAGATTTTCTTAAAGAGACAGAACAGAATGATTCTGACTAAGGAAGAGGAATTAAAGTTCAAGACTGCATTCATGCTCTTCGTTGGTCGTGAATATGCAAAGTTAGACTGGGCTATGCAACTTCACTATGGCTGTAAGCGTGATAACAATACCTTAATGTATGAGAAGCTTGGTCCTGATACCGGCTATGACTGCATCAACAACTTTGCTCCTTCTTCCCAGATGGCAGACTTTTTGAATGCACTTATTACTACTAACGAGCTTCCCAGAACTGTTATTTACAGCTTGAATCCTAATGACAATCAGGCTATCGGTACCATCCTCGGATGCTTCCAGGACTCTACCGCTGTTGCAAAGATTCAGCAGGGTAGTGCTTGGTGGTTCAATGACCACAAAACCGGTATGCAGGATCAGATGATTTCTCTTGCAAACCTGGGTAACCTGTCAGGCTTTGTTGGAATGTTGACTGACTCTCGTAGCTTCTTATCCTATACCAGACATGAATACTTCCGTCGTATTATGTGTAACTTAATTGGTAACTGGGTAGAAAATGGCGAGTTCCCGGCAGATATGGAAATCTTAAGTGAAATCGTTACCGATATCTCTTACAACAACGCAAAGCGTTATTTCCACTTCCCTTTATAAGATGATAAATAAAACAGGCGGTGCAATCAAGTTTGCACCGCCTGTTTTGTGTGAGAGAATGTTGTTTTGAAGAGTTAATCTTTACTTACAAAAATACTATAGCCTAATTATTTATTATTTTCTAATAATTTTCTGCTATTTTTTTGTAAAAATACTGTTTTTTTAGCTTTTGCGTGATATAATTTTATCAAACTTGAGCTTAGATTGGAGAAAAACATGGATATCAGAAGACAAGGCCCCAGAAAAGAAATCAATCGTATCGTTGTCACAAAAGGCAAACGCGGAAATCATTCTCCTGTTCAACCGGACCATTACCACAACTTTTATGAAATTTTTTATATTTATTCCGGCACCTGTCGTTTTCTGCTAAAGGATAGTGTTTACCAACTTAAGCGTGGCGACATTGTCTTTATTGCTCCCGGCGAACTGCACCATTCCAATTATGCCGGTACCAGCTGTGAAATCACTACAATTTATTTTAAAAATGAATATGTAGACTACGAACTTTTTCAAAAATGGTTGCCAACAGACAGACAAACCAATCTCCATTCCTTTATGGGTAGTATCCCCTCTCTGTATCTGGAGGATTTTCATGCCTTGCTGAGCCGCATGCTCTCTGAACATGCTAACATTGACGAATATTCGGATACCTTTCTGGCCTGTCATTTACAGGAACTACTTCTAATGCTGATGCGACATTCCGTAATGAATGAAGAAGAACCGGAGCTTTTGAATTCCAGTGATGCAGATATCCTGCTTGCTACCAAGTACATATACAAAAACTTCCGCCAGCCCCTGACACTGGAGGAAATTTCTTCCGTAGCTTCCTTAAGCCCTACCTACTTCAGCAAAAAATTCAAGCAGGTCACCGGTATGGGCTTCAAGGAGTACCTGAATTTCGTACGTCTGAAGCATGCCCAGACCGCACTCTTAACCACTAACAATACCATCACCGATATTGCACTGGAATATGGTTTCAATGACAGCAACTACTTCAAGGACTTGTTTAAAAAAGTTTATGGCAAATCTCCCAGAGAATTTCGTAAAAATCCTGATTAAAAACTTGTCCATTCCTGTCAAATTAGTTATAATAATAGCAGATTATAAAAATTTTATAAACTTTTTGACGAATTTCTTTCTTCGTCAGGATAGGAGCCAATATGTTTGGAAAACGACCTGATGGCCGCGCCATCCGCAACTTAGACCCTATGCAGAAAATCATGCCCTATATCATGAAGACCCGTACGGACTCCATGAATATGTATGAGGATATTTTCCCTTGCCAGCCTATGGATATGTATATCAAGGCAAAGGCTGAGGAAGGTTTAAAGCTCAACTATATGCACATCATCATTGCCGGTGTGGTTCGCCTGATTGCTTTAAGACCGCAGCTCAACCGCTTTGTTATGAAGGGGAAAATTTACGCCCGTCCCAAGATTTGGGTAAGCTTCGTGGTACATCCCACCTTAGATGACGGCAGTACCGGTACCACCATTAAACTTTGTTTTGAAGGAACAGAAACCATTACAGAGGTTGCTGAGAAGATCAATGAAGCCATTACCAAAGAAACCACCAAACGTACCGGCGAAAATGGCACCGACAAGCTTATGCGCGTGCTCATGAATAACATTCCGGGACCTTTTATCCGACTGGTGGTAAATACCCTGCTCTGGATGGATAAACACAGCATCCTTCCCGGCAAAATCATTGAACTCAGCCCCTTCCACACTTCTTTCTTTATTACAAACCTGAAATCGCTGGGCATCAATCATATTTATCATCATGTTTATGAATTCGGTACCACCGGTTTATTCTTTGCCATGGGCAAGGAAAAGCGAGTACCTGTAGTACTTTCCAATAACGAAATCGTACCCCAGAAGCAAATGGGCTGGGGGGTGGTATCTGATGAACGTTTCTGCGACGGATTATACTTTGCACTTTCCCTCAGGCAGTTACGTAAATTTATGAACAATCCGGCCATCCTGGAAAAGCCTTTGGACGCCAAGATAGAAGATGTGATATAAAAACAACCCGTTCTGCATTTTATTTTTCCTATGCAGAACGGGTTTTCTTACCTTTTCCTTATTTCCTATGCCAATATTCATTCATAAATTCTACTCTGCTTTTTAACCATTCCAAAAGGTAGTCCGCTGCCTCTGCATGAGTTTTACATTTGGCAGCTTTTGAGGAAAGCTCATTTTCAAAAGCTGCCTTGTCAGAGATATTATTCCATCTGGTATAATTACGTTCAAACGCCGCACCGTATCGTTTGGCATCTTCCGTAATCATTGTATAGGCACGCTCAAACACACCACTATCGTATGCTTGGGTCCATTTATCCGTTATTCGCTCCTGAAACCACTCTTCATGCATCAAAACTGCAAGCCACGGATTCATCGTTTGGTATTCGTTATTCACATCCCAAACTACATTGGCTGCATGAAAACCGGTACCGTCCACACACCGATTTTTATTCCCTAATGCAGAATCAAAATCCCACGGAGCCTCAAAGGTAAGCTTTTTATTACCTTCCTCCCCAAAATCCACATCCATAAAGAAGCTGGACCAATAAATATCCGCATCGCAGGCTAATTCACTAAGAATATACATATCTGCAAGCGAATCTACATCAACCACTTTCTCTACAGCATCCTTGGGTGAAATTGTCTCTGAAACATGAATACTTGAATAATCTGTATCAAAAACATATGCCTTGTCTTCATAGGCCGCAGCATACATAATTCGATAAACGTTATTCACATAAGAAGCAATAAAATCATGCTGCTTTTGAGAATAAATATCACTTTTAATCGTAATACCCGGAATATCCCCTAAGACAAAACTATCTTTATCACTACTGCCCGGACCATCAAAAGGAACCAATGATGCCTTATCTGCATAATCCACACAGAAGCTTTGCAACGCATCTTCATTGGTGTAATAATATCCGTCAAACTCCAAAAAATAACCGATATCTGTACCGGTATAGCCTTGCTTAACTTCAGTAATAGCCACCCTATTTTCATTAATTTGTTGATACTCCGTCAGCAAATATACTCCCCAGTATTCTCCATTGATTACCACTTCCACAAAACAAGAATCCGGAACATACAAATCATCTTTGCCTAAAATCTCTTTCGCAAGACAAAAAGCGGTTTTATTCCGCAGCATGGACCCATCTTTATAATCTGCAAGCAGCACCCAATTTTTCATTTCAGCTCCGTCATTTAAACCTAAAAGACTTTTCTTTTCTGTAAATTTCAAGCGAAGCGGTTTCTTATCATAAGTAGTTGTCCAGTTCCCTCTTACCTTCACCTGTGCATCCACTCCGGAAAGTGCAACCGAACCATCTGCATCATTCAGTGTAATCTTACACTCCTCATAATAAGGCGCCGGAGGCATTTCATAATTGGGTGTCCATGATGCAATCATCTCCGCAACGAAACCTGTTACAGGCTTTGTCACAAAATCAAGTGCATTTTCAGACTTACTCTTTGTTGTAATAGAAAGTACTGGAATATCCTTCCCCACTTCCTCAAATACAGCACTATCTGCTCCTGTGGAAGCAGTCGCATCCTTACAACCGCTTAATGACAATATTACCAATACAAAAAGTATAAAGATATAACTCTTTTTCATTGTAAACACGCCCTCTACTAATTAGAAAGTTCCCCATCTGTCATTGCTTTAGACAGACGGGGATCCAATACAAACTTCAATATTCATAAAACTTTAAAACATAAGCCTTACCGTTTCCGTTATCGTCGAAAAAAGCACAAGCAGTATGCATTTTAGTACTCCATAACCTTCTCTTCACCGGTCATCACACGGATAGCACCCTGTGCCAAAGCCAAGAGCTCATCTTCACCGGGATATACGGTGAACGGAGCAATGAAGCCTGCTCTCTCCTTCAAAGCATCAATAACAACTGCATTGTATGCAATACCACCGGTTACGATAATCTGATCTACCTTGCCTTTTAATACACAAGCCATAGACCCCATATCTTTTGCAACCTGGAATGTAAATGCATCCTTTACTTCTGCTGCAAAAGTATCAGTCTCCGCCTTCTTTACTACATCACGCATATCGTTGGTACCAAGGTATGCGTTGAAGCCACCCTTACCTACGATTTTACTGTAAACTTCCTTCTCGGTATACTCACCTGAGAAGCACATCTTAATCAATGCACCGCTGGGAACCCCGCCTGCACGCTCCGGAGAGAATGCACCGTCACCATCCAATGCGTTAAATACATCTACAATCTTACCCTTTTCATGAGCACCTACAGAAACGCCACCACCCATATGCACAACGATTAAGTTCAAAGATTCATAAGGAACACCCTGCTCCTTGGCATATCTCTTTGCTACTGCCTTCTGGTTCAAAGCGTGGAACACGGACTTACGTGGAAGCTCCGGCACACCTGAATATCTGGCAATAGGCATCAACTCATCTACTACTACAGGATCTACGATATAGGAAGGTACACCGATGGAATCAGCGATTTCTCTAGCCAGGATACCACCTAAGTTAGAAGCATGCTGTCCCTGCCTACCTACCTTCAAATCAGCCAATAACTCGTCGGTTACCGCATAGGTACCGCCCGGAATAGGCTTCAACATACCACCACGACCAACTACTACATTCAAAGACTTCACATCAAAGCCCTTATTTTCCAACAGGTCAGTAATGATTTTCTTACGGAAATCCTTCTGGTCTGCGATAGTTGCATACTGAGAAATCTCCTCGGTAGAGTGTCTTAAAGTTTCTTCAAATAAAAGGGTTTCATCCTCAAACACACCAATCTTGGTGGAGGTAGAACCGGGATTAATAATTAAGCTCTTAATAGACATAATATTTTCCTCTTTTCTGCGTCACCCACTTTTTCTTACACCTGCTCCCGTGACGCTATCGGCAGGCACTTTGTATTTTCTAGTTCTCTGCCTTCTTCAACTCCTCAGCCACAACTGCTGCCAAAGCCAAAGAATTTACCTTAGTCTCGAAGCTGTCAGAACGGCTGGTAAGTACAACAGGTACCTTGGTACCGGTCAGAATACAACCATTCTTCATATTTGTCATATGTACGATTGCCTTATATACTAAGTTACCTGCATGAATGTCCGGGAACAGAAGAACATCTGCGTCACCCTGAATCTTACGATCAGTAGCCCCCTTATGCTTTGCAGCTTCCGGATCAATAGCCAGATCAAGAGAAAGAGGACCATCTATGATACAATCCTTGATAATTCCTTCTTCGTTCATCTTGGTTAATTCTGCTGCCTCTACCGTAACAGGCATCTTGGGATTTACTACTTCAACAGCCGCCAAAGGAGCCACCTTAGGACACTCTACGCCACAAGCCCTTGCTACAGGTATGGTATTATTGATAATGTTCACCTTGTCCTCTAAGGTAGGATAGGTCATGAATGCCACGTCGGTTAAAAATAACAACTGGTCAATTCCCGGGATATCAAATACACATACATGAGACAAAGGAGCACCGGTTCTCAAACCTACTTCCTTGTCCAAAACGCTCTTTAAGAAATTCTTGGTATCTACCAAGCCCTTCATATACATATCTACCTTGCCGTCGTGTGCCAGCTTTACAGCAGTTAATGCTGCCTGCACCATATCCGGCTCATTAATAATTTCAAACTCACTCAAATCCATATCCATGGACTTTGCAATCTCACGGATCTTTGCTTCATCACCTACTAAAACAGCGTCAGCAATCCCTCTCTTCTTCGCCTCTCTTACAGCTTCCAATACAGCGTCATCCTGTGCAGCAGCTACTGCCACCTTCTTCATCACACCGCCGGTAGCCTTGCCGACGATATCTTCAAAACCCATCTTCATTTTTGTCGCTTCCTTTCTTTCTGCTTTTGCGTCTCTTTATGTGATTGAGAAAATACCCCAAACCACACCATCGTTAAAATAATAACACACTATGGAAGAAATTGCAACTAAGTGAGCCATAAAATATTACCATATTATCCATTGCATTTTTCTTCTACTCATGCTACTATAGTATAAATTATATATTTTCAATGAAATGAATTATTTAAAACATCTGGTCGCTTATGTACAATCACCGTATCTTAAGGACATAATTCTCTATTCCATGCACCATGCTTTATTACCCATTTTAAAGATTTATAACTCTTTTTGATAATTTAATAGGGCTTTACACCTTTGCTAAAATCCCTTATAATATAAATGTATATTTATATTTTGAAGGGAGTGTATAAGGATGGCTGATGATAATATGGGTATGACCAATAAACAATTTCAAGGATTTATCCGACTAATTGCATTAGTAAACAAACTACTAAAGATGATACCAACAGAAGCATTGGAAGAAGCACAAAAAGAATTTGATGATACACTTCAATCGATGAGAGAAGATAGCTAAATTTCCATACTGTAACTTTATTAACAAGGTGTAAAGTCTTATTAAATTATCAAATTTGCAAAATCGCCTCTAGCCGCAGGCTTGAGGCGATTTATGTTTATAACTAAAGCAACTCCCTTATCTCCGTCAAATTCTCCACACAGGCAAATAATTTCTCACGCAGTTCCTCCTCCGGTTGGGTCTGGTCCGGTACCATAACCACCTTACAACCTGCCCGATAAGCACTGATTGCCCCATTGGGTGAATCCTCCACCGCTATACAATCCTGAGGTTTGCGTCCCAACTGCTCACAGGCATACAAATAAATATCCGGCGTGGGCTTGCCCTCCTTTACCATGGTAGCTGATATAATGGTATCGAAATACTGCAACAGCCCCAACTGTTCCAAATATCGTTTGGTTCGCTCCATATCCGTAGCCGTGGCAATAGCCGTCCGGACCCCCTGCTCCTTTAGCCAAGTAAGCAGCTCTACCGCACCGGGCTTCAGTTGTATCCCTTCTCTGGCCAGACATGCCTCCATGAGCTCTTTACGCTTGTTTCGCACCTGATGATAATCAATCTCGTCACCGAACATCTCCTTCAAACGCACTGGAGCAAAGGGTCTCCCCAGACTGCGCATGCTCAGAGCCTGCTCATCCGTCATATGATACCCGAATGCCGCCAAAGCCTGTGGCCAGCACATCCGATAATACTTCTCCGTATCAATCAACGTTCCATCCATATCAAAAATCACTGTGTCTATCATATTCTTCCCCTAATCTATCCAATAGCGATAATCATTTTCTTCCCCTAAACGATGGGACCAAAAACCTATCCCACAGCACACCTTATCCGCCAGCTTTAAATGCATCAGTGAATCATAACGAAACTCTTCTGCTTTGAACATAACCAGCACAGTGCCATTGGATAGCTTATGCGTAGTCAAAAGTACTCGCTCCTGCGTAGTAACACCTTCTACTTGATCTCCACTGTCCTCTCCGGCAGAAATGCCTAATCTGTCCATTTCCACCAACAACTCTTCCAAGGTAAAAACTCTCATGCTACGAATGAGTTTACACTTTTCTGCAAAACGAGGTACATAACTGGTTTTCAGTGTTCCGTCCTTTTCCACCACAAACATATGACAGAAGTCCCTATACTCACCGGGATACTCTACGAAGAATAACGCATCCTCATACACACAGACTCTGAACGCACAATCCAACTTTAACTCAGCAAAATGCCGAATACAAACCTCCCGCATAGCCTTTGTATCTGCCATTGCGTACCGTTTCGCCTCCAGCTTGACGATTTTTTCGTAAATCAGGTTCTGCTTCTCCAGGTCACATAAATCCTTCTGCTGATACGTCAGGTGAATGGGTCGCAACCCACTACCCACAACATTCACATAGTCATGATACTGACTGTCAACATATATGATACTGTCCTGGATCACCAAAACATCTGCCAGTTTATTCCAATCTGCCTCCTCATAATTCAGTTCTTCCGTATTCACCATGGTTCCTCGCACAACAGCCCACTTCTGACGATTGGGATAAGAACCCTCTCTGACGATATGAATATCCGTCACAACCCCCGGTCTCGCCTCTCTCCACTGCGGGTCTGCAAAGCACTCATAATCTCCCATGACAAACTTCAGATTCCTACTCGTCTCCTTTGTCATCAAGTATAATTCTTTCGCCTGTTGTTCCGTTTTCTTAATCTCCTGCAAAATGCCCATATCTGTCCCCCGTGAATGAATTGTAACCCAAATATGCTAACAATCCTTCGCAGCCCTCTACCACGTCTGCATACGTCACACCGAAATTACCCGTATACCAAGGATCCGCTATAGACTGCCCCGTCCGTCCTGCATAATCCAACAACAAACCGACCTTATTCTCCCTGTCTGCACCTATAATACGTGCCAAATTCCGCAGGTTCATGGTATCCATGCATATCAAATAGTCGTATTTGGCATAATCTGCCTTCGTCACCTGCACTGCACGCTTCCCCGCGCAGCTGATACCATGCTTCGCCAGTTCCTCTCTGGCAGGGGGATACACCGGATTGCCCACACCATTCCAAATTTCCTCCGTACTGGTAGCCGCGGATGCTATATAAAATTGTTCTGAAATACCACGGTTCGCAACCATATCCTTTAGCACGAATTCAGCCATGGGGGAACGGCAGATGTTGCCGTGGCAAATGAATAATACTTTTATCATAGTTATCAAACTCCTTGAATTGCCCGGAAATGCCGTGTTTTGCGGGTATTTCTGGGGTTATAGTTAAATTGTTGTTTGCTTGTCAACTAAGTATATAAAAGAAGGTAGAAATACACACTTTCTTTCATCACCAAACAGCTCCTGTGTCGATTAAAAACATTCTGCCTTTTTATTTCTCAGTCCACTTTTTATAATAGGCATGCATCATCAAATAGCTTGCCATGGATTCTGCCGATGTGCCTACCTCCAAAAAGTCAGGACAACCGCACACTTCCTGAATCAGTCCAAAAGAATCCACATATGATTCCATGGTTTCCCGCACCCTATCTGCCATGGGAATATACTCTGCAGACAACCAGCCGGCATTTACACTGCGATAAATAAACGCCGCCATCATCATTGCTGCTGTGCCCTCCGCAAAACTGGTTTTATCATCCAGAATATCGTAGAAACGACCGTCCGGCAACTGATACTGTAACATGGCATCCAACAACGCCTTGCCATACGCCTTCAATATCTCCACCAAGTCCGGCCTGTCTTGTTGCATTGCACTTTCCAGCACTCTTGCGATACCCAGTAGCGCCCAACCGTTTCCTGTGGCCCAAAGTTTTTTACGGACAAACCGTTGTGTTCCGGCATCATAAATATGATACAAAAGCCCCGTCTTTTCATCCTGCAAATACTGCATACAGCCTTCTATCTGATAAACCGCCTCATCCAATTCTCCCATCACAGCCAGAAAAGGTGGTGCCATATAAATGGCATCTACCCAGATTTGGTCCTTGGAATACCCTTCATAAAAACTGATTTCATTGTGGCAAATAACATTCTTATTCGTTCTGGGAGCCTGTGTCTGCAAATATTGTAGCATTTTTGTGGCAGCTTGCTTGTACTTCTCATTCCCGGTCAGTTCATAAGCACGCCAAACCACTTCCCCATTGGACGCAGGATCCGTAACTGCAATATTTTCATTAATAACTGCCAGTCTGCCGTCGGCTCTTTGACGCAACACGGCATCATGTGCCATGGCTATTGCAGTTTTTACATCTCCCAACTCCCATAATGCCTGTGCGCACACTCCCTGTTCCCAAGGATAACGTTGTACCGCTAACATTGCATTTCTTACTAAGTCTGTTTTATTAGTTCTCATCGTCCCTCTCCCCTTCATTCGCCTCTTCCATTTCCAGTTCTTCCTCGCCGGCTCCATCCTCAAACCGCACTCGCAATACTGCTTGTGGCCAATTAACCGAAACAAATGCCCGTTTATCCTTCGCCTCTGCTTCTTGATGAAAGATTTCCAGCAATTCTGCCAAAACCTCTCTCGTCAAATACCCACCTCGCCAATGGAATAACAGTACCTTCCCTTTCTTTACTGCCTGTTTGGTTCGGTTTCTTACCTCGTCCAACGTGGTCCATGAAATTTTCTTCTCTTTGTAATAGAAATGGTCATTATCACTGCAAGCCGGCACCTTCCAAATGACAGGCTCATGGTCTCGGAAAATCTGCTTGTCCGACAAATTCACATAATCATATCTCACCACGTCATCTCTTGAAAGCGTGTTGTCAAAGGTTACATCCAGATGATAATACTGCCCGTCAATCCGGATTACATTCCAGGCGTGTCTGTACTTAATACCTTTTTCCGGATTGGCTTCAGACAAGGCGATAATACACCAGACATTCAATTCATCACAAAGAATTTTTACTGCCTTCGCTATTCCCTCACAAACAGCCACACCATTTCCCAAGGCTCCTATGATTTCATGGGAATACTCCTTCTTCAGCTTATCATACTTCACATTCTCCACGATAAAATCATGAATAAACAGCTCTTTGCCCTTTTCATCCAAACTCGCCGCCTGACGAGCCAGCTTTTTCACCCTTGCCTCCATGGCCTGGCGATGCTCCTTGATTTTATCCTTTGAGAAGAGATACTGCGGTGTCAACTCCACCGTGGTAGAATCTGCATAATACCTATAAGAAAAGGTCACCGAATAAAAGATTGCCGGACAATCCATGCGAATCATGAAATAAATATCCGACAATTCTTTCTTGGAAAGCATAGGTACCGCAAAGGTATCCTGCAAATTTAACAAGCCTTCCTTCATGGCATAGTAGGCTCTCTGCTGCTCTTTATTTAATTGCTCATAATAATAATTAACTGCTCTTGCCATGTTTCTATCACCTTTTTCATCTTTCATATCTGCCCTATGTATTCTTTTTTTAACTCTTCCATATAATGCCGTGCCAATCAGAACCC
>JAZLEI010000043.1:0-3652 GCA_045615205.1 Acetatifactor sp.
TACGAGGAACTTTTGAGAGTTCCCGGGGTGGGGGTAAAGAGTGCAAGAAGAATTGTAGCGGCAAGACGCAGCGGTGCCTTGCGTTTTGAGGATTTGAAAAAGCTGGGTGTGGTATTGAAAAGGGCATTGTATTTTATTACCTGCAACGGCAGGATGATGTATCCTACCAAGCTGGAGGAGGACTACATCGTACGAAATCTGACCACGGATAAGGATAGGATACGTTTCGGCAGTGACGGAATGACCTATAAGCAAATGTCTCTGTTTGATGATCAGTTGTTTGACGGACAGATAGGACGGGAGGATGCGTATCGTTCTGCGATGGGGGAACTATAGTGCAGGAGCCTGTGGATAGAAGGGAGGCGATAGTATGGCATATGTTTATCAATGTGAGGATACGCTGGAAGGGATTTTTACTGCCATTTATAATATTTATCGGGATAAGCATAATCTGCCGGATACCCGTATTTGTCTGGAAGAGGAATATCAACTGTTTGCAGAATACATACCTGTGGAAACCTGTCCGGAGAGTGCGGTGAAGGTGATGCGTACCTGTCAGGAACGCTTTGGAGAAAGGGACTATTTTAGTCTCTGCATGGCTTTGATGACACCGGATATGGAGAAAGCACAGGCAGTGTACAAAACCATTGCATATGGGCTGAATGCGAAGCCTCAGAGGGGACATTTATTTGACCATCTGACCAATGATGATGTGTTAAAGGCATTCAAACTATCTGCTACGGCAAATCGGGAGTCTCACCACTGGGTAGAATTTTTACGTTTTCGGGAACTGGAGAATGGTATCCTGTATGCGGTGATTTCGCCTAAGTGTAATGTGATGACAGAACTGATGGAACACTTTTCGGACCGGTTGCCGTCTGAAAATTTTGCCATATTTGATGAGAAACGTAAGCTTTTTGGAATACATCCCTTTCGGCAACAGTGGTTTTTGGCAGGCGGAGAGGAGCTGGAGGAACGCTTTCGAGAAGTAAACTACTCTGCGGAAGAGGAAAAATACGCAGAATTGTTTCGTCATTTTTGCAAAACCATAGCCATAAAAGAGCGGAAAAATGCGGATTTGCAGAGAAATATGCTTCCTTTATATTTTCGAGACTATATGACAGAGTTTTCCTGAGAAGGGGGCTGAGTATATAGGGAATATTTCATCAGAATATCCGGGATAAGGCAATATTGACTACCCTTGCAGGATGCGATACTATGGAAAGAGAGTAGTGAGCCGGTCGAGGATTTTTGGAAGAAAGAATTCTTGGGAGCTTCCGAGGAAAGCTTCGAAGGCGAGTAGGGAACAGGAGTATTAGGGAAGCATGGAAACAGCAAAGGCACAAATCCGGGTCTCGGTGAGGGAATTGGTAGAATTTATATTGCGAAGCGGTGATATTGACAACAGGCATCATACTTCTGTGGAGAATGCCATGCAGGAGGGAAGCCGCATACATCGTATGATACAGAAGCGTATGGGTGCGGACTACCAGGCAGAGGTCAGTCTGCGTTATACACACCCTACAGAGGACTATGTATTGGTGGTGGAGGGGAGAGCAGACGGTATTATAGATACCCCCAAGGAGAAGCTGGTGGATGAAATCAAGGGAACCTATCGGGAGCTTCTTCGCATGAAAGGACCCAACCCGGTTCATTTGGCACAGGCTAAGTGCTATGCCTACATCTATTCTTTGCAGAAAGGAATCCCTTCTATAAAGGTGCGTATGACTTATTGTCATATGGAGACTGAGGAAATTCGTTACTTTACGCAGGAATATTCTTTTGAAGAGCTGAAGCTATGGTTTGAAGAGGTATTAAGTGCTTATCTAAAGTGGGCAGATTACGAATACCGGTGGAAGAAGGAAAGAGATGAATCCATACGCAATCTACAGTTTCCCTTTCCTTACAGGGAAGGACAAAAGGATTTGGTCACTTATGTGTATCAGACCATTTACCATAAACGTAAGCTGTTTCTGGAGGCACCTACGGGAGTGGGCAAGACGATTTCTACGGTATTTCCGGCAGTTAAGGCCATGGAACGGGGGATGGGAGATAAGATTTTTTATTTGACAGCAAAGACGATTACACGAACCGTAGCAGACCAGACCTTTCAGCTTTTGCGACAGAATGGTTTGCATTTCAAAAGTGTGATACTGACCGCAAAGGATAAGATTTGTTTCCTGGAGCAGCCGGAGTGTAATCCGGAGCATTGTCCTTATGCCAAGGGACATTTTGACAGAGTGAATGAAGCTATGTATGATTTGCTAACCCATGAGGATCGCTTTGACAGAGAGACGATTGAACGGTATGCACATAAGCATCAGGTTTGTCCCTTTGAATTTTGTCTGGATATGAGCCTGTATGCAGATGGTATTGTAGGGGATTATAATTATTTATTTGATCCGCATGTTTATTTGAAGCGTTTCTTTGGGGATGGAGTGAATGGGAAGTATATTTTCCTAATTGATGAGGCACATAATCTGCTGGAGCGTGGCAGAGAAATGTACAGTGCCACTTTGATAAAAGAGGAAATGCTACTGTTAAAAAACAGCCTACAGGATGGTATGGAGGACATGGGGAAGACCATTCTCTATGGACAAGGCTTTGCACATACTATGATAAAGCAGCTGGAAAAGTGCAATAAAGAAATGCTGGCATTGAAGCGAGAGTGCGAGGAATATCGAATTGTAGAGAAGCTGGACCAGCTGGTGCAGCCATTACTACGGTTACAAGGCACCATGGAGAGCTATCTGGAGGAAAACGAGGAAGTGGAAGTTCCGGTAAAGGAGGAACTGTTGGATTTCTATTTCAAACTCAGTCATTTTATGGAAATTTATGAAAAAGTAGACGAAAAGTATGTAAAATATACACAGCTAAGAGAGGATGGAGACTTTCTGGTGAAGCTATTTTGTGTGGATCCGTCTACGAATCTGAAGGAATGCATGCAAAGAGGGCGAAGCAGTGTACTGTTTTCCGCCACATTTCTTCCTATACAATACTATAAAAGCTTGTTGGGAGGAGAGGAAAATGACTATGAGGTGTATGCAAATTCTGTGTTTGATACGGAAAAACGTTTGCTTTTGATAGGGAATGACGTTACAAGTAAGTATACGAGACGTTCGGAAGAAGAATTTTATAATATTGCAAAATATATTGAACAAATAGTAAAAAAACGGCACGGAAATTACATGGTATTTTGTCCGTCGCATGTTTTTTTACAAGAAGTATACACTACTTACCTGGAATATTTCGCAGATGAGGAAACAGAATGTATCATACAGTCAGATTATATGGATGAAGCTTCCAGAGAGGAATTTTTAAATAGATTCGAAGGAAATGGTGATGTTGATATTCAGGTGGCTCTCGGCATGGAAGTAGAGTATGAGGATGACCAATATTTGATTGGTTTTTGTGTTTTAGGAGGTATTTTTAGTGAAGGCATCGACCTGAAAAATGATAGCTTAATCGGTGCTATTATTGTGGGTACCGGCTTGCCTCAGGTATGCTATGAGCGTGAGATTTTAAAGCACTATTTTGATGATAACGGTGGCAATGGCTTTGACTATGCTTATCGATACCCAGGTATGAATAAAGTCCTTCAGGCTGCAGGGCGTGTTATTCGCACTTCCGATGATGTGGGTGTGATTGCTCT
>JAZLEI010000044.1:0-79308 GCA_045615205.1 Acetatifactor sp.
CTCTGGGGTAAGATACCCCCCTTTCTCGGTGAAGTCCATATAAATCATGGCAAGGATGGACTTGGCATGTGGAATTGTCTGGGCATTTAGCCAAGAAATACAACGAAAATATCAGCTGATGTTTCGCCCTTATATCTCTCAATGAAACTGAAATTTGTCTCTCTTTTTCAAAGAATACCATCCCGCATCGGACATTCACTTCTGCATTTGTTACAATCAACCGTAGCAAATCCTCTTGCAGTATTGCCGTATGTATTCTGTCTACATTTCTTTTGCGTAACAGAATTCTCTTGTATCGCCAATACAGGACAGGAATCTATACATTTTGTACATCTGGGAATGCATATATTTTCACCAAACGGATCGCTTTCAAAATCTACATTAGTTAAGATAGCGCCTAATACAAGTCTGTTTCCGTATTCCGGATTAAGTAACAAACTACTTTTCCCAATCTGACCGATTCCACAGGCTACTGCCACATGTTTCATTGACAATAACCCTTTTCCTGTCATGGTTTCCTCTTCCCAATATTCATAAGGGTCATCTGAAGGAATTGGTACACATATTCCTCCACACTCCTTCTCTATGATTTTTGCTGCCGCAAAAACCACTTCATCTACTTTATGGACTACATCTGCATTAAAATGTCCATATATCAATCTCGGCTCAACACGAAACAAGCCTTTTGGAAGTGCTATTCCCACTGCAATTACAGATTTACAATCTGGGTATATATCTATGGGATGAAAATTTATCGGCGTTTCCGAAAAACGCTCCAATCCTCCAAATCCACATACATCCGCTCCAAGACCTAATATTTTTTCTCTTATTACTTCTTTTCTAAACATACATCTCTCCATCAACTTCAAGTTTATCTAACTGTTAGACATATTGGAATTTGTCGATTCCATTTATTTTCCATTCTTTTTTGTATATTCAATTCCCCTTTTAAAACTATCGATACATAATTCAAGATCTTCCTTTGTGGTCGCCCAAGAGCATACACTTAATCGAATTGCCATATTTCCTTTCCATTGTGTCGGTCCACACCAACACACACGATCCTCTTGGACATATTCAAGAACACATTTTGTCATCTCATCATCTACGTACTGTATCAGTACTTGGTTATACACAACATCATTCAGTATTGTAAATCCAAGTTGTGATAGTCGCTCAGCAAAGGTTTTTGCATTCTTACAAAGAGCTTCCACAAGAGTTCCAATTCCTTCTTTGCCTAAGTACTTAATTGCAGCCCACAATTCGAAAGATCTTGCTCTTCTTGACATAGCCGTTGTATATAACATGCCATCTCGTTTTCCACTGTAAATGATATAGTCTCCATTGGCCTGTAATGCTTTGCAGAATGCATCTCGATATTTGCAAAGAACAATTCCACAATCGTATGGAACATTTAATGTTTTATGTGCATCGACAGACCACGACGTGGCTTTTTCCATTCCCTTTGCTAGATAAGCATATTCCTTGCTTGTTTTTGCCCATAGTCCAAACGCTCCATCAATATGGATCCATGCATTCTTTTCATTGGCCAAATCACAAAGTGTATCGAATTGATCGAATGCTCCTGTATTCACATTACCAGCTTGAAGAATCAAAATCGTTTTTTCATCTAATTCAGGCAACTTGTCCAAACGTAATGTCCCATCTGGATTTGACTCTACCTTAATTATATTCTTGGAACCGATTCCCAAAATAGATAAGGCTTTGAAGATGGTTGCATGAGCATTTTCACTTAATACAACACGAATCTCAGGGGCACCCATTAATCCATTTTCATAAATATTGTAACCGTTACGTTCTAATATGGTATTTCTCGCAACGGTCAGTGCACATAGAGATGCATCCGAAGAACCTCCCACCAATCCCATCGCAGTTTCTGTAGGAAGCCCAAACAAATCAACAATCCATTTCTCACATACCTCTTCAATTACACCTGCAATAGGTGATGCAACATAGAGTACAGAATTCTGATCCCACACATCAGTTAGCCACTTGACTGCAAGTGTAACTGGTAACGCACCACCATTCACAAATCCATAATATCTTCCACCAGTCTGTGCTAATGTATTGGGCGAACCATTTTGATGAAGTGTTAACAAAATTTCCTCTTCATCTGTACCAACTTGAGGTAGTGGTTCGTAAAAATTCTTAAGCTTTAATAAATCCTCCTCCTTTGGATACACATGCCGCCCTGAAATTCTATCCATGTAATCAAATGCATAGTCTTTCGCCATCTCAAATATCAATTTATTCCTCAATGGCTTTGATACTGATTCATAAAAATCCTCTTGCACAATAAAAAACCTCTCTTTCCTTATAAATTCTGCTATTCTTTTTTCTATAATATCATCCTCAAAAACTTGAATTTATCTACTTCTTACACCTCCAAAATCCAGCCACTTCGTGTCTTTCGTGCTTCGCACTTTCGATTTTGTCGGTATCGCGTCGGGGAAAAAGTAAATACTCACTTCGTTCGTGCTTCCTTTTTCCCCGGCGCGACAAATTCAAGTTTTTCTAACTGTTCGATATATTAGAATTTGTCATGCTTTAATTACTTGTATGAATATACAATTTCGTCATTAGCAGTATTAATGCCTCCTGCTTTTTCATAACATCTACAAGCAGAGATATTACTCTTATTTGTTATCAAAAACATTTTCCTGCAGCCAATGCTTTTTGAATGCGAACTAATATATTTTACCAATTCCGTGCCATAGCCATGGCTCTGGTATTTTTCCATTATATCAATAGCATGTAAATAAAAATCCTTTATTCCATTGGGTTTAAGCAATACATATCCAAATGCAAAACCAACTATAATATCATTTTCTTTAGCAATATAACCATAAGTATTCTTTTCCTCCAAAAACGAATTAAGAATACCCTCATCATATTTGGTATTTTCATCATCTACGAAATATTTCATCAACTCAACATCTTGCTTTTCCAACAATTTGTACTCCATAATATACCTCGCTAAATTCAAGTTTGTCTAATTGAGCCATGCCGACATGTGCGCAATCAAGTTGGCTCATTATCGTGACATTCGCCCCTTTATTATAACACATCCCACACAGACTATCAAACTATACCATCCTTACGCCGTTTTCCCAAACCAATCTTTTCCTGCCAGAACCAATCGCTTTTTCCCCACAACTCCATGCCCCGCATGGCTTTCAGCCCCCTTTTCCGCACAAAAAAACTCCTCCCCTAACCGTTGCGGTTTGAGGAGGAGAATCCATATTTTACTCAAGTTACAGTAATCGTTAGTCCAACGATAGCCCTACTTATTATTGAGTGCAGCCTGTGCAGCACTCGCACAAAGGGGGTAGCTATCTCGGGGGTAAGATACCCCCTTTCTCGGGGAAATCCATGTAAATCATGGTAAAGATGGACTTGACATGTGGTAGGAATTAACCTTTTGGCTAAGAAATCCATCCTTATTAATCTCACCCATCATACGACACTGCACTAATCACCCCATCAAAATACAAAAAATCTCCATCCGGATAGTTCCATATAGCCTTAAACTTGGCAGGATACTTAATTCCGCTTTCTGACAATTCATATTCGCTACAAACTGCAGACCACGGAATATATTCCATCGTTCCGTCCGGATTTGTAACTCCCCTATCATTTGTTGTAAAAGAAATAAATTCATACTGCTCACTAAATGTGAAAATACCACTTGCAGATTGACCGGCATAATGAATGGTTGCTTTCACTTCATAATCACTAATCTCTTCAAAAGAAATATAATTTTGTAGCAAAATAGCCGGAGCAAACATGCTTTCTGCCAGATATGTAACCAAGCATGCCTTATCCATTTCTTCTCCGATTTGATGAAATAAGGTTATCCCCTTGGCTATGACGCCCTTCATTCCTCCTACACCATTTTGATAATAATCATAACCTTCAAAGGGTACACCAAACATACTGCTGTCAATCAGAGCCATCCTGCAAGGTTCTGACACAAAATCATACTGTGTATAATCTATTTTTAATGCCGGGCCCTCTTTTCCCTGCATAAAATCTACATCCCGATACTCCATTTTCAAATAACTCATTTTAGGAGTTCCGATATATCCGCAATAATATATATATCTTTGAATAGCAAGAGGCAACTTTTGAAATTCTTCACTTTTGAATACTTGTCCCTCTTCTTGTAACCTATTGCCGGCTTTCAAGTTTGCAATATCCTTAGCAAAACACCTTTTCAAAGGTGAACAAGGAATCTTAAACCATACAATAATAATTCCTAAAACAATTATAATTCCAATAAAAATGCCCATTCTTCTTTTTTACCTCATATGATATACTTTCCCATATCTTTATTTCAAATTTCCATTTTCCCAATATGCTTCTACCTTTTCTGTAGCCAAATCAATAATTGCTTCATAACTATATTTTCTACTCCAGGAACAAAAAACAGAATTCTTACCTAAGATTAATCTTGTGATAAAACTATTGGGTTTTGATATCCATCCATCTATTGGAGTTATCTTAAATATAATTGTATTGTTTTCACGCTGAACGCTATATTCTCCCTGTATATAACCCATTTGTTCTCTCGGATTAATTGTAAATCGACCCACACAAGTTTTATCTAAACTCAGACTGTCATCAAAACTTATTTGCACATTCTCTTCACCAAAATGTACCATAACATTCTTTAGAGCACCCCTATCATCAAAGAAATATTCTACATTTCCATCACAATATGTATTATTTTCTTTCAATTCCACTTTTTGCAATTCATACACACTGGTATTGGCAAATTCTAATAATTCACATTCGTTACTATATCTAGCAAATAATCTTGTCTGACCATTCATCGGCATAGGGAAAGTATCTATTCTAATCTTTCTACCATCAATTTTACAAGAAACAACAGATCTCCTTCTTCGTATAAAATCAAAATCGTACATAAAGAATACAGGCATGTACTCAGGGACCTTTGAACCAACTCCTACAGGCGCCAACAAATTCATTGACCTAGACGTTCTCTTACTCATTTCCTCTATATGTACTGATATCTTCCTTTCCTGTATGTCAACAAACTCAAAACTTATAATTTGATTATTCCCTTGTTTACCCAACTGAACATTACCAATCCTAGTCTGTATATGTTTATTCAATCCGTTTTCTACCACATTAAAACTTTCGTTCTCCAAAAAATTCAGACTCGTATCGTCATATACATCCAAATATTTGTCATTCCGATATGCAAGTACACGGTACCCTACTCCATATGGTTCGCCATCTATAAATTGCAATTCAAAGCCTCTATAAAAGACATCCGGAGACTTTTCAAAGGGAATTAATGCCAGCTTTCTAATAGGGCTATATTTTACTATAATGGGTAAATATCCTTTCATTCTCTCCTCCACTTACTTCAACCCTTTCTGCAAAGCGTCATTAACTGCATTCATGATAATTTCACTGGAAACGGTAGCTCCACTAACAGCATCTACTTCATATGTATTCATAGCCACCATATCCTCCACAATAATATTTGCCGACTGCCCCAATCCATTTTGATGTTCTACAATCTCAATGTCAATTATTTTGCTGCACTCTACGGTCACCTTGACGTCTACAATAACCGGCCCCAGTTCGCTGTGTCCCTCGTAGATTCCATCCTCCACATTAGACATATCCAATGAAACATCCTCAAGCCCCCTGGCTTCTTTTATCATCTTTGCACTCCATATTTTGAATCCTACTACTCCCATAAAAACAATGCATAATAATACTAACATCACCTTCATTATTTTCTTCATATCAATCATTATCCTTCTAATAAGCACTTAATAAGTGGTTCTGCATATTCGCCCGAAGTAATATCATAGGAACTTCTTATTGCTTGTGCAAAGCCTTCTTCTGCACTATCCTTATTTTTCTTTTTTTCCAATACTTTAGACATCATTTTCATGATTGCCCTGTTTGAAAAGGACATTTTTTCATAACAAATACCACCTTGCATGTAGAAATGAGGCATAGAGTTCAGCTCTTCCTCAGACAAATTGTTCTTCCAAACCTCATCTATCTCCTTAGTGGCTTCATTAGGGGTTCCGCCTGTTGCAAATAAAATAAATCTATTCACAGAACTTTTTGCATACTTCTCTTTTGCCTTTTTGTATCCATTAATCATCCCTGCATACAATCCGCCACCATAAACAACCACATCATAACAGGACATTATTTCAGCTGTAACCTCCTTAAAGTCCATCAAATCAGCATCTACTTCTTTTGCAATATACTCTGCATACCATTTTGTAAACCCTGTCTTACTTTTATATGTAACCAAAATCTTCATCTGTTCTCTCCTTATATTCCTTTCAAATTATCCTCAATCTGAACTATCGTCTGTATGGTTATTTGTAACTGTTCCTCTGTGACACCTTCGAACATTTTTTTAAGAAGTTCCATACTTTTCTCATCGTTCTTTTGGCAAAACTCAATACAATACGCTGTGAGCAAAATACGCTGCTTCCGTTTATCCTGGTCATCTACTGTAATGGTTACAAATCCCTTCTTCTCCAATTTCAGTAATATTTGTTTCACATTCTGGTGAGAACTACCCATGATTTCTGCCAATTCTTTAACCGTGGGAGGTTCTTTGCACAAGGTAATGCAGATAATTGCAAAAAATTGTTTCCAACTGATTTCCTCCATGCTGCTATCTGCCATTGCCTGAAATCTGTTCTCAAAAGCACTTAGTAATCCTAACAGAAAATAGGATGATTCAATGCCTGTAAAATTCACTTTATCACTTCTTATTACTTCCTTTAAATTCATCATGTCCTCCAATAGGTAATATATTACTTTTATACAAAGGTAACATATTACCTTTGTATTGTCAATAATTAATATCTAAAAAACTGTATCATCATACTTTATTTTCCAAACCAAACTTTCTCCCCCAAACCCAATCGCTTTTTCCCCAAAACTCCATGCCCCACATCGCTTTCCGCACCTTTTTCTACAAAACAACTAATGGCTCAGAACCGTTACGATTCTGAGCCATTTTTCATACATTTATTAAGTTTCTACAAGCCTTATGCCAAGGATGTACTAGCGATTATTCAAGAAAGCCTGTGCAGCCGCGAGTCTGGCAATCGGCACACGGAAAGGTGAACAAGAAACATAGTTCAAACCAATCTTGTGGCAGAATTCGATGGAGGAAGGATCTCCGCCATGCTCACCACAGATACCTAACTTGATGTCAGGATTGGTGGAGCGGCCCTTCTTCGCTGCCATTTCAACCAACTGACCTACACCGGTCTGGTCTAATCTTGCAAACGGGTCAGATTCGTAAATCTTTGCCTGATAGTAAGCTTCCAGGAACTTACCTGCGTCATCACGAGAAAAACCGAAAGTCATCTGGGTCAAGTCGTTAGTACCGAAGGAGAAGAATTCTGCTTCTTCTGCGATAGCGTCTGCAGTCAGTGCTGCACGAGGAATTTCGATCATGGTACCGATATGGTACTGGATGTTGGAATTCTTCTCAGCCTTAACAGCTTCTGCCTCTGCTACAACGATATCCTTTACATACTTCAACTCTTTCTTCTCGCCTACCAAAGGAATCATGATTTCAGGTACGATTTCGTAGCCCTTCTCATTCATTACCTCGATAGCAGCTTCCATAACAGCTCTGGTCTGCATTCTGGCGATTTCCGGATAGGTTACTGCCAGACGGCATCCTCTGTGACCCATCATAGGGTTGAACTCGTGAAGTGCATCACACTTAGCCTTTACTTCTGCTACGGTGATACCCATATCTTCTGCCAAAGCCTTGATATCTTCTTCGGTAGTAGGTACGAACTCATGAAGTGGCGGATCCAAGTAACGAACGGTCATTGGTCTGCCTTCCAATACTTCATACATCGCCTTGAAGTCTGCCTTCTGGAATTCACCGATAGCCTTCAAAGCTTCTTCTCTTGCTTCTACACTGTCAGAAAGGATCATTCTTCTGAACTTCGGAATTCTGTCTTCGCCGAAGAACATATGCTCTGTACGGCACAGACCGATACCTTCTGCTCCCAGCTTCACTGCATTTGCAGTATCCTTAGGAGTATCTGCGTTGGTACGTACCTTCAAGGTTCTGAAGCTGTCAGCCCAAGCCATGATACGTCCGAAGTTTCCGCCTACGGAAGCTTCTACAGTCTTGATGTCACCCTTGTAAATCTTACCGGTAGAACCATCTAAGGAAATGTAATCTCCTTCGTGGAATTCATATCCACCCAGAGAGAATACCTTTGCTTCTTCATCAATCTTAATCTCGCCACAGCCGGATACACAACAGGTACCCATACCACGAGCTACTACTGCTGCATGAGAGGTCATACCACCACGAACGGTGAGGATACCTTCTGCTGCATTCATACCCTCGATATCTTCCGGAGAGGTCTCCAGACGAACCAGAATAACTCTTTCGCCGCGACCACCCTTGCCGGCAGCCTTTGCTTCTTCTGCGGTGAAGTATACCTTACCAGCCGCTGCACCGGGAGATGCAGGAAGTGCAGAACCGATTACCTCACCGGCCTTTAATGCAGCTGCATCAAAGGTAGGATGTAATAACTGGTCCAAAGACTTCGCTTCAATACGGCAAACTGCTTCTTCCGGAGTAATCTTGCCTTCATCTACTAAGTCACATGCAATATTGATAGCTGCAGGTGCAGTTCTCTTACCACTTCTGGTCTGTAAGAAGTACAGCTTACCTTCTTCGATAGTGAACTCCATATCCTGCATGTCGCGATAATGCTCTTCCAATCTGTTTGCAATATCTAAGAACTGCTGATAGCACTCAGGCATGTCCTCTGCCAGCTTGGTGATAGGCTGAGGTGTACGAACACCTGCTACTACGTCTTCACCCTGTGCATTAATCAGGTACTCACCATAGATGCCCTTCTCACCGGTAGAAGGGTTACGGGTAAATGCAACACCGGTACCGGAGGTTTCGCCCTTGTTACCAAATACCATACTCTGTACGTTTACAGCGGTACCCCAGTCACCAGGGATATCATTCATACGTCTGTACACGATAGCACGAGGGTTGTCCCATGAACGGAATACTGCCTTTACAGCACCCATCAGCTGCTCTACAGGATCCTGAGGGAATTCTTCTCCATTCATAGCTTCCTTATAAACTGCCTTGAACTTAGCTGCTAATTCCTTCAAATCATCTGCAGTCAGTTCTGTATCAAACTTGATGCCCTTTTCTTCTTTCATCTCATCGATAATCTTCTCAAAAAAGGACTTCGGTACTTCCATAACAACGTCAGAATACATCTGAATGAAACGACGATAAGAGTCATAAGCAAATCTAGGGTTGCCGGTCTTCTTTGCGAAGCCTTCTACAGCTACGTCGTTCAAACCTAAGTTAAGGATGGTATCCATCATACCCGGCATGGATGCTCTCGCACCGGAACGAACGGATACAAGCAACGGATCCTCAGTGTCTCCAAACTTCTTGCCCATCAAATCTTCCAGAGCCTTAATGTTCGCCAAAATCTGTTCCTTGATTTCCTCAGAAATCTGCTTGCCGTTTTCATAATAATCGGTACAAGCTTCTGTAGTTACTGTGAAACCCTGTGGTATCGGAAGTCCCAGAGTAGTCATCTCTGCCAGGTTAGCACCCTTGCCACCTAAGAGATTTCTCATGTCTGCACTTCCTTCTCTGAATGTGTAAACCCATTTCTTCATACTTTTTGTCTCCCTTTTCATCGTATTTTTGACAAAATCGTAATCCCTTTATAGCCGATTTTCACCGACTATTCCCAATTAGTGTAAACATTGTAACAGTTTGATAAAAAAATATCAACCCTTTTTCGATAATGTATTGTATTTTTCTTGCGGAAGGAAACTATCAAAAATAAAAAGGTCGAATTTTCCCTGCATTTCTCTCAGGCTTTCCTCGCTTCGGATGGTAAATGCCACGGCAGTGATTTTGTAGAAACTCTTACATATTCTCCTGGACAGATTGGTATGATCCTTCCAACTATATGCAATAAAATCCGGTCGGGCATGGAAGTTAAAAAGCAGATGTTGCAACACGAAATTCAGCATGCTCTTTTTACTGTTACTCCAGAACTTTTCAGACAATTGCCCTCTCACAACACTACCATAATGCTTTCGATACCATGCCACCATCAGCGGATTGAAGGATTCCATACAATACACTCCCTGATACTCTTGCAGTATTGACGCAGCAACAGGACACAAACTCATATCCATTGTATTTCCCTTAAATTCTACGATAAGCGGCACCTTACCATTAACCAACTTCAATACTTCCGTAAATTTCGGTATTTTTTCCCGGGAAGCATACAGTGAAAACTGTTGTAGCTCCTCATAGGTATAATCACATACCGTTCCCTCTGCCCCACATACTCTCTCCAAGGTAAAATCATGGAATACTACCACTTCCTTATCCTTGGTCAGTTGAATATCCAGTTCAATACCATAGCCTGCTTCCACCGCCTTGCGAAAAGCCGCCATAGAGTTTTCGGGAGCTTCGGAAGCATTGTCATGCAAGCCTCTGTGAGCATATAACCTGCCCAGAAAAGGGCTCATATCCGGCTTGCCTACGATACGGGGCATAATAAGCAACAAATAAATCACCACAAAAAATAGTACAATCCCTAATAAAGTCAAAACAACATTCATGTCTAAATTAATCCTCAACATCAAAATTTTCTAAAATACTTGCCTTTTTCTGCGGCTTCACATCACCATGCTTTACCTGTGTCATGGTTACAAATGCCAGCAGAGAGAAAAAGCAGGCATAAGGGAACAAGGTTCGATAAGACACATTTTCCAGCAAAAATCCGGACAAAATCGGTGTCATAATCTGTGCCGCCATAGAGAAGGTATAATAAGTACCGGTGAATTTACCGATATCGGCCCCTTTGCTCATATCGACTATCATAGGATAAGAATTCACACCAATGGCTGCCCATGCAAAACCAACCATGGCAAATACAATATTAATCAAGGGGTGATATTCCTGCATAAACATAGCAATACCGAAGCTCAATGCCAGAAGCAATACACCGCCCATAATAGTTTTTTTGCGTCCGAAACGGCTGGCAATATGTCCAATTGGTATATAGCTCAAAATAGCAGCCACGGTAGCTACCATGAGACAGTCTGCGAAACCGCCGCCCTCCAGCTTCCAAACCTCTGTTGTATATCGGGAAAAGGCTGTTGTCACTGCATTATACGCCGTAAACCACAGGAAGATGGATGCCAACATGAATATCATGCTTCGCTTTACCTCTGGTGCCAGTACAGTTTGGGACAAGTTTTTTTCTACCTGCTCCTCTGTTCCCTGTTCTGCGAACACTTGATTCTCTTCCGCTTCTTCTGTTGCGATCTTTGCTGCCAGCTTTTTTTCCCGAATGGTTGACACCAATACAACAATAGCAATTACCATAAAAGCTGCAATCGCACTGAACAATGGTACATAGCTGGGTCTGTCTCCTTTTCCTACCAAAAATTTTATCATTAATAGGGAATACACACCGCCTACAGCTCCTAACAGATTAATCACTGCATTTGCCTTACTTCGCAATCTGCTGGGTGTCAAGTCCGGCATCAATGCTACCGCCGGCGAACGATACAGTCCCATGGACACCAGTGCCCCGAACAATGCTGCCACAAACCACGGCAAACTCTGTAACTTATCCGCAAAAGGCAGCATCATTAAGAAAGTCACTGCCAAAGCAGTTCCCACGATGATAAAGGGAGTACGTTTTCCCAGTCTGGTATCTACCTTGTCGGAAATGCTGCCAAATATAGGCAACAGTACCAGTGCCAGTACATTGTCCAGTGCCATTACCACACCGGTAATGGTTTCACCCAGACCGAAGGTATTCTTCAGTATCAGGGGAATAATATTATCATACACCTGCCAAAAGCTGCTGATGGACATAAATGCCATACCGATTAAAAAGGTTCGTCCATAGTTCAGTTTTTTATTCATATTTCTTCCTCACTTTTTCTTCTGTTTTTATGTATTTCCATATATCTTCCTTATTTTACCCTCTTTTCCCTATAATTGTAAAGAAAAACAGCTTTTTTGCTTGCATTTTCCTCAATTTTCTGTACAATAAGAAATGATGCGTATGAAGTAATATAATAAATATGAAAGAAAGGTTTCGATATGATTAGTGCAAACAATGTAACCTACAGAGTTGGCAAAAAGGCTCTGTTTGAAGATGTAAACATCAAATTTACCGAAGGCAACTGTTATGGTTTAATCGGTGCCAATGGTGCCGGTAAGTCCACCTTCTTAAAAATTCTTTCCGGTGCGCTGGAAACCACCAAGGGTGATATCGTGATTACCCCCGGTCAGCGTCTCTCTGTTTTGGAGCAGGATCACTTCAAGTATGATGCTTGTGTGGTACTGGACACGGTTATCATGGGTAATGAGCGTCTGTTCCAGATTATGAAGGAGAAGGATGCTATTTATGCCAAGGAAGATTTTACGGAAGAAGATGGTATCCGTGCCAGTGAATTGGAAGCAGAATTTGCAGAAATGGATGGCTGGGAGGCAGAATCCAACGCTGCTATGCTTCTGAATGGTCTGGGTATTGATACCGAATACCACTACTGCGTCATGTCTGAGCTGGAAAGTAATATCAAGGTCAAAGTATTGCTGGCAAAGGCACTCTTTGGTAACCCTGATATTCTGCTTCTGGACGAGCCTACCAACCACTTGGATTTGGATGCGATTGCATGGTTAGAGGAATTTTTGATTGACTTTGAAAATACGGTTATCGTAGTATCCCATGACCGTTATTTCCTGAATAAGGTATGTACCCATACTGCAGATATTGACTATGGCAAAATTCAGCTCTATGCCGGAAACTATGACTTCTGGTACGAGTCAAGCCAGCTGTTAATCAAGCAGATGAAGGAAGCCAATAAAAAGAAAGAAGAAAAGATTAAGGAATTGCAGGAATTCATCTCCCGCTTCTCTGCAAACGCTTCTAAGTCTAAGCAGGCTACTTCCCGTAAGCGTGCTTTGGAAAAGATTGAACTGGATGAAATCAAGCCTTCCAGCAGAAAATATCCTTACATCGACTTCCGCCCTGACAGAGAAATCGGTAATGAGGTGCTTTCTGTAGAGCACATCAGCAAAACCATCAATGGGGAAAAGGTATTGGATGATATCTCCTTTATCGTTGGACATGATGACAAAATCGCCTTCGTTGGCGGCAATGAAATTGCGAAGACTACTCTCTTCCAGATTTTAGCAGGCGAAATGGAGCCGGACGAAGGTTCCTACAAATGGGGCGTTACTACCTCTCAGGCATACTTCCCCAAGGACAATACTGCGGAATTTGACAATGACCTGACCATCACAGACTGGCTCACCGGCTACTCTCCCGTAAAGGATGCAACCTATGTACGTGGCTATCTGGGTCGTATGCTCTTCCCCGGTGAAGATGGTGTGAAGAAGGTAAAAATTCTCTCCGGTGGCGAGAAGGTTCGCTGCTTGCTTTCCAAGATGATGATTAGCGGTGCGAACTGCTTAATCTTTGATGAACCTACCAACCATTTGGATATGGAGTCAATTACTGCACTGAACAATGGTGTTATTAAGTTCAAGGGCGTGGTACTGTTCTCCTGTCATGACCACCAGTTTGTACAAACTACTGCCAACCGTATTATGGAAATCCTTCCTAACGGTAAGATGATCGACAAGATTACTACTTATGACGAATACCTTGCAAGTGATGATATGGCTCGTAAGAGAACTGTATATACTGCTCGTAAGGAAGAAGACGAAAACTAAGATACAGGGAGCCTGTGTACCGAAGGGTATGCAGGCTCATGTTTCTTGTAACACTATCATTAACGGTGTGTTAGGAGAAGAAATGCTTCTCACTAAGGCACGCTCTCGCTCCGTGAAAGGAAAACCATTATGACTACACGCCCCATAGACCTACACGTTCACTCCACCCGTTCTGACGGTACGTATACTCCCACGCAGCTGGTGGATTATGCTATAGCAAAGGGACTGGCAGCTTTTGCCCTCACCGACCACGATAGTGTGGATGGTTTGGATGAGGCCATTGCTTATGCCAAAAACCTACGTCAAACCAATCCAAATGTTCCCGAAATCATTCCTGGAATAGAATTTTCCACGGAATATCAAGGCAAGGATATTCATATTGTGGGACTTTATATTGATTATCACAGCGATACCTTTCAATCTCATATTGATGACTTTGTGAATTCCAGAGAACTGCGTAATGAAAAAATGTGTCATCTGCTTCGAAAAGGCACCGGGATGGAGATTTCCTATGATAAGTTAAAAGAAGCTTTTCCAAACAGTGTGATTACTCGAGCACATTACGCTAAATATATGTTGGAACATGGCTATATCAAGAGTATGAAGGAAGCCTTTGAGCGTTATATCGGAGATCACAGTCCCTATTATGTCCCCAGAGAAAAGATTACTCCTGCTCAAGCCATTCAGCTTATTTTGGCAGTAGGTGGTATCCCTGTACTGGCTCACCCTATTCTCTATGGAATGGGCTCTCAGCGACTGAATACTCTGGTAAGCGAACTAAAAGCAGCCGGATTAATTGCTCTGGAAGCGATTTATTCTACGTATTCTCAGGCAGATGAAAGAGAAATGCGTCATCTGGCTGCCCGTCATAAACTTGCTATCAGTGGTGGTTCGGATTTTCACGGGGATAACAAACCGGGACTGGATCTGGGTATCGGCTATGGCTCTCTCTACGTCCCTTATGAGGTATTAACCAATTTACAAAATATAGCAGGTATTCCTGACTAACATAAAGCAACTAACCTGATTGCTTGTTCGTTCAAAAACGCATATCAATGAATACACCACAAAAAAGGGCTGCGCTACCGCGCAGCCTCAATTTCACTTATTTTTCTGTAAAGATTATTCGGTTACTTCTTCCACCTTCTCAGCTACTGCTTCTACAGCTTCTTCCACAGCTTCAGCAGCCTCTGCCACAACTTCCTTTACTTCCTCCTCGTCGATAACATCAACTACAGGTTCAGGCATCTTGTTACCGCAAGAAGGACAGAAAGCAACATTTAAATCCACTTCATTGCCACACTGCTCACACTTCTGGCTACCCTTTACCTTCAGGATTTCCTGCTTTAATCTTTCGATTTCTGCCAATGCATTGTCGATAACTGCCATCTTCTCAGCGATTTCTGCTGGAGCATCTTCCTTCAAGTTTTCATACACGTACTTACCGATTTCAGAATATGTATTCTTGATAGTGCTCTCGTTGCTTGAAATCTGGCTGTTGAACTTTGCGATTTCAGATAAATCCTTCATCTTCTTAGCTGCATCTGAACCGGTCTTGCTAAGTTTCTCTTTTGCTTTGTTAAAAAAATCCATATTTTCCTCCATTCTGAAGTGGTCACCCACCCCTCAACAATTTTTCTTTTTATGATTAACGCTTATCCCTCAACTATCAGATAGCGTCCGTCACCTACATCAAAAACCTCTGCAGCTTCTAATATTTCGTCTCCCACTGCACCATCCATGTCAATGCCCTGTTCATCAAAATACTCCAGAACCTCGTCCACAGTATCTACTACAACTGCCATAATTTCTTCCAAAAAGTTTTCTGCTTCCTCTAAAGTCTCTGCGACCTCCTCCGGGAATAATTGTAGCTGATTCTTCAAAAAGCATTTTAATACCGCATCATCATATTCATGCATATGCGTCCCTCCTTATAACTTAGAAATATCAAGTGTATAGAAGCGTTTGCTCCTTGCATTTTTATCATAATTTCTTTGTTGCATTCCGTCAAGTATCTTAGCAGAAAAATCAGTTTTTTTTCACACTTTTTTAATAATACTTCTTCAATTCCTGATATAATCTTGCAATAGGTAAACCTACTACGTTATTATAATCCCCGTTTATCCTTTCCACGAAGCGTCCGCCCAGTCCCTGAATACCATAGGCTCCGGCCTTGTCCATGGGTTCACCACTCGCTACATAACAAGCAATCTCTTCTGCTGTCATAGGATAGAACTTCACCAAAGTACTCTCCGAAAAGGTTTCACTACATTCCTCTCCGCCTTCTCTTCGAAAAAGAGTAACTCCCGTATAAACCTGATGTTCTCTGTCCTGCAAACTCTTTAACATTTCTTCTGCATGCTGTGAGTTCTTCGGTTTTCCCAATATCGTTCCATCCTGAGTCACTACCGTATCTGCGCCAATCACCAGTACATCTCCCTGTATCTGGCGAAATACTGCCTCAGCCTTCTGATAAGAAAGCTCCTCTACCACCTTGGACGGTATCGTTTCTGTCACTTTTTCCTCTACGTCGCTCACACAGATTTCAAACTCCAACCCTAACTGTGTCAACAGCTCTTTCCGTCTGGGCGATGCGGATGCCAATACTATTCTCACTCTGTCTGCCTTTCCGGAATAAACACCCGACCGTCCGTACTGCTTTCTTCCAGTGCTTCCTTCGCTTCCTCCACTGCATCTTCACAAAAAGCTGCCTGAGAACCGAACAGTGTTTTTCCTCTCTTATCTATTTTTTCATAGGTACCGTCTGCCAGCAAAACGTGTGCCTTTAGATTATCCTGCAATTGATACTGTAATATCTTACATATCTGCTCCTTTAAAGCAGGCATTTCCACAGGGAAAAGTATTTCTACTCTCCGCTCCAGATTACGCGGCATCCAATCTGCACTGCCACAATAAATTTCATAGTTTTCATCATTCTCGAAATAGAAAATACGACTATGCTCCAGGAAATTACCTACAATGGAACGCACGGTAATATTTTCACTGACACCGGGAATACCTACCTTAAGACAACAAATACCACGAACAATTAAGTCTATTTTTACGCCTGCCGCCGAAGCTTCATACATGGCTTCGATAATATCCTTGTCACACAGAGAATTCATTTTGGCAATAATCCTTGCCGGTCTTCCTTCCTTTGCATAATTCTTTTCTCTTTCGATGAGGTATAAAAACTTATCCTTTAACCATAATGGTGCCAGAGACAGTTTGTTCCAGAACAAAGGCTCGGAATAACCGCTAAGCATGTTAAATACAGCCGTAGCATCCTCACCAATTAACTCAGAGCAGGTCATAAGACCAACATCCGTATATAACTTCGCAGTAGCATCATTGTAGTTACCCGTACCAAGATGTACATAACGTCGAATACCATCATCCTCTCTTCGAACCACCAACGTAATCTTACTATGAGTTTTTAAGCCTACCAGACCATAAATAACATGGCAGCCTGCTTTTTCCAACATCTTGGCCCATACAATATTGTTTTCCTCATCAAAACGAGCCTTTAATTCTACCAGAACCGATACCTGCTTGCCATTTTCTGCAGCCTGTGCCAACGCTGCGATAATCGGTGAGTTGCCGCTGACACGATACAGTGTCTGTTTGATAGCCAATACATTTGGGTCCTTAGCCGCCTGACGAATAAACTCAACTACCGGTGTAAATGTTTGATAGGGATGATGCAACAGAATATCACCTTTTCGTATCTCTTCAAAAATATCACAACCGGCTGGTAATTTCGGAACTTGCTGAGGCTCGTACTTAGGCGTCTTTAAATGTGCAAAACCCTCTAATCCATAAGCCTTCATTAAAAAGGTCAAATCCAACGGTCCATCCATTTCATAAATGGCTTGATTGGTAACCCCCAACTCCTTCTTTAACAGCTTCAACAGCTTTTTATCCATGCCCTCTTCCACTTCCAGTCGGATGACCTCACCCCACTGACGTTTCTTCAGCTGCTTTTCGATTTCCTTCAGCAAATCTTCTGCTTCATCCTCATCAATGGTTAAGTCCGCATTTCTCATGATTCGGAAGGGATGTGCACAAATAATATCATAGTTCAGGAAAAGCTTTTGAATATTACGCTCTATCAGTTCCTCCAATAAAATCATTTTCTGCAAAGCATCACTATCACTCTTTGGCAGCAAAATAATTCTTGAAAGCACACTGGGCACCTGTACAGTAGCAAATTCATAGTTATCCTGCTCACCCTTTTTCTGCACCAATGCCGCAATATTCAAGGATTTGTTGCGTATCAACGGAAATGGTCTGGAGGAATCCACTGCCATAGGGGTCAGTACCGGATACACATTATCTACGAAATACTTATCCAGATAGGCAGCCTCTTCTTCCTTTAACTGCTCATGCTGCTTTATCACATGCAGACCATTCTGCTCCAACAAAGGCAATAAGGAACGATTGTAGGTAGAATACTGCATATTCACCAGCTTGTGGATTTCTGTATCCAAGGCCTCCAGTTGCTCGGTAGGTGTCATTCCGGCGATATCCGGCTTCTCGTAACCGGCATTTACCATATCCTTTAAGGATGCCACTCTTACCATGAAGAATTCGTCCAGATTGGATGCTGTAATACTTAAAAACTTTAATCGTTCAAACAAGGGAATGGTTTTGTCTCTGGCTTCGCTCAGAATTCTCTGATTGAACAACAGCCAGCTCAATTCCCGGTTGGTATATAATTTCGGATTTTTCAAATCTATCTCCGCCATATTTTCTCCTTTCCAAGCATTACATTTGACGTTTCTGCTTGATTACAGGCTCTATATTAAACACTTCTCTGAAAAAGCTTGCCCTTTTTCCGAACAATCCCTTTTCCAACAAAATATCTTCCTGTGTATCTATGGTCAAAATCAACTGATTTTCTTTCAATGTCGCTTTTACGCCCTTCAGCTTCTGCTTATGACTTCTGTCTAACCCATTGGCAATCTTTAAAATGGCTGCCAGCTTCGCCATGGTCAGATAAGCCTCATTTGTCAGACTGTTCTGTCCCATGTTTTCATAATACCGAAAAGGAGAGTGATTGTAACGCACAATATTCGCCACAATTTCTCTCTCCATGTGGGACAAACCGATGATTTCCGTAGCCATAATGATACCATAGGAAGTCTCACCAATATCCATCATACTGATAAACTTGCCGCAGTCGTGCAACATAGCTGCTATTCGCAGGTACAATCGCTCCCGGTTGCCCAGTCCATGTACCTTTTTCATACTGTCAAAAATGGTCATGGTGATTTTTTCCAAGGTTTCTGCACGCTTTCTGCTTCCCAGATAACGCTTGCTGATATTCATGGCACAGGCTACAATATCCTTTTCAAAATCATGGTCACACAGTAAGATTTTATTCTTCTCGGCATATTCATAAGCAATACCGTCACAAAGGCTTACTCCGGGAGCCCAGATTTTATCTGCCTCCATCATTTTCAACAGTCGCTTTACCAAATAGGCACTGATATTGGTCAGGTTGGCCGCCTCTGTAGATACTCCCAGCTTCTTGGCTACATCTTGCGTAGAGGTAGTACGCAGCATCTGTAAGAACTTGTCATACTCCTCTAATCCCACCATAGCCGATTGTCCGTTCTCTCTGCTCTTTCTGGCAATCCATACAGACAAATAATCATCCACCAATATCAGGGTTTTAATCTTACTGTCCTTTAAATAGAGCTTTTTAAAGGTATTCAGCTGTGCCGCCGCAATTTCATCGATAATCCCTTCCATTTGACCACTCTTTAAATTTAACTGGTTCAACCACTCCTGCATACGCAGAACACCCAGCTTCAGATTCTGGGTAGCCACCAGTGCATCCTTATCAAACAGGGAAATCTGAATACTGCCGCCACCAATATCTACGATGGCTGTTCCCTCCTTGATAACCTCTTTGAAGCTTTCTCCCATAAACGCTACAGCTTTGTAATCCAAAAAGCGCTGTTCGGAATTACTCAGAGTATCAATGTGTATTCCCGTACGCTGTTCAATCTGATCCAGAATGATACGGGTATTGGAAGCTTCTCGGATAGAACTGGTACCATAGGCTTTGTATGCAGAGACCTTATAGGTTTTCATAATCTCTGAAAACTCCTTCAAGGTGCGACACAAATCATCCAGCTTATCCGGACTGATTTTCCCATTCGCATAAGTATCTGTTCCCAGTGCAATACGCTGACGAACATGTTCCACCACCCTGCTGGAATTTTTCCCGGTAAATTCAAATATTTTCAAAGAGATTTCAAAACTGCCTACATCAATAGCAGCAAATGTTTTCACACCCATTACTCTCACCTTCCTGCACCCTATCCGTACCCACACTCCCGAACCTTCAAAGCATCGGATATCGCTCTTTACATTTTTCCTAATAAATAGTCAATAAATTGCTGTGCTGTCCTACCGGACAAACCACCATGAGCCAGTTCCCATTTATTGGCCTCTGCCAACAAAGTATCATGGTCTATGGTTACTCCATACCGCTCTGCCAAAGTTGTCACAATATGCTGGAACTCCTTCTTATTAGGAGAGCCGAAATAAATAGTTACACCGAAACGTGACACCAAAGAAAGCTTCTCCTGTACTGTATCGCTGGTATGCATATCCTCACGGATTTCTTCTTTGTCACTGTAATTTTCCCGTATCAAATGTCTGCGGTTCGAGGTCGCATAAATCAATACATTCTCCGGCTTTTTCTCCAAACCACCTTCGATCACAGCTTTCAGATACTTATATTCAATCTCAAACTCTTCGAAGCTCAAATCGTCCATGTAAATAATAAACTTATAATTACGGTTCTTAATCATGCTGATACAGGCATTCAAATCCTGAAACTGATGCTTGTAAACCTCAATAATACGAAGTCCACGACCATAATATTCATTAGCAATGGCCTTGATACTGGAGGACTTTCCGGTACCTGCATCGCCATACAACAGACAGTTATTTGCCTTTCTGCCGGATACAAAAGCTTCTGTATTGTCAATCAGCTTCTTTTTAGGAATTTCATATCCTACCAGATCATCCATATATACATGTGCAATATTTAATATGGGTTCAATACGTACGCCGTTATCATCATGCACTATGCGGAAGGACTTGTGCAAACCATACTTACCCACTCCATATTCTTTGTAAAAATGGGTAAGGGTTTCTTTCATTTCTTCTGCATTTTTATTTTCCTTGAAATGCTCTGCCAGCTCACAAATTCTCGCACAAATACGGGTATTATATACCTTGCTTTCCTGCTTACTGCTCTGATATTGCTCCACAATTTCCCATTCCGTAACGTTTAAAGTTTCTATCATGGAACTAAAGTCAAAATCATAAAACTCTTTGAAAATCACAATATCATGCAAAGCAGCCTGATTGATGGTGCCTTCAATAGCACCACGGATTTCACAACCCATACTGTAGCTGTTTTCGTTATTCACCAGCAAATTCGCCAGATAGCAATGCCACAGATTACCATGAAAACCATAGTTTCCCGCCAGTTCTATGAGGCGATGAATGCAATCATACATTAAGGCAGACATATCCTCTACATTATAGTATTCATCCTGATAATGCTCCATGAGCCATGCCATATCATAGAGAAGGTCTCCATCCTCAAATTCTCTATAAACAATCAATTCCTGTTCTCTCATAATTCCTCCGTCTATGCAGGCATTATATATCCTGTACGAACCCGCTCTCACAATGCCTGCTTTACCTATTTCCTTTTAGTAGTTACCCAATACCTTCAAATTCTTGGCTTCTTCGCGAAGTCCTCTCAGAGCATTCTTCACAGCACTTTCTACCAAATTTCCCTCGAAATCAATGAAGAAACGATATTCCCAGTTTTGGTCCTCAATAGGACGGCTTTCAATTTTTGTCATATTCAGATTATTATAGATAAAATGCGAAAGCATATGATACAAAGAACCGCTTCTGTGAGGAATTTCAAAGCAAATACTGATTTTGTTAGCATCTTTCTTGAAAATCTTCTGATTAGTAACAATAATAAATCGGGTAGAGTTGGTATCCGACTGATTCACACCCTGCTCCAATATTTCCAAACCATAGATTTCACCTGCATGTGCTCCGGCAATAGCAGCCTGTGTCTTATCCTTCTCCTCTGCTACCTTCCTGGCTGCAAAAGCATTGTTCTGCATGCTGATTTGTTTCCAATCCTTGGTTTCCAGATACTTAGCACTCTGCATCAAAGACTGAGGGTGTGAATAAACTGTTTTAATATCCTCCAACTTGCTGCCCGGTACACCAAGCACGCAATGCTCTATTTTAATAATCTGCTCTCCAACTATGTAATTCTCAAATTCTACCAATAAATCATAGATTTCATTCACGATACCGGCGGTAGAATTTTCAATAGGCAATACTGCAAAATCTGCACTTCCTTCTTCAATGGCAGCCATAGCATCCCGGAAGCTGTCCACATGGAAGCTGTTTACCTGTTCTCCGAAATATTGCATCATTGCTGCCTGAGAATATGCCCCCTCTGCTCCCTGAAATACCACTCTGGCCTTTTGGGTTTCTAACTCTTCTACTCCAATAAAGGGAAGCTTGCCCAAACTACCGCTTTCTGTCAGAAGCTGATACTGCAGTTTACGGCTCATGGACATAATCTGCTCGAAGAGCTCTTGTATTCCATGTGCATTAAAATCATTATGAGTCATGGAACGCACAGTTGCCAGCTTCTCCATCTCTCTCTGCTTATCAAAAACCTTCTTACCTGTACTGATTTTATACTCTGCTACCTGCTTGCAGATTCCCATACGCTTTTCATAAAGCTCTACTATCTGTGCATCAATAACATCCAATTGATTTCTTAAATCTAACAAATCCATCAATTTATCCTCCGAATATTCTTTCAACAAATCATTTTATACCAAAACCCACTTGATAGCAAGTCAAATAAACGTTATACTAGCTTTAGAAAATGTTTTTTACCTATATTTACAATAGGAAGAGAGGATACATACATGAAGAAAAACTTTACTCACATAGTGGTTCTCTTAGGCTTTATCGTGATTGCAGGTGCCCTTATGTTATTCAACTTTTTATCAGAACGTATTCCTGCGAACCCCGCCGGCACTGTTGGCAATACTGCCGGAAACATTAACAATGGTGGCTTGTTCTGCGAACTGGACGGTATGGTTTATTTTTCAAATCCTATGGATCAGGGAGCGCTCTATTCCATGACCGTAGATGAAAAAGACCTGACCAAACTGTACAACGGAAATATCTGTAATATTTTAGCAGCCGGTAATCATTTGTACTATTTTATGAAAAATCCCACCGACACTACGTCTCTGGGAAATCTCCGCGTATCCCATGCCTTTTACCGTAGTACTGTGAATGGGAAAAAGGTCACCAGCATGACTGCTGATGTGGTAACTACCGCTCAGTTGGTGGATGATTATTTGTATCTGTTAACCAGTACCAAGGATGGTCCCTGCTTTTATAAGCTGAAAACAGACCGCTCTGATAAGGTGGTTCTGGCAGATTATACCGTAAATCCTGCCTGTGCCAAGGATAGTGTGATCTATTATAATGGTGCCGGAACCAATCATTACCTGTATGCACTGAATACCAAAACCGATGTACAATCAGAACTTTGGAAAGGCAATATCTGGTATCCTGTACTGGATGGCAATTATTTCTATTACTTAGACGTGGAAAATAATTATCGACTTTGCCGCTATGACTATTCACAGAATGTGATAGAAGTTTTGACCAATGATCGTGTGGAATGCTACAATGTAGGAAATGGCTATATCTATTACCAGTGCAATTCCCAAGCCACTCCTGCCCTCAAGCGAATGCGTCTGGATGGTAGCGATGTAGCTACAATTGCACAAGGAAATTACACAGACATACATATGACCTCCAAATACGTTTATTTTAGGTCCTTTAGTGAAGATGGTATCCTTTATCACAGCCTCATCGGCTCAGATACCTACTCTTCAATGTGATCCAGACCCTGACTCAAAATATTGACAATATGAGAGTCTGCAAGAGAATAAAAAATAGTCTTGCCCTCTCTCCTGTTTTTTACCAAATCCATTTGTTTCAAAGTTCTCAACTGGTGGGATATAGCTGACTGGCTCATTCCCACCAGATTTGCTATATCGTAAACACACATCTCTGAACATAATAACACATACAAAATCTTCAAACGTGTAGGGTCACCAAACACCTTGAAGAATTCTGCCAAATCCTGCAATTCTTCCTCCGGCGGCATAGTTTCCTCCACCTTCGCTACTACGTCTTCCTTTATGTGTAAAAATGTATTTTCTTCCATGATAATCCTCCGTTTTCCCACCGGTACTTTCTAAATGCAACAGAATATCTTCTCGTATCTTTCTTCTCTTAGTTTACTTCAAAAATTTTTTTAATGCAACTACTGCTTTTTCAGTTTCTCAATACGCCGAAAAATATTTCTCCATCCCATCCGTCATAAATATCTCCAGCTCTTTCGTCACAAATAACGCTTCCGCACCAAACTCCTCTGCCAGCTTTCTTCCTTCTTCTACTCCCAGCACGAAGCAGGCCGTGGATAAAGCATCACTTAACAAACCACCGTCACTCAAAATAGTAACACTACACACATTATTGTTTACAGGATATCCGGTCTTCGGCTCTAAAATATGATGATACCTTACTCCATCCTTTTCCACATAACGCTCATAATCTCCTGAAGTAGAAACATACCATTCTCCCTGTAAAGACAGCGTTCCTAAATAACTTCCCTCTTCTCTGGGATGTACGATGGCCACGTTCCAGCTACCGCCATCCGGTTTGCTGCCATAGGTCATAATACTGCCACCCACTGAAATCACTGCTCCCTGTATTGCTTCCCGCTCTTCCAGATACCCGCCAATTCTATCACAGGCAATACCTTTTCCTACCGCTCCTAAATCCAAACTCATACCTTCCGGAAGATAAATTTTCTCTCCTTCCAATATCACCTTTTCATAACCTATATTGGCCAAAACACTCCTTAAAACCGACTCGTCCGGTATCTGAAAACCTTCCGGGTTCTCCTTTTCACCGGTCGCCCAAGTATCCAAATCCCAAAGTTCGGTTACCTGTCCTACTGTAACATCCAAGGCACCCTCGCTTTTTTGAGAAACCTCCCATATCTGTTGCAAATCCGCCTGCATTTCTTCCGACAAGATTACTCCCTCTGTTTTGCCCGCATTTGCATTGATTTTCGCCAATTCAGAGCCATTTTCTCTCCAGGACAGACCTTTTTGCTCCAAAGCTTCTATTTCTTGCAGGATTTCCTGCAATATTTCTTGTCCGGCATCCTCATCCCACACATATATGGTTTCCTGTATCACCGTTCCCATAGCGGTGTCCACTTTCGACAGCTTCTGTACCAGTCTACTGCAACCACTCAAACCAAACAGGGCTATTATGATACCACAAATTCCCAGAAGTATGATTTTTCTATGATAAAGCTTCATTTTCCCTATCCTTTCTGCTATAATGAAGTACGCACAGACCATCTGCAGACTACTGCAAAATCTTTTCCTGTGCCTGAGGAACCTTATGAAAAACACAAATGTAAAAAAAGCCGCTTTTCTATTAGCGGGCATTCTGATGATATTATGTGTCGTCAGCGGTATCTTTCTCTTTCTCCATCAAACTACTGCTTCCGAAAAATACGATGCACATATTTATGTGGATGGAGAACTATACCAAGTCATTCCCTTACATCAGGTTACATCCACCTACCGACTAACCATAACAGCGGAAAATGGTGGTTACAATACCATAGAAGTCAGTCCCCATGCCATCTGCATTCAAAGAGCTGACTGCCCTGACCAAATCTGTGTGAAACAGGGAATCATCCGTAATTCCCTGATCCCTATTACCTGTTTGCCCCATAAACTGGTTATTGAGTTGAAACCGTCTTCTGCAACAGGTAGCGCAACTATGCCTGATATCATTACACACTGATGTTATTATTCACCGTTGTTAATCTTCACAAACGATACAAAATGGGTATAAATGAATGTACTTCATAATACTACCCAATCCATCCTTCAACCATGGAGTTTTTTATGAATTTGAAACCGACAAAACAACAGAATTTAAAATACCTTACTGCTTTAGCCCTTTTCACCACACTGGCACTGGCAATTTACTATATAGAAAGCTTATTGCCTACTCTGGTGCCTATTCCCGGCATTAAGCTGGGACTTGCCAATATTATCACATTACTTGTCTTGAAAAACTTCTCTGCCAGAGATGCTTTTCTGGTGCTACTGGCACGCATTCTCATAGCCACCTTCCTGTTCGGACAGTTTATGAGCCTGTTCTACAGTCTGGCCGGTGGGATTTGTTGCTTGTTAATTATGTGGCTGGTAAATGGTCTGTTAAAGGGACAATTTCTGTTCCTTACCAGTATCTTCGGCGCACTGTTTCATAACATAGGGCAAATGATCGTTGCCATTGGTATTACCCATACTCCGGCACCCTTGTCCTATCTGCCCTTTTTCATACTGAGTGCCACCATCACCGGTCTTTTTACCGGTCTATGTGCCTACTACGCCCAAAAACACTTAGGGAAGTTATTTCGCAGTCAACTCCTGTAATAACTGTGTCATATTTTTCTGCAAAACCGGATGTCTGAAATTCGGTGCCAATTCCACCATAGGCTTTAACACGAAATCTCTGTTCTCCATATCTATGTGAGGGATAATCAAATTCTCCTCTTCCACAATCTGTTTATCATAGAAAATAATGTCCAAATCCAGTGTTCTGGGACCCCAGTGTATCTTTCGTTCTCTTCCGGCTCTCTGCTCCAACTCATGCAGGTAATCCAACAATTCTCCGGGTGTTAATAAGGTTTTGATTTCCGCCATGCCATTAATGAATTCATCCTGCTCCACACCACCGTAGGGTTTCGTCACAATCCACCCGGCAGACTTTACCACCTGAATATCCGTATGTTCTTCCAATCCGCAAACAGCCTCTCTTAGATACTGCTCCTTGTCACCCATATTGGAGCCCAATGCCACGAAAACTCTATGCCACCCTCTGTGTATCTTCACCGAAACACTCTCAAAGGGCAAGCCGATAGGCGCCTTTGGCTTACGGATTTCCACATCCAAAGCCTGTACCAAAGGAAAGGCAAGCAAAACCTCCCTTGCTACATTCTCAGCCACTGTTTCTATCAGCTTACAGGTATGCTCCTGCATCCATTTCGTCACCAGATGACATACCTCTCCATAATGGGTAGATAAGGTCAACTCGTCCTGTTTTCCGGCTTCTCTGGTATCCGTATACAATACCATATTCACGAAAAAGGGCTGTCCCTTCTCATTCTCTTCCGGAAACACCCCATGATAAGCATAAACCTCTAAATTATCAATACGAATTTCGTCCATACAAAGCAATACCTCCCTGCAAAATTGCCTCCGCCATACGGATTGCTCTCACATTTTCTTTGATATCATGTACTCTCACAAAGGCACAGCCTTTCTGTACACCGAATACAGTGGTTACTAAGGTTCCTTCCAAACGCTCCTCCACCGGCAAATCCAATGCCAGACCGATTACTGACTTGCGACTGGTCCCTAAGAGCAAAGGATACCCCAAATCCTGTAATTTTTCCAGAGACTTCAGGATTTCCAAATTGTTATCATAGGACTTTGCAAAGCCCACTCCCGGGTCTAATAATATCTTATCCTCGGCAATTCCTGCCTTCTTGGCCAATCCGATACTCTCCTTCAAATCCCGCTTAACATCCTGCAGGAAATTTTCATATTCCATATCCCCTCGATTGTGCATAAGACAGCATGCTACACCGCTCTCTGCGATAATCTCAGCCATTTCTGTATCATATTTCAAGCCCCAGATATCATTAATCATATCTGCTCCGGCTGCGATACCAGTCCTTGCCACCTTAGGTTTATAGGTATCCAGGGAAATCGGCACGTCAAAGTTCTCTCGAATGGCTTCTATAACCGGTACCACCCTTTCTATTTCCTCTTCTTCCGTAATAGGTGTATAACCGGGACGGGTAGATTCGCCTCCTATATCAACAACGTCCATCCCATCTGCCAGCATCTGCTCCACACGTTTCAACACTTTATCTGTATGGTTCCATTTGCCTCCGTCAGAAAAAGAATCCGGGGTCACATTCAGGATTCCCATCACATAAGTATGTCTGCCAATAGCAAATTGTCTGTTCCCTATCTGAAATATCTTCTCGTTCCTTAACATCATTACTCAATTCCTAACTGTTTGTGAATCGGGTCCTTGGTAATAGACCAATCCCCCATTCTTTTCTCGGCTTCCTGCATTTTATTCTGAAAATGTGTTGCCATCTTTTCATTTCCTGCAACCGTATAAGCTTTGTAAAGGGATGCCATCTCATAATATTCAGCCACACCATAATATTCCTTCAAGGTGGAATTTCCGTTGTGACCATTCATTATATTATGATAACGTGACTGTACCATATCTTTATAATTTTCAGATTGTAATTTGTAATAAAAGCTATCTGCATCATAATTATACCCAAATGCATCATTTAACTCTGAAAGAGTAGCACATACCGTCACAAAAAAGAAAAAACTCAAAATAATAATGATAATATTCAATATCAACTTTACCCCACTGGGTTTTTCTTTATTCTTCATAATTAATTCCTTTCTCCAGTATTGTCAACCGTTCTGCACTGGTTGCCGTTGGCAACTTATCAATATCCTCTTGTGTCAATCCGCAATAAGCCATTAGTAATGCATGTATCTGCTCCTGTACCTGGTCTGCTATTTCTAAATTACGAGCCACATCCCCCTTGTCATAAAGATAATTCCTCTCTCTGTCATATACCTTGTAAAAACCATCCAGATATTCACCTATCCATTTAATGTAGAGCTGTGTTTCCTGCCCTTCTCTAGGGTTCGCTATTGTCATCACATAGTCATATATGTATCTATACTGATTGGTCACTTGCACAATATTTCCATACTCCGATAAAATATCACCGTAAGCAGTAATCTCGTTCGCTTCACAGAACATAGAAAATTCATAAAACCCCCTCTCTGCCAGATACTGCTCCATAATCTGTGTGTATTCTTTCGCATTACTTTTTGTCTTTATTTCTACGATACTACGCCTTATAGAATAGCTTTCTCCAAGGAGAATACCACTCAGAACTGTTAATACCACCAAAACCGCAATAATGATTAAACGAACTGTAACACCAATATAGTTCTTTGTTGCAGAATAAACCTCCTGCTTAGTACCTTCATAATCCTTCTTATAGCGATTCATTTCACGGATATGTTCTACTGCATGCTGATTTAGTGCCTCACAATAGGGACATACCACATCTTCTAACGTCAGATTCCCTCCACATTTTTCACACTTCATTATTTACCATTCCTTTCCATCCACTCTTCAATATAATCCTCTATCACGTCATACGAAATATAACCATAATTCTTCTCAGCTTCATTTTCAAACATTTTACGCTCTTTGTCTGTGAACTGCCAACGTTTTTCAAAATCCTCTCGCACAATTTCTATGTAAGGTGCTAAAAACTCCTTTTCCTTTGCGGTATATGCGATACTGTTCTCATAATCATCTACGCGAAAGCCTGTATACAGTAAATCCTCATAATCCCAGTGAGTCAGTTTTTCTCCTGCTTGCTCTCTTCTCAGAGTATCCTCAAAATCAAACAATAACATCAGCGCTGCTGCAAAATCTGCATGTTCCCATGAAGCTATGGGTTTATCTTCCTTATAGGCCTGCTCATAACGTTTCAAAAGCTCCTCATAGTTTTTCTGCTCATACAATTCATTTAATATAGGATAATTCTCCTGCTGCCACAAAAAATCTGCCTGCTTATCACGTTCCTTCGGATGATAACCGAATATAAGCTCTATCACCCCCACCGCCAACAACAGTCCAACCATAACACCGATTATAATAATGACAAACTTGGTCTGCTTCTTCAGCTCCTTCTTAGTTTCCTGTATCGGAACTGCTGACAAATCCTCCATATCCTCACGAATATTTTCCAGCTTTTCCATATACTCCGCTTCTGCACCCTTAATGCTCATCGTACCACAATAAGGACATTTCGGTAACATTTCATCAAACTTCGCTGCACAGGACGGACAAAAAATCATTTTTCCTCTTGGTGACATGCTCTTTAATTCACTCATTAAAATTTCTCCTCTAAAATCAAACCGCTCACTACTTCTATCATACAATATTTTCCCCAAAAATAAAAGCCCCCAAAGCGGAGGCTTCCCTCAAAGTTTCTCTTCCCTACTTCCCCTGTCTTTTCAACCATGCTTTCACATATTTTTCACTGGTCTCATAAGATATCGTTCCTTTTTCTGCATGCTCTTTTTCCACAGCTCTCCATTCTTTCCCCTGAAAATCCCAGCGATTTTCATAATCTGCCTTGGCTTTTTCATAATAAGGGGCAAATTTCTCCTTTTCCTCTTCGTTCATCCTATTGTAATAGTATTCTATGAAAAAGTAACCACTTAACAATCCCGCATAATCACTCACGCTCATGGGTGGTTCCCCTCTTTCTATCTTTGCCCAAACATACTCCATATCCTTATAATGAGCTAATGCGGAACTGTAATTCGCATGATCCCACTCATAAACCGGTCTGTTCTCCGCAGCCGCCTCGTAGTACATGTCCATGAGCTCCTCATCGTCTCCCTGCTCATACACCTCATTAAAATCTTCTAAATGTTCCTGCTTCCATGCAAAATCCGACTGTTTCTGTGAAGTGCTCTTTTCTCCGTATCGGTTATTTGAAATCCATTCTACGACCGTAACCCCCAAGGAAATCACTAATATAGTCCCCATTACGATTGCTATCAACTTAGTCTGCTTTTTTAATTCCTTCTTGGTTTCCTCCACCGGTATTTGTGCCAGCTCCTCCAAATCCGAACGCACTTCCTCCAGTTTCTCCATATATTCTGCTTCAGCACCCTTTATGTTGGTGTTTCCGCAATACGGACATTTGGACAGCATTTCCTCGAAGCTCGCACCGCAAAACTCACAAATTTTCTCTCTCCCTTTTGTTTTCATAACCATTTCTTCCCCCACATTAAAATCCCCCCTAATATTTTATTTCTAAATTCTTTTTCTCTGCTTTCCAATTACACAGTTTTTCTGCTTCGCAGGCAAAGCAGGCTCTGCTGGCTTTATCGGCTCGATACAGAATTCCGGTCAGACTCTTCTCCCCGGCAATATCAGCATTTCTATGCTCCCGAATCGCCCGCAGTATTTCTTCCTGCTCCCACCGGTCATATCCGACTTCTGCCAAAATCTCCGGTGCCAATTCCGCACTGGCCAGTTCATGGGGCGTACCGTCCGCATATTGTACATATCTGCCGATATCATGAAGCAGTGCTGTGGCATAAATCAGTTCCTTAGAAATTCCCAGCTTTTCCTCTTCATTTATCAATGCGGCAATCCTCGCCACATCCAGAAAATGTGCCATATTATGAAGGCAGAAGATACGTTTTTCTTCTGCCTGCTTGATTTTGTCAATATGTTCCTGATATTTTTTATTGTTTAAAATAGCATTCACTCGTTCCATGCCTGCTCCGTTTCCACCTGACCTTCAGTATCGACAATATATTTTGGTAGCTGTCTGCTGACTTGTCATTCAACCAATTGGTTCTTACGACGATACCTGCAACATCTGGAAGAACCGATTCTGCAGCTCCGGATTTTCTTCAAAGACTCCTCTGCAGGTCACAGTCACCGTCTTGCTGCCCGGCTTCTTAATACCGCGCATGGTCATGCACATATGCTCTGCTTCGATGACTACCATAGCTCCCTTAGGTGCCAGATGCTCCATAATCGCATCCGCAATCTGTGTAGTCATCTGTTCCTGTATCTGTGGTCTGCGTGCATACACATCTACAGTACGTGCCAGCTTACTCAAACCTACCACTTTTCCATCCGGAATATAGGCCACATGTGCCTTTCCATAAAAGGGTAACAAATGATGCTCGCAGGTAGAATAAAAGGTAATATCCTTCTCCAGTACCATCTCGTCCGTATCTGCCGCAAATACCTTGGACAAATGGACACCTGCATCCTCATCCATACCGCCGAAAATCTCCTGATACATTCTGGCAATACGGTCCGGGGTCTCCTTCAGCCCCTCTCTATTTACGTCCTCGCCCATTCCTTCCAGTAACAGACGAACGCCTTCTTTTATCTTTTCCTGATCTATCATAAATTCCCTAAGCCTTTCTCTTTTCCACAATATTTATCAACTTCCCTGTAAAGGACAAGGAGCCGAATGCAATTATCACATCCTCTTTACCGGCTAACAGATACGCTATCTCCACAGCTTCCTCCAAGCTGTCCACTGCAGTCACATTGGGATGTACCCTTGCCACCTCTGTTGCCAGTTCATAAGAAGACAGGGTACGTGCCTGATTAGGGGTTGCCACAGTCAGTATCATATCTGCATAAGAATGTGTCAGTGCAATAATCTTCTCATATTCTTTGTCCCTTAGGATTCCCATTATATAAATAATTCGCTTGTTTGTAAAATAAAATTCGATAGATTCTGCTAATTTCTTTGCAGCATCCTCGTTATGTGCTCCATCCACCACGAAAAAGGGCTTTTTACCAATGAGTGAAAACCTTCCCAACCACCGAGTTTCCAAAAGACCTTTCCGCAAAGCCTTCTCTGTTACCACATAGCCTGTCTGCTCCAAAGCTTTTATTACCTCGATGACTAATACTGCATTGGCTATCTGATGTTTTCCGGCCAGCCCGATTTCCAAGTTCTTCCATCCTTCATAATCAAACTTTTGTTTCTCCAATCCATAACGGATTTTCTTGGCTTTTCCTGCCTCCGCTACGGTTACCTTTGCATCCAGAGCCTGAGCCTTATCCCGGATTACCCTAAGCACCTCTTCTTCCTGCTCCGTGGTAACCACCTGACAACCCATTTTGATAATACCTGCCTTCTCTGTTGCTATTGCTGTTAAATCCTTCCCCAAAAACTGCATGTGGTCCATGCTGATAGACACCAGTACAGCCACCAGAGTATTCTCTATGATATTGGTAGCATCCAGTCTGCCACCCATACCGGTTTCCATGACCACAATATCACAGCCCTGCTCCTTAAAATATTGAAAAGCCATAGCTGTTTCTACTTCAAAAGGTGTAGGATGAGGCTTCCCTTCTTCCACCAGTTCCTGACAAATTCCCTGAATTCTCTCCAACAGAGCACACAAGTTTTTTTGTGTAATAGGTCTGTTATTCACCTGAATACGCTCCCTATATTCAAAAATGGTAGGAGAAACATAACGTCCCACCTTGTAGCCTGCCGCCTTCAAAATCGTAGAAACATAAGCCAAAACTGAGCCTTTTCCATTGGTTCCTGCAATATGTACAAACTTTAACTCCTGTTGCGGATTTCCCAATTTCTCACAGAGATTGGTGATATTTCCCAGCCCCGGTACAATCCCATATTGATTTAAAGATTCTATATATTCCACTGCTTCCGTGTACTTCATGAAACCCTCCGTACATGTATAATTTTCTATATTGTGCTTATACTACATGATATCTTTCATGCCTGATATAGTACAGGCACTACAACACATTATAATACCCGGAAAGGAACTCTACCATGAAAATTCCAACCTTACTCAAATCTTTCCTGCACTGTGGCCTCATCGGCTGGTGCTTTGAAATACTCTTCACATCTCTGGGGGCACTGCGCGACAGAGACTTTACCCTGAAAGGGAAAACCTCTCTCTGGATGTTCCCCATTTATGGCTGTGCAGCCTTTTTGAAACCTGTCTTTCGTCTCCTGCATCATAAAAGCATCTGGCAAAGAGGCATTACCTATATGAGTTTGATTTTTTCTGCCGAATATCTCAGCGGTACTCTGCTGCGAAAAAAGGAACTCTGTCCCTGGGACTATAGTCGCTCCAAATGGAACATCGGCAGGGTCATCCGTCTGGACTATGCACCCTTGTGGTTTTTGGTAGGGCTTTTCTATGAAAAAGTCACACTCCCACAGAGCAGACATTCCGAATCCTTTACTAGATAGATTTCTGTACTCCCCGTCCCTGTGCAGTCTCATACTTTTCCTTGTCCCGTATCATTTTTTTCAGCACGAAATAATAACAAATCCACAGGAAAATACCTGCTCCCAGCCATGCTCCGGCATTGGCAATACATACCCCTACATAACTGAGCATCTTAGCTGCAATAAATGCTACTACACTTCGCACTATCAATTCCACAACACCACCCATCATAGGCAGGAACGCATAGCCGCAGCCCTGCATGGTGTTACGGTAAATAAAAATCATTCCCAGAGGAATAAAAAACAATCCACAAAGCTCAATATAGGTCTTGGCATAACCATAAACCATATCAATATCCTCTGTAATAAACAATCTTATGGCATAGGGCAAAATCGCACAAACCACAAAATAAACCACTACTGCATAAATGGCAGACATAATATTGGCTATTCTTACGCCCTTGCGTATTCTGTCTAAATCATTGATCCCCCTGTTCTGTGCACTATAGGTAGCCATAGTCGCTCCCATGGCCAGGAAGGGCTGTGTTACCAGCTGTTCTACCTTGCAAGATACGGAATAAGATGCCACTACTACAGAGCCCAGCAAATTCAATGCAGACTGCACCAAAATCGTACCGATAGCTGTTATGGAAAACTGCAATGCCATAGGGATACCTATTCTCAGTTGATTTCCCATACATTGTATGTCCGGACACCAATGATGCTTGGCCACATGCAAAAGCGGCACTTTTTTTATAATATATATCAGACATAAAATACCGGAAACACCTTGGGAAATTACAGTTGCCATGGCAGCTCCGCCCACACCCATATGCACATATACAATCAAAACATAGTCCAGCACAATATTTAATACCGAAGAAATTACCAGCAGCACCAATGGCACCACACTGTTTCCGATAGCTCGCAGAATACTGGCCAAAATATTATAAAGTACACTACAACAAATTCCCGCACAAATGATAACTATATACTCCTTTGTCATAAAGTAGATATCTGCCGGCGTATTCATGATAGTCAAAAGCCAATCCATACAACTGATACTCAATGTTGTCATAAGAATCGTCACAACTACGGATAAAAAGGCTGCATTGGCAATACTTTTTCGCATACCATCCAGGTCACTGGCACCGAAGCGTTGTGCAGTCAGTACCGTAAATCCGGTGGTCAGTCCCTGCGTAAAGCCGAGAATCAAAAAGCATATGGAACCGGTTGCACCTACTGCCGCTAACGCATCCACACCTACAAATCGTCCTACGATAATGGTATCCACCATACTATACAATTGTTGAAAAATATTACCAATGATAAGGGGAATAATAAATCTTGTAATTAATTTTAAAGGGCTCCCCTTTGTCATGTCCAGTTCCATATATGAACCTTTCCTTTCTAAGATGCAATTTCAAAATACCTATTACGCAAAAGACAGGACTTCCATCCATGTGAAAGTCCCGCCAATGTCTTTTCTTCGCTATAAAAACTGTTTACTCTACATCATCCACATCAGTCATATCTCCGGAACCGATATCCAACATGTTTACAGTACGTCTCTTAATTCTGGCCTCTTCCGACTTCTTCAAAATAAAGTCCTTGATAGCTCTGGCGTTACGAATATGCTCCAGCTTCAAGGTAGGATTGGTAGTATCTCCCGTAAAGCAGACAATGGTCCCCAATCGGAACAATCTCTCCATCAAAGTAGCTGTCAACTGTACATCCTGAACCTTGTACATATAACAATCATTCTCAATCACCTTGAACAAACCGGCATCGATAGTCAGCATATCCTCCTTCACAGTATACTTGGTAAAAGTAAAGGGTAGGCCCAAAAACACCCAACGTTTTCTTTCTACAAATTCAATCGTACTCATCTATACATCCTCCCCATTCATACGAAATAAACTACATTTTCTATCAATTTCACTATACTTTATATTTTATTTTTGTGCAATCCTTTTCTCCGAAAATTAATCAAAATTTCAGAGAAAATTCTTTGCATAGGGGTTCATAATGTGGTATTATGTATGAAAGATTGTTTCAATCATCTATTACATTCGAGGAGGTAACAAAATGACTGCAAAAGAATGTATCATTGGTCGTAGAAGTATCCGTACCTTTACTGAAGCTTCGGTTTCTCACGAGCTCCTTTCTGAAATCGTGGAAACCGCTTCTTATGCTCCCAGCTGGAAGCATACACAGATTGTTCGTTATATTGCAGTGGAGGGTGAGTTAAAGAATCAGGTAGCTGCTTGTACCTCTGCTTATCCCCATAATGGTGAAATCATTGCTTCTGCTCCTATGGTAATTGCAGTTACCATTATCAAAGGTCGCAGTGGTTTCGAGAGAGATGGTTCCTTCAGTACCCATCGTGGGGAAGGCTGGCAGATGTTTGATGCAGGTGTAGCCAGCGAAGCTTTTTGTCTGGCAGCTTATGAAAAAGGACTGGGTACCGTTATCATGGGTATTTTTGATGATGATAAGGTAAATACACTGCTGAATATTCCTGAAGGTCGCGAAGTAATCGCTTTGATTCCTATCGGATATCCTGCAGAAGAACCTGTTGCTCCTCGCAGAAAACCTGTGGAGGAATTATTAACATTCCAATAATTTCAAAGACAAAAGTCGAAGAATCCTCTCTTCGACTTTTCTTTCGGAAACAATTAGAACTATAATACTATTAGGAGGCTTTATTTATGAGACATTTAATGAGTCCGTTGGATTTCACCACGGAAGAACTGGACAAGCTGTTTGATTTGGCAAATGATATCGAAAATAATAAAGAGAAATATGCCCATGCCTGTGACGGCAAAATACTGGCTACCTGCTTTTACGAGCCCAGTACACGTACCCGCTTAAGCTTCGAATCCGCAATGACCCGTTTAGGCGGTCAGGTAATCGGCTTCTCCGATGCCGGCTCCTCTTCTGCCGCAAAGGGAGAAAGCGTTTCAGACACCATTCGTGTTATATCCTGCTATGCGGATATATGTGCTATGCGTCATCCCAAGGAGGGTGCTCCCATGGTAGCAGCCGAAAAATCAAGCATTCCTGTCATCAATGCAGGTGATGGCGGACACCAGCACCCTACCCAAACCCTGACAGACCTTTTAACCATCCGAAGCCTTACAGGCAGCATCAGCAACTTTACCATCGGTTTGTGTGGTGACCTAAAGTTCGGACGTACTGTTCACTCTCTTATTCATGCTCTGGTTCGTTATGAAGGTATCAACTTTATCTTCATCTCACCAGAGGAGCTGAAGGTACCGGATTATATTATCGAAGAATTAAAAGCACATGATATTCCTTATGAAGAAGTAACCAGCTTAGAAGCAGTTATGCCACAATTAGACTTCCTCTACATGACCCGTGTACAGAAGGAACGTTTCTTTAACGAAGAAGACTACATCCGTTTGAAAGATTTCTATATCTTAGACACAGCCAAAATGGAACTGGCAAAGCCAAATATGCTGGTGCTCCACCCCCTTCCCCGTGTAAACGAAATCTCCGTGGAAGTGGACAATGACCCCAGAGCTGCCTATTTCAAGCAGGCTCAATATGGCGTCTATGTACGTATGGCACTGATTTTAACACTACTTGAGCTGGTATAAAGGAGGAATACACTATGTTAAATGTAGGACAAATTGAAGAAGGCTTCGTACTGGATCATATTAAGGCCGGAAAAAGCTTATCTATTTACGAACACCTTGGCTTAGACAAATTAGACTGTACTGTTGCCATTATTAAAAATGCCCGCAGTAACAAAATGGGAAAAAAGGATATTTTAAAGGTAGAATGTGACATCAACATGCTGGATTTGGATGTACTGGCATTCATCGACCACAACATTACCGTCAATGTTATCAAAGACGGAGAAATCGTGGACAAAAAGGTACTGGTACTTCCCAAGCAGATTAAGAACGTTATCAAGTGCAAGAATCCCCGTTGTATCACCTCCATCGAACAGGAATTGCCTCATATCTTTATCCTTGCTGATGAAGCAAAGGAAGTTTACCGTTGCAAATACTGTGAAGAGAAATACGCTGAGTGGAAAAAATAAAACATACTTATGCCCCGTGAACTCTGAACCGATTCACGGGGCTCTTATTATTCATCTATTCGGTTTCTCTTAACCTCTCCACCACTGTTTTCTTCGTAAAAATCATATAAGTAATAGTCGGTATGATAATCCCCATTCCCGCAAACACCGGTATGGTAACTACCATCGGCAACAAAGTAAACTGATATTCGCAGAACCAGAACATTTTTTCCAACACAGATGACATTGGTATGGTTAATAAACTCAAAAATACGGACACCAATGCTGCACCTGACGTATAGAATAGCCCCTCATATATCAACATGGTTCTTAGCTGCGTTCCGGTCATTCCAATCGCCTGCAACGTAGCAAGCTCCTTTCTTCTGGAAACGATGCCGGTCAGAACGATATTAATAAAGTTTAACATACCTACCAGTGCCACTACGAAACTGAGTGAACTGCCTAATACGAAAAACATATCTTTAAAAGAATCAAACTCTGCAGCCATCACAGCTTTGCTTTCGTAGTCCAGCGTACCGTTTTCTGTATATTCTGCCATGAATTTTTCTACTTCAGCCTCTGCTGTATCCTCAACATCGAAAATATAAAACAATGGTGCTGCTTCAGGTATATTTGACAGCATTTCTTCACTGCTCATAATCAAATTTTCTCCTGTGTAATAGCGGTATCCCAATGTACCGGGATATATTACCTTTGCCACCACAATATACTCTACATCATGGTATTCTTTGTTTATACTGATACAGGATATCGCTTCCTCATCCAGACCGTTCAAATCCTCCAAATCCTCATATACCTGTCCGGTCCGTGTATCCAAAAACTCCACCTTATCCAAATAGCTAACTGTAATAACCTCGCCTACACATAAGCTACTATCTTCCATTACCGCAATTGTTCTCTCTTCAAAAAGCTTCGACAGATCCCCATCTATTACCTCCAACTTTCCTGCACAATATCTGTCCATTCCCAGAATCTGAATTGTATCTGCCAGCTTTCCTGCATACTTTCCCCCTTCATGTTCTGCCATATATTCTTCCTGATACTGCAAATAGGCTTCCAGGTCTGCCTCCTCATAGCCAAACTCTCGCAGTCTGGCAAGAACAATTTCCTTATCAAAAAAACCTTGCGGTGAATTTTCCGTGGATATACCATAGGTCACTCCTCCCTCGGATACCCCCTCCAGCGAAGAAAATACGCTGATTTCCTCCTTGCTGATTGCATTCTCTTCGGCCCACTGTGCATTCACATTAAAATACTCTGCACAAGAAACCTGAAAATCTGCCACAATATTGGAAAGATATTTTTCTACACTAAAGCTACCTGTAAAAGTGATTGTTAATGTAAATAGAACGACTGACAACGACAAGGATAAAATCGTCAAAACTGTTTTTCCTTTGCTTCCTGCCAGATTCGCTTCCGCCATTCCAAGCAAAGTAGCTCCCTTCTTACCTGTTCTGAACTTCTTTTTGGATGCTGCCTCTGTATACCGCAAAGCCTCTATAGGGGATACGGATGCTGCTATCTTTCCCGGTTTAAGACAGGAAATTAGAACTGTTATCACTGCAAAGATGACAGAAAACAAAAAAATGAACGGACTTACCGAAGTACCGGCATCCTGTGCAATACTCAATTCCTTGACCACAAAGGGGGTTAATATAGCTCCTGTTCCCCAACCCAATAGCATTCCCAAAGGAATTCCTGCCACAGAAAGCACCATCGCCTGTATCAATATCATACGGCGGATCTGTGTTCCTGTAGTTCCAATAGTTTTCAGCATACCATAATGACGTATTTCATTAGACACTGAAATTCGAAAGATATTATATATAATCAAATATCCTGTAAAAATAATCAAAAGCAACATCAGAACCAAAGCAACAATAGAACCTGCATCCAAATTCGCCAACATTCCTTCACTCATGTATCCCCAGTTGACACCGATACCAATATAATTTTCAGAAGCTCTGTCAGAAGAAAAACCATATCTTGCAAGTATCTCCTCCAGCTCCCCTGCAATATCTCTGCTGTTCTTTAACATCACTGTCATCATATAACTGCCTATGGAAGCATCATAAAACTGTGTATTCAGCTTCTGAAAAATTTCTTCCACTCTACTATGTGGTATCAGTACATTGCTTGCGGGGGATGCCATATCATACTCCCACCAGCCACAAAGCACAAAGCTTTCCGTGGTTTCCGTATCATCCACATCCATTGTTATAGAAAACTCTGTTCCCAGCTCTAATGGCACCTTCAGAGCCTTTAGCACTCTTGTATCTGCCGCCGCCTCATTGGTTCCTTCCTTTGGCAAATGTCCTGTTGTAGGCATGTTAAAGCCCCATTTCGCTGTGTTCTCGTCCATAAAGCTGATTTCCGTGTAGTTTTTTAACAGTTCTGCACTACTTCCAATACCCACAATTCTACGCAAACCATACTCCTCAATTGCCTCGTCTTCTTTCAAGAGTTCATATTGTGCTTGGGTCATACGCTTGAATTCTCCATGAGAACTGCTACCTACCATTCGAAAATTAGATTGTTCAAACCCTTTTGAAATGGACATTATAATCGTAAACAGAGCCGTAAATAAAAGTGTAGTCAGAGCAATGGCTATTATTGCAATCAAATTCCTGGCCTTTGTGGCTTTCATGTTTTTCAAGCTAATATGAAAAATGCATTTTTGATTCGAAACCTTCATCCTGGAACCCTCCTTAGACTCTTGAAAGGATTTTACCATCCTCGATTCGGATGATACGGTCTGCAAGCTGTGCAATTTCTTCGTTATGAGTAATCATCACTATGGTCTGTGCAAATTTATTGCTGGTTATCTTCAAAAGGCTCAACACATCCTGCGAGGTTTTGCTGTCCAGATTTCCCGTAGGTTCATCTGCCAAGATAATCGCCGGCTTTGCCACCAAAGCTCTGGCAATGGCTACCCTCTGTTGCTGACCACCGGACAAATTGTTAGGAAGATTGTTCAGCTTTTCAGAAAGACCCAATGTCTCAATAATTTTGTCTAAATATTCCTTATCCGGTTCTCTGCCATCCAGCTGTATGGGCAGCACTATATTTTCGTACACATTCAAGGACGGTACCAGATTATAATTCTGAAATACAAAGCCTATTTTTCTCCTACGAAAAATACAAAGTGCATCATCTGCTAATTCCAAAATACTCTGACCATCAATCACCACATTTCCTGCTGTAGGCTTATCCAAGCCTCCCAGCATATGTAATAAGGTGGACTTACCGCTACCACTGGTTCCCACAATAGCAACAAACTCTCCTTTTTCTACCTCCAAAGTGACACCATCCAATGCTTTCACCAAATTCTCACCTGATCCATAATATTTTTTCAAATCCTCTGCCTGTAATATTGCCATAATAACCTCCTAAATCATTCTTACTATTTTCAAAAACATATTTTATGCCCGATATGTCAGGTGCTCCGTTCAAAGCACCGCTTACTCTAGCCGGACTGGTGCTGCGCTCAAGGCACAGCTTATACTTCTCGGGCTGATACCGCAAAAAAATAATCGGGCAGGCACCTACCTACACGATTATCTGACATGACAGCTCCCTACTGTCCTTATTATAATAGTTAATTCTTTCCGGTCCCTTTCCGAAATCTAACAGTTTTGAAAGAATTCCTCGCTTAATTCTTTCGAAGAAACATTTGAAACTCGCTTCCCTCACCCGGCTTTGATTTTACCTTCAAATAACCATCCTGCTTGCTGATGATTTCCCTGGTCAGATACAAACCAATGCCAACTCCCTCTTCCTGCTGTACCTGCTCACTACGATAAAAACGTCCGAAAATCTTAGGAATTTCTTCTTCACTGATACCACGTCCCTGATCCTTCACGCCAATCGCTGTATACAGCTCATACTCGGTCACAGTAATCGTTATCTGACTTCCTTTCGCCGAATACTTCACAGCATTATCCAAAAGGTTCTCCAAAGCCTCCTTGGTCCACTTCAAATCAAAACATGCCTCTCCGGTCAGCTCTGACATTACCTGTATCTCTATCTGCTTTCGCCTTGCCTTTTCTGACATGGAATTTACTACTGATTCTATCAGAATACGGACACTTTGCTTTACCGGCTTTACCTCTACCACATTACTTTCCAGACGAGACAGCTTGGTTAAAGCTTGTATTAAAAACTCCAATCGTTCTGTCTGGCGAATAATTTCCTGTATCAGTAACTGATTCTGCTCTGTATTTCCTCCTTCCAGATTCTCCTCCAAAAGCTGGGAATACATCTTGATGTTCGTCATAGGTGTCCTGGTCTGATGGGAAATATCGGACACCAGACTTTTCACACTATCCCGCTCTTTTTCCAGATTTTCCTTTAACACAAAGGAATTTCCTAAAAACTGCTTCCACTTGGACTCTAACCGGGATAGTTTTGTTTCATCATAGGAGGACTCTTTAAATTTCCCGGACATGGCTTCCTCCAACATTTTGTCCAGTCTGTCCAATGTTTTATTGCCAAACATTACCCTACTCCTTCGTTTCCCTTTTCCACATATATCCCTGACCATAGACTGTCTGAATATAGGTGACCTTTTCCCCTTTATTCTCTAACTTACTTCGTAGTCTGTTCATGGTCACGGAAAGGGCATTTTCATCTACAAATTCACCACCGTCACTCCAAAGCCTGTCTATTAAAACCTCTCTGGTAAGTAACTGCCCCTTATTCGAAACCAATAACCGCAACAGCTTCTGTTCATTAGGGCTTAATACCAGCTTTTCTTCTCCCTTTGCAAAGCTTACTTTGTCAAAATCAAAGCAAAAAGCATCCTCTGTAAATTCCTTCTTCTCTCCCCTATTCCTTCTACGCAACAAGCTCTGTATCCGAGCTCTTAACACTGCCAGACTAAACGGCTTGGTCATATAATCATCCGCTCCCATGTTTAAGCTCATCACCTCGTCCATTTCCATATCATTGGCAGTGAGTACCAACACAGGCACCTCTGATTGCTCCCGTAGCCACTTCAAATAATCATAACCGCTTCCGTCAGGCAGATTTACATCTAAAATTACCAAGTCCGGTTCTTCTTTTACATAGGCATCCTTTGCCAACCGTATACTTCCACTTTGTAAAAAAGTAAGCTCCGGCTCCTTCAGTGCCATCACAATACCTTCACTTAATGCTCTGTCATCCTCTACAATCTGAATCCGCAAGCTCTTCCCCTCCAAACAAAAAATCCTAATTTTCCCCAGTATACCACTCTATAGCACTTTTTGCAAACAACTGTGCATGATATCACATTGCCTTAAGCCCCAATACCAAGTATAATATATATAGTATATAATAGAAAATGTATCTATAGCTCACAAACAGAAAGGATGACTTACCTATGGAACAGCTTTTTGAAGCCATCAACCATTTTTTCCGTTTTGTAACACCGGTCTCAGACTTTTTCTGGGACTTCCCTACTAATCTGGAGTGGTATGCAAACATTCCTATTTTAGGAAACTTTTCTCTGGCCATTATCCTGTTAGTAGGCTCAGGGATTTTCTTCACCATACGAACAGGTTTTATCCAAATTACCCACTTTGGTAAAGGTATTAAGCTCCTTACCGGACGTAAAAAAGCGGAAACAGGCATTTCTTCCTTAGCTGCCTTTTTCTTAAGCTCTGCCATGCGTGTAGGACCCGGAAACATATTGGGCGTAACCGGGGCTATCGCAGTAGGCGGTGCCGGTGCCCTGTTCTGGATGTGGGTATCCGCCTTTTTCGGCATGGCAACTGCTTATGTGGAAGCCGTTCTTGCACAAATTTTCAAAGAAAAAAAGCAGGACGAGTTTGTTGGCGGTCTCCCCTTCTATGGGAAAACATTACTGGGAAATAAAGCTTGGGCAGGCATTGCGCTGTCTGTTATGTATATTATTTATGCCATGTGCTGTCTCCCCGCACAAGGCTTCAATGTGGTCAGCTCCATGGGACAAATGGCAGAAATCATTACCGGAAACAGCATTTCCACCACCTCTGCCTTTTATTATATCGTTGCTGCCGCCTTGATTGTATTAACCACATTTGTAGTATTCAGTGGTATCCGGAAAATTACGAAGGTCACTGACAAAGTAGTACCTGTTATGGCAGTTGTTTATATTTTGACTGTACTGCTCCTTATCTTTATGAACTTGGATAAGCTGCCCTATTTCTTTACATCTGTTTTTAGTGGTGCATTCACTCCGGAAGCCATTTTCGGCGGTACCTTCGGTACTGTGCTGGCTCAGGGTGTCAAGCGTGGACTAATGAGTAATGAAGCAGGTCAGGGTACGATTACCATGGCGGCCGGCGCTGCCAGCTGTGAACATCCTTGTGAGCAGGGTATCGTGCAGTCCATCGGTGTTTTTCTGGACACCATGGTGATTTGTACCTTAACCGGCTTTGTGGTGGTTATGGCTCAGTCTTGGAATGGTGCCGCAGCAGATGCATGGTTTGCTATGGACCGTTTACCAAAGTTTCTGCATTCTGCCGCAGAACTAACTCCCGGCACAGCATTAAATACCGTAGTCATGTTCCTGATTACCTTCTGCTTCTGCCTATTTGCTTACACCTGCTTAATCGGCATGATTAGCTTCTCGGAAATTGCTGCCAACCGCATCAGCCAGAAGAAAGGCTTTTTGAATGGTGTCCGTATTCTGGGACTTCTCATTACTGCTTTCGGCATCCTCTGCTCCATGGCAGGACTTGACCTGGGCAATTTGTGGGCTATTTCAGACTTAGGCAATATCTTAATCGTATTTGCCAATATACCACTGCTCTATTTGGGTGCAAGGTATGTGTTCCGTGCTACAACACACTTTAAGAAAAAGGACGGTTCACCATTTTCTTCTGAAATAATCGGTACTGAATGCGAGTATTGGGATAGTCGTGAGAATAAATAATAACCTATTCTCACGATTACTGATTAGAAATATATAATGACCTGTGCAAGCCGGATATTATTTCCGCTTTCACAGGTCTCTTTTTCTCCCGATTTTTTCTGCTTTTGGCTGTGGGACAGTTATTCATTATAAATCCTTGTAATAATCATCTCCATGGGCAGCTCCTTGATGGAAATATCTGTAAAGCTTACCTTTTCGTTCAATCCATTCAGGAACTCTCTTATTCCCTGCTTATCCATATCTATCTCCAAAGAAATCTCCTGCGGATTGGTTCCATGTATCACGTTCACTCCGCCCAACTTATCTTCTGTATATGGTGCTGTCAGAGAAAGGGTCACTATCTTCTTATTTCCCAGAGTAGACTTTAGATTCTGTAGGCTGTCATCAAACACCTTTTTTCCATGATTGATAACAATCACTTCATGAGCAAGCTGCTCCACATCCTCCAAATCATGGGTTGTTAAAATAAAGGTAGTACCATTCCGATTCATCTGACTAACTACCTCACGAATTTTTGCCTTTGCAATCACATCCAAACCGATGGTTGGCTCATCCAGAAAGACGATTTCCGGTTGATGCAACATAGCCATCACAAATTCACACTTCATTCTTTCGCCCAGAGAAAGTACTCGGGTGGGTTTGTGAATCACCTCTTCGATTTCAAACAGCTCCGTCATCTCCGTTAAACGTCTCTTATAATCCTCCTGACCGATTTCGTAAATCGCCTTGTTCATGGCGAAGCTGTCCACAGGTGGAATATCCCAGATAAGCTGGGATTTCTGCCCGAAAACCGCTCCAATCTTATGTACATATCTGGCTCTATCCTTTGCAGGAGAAAAGCCCATTACATCAATCCTTCCATCGGTAGGATAAAGTGCTCCGCAAAGCATTTTGATGGTGGTAGATTTGCCCGCACCATTAGGACCTAAAATACCACAGATGCTCCCCTTTTCAATTTGGAAGGAAATATCATCCACCGCTCTGACCTCCACGGCGGTTCGCTTAAAAAAGCTTTTCATGGTTTCCCCAAAGCCACTGCCTCGCTTATATGTGGTGTAGGATTTCACCAGATTTTCTACTGTAATTATTGACATACTCAACCTCCAACGCCTTCATAAAGACGTATCATTTTGTTATAAAGCCATATTCCAAACCCAAAGAATAACACGCAAGGAAATAAACTCAAAAAGGCTGTCCACTCTAATCTCCCTAGCAAAGCCGATGCAGGAAAGAACCCTATTACAGCCACCGGAATTATCAATGCAGCCAATATTTGTACTGCTTGAGGGAAAATCCCCAAAGGATACTTGCCGAAATTGCTAATACTGTCAAAAATCTCGGGAATTCTGGAATTTCCTACCCACTTAAAGCTGATTGCAGCCATCAACAAATTCATTCCGCACAGGACCATCAATCCTGCCAAAAATAACAGCAAAAAACTTCCGATGGCTCCTACCCCGCTTATCCCTGTATGCGCCGCTGCTACAATAGTCATTACCAGACCTCCCAGAAACAAACCCATACTCTGTACATTAAAGTTAGAAGCCACAATAAAAAACAAAGGAGGAATGGGCTTTAACAGCACCGTTTCCAAACTCCCTTCCCGAATATGATCCATGGTCACCCAAACCACACTACTCAGAACCATAGACGAAATTCCGGTAGCCATGGAATATATGGACTGTACCAATAATACCTCCCACATATTCCAACCCGGAAACTCTGCTCCGTTCTCATAAATCAAAATAGTTACTAAAGGGAACAAAATATTAGACAATAGGGTAATAAAGCTCCCCAAAATAAAATCTGCCCGATAGGCCACTGCCTGTGCAAAGGCAGTACGCACACAAACACCATATATCTTAATATACTTCACAACTTACCGCCTTTCTCTATACCCTCGCCAATCAGGCACCTACCGCTGAAAATCGTCTTATGGCACAACGATACAAACCTTCACTCAATACAAACATCATTCCAACTGCTACGACCTGAGACAAAACCGCTTGTGGTACCGTCAAGCCCCATGAACCAATGTTTTCCGCTCCGGTCCAGACCATGGCCGGTATGTAATTGGTATATGGAAAAGGTAGAAAAAACATTATCTGCTGCATGATTTCCGGGAAAAAGTTTAAAGGTATCAATGCTCCTGAAAAAATCTGACCAAACAGCTGATACACCACTCGTATTCCACTGGCCTTTACGAAAAAGAAAGCCGTCATTCCCAAACAATAATTCACATAAAAATTCATCAAAAAAGCCAGTGCCACGGACACCATAGTCCACAGTAAATTTTCCGGCAAAATATCCACACGAAACAATAGTGCAAATATCAATAGGCAGGGTAAAAATTCAAAGAAAAATCCCAGCACTCTATGCCCCAGCTTCTGGGAAAGGGCAAAAAATCTATGGTGCATAGGACGCAAGGTAAAGGTCAGAAACTTTCCCGTCCGAACCAACATCTGCAAATTCCAATCTGCGAAGTCCATGGTTAGATATCCAATCAATGCAGAAGCGCCGAAATAACGAATGGTTTGGGACAGCTCCATTCCTGCCAGACTCCCTACTCCACCATATACTGCAGACCATATAAAATACTGTACAATAAAGTAAACCGGTCCCACGAAAACAGAAACCAAGGAATGGGTACGATAAGCACTCCATTCCTTGTATGTTACAAAGGCAACCGCTTTACAAACCTCGAATCTGTGTTTTAATTTCTTCATGCTTCTCCTCATCCTTCTGCAACAAGTTTGAAAATGTCCTTGTTATAGATGACAACATAAGCTTATAACAAGCCTGACCAAATAATATTCTGCACATTGTACAGAGGATCCGGACACCATTCGCCCTTGTCCCACGGCACAAACCAGGCTGCCGCCAGCTGCTCCTTGGGGTCAATATCAATAGAACTTGCGCCAGCTCCTTCATGCATATAGGTTCCTTGCGAATAAGTATAATCCAATCCCTGACGCATATCAAATCCGATACCATAAAGTCTATTAGGCTCATTGGCACCCCAGCAATAATCCGGCACATTATGCAGTTGCTGTGTGGTCATTCTTTCCACCATCTTTCTGCCCAGGATTCTGTTACCATCCAAACATCCATAATTCAGCATCATATTGGCAAAACGAATTAAATCATTGGTGGTTGAGCGTAATCCTCCACCGGTAGAAGGGATCTTACTCCAGAAGGAATCATCCTTTTGAAGGGTCTTTCCGGCAATGATAGCATCCATCATTTCTTTCCACTGTTCATTGCGAATAAACATACGTTTAGCCATATCCTGTGTAATGGCAAAGCCGGTATCCTGCATCGCCAACGGATTTACTACCTTCTGCATAATATACTCATGTACATCCTGTCCACTGATTCTGGAAATAATCTCTCCCAATAACACAAAGCCAAAGGAATTGTACTGCCACTCGCTACCTACCGGTCTGCGAAGTCCTCCCGAAATACCGGCCTTCACCCAGTCAAACTCTCCTTCCCCATTCCAGAGCTTATAGGCTTCATCCATCAATTCCCAGGAATCCTTTGGAGCACACTCTGAGAAACAACCACCATCCGGATAAAGACCGGAGGTATGTGTCAGTAAGTGCCATAATGTAATACCGTTAAAAGGCGGCTCTGCTAACTGTGGTAAAATCTCCGCTACAGGTGTATTCAATCTCACATAACCATCCTCGATTAACTGCATCATGGCCACTGTCGTAAAAAGCTTGGTAATAGAGGCTATCGGAAAGACTGTATCCGGCTGCATCTGTGCCTGCGAAATCGCACTGCCTCTTCCCAAACTGGCATTGGCAATAATCTTTCCCTTGTGCGAAATTGTATACACCGCACCATGAATAATCTCCTTGTCAATCAGCCTTTCAAAATGTGCATTCAAAGCCTCGATTCTGCTGCTGTCATAACCGGTTTCCTCCGGCAGACAATCTACTTTACCCTTTAATACTTCCATACTAGTTCCTCCCTCTCTTATTTATAAATTCGTATCTTAACGTTCAAACGTCCCTTCTTGGTTTCATGCTGCAGACCATCAAAAATAAACTTTCCATAGCCTCGCAGATTTACCACATCGCCCTCCTTGAGCTGCTTGGAATTGTTCTCACAAAGCTTACCATTCACATACACCTTTCCGGTGCGAAACATGTCCAATATAGCGTTTCGCGATTCCTTGTATACCTTTGCCAGACAGGCATCCAAACGCATGGAAGGCAATAATACCTCCATCTCCTGAGGTTCCTCCTGCGGAATGTCTGCCGCCTCTTCTACGATGATACATTTGACATTGGTATGCTTCACCTTGTCCAAGCTTTCACAAATATAATCTGCGATGCTTGTCAAACAGTACAAGTAAGCTTCCTTTTCCACCACACGAATATCTCCCAAGGTGCTCCTCTCAATCCCCAAATTCATCAAAGCTCCCAGAAAGTCTCTGTGGTTTAAGTTGTCCGCAAACTTGGCCAGTAATGGCTGAATATGCACACATACAATAGGATACTCCTCTTCATACCCAAATTCCTCCGGTGAACCAAAGCGTACCACCTTACGTTCAGCCTCTTCATAGCCGCCCCAAAGCTGCCAGTTTGCAAACTGCAGGTCTTTTCCTTCTGCCAGCTTCCAAAACACATCCTGCTCGCTCAAACCCAAGAACCCTGTAAAGGCATATGTATTTTGGCGGAAAGACTTATCCGCCAAATCCTTTATTCTATTTTTTAATTGCTGTTCTTCCTTTGCCGATTCCAGTGCCATACCTACTCCTATCCCAGTGCCACGTCCAGTACCATCATAATGGCGAAGCCAATGGCAAAGGCTATGGTTCCTAAATTCGAATGACTTCCCTGACTGGTTTCCGGTATCAATTCCTCAACTACCACATAAAGCATAGCGCCTGCCGCAAAGGCAAGCATATAGGGCAAAATAGGAGTTACCAAAGACGCCAGCATAATCGATAAGATAGCTCCTATGGGTTCTACAATCCCTGATAAAGTACCATGGCCAAAGGCTTTAAACCGACTGTACCCCTCACTCCGAAGAGGTAGGGAAATAATCGCTCCCTCCGGTATATTCTGTATGGCAATTCCCAAGGATAACGCAATGGCTCCTGCCATAGTCACATTTGTTTCTCCGGCTAAAACACCGGCTAAAATAGCACCACAGGCAGCTCCCTCCGGGAAATTGTGAATGGTAACCGCCAACATAAGCATGGTAGTTCTCTTTAGCTTACTTCCTTCTTTTCCTTCCGGTTCTTCACTTCCCACATGCAAGTGCGGTACTACACTGTCCATCAGAAGCAAAAAAACCATACCCAAAAGCAATCCAATCAAAGCCGGCAGGAAAGAAAGCTTGCCCATATCCTCACACATATCCATGGCAGGTATCAAAAGCGACCATACAGATGCCGCCACCATTACCCCTGCCGCAAAGCCTAACAACACCTTCTGCACCTTATCTCCTAACTCATTCTTGAGAAAGAACACACACGCCGCACCGGCAGTTGTGCCTATGAATGGTAACATAATACTTAATAAAATGCCCATATTCTTATCTCCTTTATTATTTTTATTCTATGCCAAAACAGGCTTCTTTGTGTCATGAAATCACAAAACCCTGCTTATATAAGCACTGCATATTTGCAACTTACATAAGCAGGGCTTTTCCCTACGTAAAACTGATGATTTCTTCCTTTGGAGCCTTTGTTCTTACTACAGAGGTGGCATGCAAAATAGGTCCCTCACCGTCATAATCCTTCCAATACTCCTTCGAAATGGTAGCTGTAACCTCTACCCACTCCTTCTGTTTCAGACTATCCGCACCGGCATATTCGCAGGCAAAGCCTAAGAAGGCCATATCGTCCGCACAACAGGTCATAGCCATACGTCCCGGCACAAAATATCCCTTAGGGAAGCCATCCGGTATCAGAACCATGGCCTTGAAACGAATGGTTTTGCCGATATATCTCTCCAAGTGGTCTAGAGAATCCAAATACCAGATACCATAACCCATATTGTCCAAATCAATAATCGGTGCATTCAAATCAAAAGGTAAATCCTCTTCGAAAATCGTATCAATTTCACCATTGGAATCCTCAAAGATTACATCTGCACCGGGATTCACTGCTTTAATGTTTCTCTTATATACATTTAATTCTTCAATTCCGTCACAACGATTAAAAATAATCATTTCGCTTTTTCGCACCATTTCAGCCAAAAGAGAACGCATATTGTTATAATATACAGGGAAGGTGGAACCATCAATGGTGGTAATCTGCTGTTCAATCTTCCAATGCCAAGGCAGACGCATATTCTTGTAATTCCACATACCATTGTATTCAATGATAATACGCTCCGGCTTGTGCTTCTTCTCCAGCTCCACCAGATTAGCAGTATTAAAATCCTCTTCCTCTTCAATGATTTCCAATACAGCATTGCAACGCTTTAACAAATCCGCACCATACTCTACTTCACCCTCTTCACAGGCAATAATCAGGGTTTTTCCCTTGGTACGAAAATAAGGCTGTGCCAATGTATAGGTAATGAACTCTGTCTTACCGCTTTCCAAAAAACCATTAATCATATAGACCGGTTTCATCGCATTCCTCCATTTTCCTTACACGCGGAACAATGCCGCAATCTTTTCTTCCTCCAGCTTAGAGCCGATTACACAAAGCTTACCGGTAACAGCCGGTTTTCCTGCACGAATATCGTGTTCTTCCGGTACATAGTCAAAGTATACCCAAGTACCGTCCTCTGCGGGAACCATACCTTTGGAGCGCAAAATCATACCATATTCGCCACTATCCAAAGCGGTCAATATCTGCTCTATCTCTACCTGACTGTAAACATTTGCAGTCTCTACGCCCCAGCTGCTGAACACCTCGTCTGCATGATGATGTCCGTGATGGTCGTGGTCATGATGATGGTCATGACAGCCACAGGTACAATTTTCATCATGTTCATGGTGATGATGATGCTCGTGGTCTTCATGCTCATGATCGTGGCAACAGTGATGCTCATGCTCCTCATGTTCATGGTCGTGGTGGCAGTGCTCGTGCTCCTCATGCTCATGGTCATGATGGTGATGATGTCCATGGCAGCCACAGGTACAATGCTCATCATGCTCCTCCTTGGCATGCTCCAAAAGCTCCTGCATCATCTCTTCCAGCTTGTCCTCTCCTTCGATGGTCTCCAGAATAGCCTTACCTTCCAACTGGTCCCAAGGGGTAGTGATGATAGTTGCTTCCTTGTTGTATTCTCGAATCATTTCTACACAAGTATTTAACTTTTCCTGAGAAACCTTATCGGTTCTACTGAGAATAATGGTACCTGCATGCTCTATCTGGTTCACAAAGAACTCACCGAAATTCTTAATATACATCTTACACTTGGTAGCATCCACTACAGCAACAGCACTGTTAATCTGCACATCCAAATCAGCAGCAACATCTTCTACTGCCTTTACTACATCCGAAAGCTTACCCACACCGGAGGGCTCAATCAATACTCTCTCCGGAGTATAAGTAGTCAATACTTCCTTTAAGGATTCGCCGAAATCACCCACCAAAGAACAGCAGATACATCCGGAATTCATTTCCTTGATTTCGATACCTGCTTCCTTTAAAAAGCCTCCGTCGATACCAATTTCACCGAATTCGTTTTCAATCAAAACCACCTTACTGTCCTGTAAAGCTTCCTTCAACAGCTTCTTAATCAAGGTAGTCTTACCAGCTCCTAAAAAACCTGAAAATACATCTATCTTTGTCATTGTTTCCTCCATTCTGAAGTGATACTGTTTCGCTATTTAGGCATCACTTCCTCTAATACTACAAAATATCCACTAAAAAGTATTTTCCCCCATAATCTGCCACTTGTCAATGGTGGAATGTGGAAATATTTCTCAATTCTTTCTAAACAATTCATACTCTGTCTCTATTACCGACGTGGGTAATACTGCTAACTGTCCCGCTTCATTTTCTCCACATACAATGCCTAACAATTCTCCATTTTCATGAAATACACCACCACCGGACATTCCCGGCTCAGCTTCTGCCTGACATACCATCATATAATTCTCAAAATCTTCTACATATATCCAAGCATCCAACACAGTACCGGAATAGCTTTTTATTTCTCCGGCGGCTGTATAGCCTTCTACTGAAATTATCATTCCTGCTTCCACAATATTACTATAATTTGCCTTCTCTCCATTCAAAATACTCTGCGTAGCAGAAACACTATCCTCGACTTCCTCCGATAAGGTATTCGATATGCAGACTTCATAATTTACTACCACCTGCTCCTCCATATCGGTAGTATCTATCTGCACAAAAGCCAAATCCAAACCATCTACTATAAATGCTTTGGCAGAATAATTTACATCCTCTTCCACCAAATAAATCTCTGTATTTGTCGCCTCTTCCACCACATGAGCAGCTGTTACGAAACTCCAGACATCCTCCTGCTTCTCCCAGAGAACACCACTTCCTGACCCGGTATCCGCTTGTATCTGAATCAGACAATTGGTATTCCTCTCATTTACCGTTGCACTTTGCTCCAAATCGTCTACATCAACGTTTTCCTTGGTTTCCTGCTCAATACTCGTGCCACTCTCTGCTTCACCAAATGCAGACTCTCGAGTTTCGGTAGCTGATGATTGTGGCATCCACACTTCCCCTTCCGGTTCCTGCTTTCCACAGCCACCAAACAACGCCAGCCAGAGCATTACACTCATTACCAACCATTTCTTCATAATATTTTCCTCTAAAAATCACAAAGGACGAGTCTGCAACTCGTCCCTCATTTCTTGGATAAGTGTAAGCAAAACGATAAGCCGGGTTATGTCGTGAATGATCATCTATCTAGAACGTTTGTTACCAAACGTTTCAAGCGACCTACCTGAAAGCAGGCCGGGCCGACCTATTGCTTCCTATTTGGTCTTGCTTCGGATGGGGTTTACATGGCTCCGACTGTTACCAGCCGGACGGTAGTCTCTTAAGCTGCCTTTCCACCCTTACCAAGAGACTGACAAAGTCAGTCTCTGGAAGAAGCCGCAAGCGTCTTCTTCACTTGTACATATAAACATATGCATTGGCGGTATATTTCTGTTGCACTAGCCTTGGAGTCGCCTCCACCGGACGTTATCCGGCATCCTGCCCTATGAAGCCCGGACTTTCCTCACCTGTATTGCTACAGCCGCGATCATTTATCTTACTTACACAATTTTGTATTTTAGCATAAACCGAAACGTTTTTCAAGCAATTCTGCCTACTCATCCCTCTCATTCGTCACAATGTGCAGTATCTCTTTCTGCGGACAACTCAAATAATCCTTCAGAAAGGATGGAAACGCCTTGTACTTGTCCAAATCCGCTATAGGTATCCAGTGCATCTCTTCCCGCACTCCATAAGTGTAACTATTACTGTTCAGTGCCTTGGTGCCTCTGGGCTTCATCAAATAATAGAAAGCAATTTCATGACAGTGCAGACCATCCAGTGTTCCTCCTACTCCATCAAAAAAATTTTCATGGACAACTGCCAGACGCTCCACCTCATAATGCACTCCCGTTTCTTCATATACCTCTCTTATGACGGCGTCCTCTGCCCGCTCTCCCATATGGACACCACCGCCCACAGAGTACAAATAATCTTCCTTTTCATTTCCTACCAAAAGGACACAGCCATCTTCCACAATAATAGCACCTGCCCGATACCGAAACCAATTATTATCTCTTGTAAAACCACAATCAGTTACCATTGCTTATTCTTGCCTCCTCATAGCAATTTCCTATTGCAAAGAAATATTTACTTCTTTCTTCATAACCTGGATAAAACTCTGCCACCAATTCATCATAGGTTAATGCAGCCGCATAAAGCTTGTCAGCAATCATATGAAAGAAAGGATTGTTAGTATGTATACTGCATTCCCCTCCATGATTTATATATGCCAAATCTTCTTCATAACCGTAACGATGATGATTAGTTCCATGTTCTATATCTCTCTGCACCATCTGCAGCACTAACGTCTCATTCAAATTCATATTCGCTAAATGGTCCGCTATCAGGAAATCCTTACGATATAGCTTAGCAAGAGCCTGTATCTGTACAAACCAAAATCGGTTTATATTTTCCAGTGGCCAGTTTGGATTACTATACTCCTCTTCTCTTGGCTGAAACTCCAACAGTGCCGCATTCTCATCACATTCAAACGCAAATCCAAAATCATACCGCATACCATTTTTCAATATCATACGATACATACTATTTTCTTCTACGAAGACCAAGCCAAGACAATTTTCACGATTAATCCCAAATCTGTCTATTCGCTTCATATAATCTAACGGAGTAATCGTATCCTTAGGGTTTAATTTCACCATAACAGACAAATCTATATCACTATAGCAATCATGATAGCTTTTCTCCATAATTTTCTGAAGCTTGTCTGCCCTATCTTCATTGTTGTAAATTTTTATGCCTCGAACCTGTACATAGAATATTTCCGGTAGCAAAAAAATACGGTCTATGAACTTATCAAATTCAGTCAAAATAATTTCTCTGGTAATCTGCATACGCCGCTCCTTATTGCTCCCTTTTGGGGAAATCCCCAAAGGTTATTAAAATTTTTTATATAAATACAGCACATAAGTATCATGAAATACAATCCGATTTCCATGTTCTATGATTGCATTTCGTATCCCTTCAAAGAAGGGCTCCCTACATTCTTCTTTAATAGCGGTATGGTCCGAATGTGTATGAATATATTCTATATACTCATCTGCGGTAAACTCCCGTTTACCATAAAACTCTTTTCTACCGAGATATTCCAGACCATAACTTGTACCATTTTCATAATCAAATTTACATCGGTATGGATTTTCAGGCTTGAAATACTCATCATATATTTTCTGTATTGCAGAAAACAATTCCGGATTAGGGGTCTGATAATCTCCTCGTAAAAAGAACATTGCCAAATATCCGCCCTCTTTCAGCATATTGGCACACTTACTATAGGCAATTTCCTCATTAATCCATTGTATAGTCGCCGCAGAATACACCAAATCATAAGAGCTTTCTTCAAATACATATGTTTCAAAATCAGCATTTACGATATGAAAGTTTGGATATTGAGCATACTTACCTTTCATGAAGGCAGTTAAATTCGCGCCTAATTCAATTGCGTTATAATCGCATCCTGTTTGCAACGCAAAATCGGTCGCCTGTCCGGTTCCCGGACCGATTTCAAGACATCTCTTACTTTTGTCAAGTTCACATGTTTGTACTATGTAACGAAATAATTCCTGACTATAATGGCATCGCCATTTGTCAAAAATATCAGAAATCTTATCAAATACTAATCTATTGTCTTTCATAGTTTCACCACCTAAATTCGATTTTGGGGTACTTTTATCTCTATCAATTGAGAGTATCTAAATATCCAAATACCATATAAACTGAATTTCGTTTCTTATTTCCGGTTCTAAATAATAAGCATACATATCTATTTTAGATAATAAAGCTCCTTGTTTTTGATAGAACTTGCAAGCCGGAATATTGTTATTCTGACATTCGATAATCATCTGTTGGTATCCATCCTTTTTGGCATTTAAAATACCCATATCCAGCAACTTTTGTCCAATTCCTTTGTGTTTATATGTATCAGCAACACGAATATCCCATAACACACAAGCATCTTTTCTGCCATAAAGCATGTTTAATCCTTCTGTTTGACCAACAATCGTCATTGCGCTTACCGGAATATCTCCATCAAATGCCATATAGAATCTCCAATTGGTAATGTCAAATTCATTCTCATACTCGGTGGCACGTTCATACACACTCAAGTCCTTAATATATGGCTCAACCGATACTTCTTCGAAAATGAAACCACCAAGACCGCCATCCATTCTTTTGACCCTATATTCTGAACGCACATTTACATTCATAGAAACCTTATCATATAACTCCAAAAAAGATTTATCCACTTCTTTAAAAGTAATCATTCTTATCTCTCCGAAACACTAAGATTTTTCATTATTTCCAGCCACCCGGTTAGAATTCCGCGACATACTATTTATAAAAATTCTCTCTTATTTTCCTCATTTCGTTCCAAACATTATCACCATAATTGCTTACCAGAATCGAAATAATATTATTGTTTGGATTATATTCAGAAATAAAACTCACTCCGGGGTCACAACCTTGAAAATATGCAATATCCTTGCCCTTTGGATTATCGATTATCCACACACCATAACCATAATATCCTTCTTCTGCGTCAATACCATCACCACTTTTTTTGCTAAGCATATGAGAAACCAATTCTTTTGAAATTAATTTCCCACTTAATAAGCTATTCCAAAAGCAAACAATATCTTTTACAGTGATAAATGCACCACCTGCACCGGTTCCCTTTACATCCACAGAAAAAATATTTGTGCGAAAAACATTAGTGTCTGCACAATAAATATAATTATTGGCACATTTTGCCGGCAACCTATCTAATTCATAATAACCCGTTGACTTCATGCCACATACATCAAAAAGATTTTCCTTCAGGTATTGGTCAAAATACATTCCCGTCACTTTTTCAATAATCATAGCAAGCAATACATAGCCAGAATTATTATATTGAAACTTTTCGCCTTTTGGATACATCATAGGTTTGCTTATAAACAGTGGAAGCAAATCACTATTGTGTCTGATTTTGTAATTAGGATAATCTACCCACAATTCTTCATACTCATCCATAACACTTTCGTCAAAATAATCAGGAACACCTGAAGTATGAATTAATAATTGCTCTACAGTTACTTCATCATCAATATTCTGCAAATCAACATCTAGAAGCTTTCCCAACGTATCCTCGAAACTTATTTTTCCTCGTTCAATTAATTGCAAAATACCTACCGCAACGAAAGCTTTTCCTGCTGATGCACTTGCAAATTTGGTTTCTAATGAATTAGGGACTTCATTTGCCAGATCCGCAAAGCCTGCCGCTTTTTCATATAAAACCTCATTATCCTTAACAATATATATGTTTCCTCTGAAATTACTATCAAACATCATATCTCCCCCTGTCTGGTTATCATTTAATCTATCGATTATTCGTAATAAACATATTACATCTTCCCCATGCTTCCTCCTTAAAATGAAAAGCATTTTTCGTCAGTGTTCTCTCTTGAAATCCCACTTTTTGATAACACTTCATTGCACCCGGATTTTTAGAAAATACATTCAGTTGTACTGCATCTGCCTTAGCAATTTCAAACGCATATTTCACAGCTAACTTCAGCATTTCATATCCATAGCCCTTATTCCTCATAGTATCATCGATGACCACAAATTTTAACATTCCCTCATTTGTCTTTAAATTAACGGAAAAGCAAAAGAAGCCAACCACTCTTCCATCATCTGTAGTCGCAACGAATGGACTGTCTCCAAACCGATTTTCGAATTGTTGTAACAAATCATCAAAACTCTTCTTCTCAAGAGGGTATGGTATCAAATTCGCACACCATAAAGCATGTGACCGTTCATCTGTTATCCATCGAGCTATGATGTCAAAATCTTTATTTAAATATGGTCTTATTCTCATTGTTGATTTCTTCTTTCCTTTATTTCACTAATTGAATATAATAATCCAAAAGCTCATATATCCAATCATGAAGTACCGAAAACTCAAATCCCAGTGCTTGTGCCATTTCGGTATTGATACTATATTCCGGCTCTCCATTATATGGTGCAACATCTCCGTCCTTGTTAATGATTGCTTTTGCACCCGTCTTCTTTTCCACATAATCAATGATTTCTTGTATGGAAATAGTGCCTTTCGCACTTCCGTTAATAGCACCCTTAACATCTTTATCCACCAAAAAAGCTATAAACTTTCCGGCCTCATCGGAACGTATGAAGCCCATCTGATAATCCAGGTTATCGATATTCATAGGAATCGATTTTATAACATGTTCCACATAAAACAACAATCTTTTCGTATAATCATCTGTTCCTATGGCAAACGGATATCTTACTGCAATCCAATTTCTATCAGGATACTTTTGCCATAAAGCATATTCTGCCTGGCGTTTTATTTCTTCATAAGGAAATGTACTCCTATCGCACCAAACAAAATCTGCTGAAAAACCATCAAAGTCTGTTTCCAGTGTATTGATATGTTTTGGATCATAAACCGATGTACTTGACATATGGATATACTTGTCACAATCAACCACATCCATAACATACTTTATATCATTTGAGCAGTAAGCAATTTTATCAATAACCACATCATAATGTGTTCCACTTAAGGCTCTTCGTACGCTCTCTGCATTTGTTCTTTCGAGAATTATCCGCTTCACTCTATCGCCATATTCATCAGAAGCTTTTCCGCGTGTAGCGATGGTAACATCGTGTCCATGTGCTAATAATTCATTAACCATATGTATTCCGAAAAAGCGTGTACCGCCTATTACTAAAATTTTCATTGTTTGTTATATCCTCATATTCTTATCTATAACTTTAGCGCCAAAATAAAACTCGTTACCAAATCAGTATATTTTTCAGGACACTCAAACCACGATAAATGTGCACTGTTATTAAGTATCTCTTTTCTGCCGTTTATTGCATGTGTATCAAACCATTCTTGTTCATATTTTCCACAGGTCATATCATACTCACCGACAATTAAAAATTGAGGTTTTCGTATTTCCGCAAGATACGGCAAGTAATCATGGTAAAAGTCCTCTGAATCAAAAAGTTTTTGCCTAAAAGTTATATATTTACTCCAACAATCGTTTGTCACATTTGGCTCAGCTATATTCTCATTGATATAACTGTTATATTTACTCATTTCAATAACATGACAATAACGATTTAATTCCTCGTTCCATTCAATTCTCATAGATTTGTTAAATGCATCTTGAGGAGAAATGCTATCTATCAATATTTCATTGATAATCTCTATTTGTTCAGTTATTTCATTCTGCACAAAATACGGCAATGTAGCTTCAGCGATTGCTCTTGCTGTGTGTAATGCACTCCACATCGGACAATCATAAATTACCGCATCAACACTATCAGGATAAGCATATGAATAAACAAGTGCAAGCATTCCTCCAAAAGAATGTCCAAGCGGTATCCACCTTTCTATACCAAGTTCAATCCTCATCTGTTCTATTATATCAATATGATATTTCACATCCGCTTTTGTTTCTTCTGGAATAGCATCAGAACGAAATACACCATATTGGTCAAAACTAATAATGTGAAAATACTCACCTAGCTTTTGTGCCTGATAAGTATAGGTCAGACAGCTTTCTCCAGGACCGCCATGCATATATACCAATGTAGGATTTTTTCCTATACCATACTCTTCAAAATATATTTTTTTACCATTAATATCTACATATGCCATATTAATTATTCCTCCACAAACTTAAATTTGTATGTATTAAACTACTTGCTTTTAATAAACCATTCTATCCTAAATATTTTCTCAATGCATTGACATGCATCAGAAAAATGCTTTCTGGAGAATTATCAACAATCTCTTTTAATTCATCTCTCTTCATCCAGCGGATGTTCTCCGTCTCATTTGTCCGTTCAAGTAATTTACCTTCTGCTTCACATAAAAATGTACTTAGTATTATTGAATAAGCACCTGATAAATTCTGTGTCACACAGTAAGGAGAGAATATTATTGTTTCATTTCCACCTACATCTAAACCTTTACTATCCGCTTCACCTCGTATGGCTGTATAAATTAGACAATTGAATTTTGCTTCCTAAAAATTCTTATCAAATTCTTTTACAACTTCTCTATTCAGTTCGTCATTATATATCTCTGACTCATAAAACTTACTGCCATGCACATCCGCTAAATAATTTGGTACTAACTCCATTCCCATGAATGCTGGATAGTTATACCCATCCGAATCTGTTATTCCAAAGAAAGAAGCTTCCTTAAATCCAAACTGCGGATAGTATTCCGGTCGACCAAAAAATAAAATCGCACCATATCCCAATTGTTTTGCTTTATCAATCATACTAGTAATAAGTGCCTTTCCTATACCTCTCCTTTGGTATTCCGGTAAAACACTAATCGGACCAATATTCAAAACTGGAGTTATTCTATTTTCTGACCGAACCTCTGCTTTACTACAAATAATATGACCCACAATATTTTCGTCAACTACCGCAACTAAACTTAAAGCAAGAATACCATCTCTTTTTCGTAGTTCATTAACCATCCAATGTTCATAAGGACAACCTATTTGTCCACGTTCAATTCTTTCCGGATATGCAAATGCACTTTTCGTTACTTCTTCTACTCTACGATAATCTTTTTCCTCTTCTAATCTAACTACAATGTTCATTTTGTTAATCTTCTCCCCACTCATACTTTTCTAACCTTGCATTTTGCAATGTATAATGAAAGAATTCCTCATTTGCCATATCTCTAAAATATGTATTTATAATACGGCATACCCCGCCATGAGTGATGACCAAAACATTCTTATCACTATATTTACATTTCAGTTCTTCAAGTAACCCGTATACCCTATAAGCGACCTGCATCATAGATTCTCCATTTGGATATTTAAATGCAAACTGCCTTTTATTATTTAAAAACTCTTCCTTTTTTCTATCAACACCTTCATAAATGCCATAGTTTTGCTCAATAAGTCTCTTGTCTATTTCAAAAGGTATATCACATATCTCAGATATTATTTGGCTTGTTTCAACTGCTCTTTTTAGAGGCGATGATATTATAAGGCTTATGCCGTTTCCTTGTACTTCATTTGCCAAAGCTTTGGCTTGTTCTTTTCCAAGTTCCGTCAATTCCACATCCGTAATACCACATACCTTGTTTTGCAAATTCCATATGGTTTGTCCATGCCTCGCAACATATAGCATTATGTTAGTCTCCCTCATTTTAAGCTTCTTTGTTACTCATTTCTTGCACTACATATATTTCTGTTCCATAATGACTACTTTGGAATCTATCATCCAAAAACACATTAAAGAACGGCGTCATCTTGTTATATATCTCCGTGTCTTTCGGCTTCGGCAAGCCAAGAAGCATATCAGCAAACTCCGATGTAACATTTCCCGAAATTATTTTGCCATACTTCCAGTCACTTTCTTTTATTTCCCCATATTGCAAAGCCACATCAATCCATTCCTGTTCCTCGTTCCAACAATGAATTTCAAATTTCTGAGCAGTCTTTATTGCTACGTTAATCATCCCTAACCACTTTGCATTATCCTTTTCTGTTCTGTCAAGGTATATTGGATGCAACTCTGTCTCACAAACAGCTATGTTATTTGCCTCCATCTGAAGAATTTGCTCTGATAATACTTTTTCTAATTCTTTCATCAATCTTCCACCCCTAACTCCCTCTTCAATAGCCCAAAACGCTGTTCCTCTTGCACTTTTCTATCACATAGAGGATTATATAAAACATGTTGCATCACATCCGCATCTTTCAAAATTTCATCCAAAGGTGCGTGTGTCATTGTTTTATCACTATGATTATATATTGCTGTACAAATGAACTCTTTTTCCTCTTCACTAAAAATCTGCAATGAATCTAAAATATCTCGCGCCAGTTCAGCCCCTTTATGAGCATGGTCATATGAATCCATATTTGCATAAGAATAAAGATCATGCAACATACCCGCAATTATAGCCAGTTCCACATTTTCCTTCCGTTTTAGAGCTAACAATGCACATGCCTGCGAAACACCATATAAGTGCAAATAAGCACATCTGCGTTCTTCAGCATCCGACATATTTAATAAGATTTCATCTACTACTTCTCTTACCTTTTCCGTTCTATCCATAATATTTTTCTCATCCCACTCAAATAATCTACCTACTCTTAATGTGACGTTTCATACTTCTGCAAAATGGTCAACATCGTTGCCAGATTCTGCTCCTGATTGGGGAAATCCACTCCATACACCTTGGGCGAAATCTGCAGCTTCAGCTTCAACTCCTTATTATCTATAGGGAAGGTTGCCTCTATAATTTGCTGTCCGAAAATATTTTTCTTTATGGTCAGTTTCTTCACCGAAACCAGCCCCAATGTACCCGTAGCACATTCTTTCAAAAAATATCTGGCAATCAGCAATCTGCCAAAGCTTGTACAAGTGGCATATCCTATAAGCATATTACCGGACCTGGCAAAAAAGCCTGTTTGAGGAAAACCGCAATATACACCACACAAGCTCTTTTCCTCCGGGAACAGCATCTTTTCAAAAACAGCTGTCATGCTTTGTTCAGATAGTTTCATAGTAGTCCTCCCTTCTAACCAGTGGGATGTCATAAACAACATCATTGAAATTCTATAGCTTCTGTTTGAATTATATCACGTTTCAACGGGAGTTGATACTATATTTCTTTTGAGTCAACTTACTATTTCATCACAAAAAAGCCATCCGATGTTCAAAACAACCTACATCGAATGGCTTTTCATTACATTTTGTTATGTTTTATTTTGAAATATCCACAACTTCAAATTACTTATTGTAGTTTACGATAGCGCCGAAGTCAGGCTTCAAGCTTGCTCCACCTACAAGACCACCGTCGATATCCGGCTGAGCGAATAATTCAGGTGCACTGGAAGCAGATACAGAACCGCCGTACTGAATACGGATAGCTGCTGCAGTAGCATCATCATAAACTTCTGCGATACAGTCACGGATTGCCTTACATACTTCCTGAGCCTGCTCAGTAGTAGCAACCTTACCGGTACCGATAGCCCAGATAGGCTCATAAGCGATAACTGCAGTTGCAGCCTGCTCAGCGGTAACGTTTAAGAAAGCAATCTTAATCTGTTGACGGATGAAGTCGATGGTAACGCCCTGTTCTCTCTGAGTTAAGGTTTCACCACAGCATACGATAGGGGTAATACCATATTCGAATGCCTTCAATACCTTCTTGTTAACAGTTTCATCAGTTTCTGCGAAGTACTCTCTTCTCTCAGAATGTCCGATGATAACGTACTTAACGCCTACATCTGTAAGCATGTTAGGAGCGATTTCACCGGTGAATGCACCCTTATCTTCGAAGTACATATTCTCAGCACCGATGTTGATGTTAGAACCCTTAGCAGCTTCCATAGCAGGAATGATGTCGATTGCAGGTACGCAGAATACTACGTCTACATCATCATTTACTACGAGGGGCTTTAAAGTATTTACAAGTTCAACTGCCTGGCTGGGAGTCATGTTCATCTTCCAGTTACCAGCGATAATTTTTCTTCTTGCCATGATTATTTTCCTCACGTTCTATAATTTGCTGAAGAATGCCTTTGGCATTCTTCCTACTAATTTAGAATTTCTTAGGTGGCGTCTTTTGACACCATAGAAATTCTTAATTAGTTCTTGTCGTCTGCTGCATCTACACCAGGAAGTACCTTACCCTCTAAGAACTCAAGGGAAGCACCGCCACCGGTAGAGATGTGGCTCATCTTGTCACCAAAACCTAACTGGTTAACTGCTGCTGCAGAGTCACCACCACCGATAATGGTAGTTGCTTCGGTTTCAGCAAGTGCCTTAGCTACTGCGATAGTACCAGCTGCCAAGGTAGGGTTCTCGAATACACCCATAGGTCCGTTCCAAACAACGGTCTTTGCAGACTTAACAGCGTCAGCATACATAGCTGCGGTCTTAGGTCCGATATCCAAACCTTCCATATCAGAAGGGATAGCATCTGCATCTACATAAGTAACTTCGATTTCTGCATCGATAGGGCTGGGGAAGCCGGCTGCAACAGTGGTATCGATAGGAAGTAATAACTTCTTACCAAGCTTCTCTGCCTTATCCATCATCTCTTTACAGTAATCAATCTTCTCATCATCTACTAATGAGTTACCGATTTCCTTACCCTGAGCCTTTAAGAAGGTGTAAGCCATACCACCACCGATGATAAGGGTATCACACTTCTCTAACAGGTTAGAGATAACATTTAACTTATCAGCAACCTTAGCGCCACCAAGGATTGCTACGAAAGGTCTTACAGGATTTTCTACTGCATTACCTAAAAAGTCGATTTCCTTCTGCATTAAGTAACCAACTACGTTAGAACCACCCTTTTCGGTGATGAACTTGGTAACGCCAGCTACAGATGCATGTGCTCTGTGAGAAGAACCGAATGCATCACATACATAATCATCTGCCAAATCAGCCAATTCCTTGCTGAATTCTTCGCCGTTCTTGGTCTCTTCTTTGCCACGGAAACGTGTATTCTGAAGTAATACTACATCGCCTTCGTTCATAGCTGCTACAGCTGCGGTAGCTGCTTCGCCGGTAACATTGTAATCTGCAACGAAAACAACTTCCTTACCAAGCTTCTCAGAAAGTCTCTTAGCAACAGGTGCCAAAGATTCCTTTTCGTTAGGACCTTCCTTAACCTTACCAAGATGTGAGCAAAGGATAACCTTGCCACCATCGTTGATTAACTTCTGAATTGTAGGAAGTGCTGCGTTGATACGAGTTTCGTCAGTAATCACGCCTTCCTTAAGAGGCACGTTAAAGTCACATCTTACGAGAACTTTTCTGCCCTTAGCATTGATATCATCTACTGATTTCTTGTTTAAGCCCATTTGTATGACCTCCACTTTCTTTTTGTTTTAAAATAATAAAGGTCCGGTCCTAATGAACCGGACCTTTTAGGTCGTTTAAAATACGAACTATGCCAACTCAGCGAAGTACTTAATAGTACGAACCATCTGAGAGGTGTAGCTGTTCTCGTTATCATACCAAGAAACAACCTGTACCTGAGTGTTGCCATCTTCCATAGGAGCTACCATAGTCTGAGTAGCATCGAAGATAGAACCGAAGGTAGAACCGATGATATCAGAAGAAACGATTTCATCAGTGTTGTAACCGAAGCTTTCGGTAGCTGCTGCCTTCATAGCTGCATTGATTTCGTCCTTGGTAACTGCACCCTTAACAACTGCTACTAAGATAGTAGTAGAACCGGTAGGGGTAGGAACACGCTGTGCAGAACCGATTAACTTGCCGTTCAATTCAGGAATAACAAGACCAATTGCCTTAGCTGCACCGGTAGAGTTAGGAACGATGTTGCAAGCGCATGCACGGCTTCTTCTCTTGTCGCCCTTTCTCTGAGGACCATCAAGGATCATCTGATCACCTGTGTAAGCATGAACAGTTGTCATGATACCAGACATGATAGGTGCTAAATCATTAAGAGCCTTAGCCATAGGAGCTAAGCAGTTTGTGGTACAAGAAGCTGCAGAGATAACAGTATCTTCTGCCTTCAAGGTGTTGTGGTTTACATTGTAAACGATGGTAGGAAGATCGTTTCCTGCAGGAGCAGAGATAACTACCTTCTTAGCACCAGCCTGGATGTGAGCTTCTGCCTTAGCCTTAGAGGTATAGAAACCGGTACACTCTAATACTACGTCAACATCTAATTCACCCCAAGGGAGTTCAGCTGCGTTAGCCTTTGCATAGATGGTGATAGTCTTACCGTTAACGGTAATGTTGTCTTCGCCAGCTACTACGCTGTCAGCATACTTGTACTTACCCTGAGCGGTATCATACTTTAATAAATGAGCAAGCATCTCAGGACTTGTTAAGTCATTGATTGCTACTACTTCATAACCTTCTGCATCGAACATCTGTCTGAATGCAAGACGACCAATACGGCCAAAACCATTAATTGCTACTTTTACTGCCATTTTAGTTTCCTCCTAAAATATATAATTTTATATTTTTTGACATATCCGCTCCTGCTCGTCCAATTGCCAAAGCTAGATTGTCAAAATTTTATCAGCAACCCTATTTTACCTAATTCCTTTTCATAATTCAAGATGTAAATCAAAAATATTTTTAATTTTGGTTGATTTTTACATTTTCTTTACATTTAGGGCTCCTTTTCTCTCCTATTCTCACCAATTCACTCCCTCATTCCCAACTCATACTTCACTCTTTCATTCCATTTCATAGAATATTGCAGTTTTTTTCAAGTTGATTTATACTAAGAGAGAACAAAATGGAAAGAGAGGTATCAACATGCCTATTACAGCAGATTTTCATATGCACTCCTCCTTTTCCGGGGATTCCGATACCCCCATGGAGGAAATGATTCAAAAAGCCATTGATTTAGGACTGACCCATATGTGCTTTACCGAGCACAATGATTTCGATTTCCCGGTTTGCGAGGATACTCCCGCCGGCACTTTTGAACTGAATGTGAATGCGTATCTTTATGATTTATTAAAATATCGAGAAAAGTACAAAAATAAAATCAATATTCTTTTTGGCATTGAACTGGGACTGCAACCTCAGATTGTGCGTCAGAACTCCATTTTGGCCAAAAGCTATGAGTTTGACTTTATCATCGGTTCTTCTCATGTATGCAACCAAAAGGACCCCTACTACCCTGCTTTTTATGAAGGTCGCAGCGAAGAAGAAGCTTATCGGGAATATTTTGAATCTATTCTGATCAATATAAAAAATTTTACGAATTTTGATGTTTACGGTCATTTAGATTATGTGGTACGCTATGGTCCCAATAAGGACAATGATTACACCTTCGCCAAGTATAAGGATATTTTAGACCCGATCCTAAAGCTTTTGATAGAGAATGGTAAAGGGCTAGAGATAAACACAGGCGGCGTGGTAAAGGGCTTACGCGAACTACATCCCTGTACAGATATTCTGAAACGTTATAAAGAACTGGGCGGCGAAATCATCACCATCGGTTCGGATGCTCATTCTCCCAAGGATATCTCCGCACACTTTAACCGTGCCACAGAGGTATTAAAAGAATGTGGCTTCCTATATTATACAATTTTCGAGAAGCGTGTGGCAGAATTTAAGCGTATATAATATCCATCTCTGCTTTATTATAATGCTACAACCAAAGAGAGTGTACCTCCCCGACTAATAAAACTTCCGGTCAGGAGAGCTACACTCTTTTTCACATCTTTATTCGTTTTCTCCCTGCCCGCAAAGCACTACTATCATCTCCGGTGTAGTCTGGGGCGGAATGCTTCTGGTGGTATATCTATAGACAACTACCAGATCATGATTCGCTACATTTCCCTTAAAAACCTGATTGTTAGTGGTTACTACCTTTGTGTCACCACTCATGTTCAATTGCAGTCCCATATCTTCACTAATAAGAGACGCATTAAAATGTCCTACGAACACCTGTCCCTCAGACATCTGTGGTGCCACTACCACTGCTTGATACTGTGGTGGGTAAATCATAGGCACAGGCACATCTGCACGGTGATAAAAGGTAGCTGTCATTCCCTCCTGCAAGGTTTCGAAGTTCACCACATAGGTGACAGGCGATACGATAAAGTTTATCAAACCGTCCTCCACGGTTTCTACGCCTACTCTCAACTGACAGTCATTTGCACCAATTCCTCGAAAACCGGCAGCCTCAATGGAGACAATTCTTCCTGTCATACTCAGATAGGAATTTCTCATCCTATCATCTTCCTCGTAAGCATTTCCTCTGTAATCCATAGCTTCCTCCTGAAAATCCTTCTTCATATTATCATACATCCTTTCTCGTTAAGTGTTCCTGTTTCCGTATCTTTCTCTATGCCTTATTCCGATTTCATTTATGGCCACTCCGAAAACCCGCTTATTATGGTACCGCCACCCAGTACATACTCACCTTCATAAAACACCACTGCCTGTCCCGGTGTGGCTGCTCTTACCGGCTGTTCAAAATGACACAACACCTTTCCATCCGGTAGTTTTTCCAACATACAATATTCTCCCTTGTGGTTATAGCGTATCTTTGCTAAAGCCCTTACCGGCTGTTCCAAGTTTTCCATAGCCATGTAATTCACATTTTCACAAAGTACCTTATCCACGAAAATATCCTCGTTCTTACCGATTACCACCTCATTGGTATCCGGTCTGATTTCTGTTACAAATACACGCTCTCCCATAGACAGCTCCAAGCCTCTGCGCTGTCCGATGGTATAATGGGTAATCCCCTTGTGGGTTCCTAACACCTTTCCATCCGTTGTCACGAAATTCCCCGGTCCGGGCACCCTTTCTCCTGCAACACTTTCGATAAAGCTTGCATAATCACCATCCGGCACGAAACACACGTCCTGACTATCCGGTTTCTGTGCCACAGGCAATCCTGCATCCTTTGCTATCTGTCGGATTTCTTCCTTGGTATATTCTCCGATAGGCATCAGTGTCCGTGCCAACTGCTCCTGTGTCAGATTATACAGTGCATAGGTCTGGTCCTTGGCGGCAGTCACGCTGTTTCGTATAGTGAAGCGACCGTTCTCCAACCGGTCAATTCTCGCATAATGTCCGGTGGCGATATAGTCCGCTCCGATTTCCAGACTTCTTTGCAGAAGGGATTCCCACTTCACATACCGGTTACAAGCGATACAGGGATTGGGGGTTCTGCCCTGCAAATACTCCTCTACAAAGTAATCCATGACATTGCATTGAAACTCCTTCTTGAAATTCATCACATAATAAGGGATTTCCAAATGCTCGGCTACCCGTCTGGCATCGTCTACGGCAGACAATCCACAGCAACCACCATTTTCCTCTTGTACAGCACACTCCTCATCCTGCCAAATCTGCATGGTGACACCTATCACCTCATAACCTGCCTTTTTTAATAAATAAGCTGCCACGGAAGAATCCACTCCTCCGGACATGCCCACTACTACTTTTTTATTCATAAATCATTACCTCATACATTGCAAATACATCTGTCATTATATTACTCATTTTTTCTTTGTTCTGTCAACAGGAGCACATGAATATTCTATTATAAATCCACACATTATGGTATGGTAATCTATGTCAAAAACACTCGCAACTCTAAAACACAATTTAGCAAAGCATCCCTTAATCACCGGAAGCTTTCTGCTCACTCTGGCAGGCTTTCTTTCCCGCCTGATAGGCTTCTTCTATCGTATGTATCTTTCCCAAATTTTTGGTGAAGAAGGCATGGGGGTATATCAGCTGTTGGGACCGGTCATGGCACTCTCCTTTTCCCTGACTGCAGCCGGCTTCCAAACTGCTATTTCCAAATTTGTAGCAGAGCGCACAAACGCCGATACTGCTTCTCCTTCCTGCCGCCCTTTACTGATAGGACTTAGCATTTCCCTTCCGGCTTCCCTACTACTCATGCTCGTTCTGCAACAAGGCAATGAACTCATCGCCATACACTTTTTGCAAGAACCACGTACCGCCTCTATGCTTCGTATACTGGCACTTTCCCTCCCCTTAAGTTCTGTCCACGCCTGTATCAATGGCTATTTTTATGGGCTAAAAAAAGCCGGCATCCCGGCCGCCTGTCAGCTTATCGAACAACTGGGACGTGTATTCAGCGTGTACCTTATCACCTCTATAGGAATGCTTCAAGGCAGTACTCCTACACTAAATGTAACAGTTATCGGTTTAGTTATCGGCGAAGCCATATCCACCCTTGTATGTATTATCGCACTCCTGTTTCGCCTCTCTGCGGACAAACCGACTATACATAGTACCAACACACTTACTTACTGTGTTCTTTTCACTATGGTTCTTCCACTGGTTGCCAATCGTATCACCCTGAATTTACTACAAAGCATAGAAACAGTATCCCTCCCGGCCCAGCTGCGTGCCTTTGGCTATGATAGTTCTACAGCCCTCAGTGTCTACGGAGTACTTACCGGTATGGCTTTCCCCCTACTCTTTTTTCCCAATGCCATCACCAGCTCCTTTGCGATATTACTACTGCCACTGATTTCCGAACGAATTTCTCTGGGGGACCGGAAAGGCGTAAAAAAGCTGACCCTCAAAACCGTGCAAGCCTGTTCTCTGCTGGGTTTTAGTTGTATGGTTATATTTATGGTATTTGGACGACTTCTGGGACGTTTCCTTTTCCATAGTGAGCTGGCCGGCTTCTTTATTACCTCTCTCAGCTTTATCTGTCCCTTTTTGTACCTGAACAATACTTTATCTGCTATTTTGCAAGGCATGGGAAAGGTAATTCTACTCTTCTTACTAAATGTGAGCGGATTATTACTACGTTTGCTGTTCATTTATGTTTTCGTTCCCACTCACGGCATTCAGGGATATTTGTGGGGGCTTTTAGCCAGCCAGCTTTTCTTAAGTATCAGCTATTTATGGGTTACCCTACGTTTCCATAAGTAAAAAAAACTTGAAACCTGTACTTTAGAGTGATAAACTATGCGAGTAAGAATGGATTTTAGCTTTCAAATAATAGCTTAATTATTTTACATAAAGAAAGGACATGTTTACTTATGAGTTTTGAATTTATACAAAAGCTTCCCACACCGGAAGAAATTCGAACTGAATATGCTTTACCTTTCGGTATGGCAGAAATCAAAGCACAGCGAGATGCAGAAATACGAGATGTCATTACCGGCAAAAGCAATAAATTTTTGGTGATTATCGGTCCCTGTTCCGCAGATAATGAGGATTCCGTTTGCGACTATATCAGTCGTCTGGCAAAGGTGAATGACAAAGTAAAGGACAAATTAATCCTTATCCCCCGCATTTACACAAACAAACCCCGTACCACAGGTGAGGGCTACAAGGGTATCGTACATCAGCCGGATCCGGAGAAAAAACCAGACTTCTTAGCCGGACTGATTGCCATGAGGAAAATGCATATTCGTGCCATCGAAGAATCCGGACTGACTGCTGCAGATGAAATGCTCTATCCGGAAAACTGGGGTTATCTTTCTGATATCCTCTCCTATGTAGCAATCGGTGCCCGTTCCGTAGAGGATCAGCAGCACCGTTTAACCGTCAGTGGCTTTGATGTACCTGCCGGCATGAAAAATCCTACCAGTGGCGACCTGTCTGTTATGTTGAACTCCGTATACGCAGCACAGCATCCTCACTCCTTTATTTATCGTGGTTGGGAAGTAAATACTACCGGCAATGAACTGGCACATACTGTACTTCGCGGTGCCAACAACAAGCATGGGCAGAGTATTCCTAACTATCATTATGAGGATTTAATCCGCCTTTATGATATGTATGGAAGCATGAACTTAAAAAATCCAGCCTGCATTATTGACTCTAACCATTCTAATTCCAACAAGCAATTTAAACAGCAAATTCGTATTGTGAAAGAAGTAATGCACAGTCGTAAGTTCTGTCCTAATATTCACAGTCTGGTAAAGGGTGTAATGATCGAAAGCTACATCGAAGAAGGCTGCCAGAAGGTAGGTGGCGGTGTTTACGGTAAATCCATCACCGACCCTTGTCTCGGCTGGGAAGATACTGAAAAGTTAATTTACACAATTGCAGAATATGAATAGAAAAAAGGCTCACCCTCTCGGGTGAGTCTTTGCATATACTTCTCTTAAATGATGATTGGTTACGGATGCATAAATCTGCGTAGTAGCAATATCAGAATGTCCCATCATTTCCTGTACACTTCTTAAATCCGCTCCATTTTCCACCAAATGCGCTGCAAAGGAATGACGCAATGTGTGCGGTGTAATCTCCGCTTCGATGCCTGCTCTCTTGGCATAATACTTAATCAACTTCCAGAAGCCCTGACGACTCATAGGAAGTCCCGAACAATTTACAAATAACTCCTCTGCTTCGTATTCCAAAAGCATGGCATCCCTGCCCCTTTCCAAATAACGAAACAGCGCATTTTTCGCTTTATTTCCAAAAGGAATCATTCTTTCCTTACTATCATCCCTACAGATTAGATACCCCATCTGCAAATTAATATCCGAAAGCTTCAGATTAATCAATTCCGAAACGCGTATTCCCGTTGCATAGAGAAGCTCCAGCATTGCTCTGTCACGCAAATCCTTGGGCTTATCCCCTGACGGTTGTTCAATCAATCGAACAGCATCCTCCATAGTCATAATCTGAGGTAATTTCTTCTCTACCTTAGGAGCATGCAAAGTATCTGAAATGTCTTCCTCAATCAACCTCTGTTTAAAAAGATAATGATAAAAAGCCTTGATAGATGCAATGTTTCTGGAGATAGTCGCTGCTTTAAACTTTTTCTCCTCCAAAAAATGAACAAAGCTTTCCAAATGTTCTGCTGTTACCTCCTGAATTGAGGAAGCACCTATCCCAGTCATATAGCCTGCCCACTTTTTCAAATCTCTGCGATAAGACATAACTGTATTTTCTGAGGTATTCTTCACATTATGTAAATATACTATAAATTCCTCAATCCGCTGTTCCATGCACACATTACCTTTCTTTTTACGCATACTTTCCCCTTAATAGATGCGTACAAAAGTTATTATAATGATTTTATTTATGAAAAGCAACGGCAAAATTGCTCATTTTTCTGTGCTTTTTCGGTGTTTTTGCATAATGCTACAAAATAAAGGAATATTGTCTTTTTAAAACTACTAGATATAGTATTTCCATCAAAAAAATTTATCTAAGATTTTTTCAACCAATATCAGATTTACATAACTTTCTAAGAAACAACCAATTATGACAACCGTTTCCATCAATCCAAATTGCAAAAACAGCTTTCTGCTAATCTCCCGCTTCTCCTTGCATAGCTGCAGGGTAATCAGCATAGCCGGAACATACAAAAGATATTGAGGTAAGCCGGCTGCCACCAATAATAGTATGCCCGAAAAGCCATATCGCATGAGCGCGATGGCAAGCAATGTGCCAATGCCTGTACCGTACCAAATAACGGTTCCATAGATACATAGAGTAGCCAGATATGTCCCGGATATCAAAAATAACACAAGAATCACCCAGAAACGCTCCTTTACCACATAAAGAAAAAGTGCTTTACTGTCACCGCTTCGTCGCAGAAGAAACCCCAAAGTTTCTTCATTCAAAACTGTCGAATGTAACAGTAAGTCACTTTTCTGTGTAAATGTAACTATCATTGCCGTCACTACACAACATACAAACAAAGGAATCAACGGAATTTCTGTTGCATTCATTCTCCTATTCCATGTTTTCATAGAAACCACTCTCTACATTCTGCTATTCCCTTTATTGTATGCAGGTAAGTCATTTTTATGTCTTATTTTAAGTATTTATGTGCATAAGCCATAATCGCACTGATGGTTTTTGAATCCTGTATCTGAGTGCTATAGATCATATCCATCAATTCATCTATAGTATAAGCCTCCACATCAATAAATTCATCCTCATCCAAATGCTGCTTGGAAGGTATCAAATCCTTTGCCACATAAATATCTATTTTTTCATTACAAAAGGCCACTGTTGTTCGAATAGAGATTAAAAACTCCACCTTCTCACAACGATATCCCGTCTCCTCTTCCAGTTCCCGCATAGCTGCCACATCCGTGGGTTCCTCTGCCCCATTCAAACCACCTGCCGGAACCTCCAACGTCTCTCTGTCCAAAGCATTTCGATACTGACGCACCATCAGGATTTTCCCATCCTCCCGTACCGGGATTACCGCAGCAGCTCCCTTATGTCCGATAAAATCCCACACCGCAATATTTCCATTAGGCACCTGTACTGTATCATGATAATAATCAATAATATGTCCTTGCGCAATTAATTCTCTCTTTAGTCTCTTTACCTGTTCCATCTTACTATTCTTTATCCTTTCCTTTTCAAAAGCGGTAATTCACTTTCTGACCTGTTCTATATAACAAGCCCTTACTCCGGCGAATTACCCATCCATAGTAAAAACGAGTAGGTTACCCTACTCGTTTAATAATTTCTCCACGCTTACAAGCTTTACACACAATACAAATAAGTTAGTCGCCATGGCCATCTCCTCCGGAGTAGGGAAAGATGGTGCAATACGGATATTGGAATCCTTAGGGTCTTTTCCATACGGATAAGTAGCACCTGCACCGGTAAGTACCACGCCGGCTTCCTTACACTTTGCCACGATAGCCTTTGCACAACCCTCCATAGCATCAAAGGAAATAAAGTATCCGCCATGAGGCTTTGTCCAAGAACCAATACCCAAACCGCCCAATTCCTTATCCAACACATCTAATACCGCTTCGAACTTAGGACGCATTAAATCAGCATGCTTTCTCATATGAGCCTTCATACCATCAATATCTTTGAAATAACGTGCATGGCGAAGCTGATTAATCTTATCATGACCAATAGTCTGAACAGTCATCTGCTTCTCAATAAAATCAATATTTTCTAAAGAAGATGCAATAGCAGCCACACCGGAACCTGGGAACGTAACCTTAGAGGTAGACGCAAAGATGTATACCATATTCGGGTTACCAGCCTTCTCACACTCCTCTAAAATATTCAGAATTTCATCCTGGTTATCATCATATAAATGATGGATGCAATAAGCATTATCCCAGAAAATACGGAAATCTTCTGCCGCCGGCTTTAATGCTGCAAAACGCTTTACCACTTCATCGGAATAACTGATACCGGAAGGATTAGAATACTTCGGGACACACCAAATCCCCTTTACTGCCGCATCATTATTCACATACTGCTCTACTATATCCATATCCGGGCCATTTTCGTACATGGGAACACTAATCATTTCAATACCAAAAAACTCTGTAATTCTAAAATGTCTATCATATCCCGGTACCGGACATAAAAATTTAATCTTATCCAGCTTGCACCAAGGTGTAGAACCATTTACACCATGTGTCATGGAACTGGCTACAGTATCATACATGATATTTAAGCTGGAATTACCACATACAACTACATTGTCTTTTTCCACACCCATCATATTTGCCATGAGTCTTCTACATTCTCCGATACCATCCAGGTCACCATAGTTACGGGTATCGTTACCAAGCATGGTTCTCATGTCAGAATTACTATTAATAACATCCATCATAGGTAAGGACAAATCCAACTGCGAGAATCCCGGTTTTCCCCTTGACATATCTAATTTTAAACCTTTGGCTTTTTCATCCACATAAGCTGCTTCCAGCTGTGTTTTTAAAGTCAAAAGTTCTTCTCTACTTAATTCCTGATATTTCTTCATAGTTCCTCCATAAATAACGATTGGATAATCGTATACAATCATACATTTCCATATATAATACTACAAGAACCCATATAAGACAAGTGGTAAAATAATATATTTTTTTCAAAAGATGAAAAAAAACCGTTGTACATTACATACAACGGTTTTCATTACTTATGAAATTTTCAGTACATCGAACTGTGGTCCGGTATTACTTTGCATAATCCACTACTCTGGATTCACGAATTACATTTACCTTTATCTGTCCGGGATATTCCATGTCAGCCTCAATCTGTTTTGAAATATCACGTGCTAACAGAACCATATCAGCATCTGTAATCTGCTCCGGTACTACCATAACACGAACTTCACGACCTGCCTGAATAGCAAAAGATTTATCTACGCCTTTGAAATTGTTTGTTATTTCTTCTAATTGTTTTAATCTGCTAGTATAGGTTTCCAATGTTTCCCTTCTAGCTCCCGGTCTTGCAGCAGAGATTGTATCAGCAGCTTGTACAATACATGCAATCAGGGAAGTTGCTTCCACATCACCATGATGTGATTCTACAGCATTAATAACTGTAGCATTTTCCTTGTATTTTCTACAAAGTTCAACACCTAACTGAATATGAGAACCTTCCATCTCATGGTCAACAGCCTTACCGATATCATGCAATAATCCGGCACGCTTTGCCAATCTGACATCTAATCCCAATTCAGCAGCTAACAGTCCTGACAAGTGAGCCACTTCAATAGAGTGCTTCAATGCATTCTGACCATAGCTTGTTCTGAACTTCATCTTACCAAGCAATTTTACGAGTTCCGGATGAATACCATGTACTCCTACTTCCAGAGTAGCAGATTCTCCTTCCTCTTTAATCATTACTTCCACTTCTTTTTGTGCCTTCTCCACCGTTTCTTCAATACGAGCCGGGTGGATACGACCATCAATAATCAGTTTTTCCAGGGCAATTCTTGCCACTTCACGACGAATTGGGTCAAATCCTGATAAAATAACTGCTTCCGGAGTATCATCGATAATCAAATCTACACCTGTCATAGTTTCTAAGGTACGAATATTTCTACCTTCACGACCAATGATTCTACCCTTCATTTCGTCATTAGGAAGCTGTACAACGGAAATTGTAGTTTCTGAGACATGGTCTGCAGCACATCTCTGAATAGAAGATACGACATATTCCTTTGCCTTCTTATCCGCTTCCTCTTTTGCACGGCTCTCATACTCTTTAATCATAACAGCCGTTTCATGCTTCACTTCATCTTCAACAATTTTCAATAAGTAGTCTTTTGCTTGTTCAGAGGTTAAACCTGAAATTCTTTCCAGTTCCTGTAATCTTTGTTCATTCAGCTTGGAAACTTCTTCCTTCATCTTGTTGATGGCTTCTTCCTTCGCTGCTAAACTAGCTTCCTTTTTCTCGATTGCGTCAGCCTTCTTATCGATATTTTCTTCCTTCTGCTGAACTCTGCGTTCATAACGTTGAGCTTCTGCTCTACGTTCTTTGATTTCCTTGTCCAGTTCATTCTTTGTCTTAATAGACTCTTCCTTCACTTCCAACAAGGCTTCACGCTTCTTTGTTTCTGCAGTCTTCAGAGCTTCATCAATAATCTCTCTTGCCTTTTCTTCTGCATTACCGATTTTGGAACTCGCATCCTTCTTCATCAATGCAACTGTTACAAAATATGTAATAGCAGCGGCAACTACAAATGCAATCAAGGCGGTGATAACATACCACATACAGGACACCTCCTTATTAAATTATCATTGTTCAAATATCTAATATAGGATGACTGCCAATCATCCTAACAAGCAATTCACAACAGTTAAATTTTATACTCTATTCGGAGTTATGTCAAGTAGAATTGACCATATCTTCCAAAAAATGTTTCCGGCTTACGTCAAACACCAACAAGATAACCAAAACTACTCCTTCATTGCTTCCATAACGTGCTCCGCTGAATACCCTTTACGAAGCAAAAAACCGTATATTTTTCGCTTCTCCTTCACATCCATATCCGAACTATAATTTTTCTTCCGAAGCAATTCCTTTATCATGGTCATTTCATCCTGACTGCCGCCCTCTTCTTCCCAGACAGCCATTGCATGTCTCCAGATGTCTCTGGAAACACCCTTTTGCATCAGCTCCATCTCTATTTTCTTAATGGATTTTCGTTCTGCATAACAATTTAGATAATCCATGGCATATTGTAAATCATCAATATAACGGAAAGACTTCACATATTCCATGGCTATCTCCGCAATTGCTTCCGGATATCCGCCCTCCTTCAGCTTATCTGCCAATTGCTTTTCTGTATATGCTCTCTTTTGAAGCAAATTCATAGCTCGCAGCTTTGCTCTTTTGGGCAGCACAACCTTTGTAATTTCTTCATAATCCTCTTGTGCGATTTCTTTTCCCTCTGCCACATGATATAGACGCAATTCGCCTTTGTACAAGACAAAGGCGAATTCCTGGTCAATATATACTTTACTGCGGCTTTTGGTCAATTCAGTAATTTGTGTAACTATCATCTGTTTACCTTCCGGTTCCTGACCATATTTCCTTCTACTTTATAATAAAGAAGCCTATTCTAAAAACTATTCCTCTTGCGTTGCACCATTTAATCCATAGTGTACTCTGATTTTGTTCTCTACCTCGGCACAAACCTCCGGATGCTCCTTCAAATATTGCTTTGCGTTTTCACGGCCCTGACCGATTTTATTTCCCAGATATGCATACCATGCACCGGACTTATTAATAATATCGGTATTGGCAGCCAAATCCAAAATATCACCTACTGCAGAAATACCTTCACCGAACATAATATCAAATTCAGCTTCCTTAAAAGGAGGTGCAATCTTATTCTTTACTACCTTCACGCGGGTTCTGTTACCAATTACTTCTCCACCCTGCTTCAAGGATTCTATTCTACGAACATCCAAACGTACGGAAGAATAGAACTTCAATGCACGACCACCGGTGGTGGTTTCCGGATTACCAAACATAATACCAACCTTTTCACGAAGCTGGTTAATAAATACTACGGTACAGTTAGACTTGCTGATTACTGCAGTCAGCTTTCTCAATGCCTGTGACATCAAACGTGCCTGCAAGCCCACATGAGAATCACCCATATCTCCGTCGATTTCTGCCTTAGGTACCAGTGCTGCAACAGAGTCAACTACTACAATATCAATCGCACCGGAACGAACCATAGTCTCTGTGATTTCCAAAGCCTGTTCTCCGTTATCCGGCTGGGAAATATACAAATTATCAATATCTACACCAATATTCTTTGCATAAACAGGATCTAATGCATGCTCTGCATCAATAAATCCTGCAATACCGCCTCTCTTCTGTACCTCTGCAATCATATGTAAGGTAACTGTGGTCTTACCACTGGACTCAGGCCCGTAAATCTCAATAATTCTTCCCTTGGGAATTCCACCCAGTCCCAAAGCAATATCCAAACTCAAAG
>JAZLEI010000045.1:0-78981 GCA_045615205.1 Acetatifactor sp.
CGAAGTGGCTGGCTGCGAAGCGGCTATTCACAGTAAGTGTGGTGTTTGTGGAACGACTTTACAGAATGGAAGTCATCATAGTTATAACAGTGAAGTAACAACAGCGCCAAGCTGTACGGAAGAGGGAGTACGTACCTTTACCTGTGATTGTGGCTACAGCTATACAGAAAGTGTAGCATCAACCGGCCATAGTGAGGTGCCGGGAAACGATGAGAATATTCACAGTAAATGTGATACTTGTGGTATTACTTTACAGGATAAATCATATCACAGCTATAGTACCCAAGTATTAACGGAGCCAACCTGTACGGAAAAGGGAACGAAAAAATATACCTGTACTTGCGGATATAGCTTTACGGGTCCTATCTATGCAACAGGACATACTATACTTGTGAATGGTGGAACAGAGGAATGTCATACGAAATGTGATGTTTGTGGTGAAACTGTGTATGATGGTTCATATCATGAATATACTACCAGCGAAGTGCTAACGGAACCAACCTGTACTACAGAAGGAGAATGTTCTTATACCTGTACCTGTGGTTACAATTATATAGAAACGCTTCCGGCGAATGGACATACAGAAGTCTGTGAAAATGGCACGGAAGATGTTCATTCTTATTGTAGGGTATGTAATGAAGTAGTGAAGGATGGCAGCTATCATGAATATGGTTCAGCCAGTGAGATACGCGATGCAACTTGTATGGAGGATGGATATAGGGTAGATTCCTGTATTGGTTGTTGGTATCGAAAGGAAAGCGTGATCCCGGCTAAGGGACATCAGAAATTTGATCCGGATTCAGATTCCACTTATTGTGCATATTGTGGAGTACCATGGGTAGCTGTGAATGATACGAATTTCCCGGATCCCGTATTTAGAACCTATGTAAGTAGCTTGGATGCAGATGCAAACGGAGAACTGTCTGTAGAAGAAATCACCCGTGTTACTTCCATGAGTTTGAACGGAAACGCGGATGCTGATGGTGGTTATACGGATCTGACAGGTATTGAGTATTTTGCCCAGCTTCAGTTCTTGGATGTTTCCTATAATGCCGGAATAACAAATCTGGATCTTTCATCGAATTATGCATTGTTTATGTTAGTTCTTGACGGCAATACAGGATTAGAAACACTGAATGTTAATCAATCGTCTATAATGACATTGGATTTGTCCGGTGGTGGATTTGATGCACTTTATCATGTATCTGCCGAAAATTGTCCGGCAATGACTACAGCTATATTTAGTGATTGTACTGCACTTACTTCCGTAAGCTTATCATGGAGTAGCAGAATCAGTATTATAAAATTAGATGGTTGTGTATATCTTGATGGCTTCTATATGTCTGCGTATCCGGGTACTTTGGAAGTAGATTTATCGGATTGTATTAATATTAATATAGTATATATTTCGGATAGTCCGAACCTGTCAGTTAAATTACCGGACGGTTCGAACCCGTCAATTACACAATAAAAAATAATAGGTATTAACACTTATGGAGGGAAATACTATGCGTGAAGAAACCATAGAAATGCTTCGGAAAATTTCAACCCCGAAGCAGTTTGTAAAAAATGATTATGTTTGCCACGAGGGTCAGCCGGGCAATGAGATGTATATTATTCTGAAGGGTTCTGTCGGAATATATATTACCAGTACTATTGGCACACTGACCCAAGTAGCAACGATTCAGACCGGAGATTTCTTCGGAGAAATGGCTATATTTGATAACCTTCCGCGCAGTGCATCTTGTATTGCGCTGGAGGATACCGTTGTTGTGGCTGTTACAAAGGATAATTTACAACACTTTCTGGAAACCTGTCCTGAGATTGCCAAGCAGATGCTGGAAAATATGAGTGGACGTATTCGTAAACTGGATGCGGAGCTTTATCAGAATAACCGCTTTGTAAAGAACCGTCATGTGCCTAAATTTCAAATTCCGGCTGAATTTAAAATGGGTCATGTGATAAAACCACCTTATCAAGACCCACAGTATTTAGTGAAACACAAGCAGGCTTGTCCTATTTGTGGCAAAGCTGTTACAGTTGTTGATATGAAACGCAGTATTATGGAAGAACGCAGCTTTGATATGGATTGTCGAATTAATTATGTGGGATGTGACCCGCTTTGGTATGAGGTAATTACTTGTCCGCATTGTTACTATTCCAATCATTATCTGAGGTTTTTTTCGATTAATAATTTTGAATACGAAGAAGTAGAAAAGGTCTTGCAGAAGGAACATAAGAATGTGGTGGAAACCAGACTGGAGCGTCGGGGAGAATATGATATTCTTGTAGTGCGTTATCTTCAGGCTATTCATATTAATGAACACATCAATCCGGGCGATAATGCATTAATTGGTAGTTTGTGGCGTAATCTATACTGGTTGAGTAAGGATGTTTCAGATAATGAATTTGCAATATATTGTGCCAAGAGGGTTGTGAAAAAATATAAAACAGCCGTGGATGAGAATCAACTCCATGATGCTGCAAGTAAGTCGGCTACAGCATTGTCTTTGGTCAGTATGTTGGCTTATTGCGGAATAAGCAAAGATATTATGCATTATTTGAATATTGCCATTGATTGTCCCGATAAAAAAATCAGTGGTAAAGCATTACAGATTAAGACCCACTTAGAACAAAAAATGCAGAAGAAGTAACGAGAAAGGTAACAAATTATGAGTAACAAATTAGCATTATCCGATGATATACTGATGAAGATAGAAAAACCTGCCAGATACATCGGTAATGAAGTAAATGCAGTGATGAAGGACAAGGAGGCGGTGAAGGTTCGCCTCGCCATGTGCTTCCCGGATGTTTATGAAATCGGTATGTCCCATTTAGGCATACAGATCTTATATGATATGTTTAATTCCATGGAGGATGTATGGTGTGAACGAGTCTATTCTCCATGGTTAGACTTAGATAAAGTGATGCGAGAGGAAAATATCCCGCTGTTTGCCTTGGAGTCTCAAGACCCCATTAAGGATTTTGACTTTTTAGGAATTACCATCCAGTATGAAATGTGCTATACCAATATTTTGCAGGTATTGGATTTGGCACAGATACCTCTTTTAGCAAAGGAAAGAGGTGAGGAACATCCGATTGTTATCGGTGGTGGTCCCTGTACTTACAATCCGGAGCCTATTGCGGACTTTTTTGATATTTTCTATATTGGAGAAGGCGAGACACAGTATCGGGCATTGATGGATTTGTACAAGGAATGTAAGGATGCTCAGGTAGGCAGAGTGGAATTTTTACGTCGTGCTGCGAAGTTGCCCGGCTTGTATGTTCCTATGTTTTATGAGGTGACCTATAACGAAGACGGTACCATCAAGTCCTTTGAACCTACAGAGGAAGGGATACCGGCTACTATCCGCAAGGAAATCGTTATGGATGTGACCAACACCCATTACCCCATGAAGCCTGTGGTTCCCTATATCAAGGTAACACAGGACAGAGTCGTTTTGGAAATCCAGCGTGGTTGTATTCGTGGCTGTCGTTTCTGTCAGGCCGGACAGCTTTATCGTCCTGTACGTGAGCGTGATGTGGAGACATTGAAGCAGTATGCTATAGAAATGCTGAAAAATACCGGTCATGAGGAAGTTTCCCTGAGTTCCTTAAGTTCCAGTGATTATAGTAAATTGCCGGAACTGATTGATTTTTTAATCGAAGAATGCAATAAGAAAAAGATTAATATTTCCCTGCCGTCCCTGCGTATTGATGCATTTTCACTGGATGTCATGAGCAAGGTGCAGGATGTACGTAAGTCCAGTCTGACCTTTGCACCGGAGGCGGGTAGTCAGAGACTTCGTAATGTAATCAATAAAGGTTTGACTGAGGAACAGATTCTAGGCGGTGCCAAGCTGGCCTTTGAAGGTGGTTGGACTCGTGTGAAGCTGTATTTTATGTTGGGCTTGCCTACAGAGACCCATGAGGATATCGTAGGAATTGCAGAACTGAGTAATAAAATTGCAGCGACCTTCTTTGATACGGTTCCCAAGGAGGAACGTAAGAATGGTAAGGTACAGATTGTTACCAGTACTTCCTTCTTCGTACCAAAGCCTTTTACCCCCTTCCAGTGGGCGAGACAGTGTAACAAGCAGGAATTTTTGGACAAGGCTTATGAAACCAGAACTGCTATTACTCAGCAGCTTAATCAAAAAAGCATCAAGTATAATTACCATGAGGCAGATGCCAGTGTATTGGAAGGTGTGCTTGCCCGTGGTGACCGACGTTTGAACGAGGTAATCCTGAAAGTATATCAAAAGGGTTGCTTTTACGATGCTTGGGGCGAATATTACAAGAATGATGTGTGGTTAGAAACCTTTGCAGAATGTGGTCTGGATGTGGAATTTTATACCAGAGAGAAATCATTGGATGAAATTTTACCTTGGGACTTTATTGACTGTGGCGTGACAAAGGAATTTTTAAAGAGAGAGTGGGAAAAGGCACAGCGAGAGGAAATATCCGAAAATTGTAAGCTAAAATGTCAAGGTTGCGGAGCAGCACGTTTCGGTGGTGGAATCTGCTTTGAACCCAGGGGGTAGTGATTATGAAGGTCAGAGTAAAATTTAAGAAATATGGTCCCATTCGCTTTATTGGACATTTGGATGTAATGCGCTTTTTTCAGAAGGCCATTCGACGTGCAGAGTTGGATATTGCCTATTCTGCCGGCTTTAGTCCGCATCAGATTATGTCCTTTGCGGCTCCTTTGGGAGTAGGATTGGAAAGCAATGGAGAATATATGGATATTGAGTTGACTACAGTAACGACCAGTCTGGATATGATGGAAAGACTGAATGCTGTCAGTGTTCCGGGAATCGAAGTTGTCGGTATGAAGGAGCTTCCTGAGGGTGCAGGAAATGCCATGGCCAGTGTGGCTGCAGCCGATTATACCATTCGTTTCCGGGAAGGCAGAGCACTTTTCGTGGATCTCAAGGAGAAGCTTCCGCAGTTTCTGGCACAGGAACAGATATTGATTACCAAAGAAACCAAGAAAAGTACTTTGGAAGTGGATTTAAAGCCGGGTATTTATGAGTTTCGTATCAATGAGGATGGTTCCCTTTATTTGTTGGTGGATGCGTCCAGTGCAGGTAATATTAAGCCGGCTACGGTAATAGGGGCAATGGCTGAATTCTTTGGGGAAAGCTTGCAGGAAAATGCACTGCTGATTACCCGCGAAGAAACCTATACTAATTTAGCAAAGCCGAATAAAAAGCGTCGTCTGGTTCCGTTGGATGCCATTGGAACGGACATTGTGTAGGGATAGAATATGAGTAGAAAAATTATGCAGACCCATGAGGTGCAAAGTGAAAATCCTTTATGTGAAAACGCAGACCGAAAAGTAGTTATTACGACCTGCAGAGGACGTGAGGTGGCTTGCCTGTATCAGGGAGGCAGGTTGTTGCAGATAGAATGTCTGGATAATGGTTCTAAAACTGGTGCAATCTATATCGGAAAGGTGAAAAATGTCGTAAAGAATTTGGATGCTTGTTTTGTAGAGATTGTAGATAAGGAACTGTGCTATTTGCCTTTGGAGGAGGCAAAAGCTCCTTTTTTGCTGAATAGAACCTTTGACGGAAGAATTTTACAGGGGGATGAGCTGATAGTTCAGGTGAAACGGGATGCCTTGAAAACCAAACAGGCTTCCCTAACCTGTGAAATCAGCCTGCAAGGGAAGCATTTTGTATATGTTCTTGGGAATCCGAAAGTGGGGATATCTAATAAGCTTTCCAAAGAACTACGTTGTGAAATAAAGGTTTTTTTGCAGGAAAGAAATCGAATGGATGATCAGGGCTGTCTTTATGGGAATGAAAATTATCCCGCTTACGGCTGCATCATTCGTACAGAAGCAGGAAAATGCTTTCAGGAAAACAAAGAAGATTTTTGGAAGGAAATGTTGGATTTGGAAGAGACTTTTCTGCAATTATTAGAAAAGGCACGTTTTCGAACCTGTTTTTCCTGTGTACAAGCTCCGAAAAAGCCCTATGAGGCGATTTTAGACAAAATGTGCATATGTGACGAGGACGAGGTGGTAACTGACCTTCCTGAGGCTTATACGAGCTTACAGGGGATAAGGAGACAACTTCGATACTATACTTCTGAAGATTTTTCCTTAGAAAAGCTTTATATGGTGGAAAATAAACTGCAGGAAGCTCTGTTTGAAAAGGTGTGGTTGAAATCCGGAGCCTATCTGGTGATAGAACAGACGGAATGTCTGACTACCATTGATGTGAATTCCGGTAAGATGATTAAGGAAAAGGACAAAGAAACGGCTATTTGGAAAATTAATGAAGAAGCTGCCCGTGAGGCTGCCTTGCAAATTCGTTTGCGGAACCTTTCCGGTATTATTATCATAGATTTTATTAATATGGCTGAAAAAAGTAAGGAAGAGCAACTGATTGCTTTTATGAAGGAGAAGGTTACAAAGGATGTTGTGTTGACTAAAGTAGTCGATATAACGTCTTTGGGGCTCATGGAGTTGACCCGTAAAAAAACAGGACCTTCTTTACAGGAGCAATGGAAGTAATCTGTTTAGAAAGGCATCATTTATGAAATTTGTAAACATAGAAAAGGTCAGAGACGGAAAATATCTGAAAAACTACGAACTGACCTATATCAATAAATCCGGTAAGGAGAAGAAATATGAGATCGTCAGCCGAAAGGAATTGCAAACCATAGAGGATATCGGCAGATTGCCCAGTGGTGTGTCAATTATTGCGACCTGTGAAGGGAAATTGCTTCTTTTGAATGAATTTCGTATGGGTGTAAACAAAGCTATTTATAACCTTTGTGCCGGAATGATAGAAGATGGCGAGAGTATAGAAGAGTGTATTGCCAGAGAGCTTTATGAGGAAACCGGTTTGAAGGTAAAAACAATCAAAGCAATACTACCTCCTTCTTATTCAGCAGTAGCAATTTCGGATACCAAAACCTACATTGCTTTTGTGGAGGTTTGTGGAGATATGGAGGATAATACCTCAGAGAATGAAGAGATTCAGGCTGCTTTTTATAGTAAGGATGAGGTCAGAAATTTGTTGGAAACACAGGAATTCAGTTCCAGAGCACAGTTGGCTGCATACTTTTTTGCATCAGAAGCTTCTCCTTATGAGGGATAAGAAAGGAATACTATTTTGACTGGAATATATTACATCGACTAAGGAGGTCAATTTGACATGAAAATTTTTGCATATGCATTAAGAGAATTTGACGAAAAGGATTTTTTTGACAAGCTGGTGGGTGAATTTGATGCGGAATATGGTTATTCTACAGAGTATCCCAATCCGGAGAATATTCATCTGGCAACCGGCTATGATGCTATCAGCGTCACACCATGTAATTTGGATAAGAACATGCTGGATCGTTTTTATGCAGTGGGTGTTCGTTATATTGCAACGCGTTCCATTGGTGTGGATCATATTGATTTAGAGCATGCGAAGAAGCTTGGAATGGGTGTTTGTCATGTAAGCTATGCACCGGAAACAGTTGCAGATTACAGCATCATGCTGATGTTGATGTGTTGCAGAAATATTTATCATATTTTGGAGCGTTCTAAAGTTCAGGACTATACCTTAAAAGGCAAAATGGGCAAGGATATCAGTGATTGCACCGTAGGTATCATCGGAACAGGGCAGATTGGCAGAACTGTTATTAAGCATTTAAGCGGTTTTGGCTGCAAGATGTTGGCTTATGATATTTATCCTAACGAGGAAGTAAAACAATTTGCAGAATATGTTTCCTTGGAGGAACTATTCGCAAAATCCGACATCATTACCTTGCACACGCCGGCAACCGCTGAGAATTATCATATGTTGAATGAAGCAGCTTTTGCACAGATGAAGGACGGTGTCATCATCGTAAATACGGCTAGAGGAACCTTAATTGATGCAGATGCCTTAATATCTGCCATTGAAGGCGGGAAAATCGGCCATGCGGCTCTGGATGTCTTGGAACGTGAAGATGGCTTGTATTATGCAAATCGTATGGGGGATGCCATTGTGAACCGTCAAATGGCTATTTTGCGAAGCTTTCCCAATGTGATATTGTCACCACATACTGCCTTTTATACAGAAAAGGTTGTATGGGACATGGCATACAAAACCTTCAAGGGTGTTCATGATATGATGAACCATATTGACAATCCTTTGGTGATTGTTTCTTGATAAATTAGTATTATAATGTTTTAAAGGAGATTTACATATGAACCCTATGGCTTTATTATCTATGAAATCCGCACTGGATAAATTTCAAAGGAACCATCCCAAGTTCATGCAGTTTTTGCAAGTAATGATGCAGAATGGTTTGCAGGAAGGGACTATTCTGGAATGTAAAGTGATTACGCCGGAAGGAAAAGAAATTCAGGCAAACATCAAAATTACTGAGGATGATTTGGAATTGATAGAGAAACTGAAAGAGCTTGGACAGAGCTAAAAATGGTGAAAAATAGGCTCTTTTGGTGTTTCTTACCACTAACTATTCGTTAAACTGTTGTTTTGCGAATAGTTGGATATTACACTATTACTCTTCAATAAAATGAAAATTTGTCAAAAAATGCTGCAATGAAGGATAAATTCCATTGCAGCATTTTATTATTTAATCATTATTCAAGATTTTTCCCAGCATATATACTCGATTAAAAGGGAAAGAAAAATAATAACCATCTACAAAATCATTCGTAAGTTCCATGATTTCACGGGCTAATTCAATACCGGCTTGTTCGCCTTCTGATTTGGACATATTTTCATGGTAACGGCTTAAAACCTCATCAGAAACATCGATGCCGGTCATTTCGTTTTTCATAAATAAAGCATTTTTTAGACTGACAAAAGGCATAATTCCACATAGAATACGTGCACCGGTTTCTTCTTTTATACGACGGAGACGTTCAACACCTTCCTTAGTTGAAACAGGTTGTGTCAGGAAGAAGGATGCCCCCGCTTCCATTTTCTTCTTCACACGTGCAATTTCTACTTCTAAATTCCTGCGTCCCTGATTAATAGCTCCACCATAACAAATGGGTGAATTTGCAAATTGTTCTTCATTCATATCATTCATAATTCTCATAAGACCTACAGAATCAAAATTGAATACGCTTTTAACACTGCTACGAGCCATGGTAGGAATAGGGTCGCCGGTAATCACTAAAAAGTTATGAATATGATTAATATGTGCTCCTAATAGCTGAGAACGCATGGCAATTGCATTTTTGTCTCTGCAGCAAATATGGGGCATTACGCACATGCCGGTTTCTTGAGCTACTTTTTCCGCCATAAGGATAGAATCTGCTCTGGTACGTCCAGAAGGCGAATCCGGAAACGTTAATACATCGACACCGCTTTTTAACAACAAATGTGCAGCATCCATAAGTTTTTCATCATCGCTTCCCAAAGGTGGAGCTAACTCTACTGCAATCAGCTTTTTCACTTCTTTTTGGTCAAAAAAGGAATGATTCTGTGGTTGAATGTTATCTTGTGCGGAAATCTTTTTTACTTCTCTTCTATTTGTTTTAATCTCAGCGATTTTTTGTCGCATTTTGTTGATATATTCCGGTGTAGTACCACAGCATCCACCGACCATATCAATACCATCTGTAGCCAGATCGCATACCTTGCTCACAAAGTAGTCAACATTTTTATGATCAAATATAATGCGATTGCTGACGATTTGCGGATAACCGGCATTTGGTAGAGCTGTCAGGTACTTGGTGCCGGAAAGATTTAAACTACGATAAATCTGTTGCATGTGACCGGGACCAATTCCACAATTAAAGCCGATGGCATCAATGTATACTGAGCCTTCTGCTTGTTGCATCAGTTTACGTGCACTAAGACCGCTATGACTGTAGCCGAACTGATTGACAGAAAATTGCACTATCACAAAAGCTTTATCCTGTATCAATTCAAGGGCTAATTGAATATCCTCCAGATCTGAGAAGGTTTCAAATACGAAGATTTCTGCTCCCAATTCCAGAAAACTTTGACAAATTTTACAATATTCTGCTGAGGCATTTTCTCTTTGATGCTGAGTTTCACAAAGAATTTGTCCAATATCTGCAGCTATATATACAGCTCTATCGGATACGGCTTTTCTTGCCAGACGATATCCTTCCTTTATATTTTCCTGTACACTTTCCCAAGGCATATTCATAGAAACAGTATTGCTGGCAAAGGTATTGGTACGGATAATCTGTGCACCGGCTTCCAGGTATTCTTTATGGATTTGCAGCACTCGTTCCGGATACTTCGTATTTGCTCGCTCCGGTAATTCTTTGGTATCATATAAATAGGTATAGTAGGTGCCAAAAGCACCATCAAATAATAGCTTTTGATTTTGTAATATAGTTCTTATGGGTTCTTTTTTTGTATGTATCATGTTTTTATTACCTGTGTTGTTGCATATGTCAAAATTATGTTAAATCGTCAGAATCCAATAATATGGTAAAAGGACCGTCATTTAATAAAGAAACATCCATATGGGCGCCGAAAACACCTTTTTCCACTATAGATATGGATTCGCAGCAACGATCCACAATATATTCATATAATTCGTTTGCCATATCAGGACCGCCGGCATTAATAAAGGAAGGACGATTTCCTTTGCGACAGTCTGCATACAAGGTAAACTGTGAAATCAATAGAAGGCTGCCACCAACATCCTGAAGAGCCAGATTAGTCTTGCCGTTTTCATCTTCGAAAATACGCATATTAACCAGCTTCTTAATCATTTTATCAGCGATTTCTTTTGTGTCAGAATTACTGATACCGATAAGAACCAGAAATCCTTTCTCAATTTGTCCTACAATCTGATCATCTACTTTTACATTGGCGTGTTGAACACGTTGGATTACAAATTTCATAATGATTAACTATCCTTTTTTTCAGTCTTATTTGATGCTGTTTTATTTTTCTTTTCTTCTTCAATAGCTGCAAGAGCTTCTTTTTTCTTGTTGTAACGATAATTCCACTCTTCTACACTGCTGATAAAGTTACTACCGGAGTGGAAGCCCTTATCCGCTCTGCTTTCAGAAAAATTATAGGTATGAATACCATCATTGTCAATGCATTCTACATTCATGTATTGAGATGTTTTGGCAGGTAAGTCTTTTTTGATTAATGATTCATTTACAACAGATTTAATTGCTGCATAAATAATTGCAAATAGAGGCACACCTACAATCATTCCGGGGATACCGAAAATCCCACCGAACAAGGTGATGGCAAAGATTACCCAAAAGCTGGAAAGACCGGTTGAATCTCCTAAAATCAAAGGTCCAATAAAATTACCATCCAATTGCTGTAAAAACAGTATAAATATAACGAAATAAATAAAGTTCAACGGATGTGTAGGGTCAACTACTAAAATTAGTATAGAACAAGGAATTGCTCCTATAAAAGGTCCGAAAAAAGGTATTATATTGGTTACACCTACTACTACGCTTACTAAAGCTGCATAAGGGGTCTGTAACAATGACGTTCCTGCAAAGCATAAAAAACCAATAATAATGGAATCAATTACCTTACCAATAATAAAGCCGATAAAGGTGTTATGTGCGAAACGGAAATTGTTAATTACCACATTGGCACGGTCGGTTTTCATTGTAGCATAAACAATCTTTTTTGCCTGATTTGCGTATTTTTCTTTACTGGCTAATAAGTAGATGGAAATAATAAATCCTAAAACAAAGTTCCATAATACCTTTACGATACCTAGTACACTTAAGGAAACGGTTTTAATTACCTCATTGGATTTGGTTAATACAGTATCGTATAAGAAGGTAGTCAACTCAGTCGAATAATTGTTAACTAAAGTAGTAACATACTTTTCTATCTCAGGGAACTCAGATAACAACTCATTTAACCATGCCATGAAATTGGTAAAATAGGAATCATAATTAGAAATTAAATTTTGTACACTGGGAATAATCTGAGATAATAGCATGGTGATAATAAGCTGTATTATTAAATAATACAACAAAGCAGTTAATGCGATACTGATGGCACGAATAATACCTCTTAGCTTCTTTTCCTTTACAAACTTTACATATTTTGATAAGGGGATAAGGATACGTTTTTCAATCCAGTTTAGTGTGGGTGCCAGTAGATATGCCATAATTCCACCAAAGCAAATAGGCATCAGGATACTATATGCAGTATCCAATAAGGATTTAATATTTGCACCATGAAACAACAGATAATAAAAAAGTAAGCATGTACAAAAAACAACTACGATTGTTGTTCCCCATTTGACATATCGATTGCTAAGATGAAACTTCATATGTAATACCTCTTTCTTATTTATGACTTATCTAAAAATGAATTATAAAGATATGATTTCAATAATAATATCATACACTTTTATGCTTCATATAACAAGCTTTATTTGGTTAAGATTGAATTAAAATTCATAAAATTTCTATATTATTATTTCCGAAAAGGTGTCCTCTATTCATAGTTGAGATGATGAAATCTGCAAATGGAAATCATTGCACATAAATACTTTGAGGAGTATAATATAAGGGTCAATTATGGATATAGAAAGGTTAATAAAGAATGAAACTGCAACAAGTAATGAGTTATGTTCGTCGTGCCATTGACGATTATCATATGATTGAAGAAGGGGACAAAATAGCTGTGGGAATTTCCGGCGGAAAGGATTCTCTCACTCTACTTTATGCTTTACATGGTTTACAACGTTTTTATCCCAAACATTTTGAAATTCATGCAGTAACAGTTGATTTGGGTTTTCATAATCTGAATTTGGACAAGATAAAGGAACTATGTGAAACATTAAATGTGGAGTATACTATTGTTTCTACGGAAATTGCGAAAATTATTTTTGATGACCGTAAGGAAAGTAATCCCTGTTCTCTCTGTGCAAAAATGCGTAAGGGTGCATTGAATGATGCTATAAAGGTGGCAGGTTGTAATAAGGTGGCTTACGCCCATCATAAGGATGATGTAGTAGAAACGATGCTGATGTCTCTAATATTCGAAGGACGTTTCCATACCTTCTCTCCTGTTACCTATTTAGACAGAATGGATTTAACGGTGATACGCCCCTTGATGTATATGAATGAGGCGGATGTCATAGGCTTTATTAACAAATATGAAGTGCCGGTAGTAAAAAGTCCCTGCCCCGCTGACGGTAATACCAAGCGTGAATATATTAAGCAATTGCTTCGTAAGCTGAATCAGGAAAATCCAGGAGTAAAAGAAAGAATGTTTACCGCAATCCAAAACGGTAATATGAAAGGATGGACGGAATACTTTGGCAGTAAATAAACCGTTAAACTATCATGAGGAACAAAATAAAAAGAATATATTAAAGCTTCGTGAGCTTATGAATACCCTTCCACGTTTCTGTAAGGATTTTTTCTACGGGATTGAAGACTACACTTCTGCTCGTACCAGATTGGCATATGCTTATGACTTAAGGGTGTTTTTCGAGTTTTTACATGAAAAAAATCCTGTATGCGCCAAGGAGGAAATTGTAAATTATAAACTGGACCTTCTGGACCAAATCACCCGAAGTGATATTCTGGAATACTTAAATTTCATGAGTTATTACGAAAAGGATGGAAAAGAAATCACCAACGAGGAACGTGGGAAATCTCGCAAGATTGCCTCTCTTCGTAGTTTCTATAAGTATTTCTATGAAAATGAAAAGATTTCAACTAATCCGGCTGCACTGGTTCCGGTACCAAAGCAACATGAAAAAGAAATCATACGTCTGGAACCTCATGAGGTGGCCATATTGTTGGATCAGGTGGAGGATGGAACAAAACTGACCAAAAAGGAACAGGAATACCACAAAAAGACAAAATATCGTGATGTAGCAATTCTCACACTACTGTTGGGAACCGGTATTCGTGTTTCGGAATGTGTGGGACTGGATTTAACAGATTTGGATTTTGATGCTAATGGTATTCGAATTCTGCGAAAAGGTGGCAAGGAAGCGGTTATCTATTTCGGCGATGAAGTAGAAATTGCCTTATTGGATTATTTGGAGGAACGAGAACATATTGTACCGGTGGAAGGTCATGAAAATGCACTCTTCTTATCCTTACAAAATAGACGTATTACTGTTCGTTCGGTGGAAAAACTGGTGAAAAAGTATGCCTCCAGAGTCACTACTTTAAAGAAAATAACGCCACATAAGCTTCGGAGTACTTATGGTACTGCTTTGTATCAGGAAACGGATGATATTTATCTGGTGGCCGATGTTTTGGGACATAATGATGTCAATACTACCAGAAAACACTATGCTGCTCAAGCGGATATGCGGCGACGTTCTGCAGCAAATAAAGTACGATTGCGCGAAAATAAAGAGGAATAATATATACAGAACCACATCCATGAAAGAAACATATCACGGATGCGGTTCTTTCTTAATAATACATATCAGAAAAATAAGGAACGATTAAGGTTTGACCAACTTTGATGGTATCATCTTTCAAACGGTTAATCGCTGCTACTTCTGCTACATAGTCTGAAATACTATCATAAAATTCGTAATCAATATTTTCCTGAGCGATACTCCAAAGGGTATCTCCTATAGAAACCTCATAATCGGTAAAGTATTTATATGTAACATCAGAGGTCTCTTCTGTTGCCTGAGAAACTATGGTATTGTAAGAAAGTGCAAATACAAATGTCATAAATAAGGCCAGTACACTCAACACTATTCTTCTTCGAAGCTCCTGCTGGCGTCTAAGTTTTCTTCTATAATTCAGTAAATCTCTCTTGGTAATCGGATAAGCTGCTGTATTCATAATAGTTACCTCCTATGTATCTGTTCGAAAAACTGTTCGGAACATTTGTTCTTGATGTTTGTATTATATCGAACATACTTTCTTTTGTCAATAGAAAAATCGAACATATTTTTGGAATATATGTTTGCTTTTTTATTTTTCCTGTGTTATACTTATAATACAAGTTGATTATATGATTGTTTGAACGGAGGAATACATATATGGGTTATGGTAAGATTAGTACCAAGCAGCAACAGATTTTAGATTATATTAAGGATGAAATACTGAAAAAGGGATATCCGCCTACAGTTCGTGAGATTGGTGAAACAGTAAATTTAAAGTCTACTTCTTCTGTTCACTCTCATTTGGAAACTTTGGAAAAGAACGGATATATAAAGCGTGATCCTACCAAACCTCGTGCCATAGAAATTTGTGATGATAGCTTTCAAATGGTTCGAACAGAAATGGTTAGTCTGCCCGTTATTGGTAATGTAGCCGCCGGTCAGCCGATTTTAGCTGAAGAAAATATTGAGGACTACTTCCCTGTTCCTGCAGATGTGGTTCCCAGAGGAGAGTCCTTTATTTTGAAGGTACGCGGAGATTCTATGATCAATGCCGGTATTTTCAGTGGAGACAGAGTTTTTGTCAATGCATGTTCTACTGCCAACAATGGTGATATGGTGGTTGCTTTAATTGAGGATGGTGCTACCGTAAAGACTTTTTATAAAGAAAGCGGACATATTCGTTTGCAACCTGAAAATGATGATATGGATCCTATTATCGTTGATAATTGCCAGATTTTGGGAAAGGTTTTTGGTGTCTTCCGTTTTTATCGATAAATTAAAATGTATGAATAGTTACATCAGAATGAGTAAATACTATTACTGATTTCAAAAGCTTTTATAGAGATTGGAGGTATTTAATCATGGGTAAGAAGCTAATTGATGGAATTGCCCTTGCTGTAGCGATTATTGGAGCTGTGAACTGGGGGCTGATTGGTTTGTTCCGTTTTGATCTTGTTGCATTTTTGTTTGGCGACATGTCATGGCTTTCCAGAATTGTATATGTTTTAGTTGGTATATGTGGATTGTATTTAATTACCTTCTTTATGCAATTAGGAAGTGACGATACAGTACAATAATAAGTCGAACAGAAACAAGAAATCAAATAAAAATCAAATAAGAAAGAACAGGTAACCCCTTCTTTAGAATGAGTTACCTGTTTTTTTGTAAATGAATATTTATAAATTATCCGTATCTACTAACTTACCGTCTCTCCAAATACGCTCCAAATCGTAGAGTAAACGATTTTCCTTGTCAAAGATATGAACGATGACATCGCCAAAGTCCATTAATATCCAGTTTGCAGTATCATAGCCCTCAATTTGTTTTACGGGATGTCCGGCTCTGCCCAGCTTCTCTTCTACATTATTGCTCAAAGCCTGAATTTGACTATGATTATTGCCGCCTGCGATAATAAAGTAATCTGCCAGAACAGAAACTTCACTGATATCAATAATCTTAATGTCTTCAGCCTTTTTATCTTCCAAAGCATCAATAACGAGCTTTGCCATATTGATTGAATTTGTATTCATATTGCTCACCTCACATTATTTGTTTGTAAAATTCATAGGTTTCTTGTGTAGCTGTATCAATTTCTTCCTGGGATTGCTTAAGGTATTCCAAGGTATCTTCTAAAATCTTGAGTAAGGCTTTATCCAAATCCATAAACGCAAGCTTTCGAATGAAATCTAAGTTTGATGCCTGTTTTCTGCCGGGTTCTATATAGTCTGCAATAAAAATGATTTTTTCCAGCAAAGACATTTCGGGATGTCCTGTTGTGTGGTACAAAATCGCATTGAGTATATCCATGTCCTTTATATGATAGGTATCCATGGCCAGAAAGCTACCAACTTTGGCATGTAAAAGGGACGGATTTTTTCGTTCGGTGTCTGTGATGTGTATATTGTTTTTCTCACAGATAGAGAATTTTTTATCATTGCTCAAGCATTTAGCACAGTCATGTAACAAACCGGCAATAAACGCATTATTGATATCCACATCATATCGCATGGCAAGGGATGTTGCAGTATAGGCAACACCTAATGTATGCTCATACCGTTTGGCATCTAAAGACTTTTCCATTGCTTTACGAAGCTTGGAGCTATTTATATTCTTCATAATAATACAGCCTCTGTTTATTTTTCTTTGTTCTACTGATGTTGTGTCTATTGATACAAATGATTTTCTTCAATATAGTTCAGAACTTCTTCTTTAACCATATAGCGAATACTTTTTTTATCTTGAACACATTGTCGTATATGAGTAGAAGAAATCTCAATTTCAGGAAAATCCATCAGCATGATTTTAGCGTGGTATTGCTCCTCTAAATATTGCTTCTTTTGCAGCAATTCCTCTTCTGAGGCATTGTTTCGTCCGGCTGCCAAAATGGTACAGTTTTCAAATATAATATCAGGTTTTACCCATCTTTCCATGGAAAACAAAGAATCAGCACCTACAATAAAATAAAAGTCAGCCGACTGGTACAGTTCTTTCAGCTGCAAAAGTGTTTCATAGGTATAAGTATTGCCTTCCCGCAGAATTTCTATGTCAGATGACAAAAAATAGGGATTGTCAGCAATACTTAAATCTACCATTTTCAAACGTACTTCCCCGGGAAGTACACCTGTGTTTGCCTTCAAATAGGATATTCCGGAGGGCATAATAATTATATAATCCAATCCAGCATATTCTCTGGCATGTTCAGCCATGAGCAAATGCCCTATATGGATAGGATTAAAGGTACCGCCCAGTATTCCGATTTTATGATATCCGTCAAGACAAAGCATAGTGACCTCCTGTAAGTGGAATAAAGCTATTTCGGTAACTGAATCTTTGGATTATCCTTGTCCGGTTTGTAGAGGACAATCTTTTTACCGATAACTTGAACAACCTGGGATTGGGTACGTCCCGCAATTGCTTCTGCAATGGCTCTGGGGTCATCAAAGCAATTCTTTAAAACGGCTATTTTAATCAATTCTCTGTTGTTAAAGGCTTCGCTAATGGCTTGTGTTACCTCAGGTGTCAGACTCCCCTTTCCAATCTGAAAGATAGGGTTTAAATTGCTGGCAAGGCTCATTAAATGAGCTCTTTGTTTACTGGTCATAATCGTCCTCCTCTATTTGTAATAGTCAAAGGATAAACCGTACATACGTACCGTATCTCCTTCTTCTATTCCTAAGCTTTCCAATTCTTCTAAAATGCCGGTATCCTTTAAGAAATTTTGGAAGAAGGTAAAGCCCTTCTCACTTTCCAAATTGGTATAACCCAGCATCTTCTCGATACGTGGACCTTCTACTATATATTCATCCTCTTCCTCATCATATTCAACTGTATAAGGAAGATTGTTGTAGGCGGTTGTTGCTGCTTCTATAAAGTATTCCTGCTCAAAGATGGTAGGTTCCTCGTGGATTTCCTCCAGCATATGATTTACTTCGTATAAAAGCTCTTTTAAGCCTTGTCCGCTGATGGCTGAGATTGCAAACACCTTAATTCCCTTTGGCTCAAATTCAGCCTTTAAAACGCTGACAGGGTCGGTTCCGCTGCCATCATCATAAATAGCATCAATCTTGTTGGCAGCGATCACCTGAGGACGATTGGCTATATTCGCATTGTAAGCCTCTAATTCCTTGTTAATGGCATAAATATCGGCAACCGGGTCTCTGCCTTCGGTACCTGCCGCATCCACGATATGAATGATTACCTTGGTTCTTTCGATATGACGCAAAAATTCATGTCCCAAACCGATGCCTTCAGAGGCTCCTTCGATCAGACCAGGAATATCTGCAATCACAAAACCACTGGTACCTTCTAAATCTACTACTCCTAAATTAGGATTCAAGGTAGTGAAATGGTAATTGGCAATCTTGGGACGTGCATTGGTTACCCTGGACAGGAATGTGGATTTTCCTACATTGGGAAAACCAACCAAACCTACATCTGCAATCATTTTTAATTCCAGAATCAGTTCCAATTCCTGTGCGGGAATTCCGGGCTGTGCATATTTGGGAGCCTGCATAGTAGCTGTTGCATAATGTTGGTTTCCGTTACCACCTCGACCCCCCTTTAATAAAACAACACGCTTATTATCGCCGGACATATCGGTAATCACCTGACCGCTTTCTGCCTCTTTGATTACGGTTCCGGCAGGTACCTTGATAATAATATCCTCTCCATTTTTACCACGACAGTTCTTCTTGCCGCCTTCTTCACCATCCTGTGCTTTATACTTGCGAACATGTCTGAAGTCTATCAGGGTATTGAGACCTTCATCCACTTCGAAAATAACGTCTCCGCCTTTACCACCGTCACCGCCATCTGGTCCACCGTTTGGAACGTATTTTTCTCTTCTAAAGGATACATGACCATCACCACCCTTGCCACTACGTACAAATATTCTGGCTCTATCTGCAAACATCTTGATGTTCTCCTTTCGTTATCTGACATACCTTACAAAAACAAATCAACACAGCAAAACAATCATTGCTGTACTGAGTTGTTTCAGTAAAAAGAAGGCTTCAAACAACTCAAATGTTTGAAGCCTTGTAAATTCGCATTATTTCTCTACAGGATATACGGAAGCCTGTTTCTTATCTCTTCCTTTTCTTTCGAATCTAAGAACGCCGTCAACTAATGCAAATAAAGTATCATCTCCACCGATACCAACGTTAACGCCGGGATGAATCTTAGTTCCACGCTGTCTGTACAGAATGTTTCCTGCTTTTACGAATTGTCCGTCAGCTCTCTTTGCGCCCAATCTCTTGGATTCGGAATCTCTACCGTTTTTGGTAGAACCAACACCTTTCTTATGAGCGAAGAATTGAAGGTTCATATTTAACATGGTTTTACACCTCCTCGAATTTAACTTGAAGATACTTCTCACCATAATCTTTTTCCAGAGTATTTAACCCTAAAATCATGGCTTCCAGCAACAAGACTGCCTTTTCATTAATAGAACTGTTAAAGTCACATTTGATAAAGCCGGTTTCGACGTTTGTTGTTACTGATAATTTATCTGCTTCACCTGCAAGTTCTTCAAAAGCATTAATCGTATTAATTACTAAAGTAGAAATGGATGCACATAAAATATCCGGTTCCTTGGAAAACAAACGCTTTTTTGCAAAATCCGCATGTCCCATACAAACAAAACCCTTATATTCCTGATTGCTGTTACGATAAATAATTACTGTAGTCATATTCTTGTCCTATAAAGAACGATTAAGCATTAATCTTGTCAATTTTAACCTGAGTGTATGCTTGTCTATGACCATTCTTCTTGTGGTAACCGGTTTTTCTCTTGTACTTGTATACAATAACCTTCTTACCTCTACCCTGTTCCATAACAGTTGCAGCTACAGTAGCGTTAGCTACATCAGCACCAACCTTAAGGGTGTTATCACTTACTGCGATTACCTGGTCAAAAGTAACAGTTTCACCAGCTTCTGCATTTAACTTCTCAACTTTGATGATGTCACCCTCAGAAACCTTGTACTGCTTTCCGCCTGTTGCAATAATTGCGTACATAAAAGGCACCTCCTATTCGCTTTACTCGCTAACTTTGGTGATGTAAAAATACATACTTATACCTAGTTATGCGGCATACTCGAACATTATAACTGAGGTGCCTCAAAAAGTCAATATTATTTTTGGAAAAAGTTGAATTATTTATTTTTTGCCTCGAAATCTTCAACATACTGAATAATCAGCTTCACAGTTCCTTCTACTCCGAGAACACTACTGTTAATGCAGAGGTCATAGCTATCTGCTCTGCCCCATTTCTTAGAGGAATAATAATTGTAATAGCTCTGACGCTGTTTATCCTTTTTAATGCACATTTCTTTAGCCTTGGATTCGGTCAACTCGTACTTCTCCATGACACGCTTGGTCTTGCAATCTTCGTTTCCATAGATAAAAATATGTATACTGTTTGGATTGTCTGCCAAAGCATAATCTGCACAACGTCCTACAATCACACAAGGACCTTCATCAGCAATCTTCTTTATGGTGTCAAACTGTGCCAGAAATACCTTGTGACTGATAGGCATATCAACAAAAGAGGAAGCATTATAACCGAAGGAATAGGTGTCCATTACTAAATTATATAAGAAGGAATTGGTTGGTCTCTCATCATGATTTTGAATCATTTCCTCACAAAAGCCGCTTTCCTTAGCTGCTCGACTGAGTAATTCCTTGTCATAACATTTGATACCGAAATATTCCGCTACCTTCTCTCCGATTTCACGTCCTGCGGAGCCAAATTGACGTCCTATTGTAATAATTGTATTCATACAAACACACTTCCCTTCGTAGTAATATAAAATATTATACAACATTTTTGCGTTTTATACAATATTTTTTAGCATTTTTACCAAGAATTTGTTCTGTTTAAAGCTTATTCAATAAGTTCTCGAAATATTCGGGCAATGGTGCATCTACCTCTACATATTCTTGCGTGGAGGGATGCCTGAAGCCCAGTATCTTTGCATGTAAAGTCTGTCCTTGCAGTTTAAAAGGATGTTTTCTGCCGGGGGCATACACTTCATCCCCTAATAAAGGATGTCCGATACTGGCCAAATGTACGCGAATTTGATGAGTTCGCCCGGTTCCCAGTTTGCATTCAATATAAGTATAATTAGAAAAACGCTTTAATACTTTATAATGGGTGATGGCTTCTTTTCCATTGTGTTCATTCACAGCCATTTTCTTACGGTCTGAGGGATGTCGGCCAATAGGTTTATGAATAGTACCTTCCTCTTCCTTTATAACACCATAGCAAATGGCATGGTAACGACGGTTGATAGAATGAACCTTTAATTGCTCGGCTATGGAATTGTGAGCCTTATCATTTTTGCATACTATCAAAGAACCAGTGGTATCCATATCAATGCGGTGTACGATACCGGGACGCATGACACCATTAATACCGGACAAATCATCACCACAATGATACATAAGTGCATTTACCAGCGTCCCGCTGTAATGACCGGCGGCAGGATGCACTACCATTCCTTTGGGTTTATTTACAACTATAACATCCGTATCTTCATAAAGAATATCCAGAGGAATGTTTTCTGCCACAATATTGGGTTCTTGGGAAGGCGGCAGGAAAAAAACAACTTCATCATCTGTTTTAACCGGATAGCTTCCCTTAACATTTTTGCCGTTTACGGTTACATTATCTTCTTTTATCAGCTTGGAAATGAAGCTGCGTGACATGGAATCCAAAAGCAGGCTTAGTGCCTTGTCAATGCGCTCTCCGTCCAGTTCTTCCGTAATCTGAAATCGATATTCCTGCATGTCTACTCCTTTTTCTTCCGAAAGCTGATAAAGTCTAAATCCTCTTCTTTCAATACAAAGAGAAAAACAAAGGCTAATGCAATAGTTCCACACACTACATAACAGTCTGCTACATTAAAGATAGGAAAATCAATTAACACAAAGGAAATAAAGTCAATCACATAGCTATAAGATATGCGGTCAATCATATTGCCAATTCCTCCCGCTATGATACAGGATAGTATAATGTGCAATGCGGTATATTTCTTGCCGGTCGGTGTTTTGAAAAGGATAAATAAGATACCACCCATAAATAATACACCGATTAACAGAATGAATATGGTCTGATTTTGAAGCATGCCAAAGGCTACACCATGGTTTTCCAAATAATCCAACTCTAATACCTTCTTGATAATAGGAATGGCAGGCTGGTCTTTTAAATGTACCACAGCCAAATGCTTGGTAAATTGGTCCAGTATAAGTAAAATTACAACAATCAAGGCATCCAGTGCCATAAGCAATTTCTTATTCACGCATTTCTTCCTCTTCGTCAAAATAAATTTCCTGAATAGCTGCTAAAATCTCTTCATCCGTTACTGTTTCGTCAATAACAGCCTTGCCGATTTTATTCAACAGGATGAATTTGATAGTGCCGGCGGATGCTTTTTTGTCTGACTTGGTCAACTTTAAAATTTCTTCCGGCTGAATATGGTCTACAGAGATAGGCAAATAAAAGGGTACGAACATATCACGGATTTCGTAGTAATCTTCCATGCTGATCATATCACGCTTCCAGGAAATATATGCAGCTGCTACAGCACCCAGGGAAATACATTCGCCATGAGTCAATTCAAAGTTTTTAGCTTTTTCAATAGCATGTCCGATGGTATGACCGAAGTTTAACAAGGCTCTGTCACCTTGTTCGGTAGGATCCTTTTCAACGACCAGTTTTTTGATGGTGCAGCTTCGAAAGACCATTTCTTCTAACACATCCAAATCTCGTTCGCAAATTTCATACATGTTTTCAATAAGCCATACATAGAACTTAGCATCCTTAATTATGCCATGCTTCATTACTTCAGCAAATCCTGAAAAGTACTGACGGTCATCTAAGGTGTTCAGTGTAGATAGATTCATATATACTAATTTAGGCATTTTGAAGGCACCTACCATATTTTTGTATCCATCAAAATCCACTCCGGTTTTGCCACCGATACTGCTATCATTTTGTGAAAGTAAGGTGGTGGGCATTTGAATATAATCTACCCCTCGTAAATAGGTAGCTGCAACATAGCCGGTCATATCCCCAACCACACCACCGCCCAATGCGATGAGCAGGTCTTTACGACTAAAGCCTTCCTGAATCAGGAACGCATATACCTTTTTTACACTATCCAGATTCTTGTTTGCTTCTCCGGCAGGAATGGTATATACACATACCTGAGCACATAATGGTGTAATAATTGCTTCTACCGTTTCTGCATACAAAGGACCTACGATACTGTCTGTAACGATACAAACTTTCTTTGTGGGTGTAATAAAGGGAGCCAGTTCTGTGGCGAATTCATCAAAACTCTTGCTGATAAAAATATCATAGCAGGGCTTCTTTTCATATAATACAGGTAATCTTTGTGACATAAGTAAAATCCTCTCTGTTTTTATTTTATGACTATTACCAAGATTGGTTAGTTTCATCTTCTGTAATAAAAGAAACTCCCCTTCATCTGCATTCAGAGTGCAAATGAGGGGAATTTGTTTGCTTCATTTTAATTTAATCCACTACTAATAGGGGAGTCAAATGCACCTCCGAAAATATCCTGGAAATCGCCGGATATATCAACACTGGACGGAGTAATAATAAAAATATAATGTGAAATCTTCTGTAAATTACCCCCGATTGCATAGCAGGAGCCGGATGTAAAGTCAATAATTCTCTGTGCTACATCCACATCAATACCTTCTAAATTCAATACAACAGTACGGTTGGATAATAAGGTATCTGTAATCTCTCTGGCATCCTCAATAGAGGTAGGTTTCATTACGCAAACTTCCATACCAGAACCGGTAGGCATCTTTCTGGAAGATGTTTGTCTCATCTGTGTGATTTTAGAACTGGTCTGAGGAACTTTACGAACAGGTCTTTCTGTTTCTTCCGGTTCATCTGAAACAACGTTCATTCTTTTTACAACACTGGGCTGTTTGGGCTCCGCAGGCTCATCCAAGTAATAATCTTCATCATAATTATCGTCATCATCTGCATCGTTTAATTTCATATAATTCAAAAACTTATCCATTACACCCATGTGTTTACTCTCCTTTTATAATTGTCCATAATCTCTTTCTCCGAAGATACCTGTGCCAACACGAACATAAGTTGCTCCTTCTTCAATGGCCACTTCATAATCGCCTGTCATGCCCATGGACAAAATATCTATATTAATATTATCAATGTTTTCATTCTTTATGTCAACAGCTAATTGTCTCATTTTTGTAAAATAAATACGATTTTCTTCCGAATTTTCAGTATATGGAGCCACGGTCATGAAACCTTTTAATAAAATACCGGGCAGCTTAGCAACCTGTTTCACCAATTCCATGGTTTCTTCCGTAGAATGAGTACCGTATTTGCTATCCTCTCCTGCTACATTGACCTCTAATAGAATAGCAACGGTTACATTCTTTTTAACCGCTTCCTTGCTGATTTCCGCGGCTAAACGTAAGCTGTCTACACTATGAATCAATGCTACCTTATCCACAATATATTTTACTTTATTTCGTTGTAAATGACCAATCATGTGCCAGCGGATGTCTTTCGGCATTTGTTCATATTTGTCAACCAGCTCCTGTACCTTATTTTCTCCGAAATCACGAATGCCACAGGAATAGGCCTCTTCCAATAGGGGAAGGGGTTTGGTTTTACTTACGGCAATCAAGGTGACTGTTTGTCCGTAAGGTGATTTTTTCTTTGCTTCTTCTATTCTGTTTTCTACATTCATAATATTGGAACGTATCATGTTACAACTTCCTCTTTGTATTTCTATTGGTAGATAAATTGTTCGTCACTAACGGTTTCGGCATTTAATACAATATAATCATAGACATTTAAACCATACTTGGTGTTGGATTTGACAATGGCATATTCATCATTCTGGTACAATATTTGTATTTGTCTGAAATCTGCATACCCCTTGTTCATATAATATACCCCGATCAGGCTTCCTTTTCGACTGACAGTAAATTTCTCCTGAGAATCTTTCATTAAAATATTCTCACCGATGTTTAAACTGTTAACATCAATATAATATTCCTTAGTTTGTTTGTCATAATTATAAAGTGCCAGTTCTGTATAGGTGGTAGTAATGGTACCGTCCTCTTTATATGCCTCACGCATGATTATTCCGGTATCGGAATCCTCGCCTACCACGGTAATAAACTGTTCAGGTATCAGGAAAAATTCCCGATTGGCAATAGATGTATTGGGTATTTTTAGACCGGTTTCATCATGCATTAATAATTCAATGTCCACATAACGGTCTTTTGCAAAGGTAATCATGGAATTATTGAATAATAATTGTAAGTAGGATTTTCCGTCGGCTCCTGTAACGATAAAAACCTGTCCCCATGATTCATATTGATTCTTAAGGAAGCGTACTTTTATGTATTCAGCATCTAAAAAGTCCTGAGCCATATTTTCTTCGATAGGAAGAAGTAAGGACCAGTTTTCGTTTTTGGAAAGCTTGTACACAGTATCACCTGCAGTAATCAAATCATTATCAATCAGCTGCTTTTTGGTGTATTTGCTTTCATCAAACATTTCCAAAGTAACATTCTGAGGGCCGAGTTCTTCGAAACCATCTGTATAGTAAGTCACAATTCCGGTATTAATGGCATTGCAGTAGTTCACTGCTCCGGAAAGATTGTCATTGTTAATGGAATGTATACTTTCCGTAATGTGTGAATTTGCAAGCTTCATGACAGTACCCTTCATGGTATATTTGAAGTCATAAACATCAGCAAAATTACGTTCATCAAACTGGTGTACAAAATTCACAATATCACTTCTAATTTCTGTTAATTCATCATCGCTTAAGGAACTATTGTCCATGTTGACACTTTCCAGATATTCCTTCAGTTCTCCGGTTTCATCTACAGTGTATACCAGATTTCCGGGAGCAACACGCTCGCCTTCTCTGGCAAAGTAATTAATATAGCCTGTCTTATCAGAGGAAACAATCTGTTCTTCACGTAGTGCCAATGCACGATAGGTATAATTCACGGATAAGGACCCCTCACGCACTTCATAAGGAACGATTTTTGCAGTCTGCAACGACATGATCACAAATACTGACACATAAACAAATACCGCAAAGAAGATCAGGATACCAATGTTTAAATTGATGGGACGTCTGTATTGAGTTATATTATTTTTATCCGAGCCTCTTTGTGTCAATTCTCATTCCTCCGTGTTTTATAAAAAATACCTTAGAAAAAGCCTCGGTAAGCATCCGAGGCTTTTATCATACGTTCTAACTCATTTTCTTATTTCTATTTTATAAAGAAACAATAATGTTCTTCTTTACAGTTTCAGGCAATTCATCTTCATCAATAGATACACTTAAAATAAAGTCTACCTTATGTACTTCACTCATCTTCTCTAACTTAGTAATAACATTCTCTAATTCACATTCGCACAGACAAGAGATTTTCAAGAAGCTGTCAAAATACATCTGCTGTAAATCATGATCCTGAGAAATAATTCCGGAAACAAAGCCTGTGAATTCATCAGCACTTTCAATCATAAACTGTGAAACATCAATCATACGAACCTTGTTATTTAATTCATACATATGTGCCATACTCTTATCTAAGTATACGATATTACCGGCAACATTCTTTATTTCATTATTTACTTTGTCCAATAACTGTTTTGTCTTTCCTTTACCTTTTTTGCCTACGATTAATTGAACCATTGGTGTACCCTCCTAAAGTAAATTGATGAATCTGAATTTATGGAATTCATCTACTTATATTATAGTGTAATTTGTTGTAAAAAACAACTACTATTTACCGATTTCTTCTAATAAATCTGTCATTTGTGCATAAAGATTATCTCGGGAACTTGCTTTTAATATAATTGACACATAAGGCGCTCCGTTTTTATCTTTAGATAACACAGCCAGACAGTGTCCGGCTGCATTGGTAGTACCGGTCTTGCCTCCGATAATGGTAACATTATCCGGTGCCTTTACATCTCCGTTCACGTACTTGTTAGTATTGCGAATGGAAAGCTGTACCGGATTATTGGATGCATTGTAGTATGTTGTTTCATAAGATGGTGTCTGTATGATCTCTAAGAATTTTTCCTGCTTCATGGCCTCGTTAAAAATCAAATACAAATCATATGTTGTAACATACTGATCCTCGTGTGTTAATCCGTGAGGATTCACAAAATGACAATTGGTGGCACCAAGTGCACGTGCTTCCTCATTCATCATCTGTACGAAATTTTCCACACTGCCGCCGATATTATCAGCTATTAGCAACGCTGCATCATTGGCAGAATAAACCAAAGCAATATACAGCGCCTGATTTAAAGTCATACTGTCTCCCGGCTTCAAACCACACAATTGTGCACCCTTTTCCGTTACATATACAGCATCCGTTGCTGTGAGTATAGTATCCGGCGTGGCATTCTTCAATGCAACCAAAGCGGTCATAACCTTGGTGAGACTGGCAGGAGAAAGCTTCTCATGGGCATTCTTGGAATACAAAACCTCTGCATTATTTAAATCAAACAAAATCGCAGAACCGGCGTCTTCTGTATTAGCTATGGAAGAATCTATGAAATCACTGGGTGAAATGCACAAATTCTGAGCAAATGGTTCTGCCACATCTGTTTTGCCATTGGCAATGACATTAAAACCGCTAACAGAACTATCTGCATGATAAGGAAGCTCATAGGCTGTGTTACCACAACCACAGAGACTTAAAGTCAAACCTAAAACGAGTATAAAATTAATGGTTTTTCGGAAGTGTTTATTTATACATTTCACGCCACTCTAAATCTCCTCTATCTAACGACTTAACCAACAGCTCAGCACTTGCCAGATTAGTAGCCAAAGGGATATTGTACATGTCACAGAGCTTGATGACATTGTTTACATCCGGCTCGTGGGATTTGGGTGTAGAAGGATCGCGCAGAAAAATTACTAAGTCCATCTGATTGTGTTCGATTTGAGCACTAATCTGCTGTTCTCCACCCAAGTGACCGGCTAAAAACTTATGAATATTTAAATTCGTAACCTCTTCAATGAGTCTGCCGGTGGTTCCGGTTGCATACAATTCATTTTTACTCAAAATACCACGGTATGCAATGCAGAAATTCTGCATAAGTTTCTTTTTTGCATCATGTGCAATCAACGCTATATTCATAATTATCATACCTCTATCTTTCGTTATGTAATATCGGTAATTGTAACTCCCCCAAGCAAAATTACCGATTATTATGAAGTCTTACATTTAATACAAAGCCCATGCCAATGAAAAGACTGAGTAATGAAGTCAATCCATAGCTTACAAAGGGCAATGGTAAACCCGTATTGGGCAGGATGAAGGTAGCAACCCCCATGTTAATGAAACCTTGAAAAGCAATCAATCCACCCATACCGGACGCTATGATTTTCCCGGCTAAGTCTGTAGAACGCCTGCCGATACTGATACATTCCAGTGCAATACCCATAATCAGAACAATCACCAGAAAGCAGCCTTTGAAGCCGAATTCTTCTCCGATTACTGCGAAAATAAAGTCCGTTTGCGGTTGTGATACGAAATTACCATTTACTACTGAGGTGATTTCGTTGTTCTTATAGCCTTTGCCATCAAGCATACCGGAGGCTATGGCTGTTATGGAATTGAGCTGCTGATATGCTTCATCAGAGGCATACTCTTCAGGGTTAATGAAAGCTAAAATACGATTCTTCTGGTACTGTTCCAGATATTCAGTACCCGGCTGTAATGCAATGGAAATCACGACGATAAATGCCGGTATTGCTACAGCAAGAATACCTAAAATAATCTTCCAATCCAGTCCACCTGCAAACATGACAACGCAGAAAACAATCAATATCACGATACTGGTGGATAGGTCCGGCTGATCGAAAATCAAATACCAAGGTATCAGGACTAATACAACACAAGAGGCAATAATACGGAAGGTATTAAAGCTTTCCCTATGTTTCATAATAAACTGTGCAAAGAATAAAATCAATAAAATTTTTGCAGTTTCTGAAGGTTGGAAACGAAAACCGCCAATTTCCAGCCAACGTTGAGCACCGTAACCGCCCTCATCTCCCAAATACTTTACTAATAACAAAAGCATTAGGTTGGCGATATACATGAACCAGTTCAGCTTGATTAACCATTTATAATTAAACAGAGAAATCACAATCATAACAATCGTACCGGCAATGACTCCGAAAACCTGTTTACTCTGCAGAGATTCTTCAGCACTTCCGATGGCAAGTACACCGATAGTTGATAGTAACAAAATCATTAGTATCAACTTGAAGTCATAATTGCGTATTTTGTATTTCCTTAACATAGGTTACCTTTCTTATTGTTTGTTCAAATCCAATATAGGGATGCTGGCATAAAGCGCCGGTGTAGTTTTGCTGATTTGTATCTCCATATTGGCGGTATCTATCTTCATGTATTTCGAAATGACTTTAGATATATCATTTTTAATCATATCCATCATTTCGGGTGAGCAATTCACTCTGTCAGAAATAAGTAAAATCTTCAGTCGATCTTTTGCAATCTGACGTGAGGTTTTTCTTCGAAAAAAATGTCTCATGCTACAAAGTCTCCTTTCTTATATTTTATGGAAAATACCGGTTACCCTTGTCCAGAAGGATATACTTTTTTCCATACTATAGAAAGGAATTTCTTTTCCCATGATCCGTTCACAAATATTGGCATATGCATGTCCGGCAGGAGTATCCGAGCCAACCAGAGGTTCGCCTTGATTCGTAGAGATTACTACATTCTCATCATCCGGTACGATACCAATCAGAGGAATGGCCAGAATATCCACCACATCATTTGATGACATCATATCCCCCCTCTTTACCATATCCATGCGCAAACGATTGATGATTAAATCAATTTGCTTGAAATCATTTGCTTCCAGTAAACCGACGATTCTGTCAGCATCACGGATGGCAGACACTTCCGGTGTGGTTACTACCAGTGCTCTGTCGGCACCGGCTATAGCATTCTGAAATCCTTGTTCAATACCGGCAGGACAGTCTAATATAATATAATCAAACTGTTCTCTGAGTGTTTCAATGACTTTTACCATTTGTCCCGGTGTCACTGCTGACTTATCCTTGGTTTGTGCGGAAGGCATTAAGTACAATCCCGGATGACGCTTATCACGGATCAGAGCCTGTTTCACGCGACAGTTTCCGTCAATAACATCTACCAGATTGTAAACAATCCTGTTTTCCAGACCCATAACAACATCCAGATTACGCAGGCCGATATCCGTATCAATCAGACATACCTTTTTTCCTGCTTTTGCCAGACCTGTACCAACATTTGCAGATGTGGTGGTCTTACCCACACCGCCTTTACCTGATGTGACGACAATTACTTCACTCATAAAGCCTCCATTCTGTCATATGACAAATTCAGTAATAAATCGTCGCCCGGAAATTCCTGTTACAGGCTTCCCAGTATCTCTTTGGTAAGTGGTAGTACTTCTACATTTGTGCCATTGACAAGTGCTACCTTGGGTTGTACCTTTGACTGAATTCTCCATTTGGATTTCTTCATTGGTCTGTATTTGAAATTGCCGATACCTAAGGCTGTCGGCTCCATTTCAAGCGCTATGATATAAGCAGAATTTCCCAGCTCTGTTCCAGCATAGGCTTCTCCGTAGAGACCGCCCATAATAATAATATTCTTGCCGGAGGTTACTGCACAACCGGGATTCACATCCCCCATGATAATGATGCTGTCTTCCATTTCAATGACTTCGTTATCCTTGAGAGTACCCTTGTAGAACTGAGCATAATCATTAGAAGGCAATTTGTTCTGCAGGGTCTGTAAAGCTTTGATAAAATTATTATTTTGCATGTCATCCTTACCAACGATGCAGATAATCGTCAAATCACTGTTGGCATTGATGGTATCGATGATACTGATTTCCTCCTCCGGTGACAGGTTGCGTCCTTCCAAAGAAAGTGCAACGCTGGCTGTTTTAAAGAAAGAACGGGATTCATTGAATTTATCAGCAATATCCTGTAATAATTGTTCAAAGGGAATTTCAGGATTCAATCTCAGATTGATACCGTTTTGAAAGCTTTTAATTACAAATGAGTTGTTCACTTTTATTTCTCCTTTAACGTTCGTTGGTAGAAACACCTGCTTCCGGTGCTTCAGCAGTTCCGGTAATAATATCCTCTTCTGCTACTAAACCATAATAATATGCTAAAACATCTCTGGTTACCTGAGCTGCATAATCTGAGGAATAACCAAAGGGAATACGTGTTGTAAAAGCAATTTCCGGTGATTCGTAAGGGGCATAACCTACAAACAATGCATGGTTGGGTCTATTTTTGTCTTCTTCGGCAGTACCGGTTTTTCCGGCTACATTTACAGCCAGATCACCAAAATAAACCTTTTTTTGTACTACAGTTCTCATACCGCTTTGAATTGCCTTCCAATACTGTTGGGGCATTTCCAACTGATTATAAACCTCCGGTTCGAAGGTTTGCAGAACCGTTCCGCTTGAATTTTGTACAGAATCCAATAAGGTCAGATGATAACTGGTTCCGTTGTTTGCCACCGCACCTACGTATCTGGTCAGCCCTACTGCCGTAAAGGAATGACTACCCTGTCCTATAGCAGAGGGAACCGGTAATTCTGTAGAAAACTTGGGTAATGCTTCTACAATTTCGATACCTGTTTTTTCTGTAAGACCATACATGGCAGCATATTTCTCCAGTGTTTCCAGACCTTCGGAAGCATTGTAAACACCGCTCTGTGTAGATAAGATATAACCCACATTATAAAAATAGTAGTTACAAGAGTTGGCAATAGCTCCGGTAATATCCAGCTTGCCATGACCGCTTCTTCGCCAGCAATAAGGAGCCGGTGTAATAGGGTCGAATTTACCGACACAATCTACCTTGGTATTGGTTTTCACAATACCTTCCATTAAAGCAGCTGTAGCGGATACCATCTTAAAGGTGGAACCGGGTGCAGCACTGTAATAGGTTGCATAGTTAATCATAGGATAAGATTTATCGGTTAACAGCTTGCTCCAATATGCAGAGTCAATGGTATTTGCTAATTTATTATTATCATAGCCGGGATAAGAAACCAACGCCAGTACAGCTCCGGTATCAATATCCGTGATAACAATGGAACCGTTACAAGGATCCAGTGCCAGCTGAGCCGGTGTAATATCCAGATTACGAATACGGTTCATCATGAAATTATAGGGCTTTATATCTCCCTCAAACAGTGCGATTTCCTCTTCTGCCGGTACCTCACAGGCATTTTGCTCACAAATGATTTTGCATACTTCTCTGCCGGTCAGTACATCATTCTCAATCATAAAACGATAAATCTTTTTTTGAAAATCCAGGTTTTGGTCAATTAATTCAAAGGAATATGCACAAATCTTTTCGTAAATTTCATCAGAATCTGAGTATTGACTATCTAAGTCAAGTTTGGAAACATCTATCCAGTTTTGGGAAATACAGTATTTTAAATAGTCATGAATACTGATAACCTCTTCTGTTGCCCAGGCAATCTGAGTCTTATCCTTGGAATCAATACGGCTTCTGACTAAGATACCATTGTCCTTGAGCAGAGTAATAATATCACTCTGATAGTTTTGATATTCCAGCTTCAATTTATCATAGATGGTTTTCTTTTCAAAAAACTCCTGATTCAAACGTTCATAAACCTGAGCCTTGTAGTCCACATATTTAGCATGTACTTCCAATTCCGTTTCTCCGGCATCTTCATCCGTAAAGTCTCGAATATCAATGACGGAATTACGAATGACTGCATAATACACATCATAGATGGGTATCAGAATGTCCGCACTGTTTTCCTCTTCCTTTAGCTTGAAATCCTTGGCATTGATAATTTTATCTGCTACAATTCCGGCGATATGTTGTTCCAATATCTGATAGGCTGCTTTTTGCAAATTACTGTCAAGGGTCAATCGTACGTCATTACCGGCGGTAGCCTCCGTACGCTCCAAAATACTGATAACACGTCCGGTATTATCTACGCAGACCTTTTCGTAGCCTTTCGTACCCTGCAACGTGGTTTCCATGTATTGCTCAATACCACTTTTACCGACCATATCGTTGAGGGAGTAGCGGGTGCCGTCACCGCCCTCCGCCAAATCCTGTTGGTTCAACGTATCCAGTTCTTCTGAAGAGATTTTTCCGGTGTATCCCAGAATATGTGCAAAGTAATGACTGTCCTCCGTGTAGCGTCTTACGGTGTCTTCTTCAATAGAAACACCTTCCAACTCGGCACTATTCTCCATAATAACAGCCACAGTTTCGTCACTTATATCCGTGGCTACAGTGGTACCAATATATTTTCGGTAGGAGGTCAACCACATAGAATAACGTATGGTGACCATTTGTAGTAATTCTTTTCGGGTATATCCCTTTCCGGGAATAAAATCTGTTTTACTGTCACCGGAAACCTCATAGTCGCCAATAGCGAACTTTTTGGTGCCGGCCAGATACTCGATAACATCCAGTGCTGTGCCGTCTGCCAACTCTGCTTTCTTCTCCAGCATTTCATCAATGGTTTTGTAGCCATATACATCTGCCAGAAAACGCAATCTTCGAGTACCTTCCACAGTAAATTCATATTGATTATTTTCGTTTAAAATAATATTGAAATCTTCTATAATCTGATCACCGTTTTTTTCGATGAATTTAATCAAGGTATAAACAGTGTTATTTAACTTGGCATTCTTCCCTCTGCCGGATTCATAGACATCCTCTATTTTTACGGAATATGCCAATTCATCATAAGCCAGAACCACACCATTCACATCCATGATACTGCCTCTGGAGCTGGAAATATCACGGGTCTTTTCGGTTTGTAGTATGAACTGGTCCAGATATTTCTGCCCCTGCACAATCTGCAAATCAAAGCAACGATAAATCAGAACACCGCCCAGTCCCAGAAACACAAAGGTCAGAATGGTGATGCGATTGGTTATGAAATTAATCAAATCTTCTTTTATTCTATCAAAAAAATCAAACAAAACTATGCGCCTCTTCTTCTTCGCTTGTGCTCAAAAAGCTCTAATTTGTGATTCATAAATAGTATCAACGGATACAAAACACAGGTAATTACGATGGTATAAACCATTTCCGGCAATACAATGCTCTTAAAGTAGAACCAGAAGTGAAATTTTCCCTTTAACAGGAATAATAATATATAACAAATCATACTATAAGACAAGTTACTGACAATGATAAGTCCAATAGGCAGTTTGATATCCTCCGGATAAAAAATACGATTGAATTTACCGTTTAAATAACCAATGTACATCAGTATTAACGCATAAAAGCCTAAAATATCCCCGAAGAAAATATCATTCAACAAGCCACATAGAAAGCCGATAATAAGACCTTCATTTTCTCCACGCATAAAGCCAAAGGAGGAGGTCAAAATAATCATAAGATTCGGCACAATACCGGCAAAGGCCAGACTGCGAAATACCGTACTTTGCAATATAAAGCATAACAATATTAAAATAAAGACGGTAAACTTTCTTAACAATTTACAACTCTCCTTATTCGGTAATAAGCTCTTCCTTGGTTTCCAAAATCACCAGGACCTCCTCCAAATGTTCAAAATCCACAGCCGGAGAAAGATAGCCGGATTTGGTCAGATTATTGGAATCGGTTTCAATGGAATACACATAACCAATTAAAATATTCGGCAAATATTTGTCACTGATGTGTGATGTAACAATTTTGTCACCTGCAGCTACCTGATTGGCGCTGTCGATTAACTGCTGAAAACGGATGACACCGCTTTTCATGGCCTCTAAGTCTCCGGAAACAATCATGGTATCGGAGCTGGCGAGGGTTTTCGCAGAAACATTAGCATTATCTGCAATAATGGAGGTAACCTTTGCCCAGTTCGGTCCAATAGAGGTAATACGTCCTACCAGACCACCGTCTGCGATTACATTCATATCCACTTGCAGACCGTCCTCCAAGCCCTTATTAATGGTAAAGTTGGAGTACCAATTGCTGGTATCGCGACTGATAATCTCTGCTCCTACCTTGTGGTAGGTGTCATATTGCTGATCCATTTTATAGAGCTCCTCTAAACGTATCAGCTTTGCTTTGTCCTGTTGGAGTAATGTATTTTCTACAGTTAAATCATTGACCTGTTTCTTAAGCTTTTGATTTTCATCCAGCAATTGCTTGATTTGTACCAATTCTTCAGAACGTCTGGATAACCAGCCGCCTACATTACTAATGCCCTGTTGAAAGGGTACTACTATGTATCCGACAGCAGTATTCAATGGTTTATTCAATACATCTGTACTAATAGTTACGACCATCAGTACGGTACACAGACATGTCAAAACAAAAAGGAGATATTTACTTGGTATCGTAAATCTCTCCCCTTTTCTTTTTACTACTGGGCTCATTTACTCATCCCTTCAATTGCATAAGCGACAGATTTGTAGTTATCCTCATTAATGATTTTGGACAGACCGATAGCCACACTGGTAAGAGGGTTTTCGGAAATATTTACCTTCAGACCGGTACCCTGATGCAAACGATCTGCCAAATGAGCTACCTGAGAAGCACCACCGGTTAAATAAATACCGTTACGGTAAATATCAGCTGCCAATTCCGGCGGAGTTCTTTCTAAGATAACCTTTACATTATCTACAATAGTATTGAAATACTCTTCCAAAGCTTCCACTACTAACTTGGTAGGAATTTCTCTTTCTACAGGAAGACCGGTAACAATGTCTCGTCCATAAACGATGGCCCCCTTGCCTTCTTCATCCAGCTGAGGAATGGAAATTTTGATGTTTTCAGCGGTCTTGCCACCGATAATCAAGCTGAACTCTCTCTTTACGGCATTACGGATAGCATCGTCAAATTTGGCACCGCCCACCTTAATCAGACGGCTGAGTACGATACCACCCAAAGAAAGAATGGAAATCTCTGTGGTATCAAAGCCCACGTTTACAATAATAACACCCTGTGAAGTTTTCACATCGATACCCATACCCAGACCATCTGCTACAGCTTTTTCCACTACCATAATCTTTTTCGCTTTTACGCCGGCATCCTTCACCAAATCATAGAAAGCTCTCTTCTCTACTTCAGTAACATCTGTAGGTACTGCTATATAGAAATCAGAGGGTTTCAGGGAACCATCCTGAAAATCGGTAATGAAAAACTTTACCAGTGTCTCCATATTTTTAATATCCGCGATCACACCATTGGATAAAGGATAAGAAACATGAATATTGCTGGGTGCCTTTTCATACATATCAAAAGCAGAATCACCATATGCAAATAAGGTATTCTTATTCTCTATGGCTATCATATTCTTCTCCAATAAAATCTTGTCATCGTTCTTGCTGTAAATTTTTATATTACTGGTACCTAAATCAATACCAAATACGTTGTTCGCCAATGTGACAACCCCTTTCTATAAATACTGTTGTTCTTTGAAGCTCATATAACGATTATCCCCAATAATAATATGGTCTAAAAGCGGAATGTCCAACATTTCACCCATTTGCTGCAGGCTTTTTGTAATGTTGATATCACTGGTGCTGGGAGTGGGATCTCCGCTGGGATGATTATGCACCAATATGATACTGACCGCTTCGCACCGCAGTGCCTCCAGAAAAACCTCTCTGGGCGATATTAGGGACATATTAATACTTCCGCTGGACAACATTACCTCTCGAAGCAATTGCCCCTTGCCGTCCAAACAGGCGATCACCACACATTCCTTGCGACGGTGCCTAAGCTTTTCCATAAAGTAATTGGCAACCGTTGACGGTTTCGTCACAATCAAACCGTCTTTGGCACAGGCACTGTTAATCCGCATGGCAAGCTCCGTAATACATTTCACCTTTACGGCTTTGACTTCACCGATGCCCTTAACCTTTAATAATTGCTCTAAAGGGAGGTCATATAGTCCTAACAAGCCTGTCCGAGGTGTTGGTGACAGAGAAAGAATTTCCTCAGCCAGCTCCAAGGCACTTTTATCTCGGGTTCCCGTTCTCAGAATAATGGCAAGTAATTCACTTTCCGTCAATGCTTCCGAACCAAACCGCAGAAACTTTTCATAAGGCAGGTTTTCGTTACATGTGTGCTTTTGTTCTTTTGCTATTCTATTTTTCAATGATACTCCTTGTCTGCCTTCTCCGACAGTGACAAGGTTATCGAATAAACTTATACACAACCAGTGCGATGATGACACCAATAACACTGGCAATTGAAATTTGGATTTTCAGGCCAAAGGTAAAGATAATAAAGCCCAGGTTCAATTCAATCGGATTGGTCAGTCCAAAGGTCTTTCCGTAATTCAGGAAGGTACCTTCGAAATACGTACCGATGAAACCGCCTATTACAAAACCGATAAGAACTAAAATCACAAATCCCCAGTTAATCCTTTTCAATGCAGTTCCTCAACTTTCTTTTGTAATCTCCCATGTATATTCAATACACCTTATTATATTACCATATTTTGAAACCTGTGTACACAAATTTCATAGAAAATATGTCGCAGAAACTCTTAAATTTTTCTATTCATTTGCTATTTTTCTACATGCTTCTACAACTGCTTCTTTGGTAACCAATCCTTTGTTTACCAGAGACTGCAGAGATTTCAGGATACCGAACTTGGCATGCTGCCATGTCAGACCACCCTGGAAATAGACTGCATAAGGAGGTTTGATGGGTCCGTCTGCAGAAAGCTCTATGGAGGAGCCGGACACAAAGGCACCTGCAGCCATAATTACCTGTGCATCATAGCCGGGCATATCCCAGGGCTCCGGTGTTACATGACTGTCAATAGGGGCTGCCGCCTGTATGCCCTGACAGAATGCAATAACACCCTCCGGATTGCCGAAAGTAACTGCCTGTATAATATCGTGACGACTCTCAGTACTGTTTGGTACTACTCCAAATCCCAGATTTTCATAAATATTTGCTGCAAAAATCGCTCCCTTTAAGGCCCCGGCTGTTACCGTTGGTGCCAGGAACAAACCTTGGTAAAAAGAAGACAGAACCCCTAGGGAAGCACCTACTTCCTTGCCAAGTCCCGGTGAAGTCAGACGGTAAGCTGCATTTTCTACACAGGATTTCTTACCTGCGATATAGCCGCCGATAGGTGCTAACCCACCACCCGGGTTCTTAATCAGGGAACCCACTACCATATCCGCTCCTACATCGGAAGGCTCTATCAGCTCTACAAATTCCCCGTAGCAATTGTCTACCATACAAATCACATCCGGCTTAATATTCTTAATAAAGGCAATCAATTCCCCAATACGGGCTACGGATAATGTAGGTCTGGTCTGATATCCCTTGGAACGCTGTATGGTCACCATTTTAGTACGTTCATGAATGGCTTTCTCGATATTTTCAAAATCGAAGCTGCCGTCGGGTAACAAATCTACCTGTTTGTAGGTGATACCATATTCTGACAGGGAGCCCGGTGTCTCACGGATACCGATTACCTCTTCCAAGGTATCATAAGGCTTGCCAACAGGGGAAAGCAGTTCGTCTCCGGGACGCAGATTGCTCATGAGAGCCAGTGCCAGTGCATGAGTACCACAGGTAATCTGTGGACGAACCAAAGCATCTTCTGTGTGGAACAAAGAAGCATACACCGATTCCAAGGTATCTCTACCCATATCGTTGTAGCCATAACCGGTAGTACCTAACAAACAGGCCTCACTAACCTGATTGTCCTGCAAGGCTTTTAACACCTTGAGCTGATTGTACTCTGCATTGTCATCAATGTTGGTGAAACGTTCCTTTAAATTTTTCAGGATAGCCTCTCCGTATTCGTACACTTCCCGGCTGATGCCGAGACTGTGAAATATTTCAAAGTTGTTCATGGTTTTACTCCTTTTGTATGCCTAATGGTTATGCCAATCAAAAAATGTGTTATCATTTTCCAGTTCGGCACATGCACAACATACTAATCGGGAAGACTCTCCTTCGCCATCGCATTGTATGGCAATTGAATTTGCCCCCAGTGATAAATATTGTGAATGTACATCCAATAGCATTTTTTTGTAATCAAACATAGGTAAATTTTCGACTAAGTAATCTTCGACAGGGGTTGAATTGTCAATTTCACTATTCATTGGTTTTCTATAATACTTATCAACCAATGGATAAGTACCCTGACAAAATTCAGTTGTATAGATTTTGTGGTCTAAATCTTCTTCTCCCTCCGGTATTTTGTCCCAAAGAATATAGGATTTACAATCTTCCCAAATAGGATATCCGCAGCCAACCATATCATCCAATAGTAAATAGGATAAAAATGCCTGATTGATTTGGGTTATATGTTCTTTTATATTATTCAGACGCATATTTAAAAAGGTAGTGATTCCCTGAGCCTGCTCTTCTTTGCTCATATCCTTCCGAATATAATTTGAAACCACATAGGAATCATCATATTCGCCTTCAAAAATATCCATTAATGAATAATTGTCAAAATCTAAACTCATCTGATGAGGTAAAAAGGTGCCCATATATCCTAAATTCACAACACCTTTTACAATCTTAAAAGAATGTTCATCCGGGGACCAAACTACCTCCAAAGGTTCTTCCTGAAAAGCAATGTTTTTCTTGTCCGGTGCTAAATAAGGGATGCAACGATAAAATTCATGAAAACAGTTTTTGGCTCGGGAGAAATCCATTTGCTTGTAAGCCAGTCTGATACCGTCTTCTAAATAGCTTGAAGCACTTTGATAATCTTTTTTTCCATTCAAAGCATAACCGATACGATAATACCATGCGGGAAGTTCCTTACTTCTCTCCTCTAACTCCATGGAAAGTGCGATGGCATCATCGTAGCGTCCTAGATTATTGTAGGCAACTACAAGCTGACCCAGTATATCCAAATCACGTTCGGCTTCCGGTACATTCAGAATCAACTCTACGATTTTTTCATGTTGATCATCATCCCAGTATTTGTCTATTAGTGCTTCCATTTCCTTTGTCATAAAGATACTCCCTATAGTATTTCTTTTATTTTTAATTGTTCTGCCATAAACGCCAAAATCTTCTCATCCTCATACCCAAACTCCGGCTTGTTTACCCAAATCACGTTTTTCTCCCGCTTAAACCATGTGATTTGCCGTTTGGCGAAATGACGGGTATCACGCTTGATAATATAGATGGCCTCTTCCAGAGTGATTTTACCATCCAAGTAATCTACGATTTCCTTGTAGCCTAAGCCCTGCATGGCTACCATGTTACGGGTACAACCTTTGTCAACAAGGCGTTTTACTTCCTCTACTAATCCATTCTCTAACATAATATCTACACGTTGCTCGATACGTTCGTAAAGGAGACTACGTTCATCATTTAATACAAAATAACAAAAATTGTAAGCAGGCTCTTTTTCAGCCTCACGCTCATTATGGTCCGATATCTTCTCACCGGTGAAATGATGAAACTCTAAGGCACGGATTACACGCTTCATATTATTAGCATGAATGGCTGCTGCAGCCTTCGGATCCACCTGTGTCAGCATGTTATGAAGCACCTGAGCTCCTTCTTTTTCACCCAAAGCCTCCAGCTGGGCACGATATTCATTATTGTCTTCATTCTCTGTAAAGTCAATATCTTTTAAGACTGCCTGAATATAAAAGCCGGTACCTCCGGCGAGGATGGGGATATGTCCACGCTCATAAATTCCCGCAAGAGCTTCCTTACACTTTTGCTGGAACACCACTACATTAAATTCTTCCCAAGGCTCCAGAATATCCAATAAATGATGGGGAACCCCCTGCATCTCTTTGGGTGTAATCTTGGCAGAACCAATATCCATACCTTTGTAAACCTGCATGGAATCCGCAGAAATAATCTCTCCATTCACTGCCTTGGCCAGTTGGATGGACAGATTGGTTTTTCCCACCGCAGTGGGACCGGTTAAGATAATCAAAGGTTTCTTCTTTGCTTCCATCATCGTTTAAAGCGTTTCTCCATTTCATACTTACTCATTGTGATAATAGTAGGTCTGCCATGTGGACAGTTGTAAGGATTTTCCAGTGTCAAAAGCTCATCAATCAGCTTCTCTGCCTCTTCGCTGCTTAGGGTATTGTTTCCCTTTACCGCAGCCTTGCAGGACATGGAAGCAATCTTCTCCTCCACTACCTTTAGATTCCCTCTGGGACCCACATCGGCCAGTTCGTCCAACACTTCTAAGAACATTTGCTTTTCATTGCAACCGTACAAATCCAACGGAACAGCTCGTAAGGCATATTCATTGCCGCCGAAAGCTTCTACCTCGAAGCCCAATGCCTGAAAAGTTTCTTCGTATTCTTTCAGGATACTCTCTTCCTGACCGGTTAAGCTTACGATAATAGGCGGCATAAGATTTTGGGTAAGTATGGACTTTTCCTGATATTGCTTGATGAAACGTTCATACTTCACTTTTTCATGTGCAGCATGCTGGTCAATAATATATAATTTATCTTCAAACTGTATCAGCCAGTAGGTATCAAACACCTGACCGATGATACGATATTTCATACGATTTTCTTCTATTAATACCTTGGTATCAAATAATGTTTCCTGCTTGAAATCATTTCCCTGTGCACGTTCAGCATCGTAACGTACTTCTTCCATGACTTTGAATTGTTCGCCTCGTTTGATTTCAAAGGGTTCCGGTACGGAAAGTTTGGTTTTTGGTGTCTGTGCTGTGTTTGGTGTTACTTGACTCTCAGATGCACTTTCCTGCTTATCTTTCTGTTCACACTCAGACAAGGTCGCTGTCATGATTTCCAGCTCTTTGATGCCGTAGTGAAAGCTAGTACCCTGTTTCGGCAAGGTCTTGGAGGTGTTACTCGAAGCAGCACCTAAACTATTCATGTTATGACTATTACCATGAGAAGGTTGTTCTGTGATACCTCTCACAGGTGTATTCGATGTCACGGGTGAGTTGACCGGATTAGTCATTGCACCGGATGTCTTTGGTGTACTCGTTCTGCCGGATGCTTCTGCCACAGTTTTCGGCTGAACTAACCCGGAAGTCGAAGCAGGTCTCTTCCGCTCCGGCAAGGTAGCCTCCGGTATCATTTCTTTTTTCTTCAAGCATTCGCGAATCGCTTTGGAAATCAACTGATATACCGCCGGACCATCGGAAATACGCACTTCCATCTTGGTTGGATGCACATTGACATCCACACGGGATTTATCCTCCACGGTCATGTGTAGGATACAGAGAGGGAATTTGTGCTGCATCAGATACTGGCTGTAACCCTCTTCAATCGCCTTGGAAATCACCTGACTACGGATGAAACGACCATTCAAAAAATAAATTTCATGATTTCGATTGGAACGCACCAAAGCAGGACTGCCTAAATATCCTTTGATACAAAAGCCGTCCTCTTCAAAATCAATAGGGATTACCTGACTGGAGATATCTCTGCCATAAATCCGATAAATAACCTCCTTCAAATCACCGTTACCGGAGGTGTAGAACTTGGTCTGACTGCCTACAATAAATTTAAAAGAAATATCCGGTCTGGATAAAGCCATATGCTCCATTAGATCTACAACATAACCACCTTCTGTAGGTGGCTGTTTCAAAAATTTACGTCTGACCGGCGTATTGAAAAACAAATTGCGGATTAAAAAGGTAGTGCCATCCGGTGCACCTACCTCTTCAAAGGCTTTTTCTACGCTACCTTCGATAACCATACGATTCCCGGTGAGAGAATCTACAGTCTTGGTAATCACTTCTACCTGTGCTACTGCGGATATACTGGATAATGCCTCACCACGAAAGCCCAGTGATGCAATACGGCTCAAATCATCAGCATTCTCTATTTTGCTGGTAGCATGACGAAGGAAGGCCGTACGAAGCTGATCCTTGGCAATTCCGGAGCCATTGTCCGTAATGCGCAGGAAGCTGATACCGCCATCCTTGATTTCTACCGTTATAGAGGTGGCACCTGCATCGATTGCATTTTCCACCAGCTCTTTTACCACGCTGGCAGGACGTTCCACCACCTCACCGGCAGCTATTTTGTCAATTGTTTCCTTGTCTAAAACATGTATCTGATTCATAAAATCCTCGTGATTAATCCAGACGCTCCTTGAAGTCGCTGCAATAGTTTGGTCTGTTTAAATCCAAAACCATAGGCATTTCATTCTTTGAGAATACTTCGTTCAGACCGTCCATTCCATATTTTAACTTGTACTCGATTTCCTCCTGATATGCAGGAATAACCATTAAAAGGTTAATCATGTTGCCATCCTTTGCCTCGAAACCGCCCAGTGCATTATCTGTCTGAGACAATACTACACCACCCATACGGGTTTTGTCACAAAGAGGTGCATACTCCGGTCCGTTGGGTAAAGTATGACCATAAGCCAACCAGGTATTGTATTCATGAGGGAAGCGTGCTAGGAACTTAATATAATTGATAATCCAAGCATCTTCCTGTTCTTCTCTGGTCATCTGTCTGCCTGCATCTGCAAACTTCCAGCTGGCAGGAAGGAATATAAATAACTCATTGTACAACAACTCTTTATGCTTTGTTAATTCTTTCGGCAGATTGTTTGGCATATCACTCATACCGGTGGTATAAACCACGTAGAAATTCTGCTCTGCATTTGGTTTGCGGATATACACATCAATATGTACCAAATCGGACAATACTTCATGACAAACAATTTCTTCTCTGTCCGGGAACAATGCGTCAAAATGTGCACATACTTCATCTGCATACTTTCCGTAAGTAATCGGCGGACGATATCCTGTGTTCTCCTTTTCCTCATACTTGTACACGGAGGAACCACCCTCTGTTACCTTTACTGCTTTTGGTCCTGTTTTTTTCTTAAAAATGTCTAATAATCCCATAAGAAATCTCCTCTCTGCCGTAGCAAAAAATTATATTTTATAGAACAAGGCAAAAATCACATATGCCATCTGTTTTTCAGCTTATTTTGCAAGCGATACAGGGTATTCATCGCATCCAGAGGTGTCATGGTAGAAATCTCCAACTCCTCCAGTTCCTTTAATACATCCTCATCCTTCACCGTATCGAATAGGGACATTTGTGCCAAATCCACCTCATCATATTTGGGTTGCTTGGGTTTGGAATGGCTGTCATTCTTCACATTGACTGCGATGCTCTGGATTTTCTCGATAATATCATTATTAGTAAGCTGTTCTACGATTTCCTTGGCACGGTCGATTACCATGTCAGGTACTCCGGCCAGCTTGGCTACCTGAATACCATAGCTACGGTCTGCACCACCCTTGATAATCTTACGCAGGAATACGATATCATCTCCGCATTCCTTGACAGCAATACAATAATTGTTTACATTATTGATTTTGCCTTCCAGTTCCGTCAATTCATGATAATGGGTGGCGAATAAGGTCTTGGCACCCAACAGTTTCTTATTGCTGATATGTTCAATCACTGCCCAAGCAATGCTCAAACCGTCAAAGGTAGAAGTACCACGACCGATTTCGTCCAATATCAAAAGACTGTTTGCGGTTGCATTACGCAAAATGTTTGCAACCTCGTTCATTTCTACCATAAAGGTAGACTGACCGCTGGCCAAATCATCGGAAGCACCCACACGGGTAAAGATACGGTCTACAATGCCGATATTGGCACTTTTCGCCGGTACGAAGCTTCCCAACTGAGCCATCAGTACAATCAAAGCACTCTGACGCATGTAGGTGGATTTACCAGCCATATTAGGTCCGGTAATGACGGAAATCAAGTGATTATTATTGTCCAGTTGGGTATCATTGGCAATAAACAAATCATGGTCAATCATCATTTCCACTACAGGATGGCGACCATCCTTAATATCTATCATACCCTTTTCGTTCAGCTTCGGTCTCACATAGTGATTACGCTCTGCCACATAGGAAAGGGAAGCAAACACATCCAATCGTGCGATAGCCTTGGCTGTTTTCTGAATACGCTCCAACTCACCGGCTACCTTATCACGGATTTCACAGAATAGGTCATATTCCAATGTATAGAGCTTATCCTCAGCATTGAGTATGGTATCCTCCAGCTCTTTAAGCTTGGGGGTAGTATAACGCTCTGCATTGGCTAAGGTCTGTTTACGGATATAATCCTCCGGCACCATATCCTTAAAGGAATTGGTTACTTCAAAATAATAACCGAACACCTTATTGTATTTAATCTTTAAATTCTTAATACCGGTACGCTCACGGTCTTCTTCCTCCAGCTGTGCCAGCCATTGCTTGCCATCCCGCTTGGCATTACGGAACATATCAATATCCTCGTGAAAACCATCTTTGATAATACCACCCTCACGTACTAGAAGGGGCGGCTCCTCCACGATAGCTGCATCTATGAGACTGTAAATATCCTCTAAGCCTTCTATATCCTCATAAATTTCAGTCAAAAGCTCCTTTTGAAAGCCACTCAAAACCGCTTTAATGTGCGGCAACATTTCTAAGGAATTGCGAAAAGCAATCAAATCTCTGGGATTAGCGGTCTTATAAGTAACCTTACTCAGAAGTCTCTCCAAATCATAAATAGGATTCAGATACTCTCTGATTTCATCACGGGATACGGAATCCTTACAAAATTCCTCTACTGCATCCAGACGGGCTTCCATGGATTCCTTATCTAACAAAGGCTGCTCGATATAGCTTCGAAGGGTCCGGGCACCCATAGCTGTTTTTGTCTTGTCCAGCACCCACAACAAGGAACCGCGTTTCTGCTTTTCCCGTAAGGTTTCGCAAAGCTCCAGATTTCGTCTGGTGGAGCTGTCTAACAGCATGAATTTGCTGGTTAAATAAGACTGAATATGATTGATGTGCACCAAATCATTTTTCTGGGTATCCAACAAGTATTGTAATAATGCACCTGCTGCAATGGTACCTGTGGGGAAATCCTCTAAGCCTAGTCCGATGAGACTCTTCGTCCCGAAATGCTTCATAATACACTTCTGTGCACCCTCATCATCAAAATAATAGGGTTCCACTGTACTAAAAGCAATATGTAAACGATTGCGTAAATCGTTAATATCAAAACCACTCATTAAAAATGCATCATTGCAGATGATTTCCGATGGCTGATACTTCATGAGCTCATCCATCAGTCTGCGGGCATCTTCTACCTCTGTGGTATAGAAGTCACCGGTAGTCACATCCGCTGTTGCCAGACCGATTTTGGTAGGCGTATAGGTGATGCACATGATATAATTATTCTTTGTAGCTTCCAAAGCCTGCATATTCAAATTCGTGCCGGGGGTAACGATACGGGTCACTTCACGTTTCACAAGCCCCTTAGCAAACTTGGCATCCTCCATCTGTTCACAGATAGCTACCTTATATCCTTTGGAAACCAACTTGTTCAAATACCCCTCTACTGCATGATAGGGAACACCACACATAGGGGCACGCTCCTCCAACCCACATGATTTACCGGTCAGAGTGATTTCCAACTCCTTGGATGCCGTCAGTGCATCCTCAAAGAACATTTCATAAAAATCGCCCAAACGATAAAAAAGGATGCAATCCGGGTATTCCTTTTTGGTCTCCATATATTTTTGCATCATGGGGGTCAGTTCAGCCACTTTTGTTTCCTCACTTTTGTAGATTTTATTCATGCAAGTTGAAGCAGGTCTATGTCACAAATCCCTGTCTTCATTTAAAACGCACGAAACGGACACACAAAATGTGCATCCGTTCCTATATTACCACAAAATATTGTGGTTGTAAAATTTATTTTTAGCGTTTTATGCCAATTCTTTTGCTCTCTTCAATGCCTCATCAATATGTACACAGAAATTCTTCTCTCCTACCTTTTCGTAGAAGCCGGATTTCTTCATCACGTTCAGTGGCTGCTCATTTACGTGAGACAAAATCAGCTGTACCTTCTTCTTTTCACAGGTATCCAAAAGTGCTTCGAAATTGTGCATTGCAGTTGCGTCCATAGCGTTTACACTACGCATACGAAGTACCAGACAGTTGGTGTTATCCTTGATAGCAATGCTTAAAATCTTGTCAGCAGCCCCAAAGAACAATGGTCCGGTCATTTCATAAACTAAGGTGTTATGAGGAACCTCACGCAAGGAAACGCTGTCCTGATCATGCTCGTCATCCAAGTACTTCCAACCTTCTACTTCAGTAACATCACTCATACGCTTCATGAACAAAATTGCTGCCATGATGATACCAACTTCAATAGCTACTACCAGATCAAATACTACTGTCAATACAAAGGTAGTTACCAATACCAAAATATCACTCTTAGGAGCGGTCTTCAATAAATGAAGGAACTTACGCCACTCAGACATATTGTAAGCTACCATGAACAAAATCGCTGCGATGGTAGGCATAGGGATTAATGCTGCATAAGGCATCAATACGATTAATATCAATAATAAGGTAACTGCATGAACCATACCTGCAATAGGGGTACGTCCGCCGTTCTTGATATTGGCCGCAGTTCTGGCAATAGCACCGGTAGCCGGAATTCCACCGAATAAAGCGGAGGTAATGTTACCGGCACCCTGAGCCACCAATTCCATGTTGGAACGATGTCTGGAGTTAATCATACTGTCTGCTACGACACAGGATAACAAGGATTCAATCGCTGCCAAAATAGCGATAGTTACTGCATCCGGGAATACATTCTTAACGGTTTCCATGTTAAAGGCAGGTATAGATAAGGTAGGTAAATCGTTGGAAATCACATACAAATCGCCAATGGTATTTACCTGCATACCAAAGCCTTTTACCATAATAATACCTACGATTACTGCAATCAGTGACGGGGGGATTTTCTTGCAAAAGCCCGGCAAATAAGGCCAGCCAATCAAAATCACCATACAAACCACACCTACAATAACCGCCTGTACATTGATGGTGCCGATAAACTCGAATACGGCCTTCAACTTTTCCATGGTTTCGATTAAAGGCTCCTCTGTTACAATGTTAAGACCCAGAAAATCTTTAATCTGTCCCACTAAAATGGTAATGGCAATACCGGAAGTAAAACCTGTGGTAATGGTATAAGGAATGAACTTAATCAGGTTGCCCAGACGGAACACACCCATCAGTATCAAGATGACACCGGCCATTAATGTGGCAAGGATCAAGCCTTCCATACCGTTTTGAGCCACGATACCTGCTACGATGGTAGCAAAGGCTGCTGTAGGTCCGGAAATCTGTACACGGCTTCCGCCTAAGAAGGAAATCACGAAACCGGCTGTAATAGCAGTATAAATACCCTTTTCCGGTGTTACGCCGGAAGCCAGAGCCAATGCAATAGACAGGGGTAACGCAATGATTGCAACGATAATACCGGCAATCACGTCCTTAATAAACTGTTCTTTTGTGTAGGTTTTCATTACCGAAAACAACTTTGGTTTTAACTTATCCATAGTATCTTCCTCTCTTATCCTCTTGGTTAAGAATTCTTTACTGAAATTTCATACAAAATTTATAATATTCTGCTTTGTATGAATTTTCAAGTGGCAGATATCCATAGATTAGGTTGATTTTTGAATTTGTTTTATTATTTTTGCACAAAAACAGGAAATAGAAAAAGCAACTAAAACGCAGGCTGTTCTGAGTTAGTTGCTTTATTCATCTAATTTATTCCACTATTTCACCCATATAATAGAAACCGTGGCACTCATCTAATCTGACCTTCACGATTTTTCCAATCAGGGAAGCATCCCCCGCGAAATGTACAGTGGTATTATTTGAAAGTCTTCCGGTTACCAGACTGGCATCCTGTGTATTGATTTCTTCTACCAGTGCTTCCAAGACCTGACCTTGGAAACGACCTACCTGTTCCTTGGACATTTCCTGTACTGTTTGTAGGACTTTGTCGAAGTTTACCTTCACTTCTGCTTCCGGCACCTGATTTTCCATAGCCGCTGCAGGAGTTCCGGTACGTTTGGAATAGATAAAGGTAAAGGCATTGTCGTAACGCACTTTTTTAATCACATCAATGGTTTCTGCCACGTCCTCTGCTGTCTCACCGGGAAAACCTACAATAATATCCGTTGTCAGGGAGATATCCGGAATTTCCTGACGGATTTTTTCTGCCAGTGCCAGATACTGTTCCTTGGTATAGCGACGGTTCATAGCAGTTAAAATTCTGGTGGAACCGGACTGCAATGGAAGATGCAAATGCTTGCAAATTTTCTTAGACTGTTTCATTACCTGTATCAATTCATCAGACAAATCCTTTGGATGGGAGGTCATGAAACGAATTCTCTCCAGTCCTTCGATTTTCTCTATTTCCTGCAAAAGCTGTGCGAAGGTCATGGGGGTCTCCAAATTCTTACCATAGGAGTTTACATTCTGCCCTAAAAGCATGACTTCTACTACACCTTCTTTTACCAGACTTTCGATTTCACGGATAATATCCTCCGGCTGGCGGCTGCGTTCTCTTCCCCTCACATAGGGAACGATACAATAGCTACAGAAATTATTACAACCAAACATAATATTGATACCGGATTTGAAGGGATATTTCCGCTCTACGGGCAAATCCTCCACTATCTTGTCCGTGTCTTCCCAAATGTCGATTACCATGCCTTTGTTTTCAAAAGTCGCTACCAAAAGCTCTGCAAATTTATAAATATTGTGAGTTCCGAAAATCAAGTCTACAAATCGATAGCTGTCTTTAATCTTTTCAATCACTGTGGGCTCCTGCATCATACAACCACACAGAGCTACCTTCATGTTTGGATGCTTCTTCTTATAGCTTTTCAGGGCACCCAAACGTCCGTAAACTCTCTGGTTGGCGTTGTCACGGACGGTACAGGTATTGAAAATGACGAAATCTGCCTGTTCCTTTTCGGTCATTTCATAACCAACTAATTCCAAGATACCCACCAACTTCTCACTATCGCGGCTGTTCATCTGGCAACCAAAGGTGGTGACGCAGCAGGTAGGCTTGCGTCCCAGTTCAGAAGTCATCTGCTCTACATATTTTTTTGCCTTTGCCATGAAATAATATTGACGCTCAGGCTCTGTGCTTGGTGCGGATGTATTTAAATCGTACTTTGTCAAATCGTACTCTTGCATGGTTTTCTCCTTCTTTATCATTATTTATATGATACAATTTCTTTATTTGTACTGACAATACTCTCGTCTTATATTCTTGCGTTCTTTCGGTATATTTAGAAATCATTCTCTACAAACTTACCGGTCACCTTTATCAGCAAATCTACAATCTTTTCCATGGACTGCACACAAACATATTCGTACTTCCCGTGGAAATTTTCACCGCCTGTACAAATATTGGGGCAAGGCAGTCCCATAAAGGATAATCTTGCACCATCCGTACCACCACGGATAGGGGTGATAATCGGTTCTATCTCCAGTTCGTTCATGGCTTCCTTTACCAAATCTATTAAAAACATATGAGGCTCGATGACCTCTCTCATATTATAGTAGGAATCGCCCATATCTACCACAACTGTTCCGTCACCATACTTGACATTTAAAAAGTCTGCTGTAGACAGAAATCTTGCTTTTTTCTGGGCAAATTTCACCTTATCATGATCACGGATAATATAATCCAGTTTGGTTTCTTCCACATTTCCTACGATGTTATCTAAATGATAGAAACCTTCATACATCTCAGTATACATAGGATTTTCAAATACGGGAAGCATGCTCTGAAATTCCTGTGCGATTAAAATAGCGTTCTTCATCTTCCCTTTTGCTGAGCCGGGATGCACATTACGACCATGTATGGTTACCTTGGCTCCGGCGGCATTGAAATTCTCAAATTCCAGTTCACCTAAGGCTCCGCCATCCACGGTATATGCATAATCTGCACCAAAACGCTCTATATCGAAATGATCCGGTCCCTGACCGATTTCCTCATCCGGCGTAAATCCGATGCGAATCTTACCATGTTTTACTTCCGGATGTTTTAACAAATATTCTGCCATGGTCATGATTTCTGCTATGCCGGCTTTGTCATCTGCACCGAGTAATGTAGTTCCATCTGTAACAATCAAATCCTGTCCCATATACTTCTTAATTTCCGGGAAATCATCTACCTTTAATACGACATGTTCCTGTGCATTCAGCAGAATATCCTGTCCATCGTATTGTGTAATAATGCGAGGTTTCACATTGGCACCACTCATAGCAGGCGAGGTATCCATATGAGCGATGAAACCGATGGTAGGAGCAGTATCACATCCTGATGTGGCCGGTATGGTTGCATATACATAGCAATGCTCGGTATCATAAAAAACTTCTTCTGCACTCAGTTCCTCCAGCTCCTGTACCAAAAGTTTTGCCAAATCATGCTGTTTGGCAGTACTTGGAGATGTGTTACTTTCTTCTTCAGATCGGGTATCTATGCTCACATATTTTAATAATCTATCTATCACATTCATTATTGATACATCCTCCTTTATCCAACCTTATGTGGAATATTAAGTCTATCCAATAATATTTTTCTCTTAAAATACTATAATATGATACCAAAACTTCCTATGACGTGCAAGTAGCAGATTGTTTCAAAAGTTAACACAAAAAACACAAAAGAAGAAGCCCCATTTCACGAAGCTCCTTCCTTTCATAAATTTTTACTTCATAACTTCTTATTATGCGTTAGGCTTGTCATCATTAGTGATTACATTCACATTTACAGCGTCCTTACCGCCTTCCAAAGCCTTACCTGCTAAGAAACCGGACAATACTGCGGTTAAATCCACACCGGTAGATTCCTTCAAACCATCGGTTACCTGATTTACAGTGTTCATAATGTCTTTGATTAATTTCGTATTATTACCGTCACCGTACATGGTGATTCTATCAACCTTCTCAAGAGGCATAGCAGCATTCTTCACAACCTCAGGGAGTGCCTTGAAGTACATTTCAAGGACAGCTGCCTCACCCATCTTTAACATAGCTTCTGCTTTCTTTTCAATACCTTCTGCTTCTGCCACAGCCTTTGCACGGATAGCTTCTGCTTCTGCAAGACCCTTGCTACGGATACCTTCTGCTTCCTGCTCCATGGTATACTTCTGAGCTTCTGCCTGTGCCATCTTTGCTTCTGCATCCTTCTGGATTTCGAACTTACGAGCCTCAGCCTGAGCCTTCAGAGCTTCTGCCTGCTTCTCGGTTTCGAACTTCTCTGCTTCTGCCTTACGCTGTCTTTCGTACAACTGTGCATCTGCTTCCTGCTGCTTTGCAAACTTTTCAGCTTCCGCTTTCTTCTTGATCTGAGCATCCAAAGCCTGTTCCATTACTTCGGCTTCTTTCTGCTTGATAAGGATTTCCTTCTCCTGCTTTGCAATGTTTGCATTTGCAGTAGTGATTTCTACAGTCTTACGCTGTTCCTCTTCCTGAATCTTATATGCTGCATCAGCTTCCGCCTTCTTAATATCAGATTCCTTTTTCAACTCAGCTCTCTTAATTGCCAATTCATTTTCCTTGATAGCAATATCAGTATCTGCATTAACCTGTGCTTCGTTGGCTTCCTTCTTCGCCATAGCCTGAGCCTTTGCGATTTCCTTTTCACTCTCTGCTCTGGAAATAGCAGCATTCTTCTGAATCTTTACGATGTTGTCCACACCGAGGTTTTCGATAACGCCGTTACCGTCTACGAAATTCTGTACGTTGAAACTGATAATATCCAGACCCATTGCTGCCAAGTCAGGCTCTGCGTTTTCCTTTACCAGGTTCGCAAACTTCTGACGATCGGAAACCATTTCTTCTAAAGCCATCTTACCAACGATTTCACGAACATTACCTTCCAAAACTTCTCTTGCTACACGACCGATGTAATCAGGGGTCTTGTTCAAGAAGTTCTGTGCAGCCAGTTTCAATCTTTCTTCGTCATCACTGATTTTTACGTTTACGGTTGCATCCACATTAATATTGATGTAATCCGCTGTAGGAACTGCATTTGCAGTACGAACATCAATGGGAATCAACTGAAGATTCAAGGAATCCTTTCTCTCTAAGAAAGGAATCTTCACACCTGCTTTACCAATCAATACCTTCGGTTTTTTACGAAGACCGGAAATAATGATTGCGGTGTCCGGTGATGCCTTTACATAGCCGGCAAAGAAAATAATAATGATTGCAAGTACAATCAATACTACCGGAACGGCTGCCATGCCGATTCCTAAACCACTTAATACTACTCCACTCATAAGTACCTTTCCTCCATTTTCTTATGTTTATTCATATTAGATATAAGCATCGGTTAGAACCTTTGCTGTATATTCAAAGAATATCACATGTACAAGAAAAATAACATTCCTGAAATGTACACGTTATACAGACCCAACGTGCAAAAAATGCACTTTTTTATATTTTCCTTAGCCTCTAATCTGACCGGTACCGCGCACTTCATATTTATAAGAAGTCAGTTCCTTCAAGCCCATAGGGCCTCGAGCATGCAGCTTCTGGGTACTGATACCGATTTCGGCACCAAAACCAAACTCGAAACCATCTGTAAATCTGGTAGAAGCATTCACATAAACACAGGAAGCATCTACACCGTTTAAGAACTTTTCTGCATTAGTAGCATCCTTAGTAATGATACATTCAGAATGCTTAGTGTTGTATTTATTAATGTGTGCAATGGCTTCTTCCACACAGTTCACTGTTTTCATGGAAATAATATAGTCCAGATATTCTGTAGCAAAATCTTCTTCTGTTGCCTCCAGACAACCATCAATGATTTCCCGAACTCCTTCGTCGGCACGAATTTCTACATTCTTCGTATCTAATGCAGCCTTTAATGCCGGCAACAGGTTTTCTCTGGCATCCTTGTGAACCACTAAAGACTCGCAGGCATTGCATACACCAATACGTTGTGTTTTGGCATTCATGATGATATTCACAGCCATCTCCATGTCTGCATCTTTATCTACATAGATGTGACAATTACCGGTTCCTGTTTCGATAACAGGAATGGTACTGTTTTCTACCACCGCACGGATGAGACCTGCACCGCCACGTGGAATCAATACATCTACATATTCCTTCATTTTCATAAATTGTGCTGTTACCTGACGGTCCGTATCAGTAATCAGCTGAATAGCATCCTCTACCACACCCGCCTGTTTCAACCCATCTCGTATCACTTCGGTAATAGCCATATTGGAGTGAATAGCATCACTGCCGCCCTTTAAAATCACAGCGTTGCCTGTTTTGAAGCAAAGTCCGAAAGCATCTGCGGTCACATTGGGTCTGGATTCATAAATAATACCAATAACTCCCATGGGAACACGTTTTTTCTCAATATGTAAACCATTGGGACGTTCATAGGTCTCCATACATTCCCCTATGGGGTCCGGCAAATCTACAATCTGTAACAAACCTTCTGCCATAGCATCAATTCTTGCTTCTGTTAATCGTAAACGGTCTATCAAACCGGGATGCATTCCATTTTTTTCACCATTTTCAATATCTACGGCATTGGCAGATAATAATTTTTCTTTGTTATTTTTCAAGGCATTTGCCACAGTAACCAATGCATTATTTTTGACTTCCGTAGTCAATGTTTGCAGGATATACTTGGCTTCTACAGCCTGCTTTCCTAATGTCTCTAAATTCATCATTTCACCACTTTCTCTTAAACTAAAATCACCTGATAGGGTTTTAAATCATGCTTTTCTGTGGGTAACTCTTCTACCCTCTGACAAGCATACCCAATTCCAATGGAATAGGTTTGCAATACTTCTTTTTTCGTTAAAAACCGATCATAAAAGCCTTTCCCATAGCCCATGCGATTGCCATATTTATCAAAGGCGACACCGGGCATGAGAAGCAATATCCTATGGTCTTTGTAGGTATCGTAATCGAAGCATTCCGTATCTCCCAAAGGCTCTCGAATCCCCTTATAACCCTCCTGCAAGTCCTTCAGGTCATTTACCAGATAGAAAAACATTTCATCCCCCTCAATCTTGGGTAAAAACACCTTTTTCCCTTTGCGAATAGCTTCCTGCAGGATTTCTATGGTAGAAATTTCACTACCATAGTTCACAAATCCCAACAATACTTCCGCACGATAAAACCATTGGTGACCTATGATACGGTCAGCCATTGCCATATCTGCCCGCTGACGCAACTCCATTGGCAGAGAATCCCTTTTTGACAGTACACTCTTGCGTAACTGCTTCTTTTCCTCTTTATCAAATTGCATTTCTTTTACCTTATTAAAATTAATATCACTCGTTTTTCTTTTCAACACGGTCCTTTAATTTCTCAGTAGAACCATCTTCATATTGAACAGTAATACTATTTAAATTTCCTTTCAGATTTGCTCGAACACTTGCCACATAATCTGCACGAAGCTGTGCCTGTTCTACCTTTTCGGCATCTGTTAAGCCTTCTTCTTTTGATTTATGATATAATTCGTTAATACGTTTGATTTTTTCATCCATTGTCATGATAAATTTCCTCGCTTCTCTTCGCTAACACTGTAAACTATTATATCAGAAAAGGAAATACTTTGGAAGAACTTTCTTTCTGAAACTTATAGGAATATATGACTATTCTAAAATAAATTCCTCCACCGCCTGAGATAGCTTCTCAGAACCATGCTCCATATTGGACAAATACGTTATCATCAAATCTCTATCCGGAAAAAGTAAGCATCTTTGTCCCCACTTGCCGCTAATACGATATCCATCCTTATATTTCCAGAAAAAGTAGCCATAACCGCCTTCCCTGTTCACTTGCTGTACAGTTGTAGCCTCTGTCAAATATTCTTCTGAAACGACACGTTGACCATTATAAATACACTTTTGCAGACAAAGCTGTCCGATTCTTGCTAACTCTCCAACGGTTAACTGCATGCCGCTGGCACCGTAAAAATATCCCGATGGACAGTTTTGGTACAACGGTTTTAGGATTTGTAATGGCTCAAAAAGACGCTCCTCTAAATAATCATATAAATGTCTGTCCAAAGCCTTTGCTACAGCTACACCGACCAGATAGGCAGAAATATTGGAATAATCAAACACCTTCTCTTCTACATTATCCAGAGGATACATCAAAGAGTATTCCAGCCAATTATCCCCTTCCGGACGAAAGGGATAATCCTTGACTGACATGGTCAATAACCTTTTAATGGTAATTTGCTTCAAATTTTCCATCTGCTTAATGTTTGCATAAACCGGTATCTCTGACTTTAAATATTCATATAAAGATTCATTGATATCAAATTTTCCATCATCCACTGCCATTCCAACCGCTAAGGAGGTAATGGACTTGGTGGCCGAATAGATGGGATGACGTTGCTTTGCATTACTAATATTATACTGTTCAATTACTTTTCCGTTGTGAAATACTTCAATACCGTGTAACTCCCAATTATTTTGTTTCACTGTGTCTATAAAGTTTTGAAAATTCATTCTATTCCCTTTCGCATATTTTAATAGACTTCTTCATCACATCATAAACCAGAACATCACCATTGTCAGTAACTATTTTTTGCGTTTCCGTTGCGAAAAAGCCCCTCTTCATATATATTTGCTTTGCCGGAAGCGAAGCATCTATCACAATTTCTGTATACCTTTCGCTAATCATAGTCTCAGCAAAATCCAATAATTGTCGTCCCACTCCTTGATGTTGATATTGTGGCAATACAAAAAGTCTGCATATTTCGTCACCTCGTAAAGTCACTGTTCCGATTTCTGTTTCATCATTCATCATTAAGTATACAATCCCGGTATCTATATCTTTCTTAATATTCTCTACCTTGTGATGTGAGATAAAAAAATCTACAACTCCTTTGGGATAATAATGTGGATATATCTCAGAAATTGTTTTGTGGGTAATATCTTTTACTGTTTGTAAATGTTCTTGTGTCGCTTTCATTATTTGCATAGGATCTCTCATCTCCCACCTACCTTACTTAAATCTAACACCATAAAAACATCCGAACGTTCATTTTGATTATACCTTTCCGTATCTACGAAGCCCGCTTTACGATATAATGCAATAGCCTTTATACTTGTCGATAATGAATCCAGATATATTTTCTCATATCCAATTTCTTTTGCATAGGTGATAGCCTTTTGTAACAAACTCTTGCCATAGCCTTTACCATGATACCGCTCTAATAAGTACAAGGATTTCAATTCACAACAACATTTATCCATCTCTTTTATTGCAACTGCTCCAATTATCTTTCCTTCATCAAACATACACCAAAAAGCTTTGAAAAAGTTATCAATGTTTTTATAAAAGCCATGTCTGCCATTAATATCCAAAGTTCTTCCTGACTCCGGTAAACATTGTTCTAAGAACGCAAACAATTGAGGTTCATACTTTTTCTGATATTCTAATAGTTCATATGGCTCCTGTACTTCCAACACATAACACTTACTCTCAAAATGCTTTGTGCCATCCATACTGCCATAAGAACCATCTTTAAAGTATCGAAATCCAACCTTCTCCATGACTTTACCTGAGTTCGGATTCTCCACAGCATGATATGCATAAAATTTTTTCTCTCCTAAAACATTTATGGCAAATTCTATTATAGCACGAGCAGCTTCTGTGGTATATCCCTGATGCCAACACTCCTTCATAATGTTATAGCCTAAATCAAATGCTTCCTGTTGCTCTTTATAATAAAGACCTCCGCTTCCTATCAGCTTTCCATCCGTTTTCCGTACAAACCCCCAGTCATAGGATTGTTCAGAATCGGTACTGTTTACTTCCACATCTGCCAGCCATGCTTTTGTTACTTCTACATTGAGGTGAGTACTCCATGTCATAAACTTAGCAACTTCTGGATCCCTAGCCCAATTAGTAAAAACCTCCTCTGCATCTGCCAGACATAATGGGCGCAAAATCAAACGTTTTGTTTCTAAAATCGGTGTTCGCATGCAAATCACTCCTTCCTCAAAATATCCAGACTATGGCTCGTAGCACCTATCAAATCCATTCTTTCACAAGTACAAAAATGATACTTTAACCAATAAGCAAAGGTTTCTTCATCCATGGCATTGATGATTTCGCGCATATAATTGGTGGCACCATCCGTTGCAATTATCTTTTGTCTGATTACGGGCAATTCTTTTGTAAGATGGAATATCTCCTCAAGCCTTACAACTTCAAACAAATCCTCAGGTTCTGCAATACAATGAAAATTCTCTGTTAGCTTATTTTTATCCAAACACTGCTTCAAATGTCCTTGCATAAATACATATTTCACCACAGTAGAATCATTCATACAATAAGCTACCATCAGGATACCACCTTGCTTCGTTACCCTTACAGCCTCCTTTAGTGCCAGCAATTTATCCTCCTCATTATACAAATGATACATAGGTCCAAGCATCAGTGTTAAATCAAAGGTATTGTCTGCATATCTGCTTAAATCCAGTGCATTTCCCTGTTCAGTAGTGATTCGTTCCTCACCTGATAGCTTTCCTTTTAAAATATTCAAATTATGTTCTGTCAGCTCTAAGGCATCTACTTGATATCCTTCCTTTGCCAATGTGATACTATATCGTCCGGTACCTGCACCAATTTCCAGAATGCGTTTGGTTTTATCTTCACACAAGTATTCTTGTATGTATTTCATGGTGGTCAGATACTCTACCTGTCCATGCTTTGAAAGCAAACGCCCTTCCTCATCATAATGACTATAATATTCCTCCAGAAAATTCATAAAGTACTCCTTCTTTTACCCAAATCCTAATTCTGCTTGCATGCTGAGTTCCTTAGGACTTTTTTTACAAAAAACCGGTGTCTATATATTTCTATACAGACACCGGTTTCAACCTGTTACATAAATCTATAAAATGACTGCGCAATCATTTTTTCTAGGGTGATTGTATAGGAATGCTTTGAAATTTCGGTACGACAAAAGACCCAGCCACCGCTACGGGGACTAAGTTTATAAAGGGGTTGGACAGCCAGTTGTTCATACCAATATTTCGAAACATACCGTACTCCTTTCTCAAAACCCAAGAGTTGTCTTTCTTCGTGGTCTTGAATTGGTTATTGTTTGTTATTATACTCTGTCGTTTCGAATTGTCAATCACTTTTCGAAAAACTTTTAAATAAACAATTGTTCAAACACGAAGCTGCTATGCATTTTTTATGCCTGCAACTCAAAAAGGAAGCAGTTTCCTGCTCCCTTTCCTCACACTACATATCAATTACTTATGCAAATTATCCACAAATTCCGATAAATTAAATTCCTCGTCCTTATTTGCCAAGAATAATGTTCCTACATTTTCTCCTGCCAGGATTTGATGAAGCACACCGATATCCTTGCTATTGGCAATGATCATGTCAGCACCACAACTGGTGGCAATCTTCGCAGCAATCATCTTAGTATTCATGCCGCCGGTACCCACATTGCTGCCGGTAGAACCTTTCCCCATATGCATGTATTCTTCCGTCAGTTCATCTACCTGCTCGATAAACTGGGCTTTAGGATTTTTTCTGGGGTCATCTGTATACAAGCCATCAATATCTGACAGCAAAATCAACAAATCTGCTTCCACCAGGGCTGCTACCACTGCTGACAAAGTATCGTTATCACCGATTTCGATTTCGTAGGTAGCTACGGTATCGTTTTCATTTACAATCGGAATAGCACCCATGTATAACAACTCCGCAAAGGTGTTATGAGCATTGTAGCGGTTCATATTGTTGACAATAGTATCTTTGGTCATCAGGATCTGTGCTGCCACATGATTGTATTCGGCAAACATTTTCTGATAAACCATCATCAGTCTGGCCTGACCAATGGCTGCACACGCCTGTTTTACAGCAATCTGTTCCTCTCTGGTTACCGGGTGTAAGTTCTGCATATGTACTGCCTTACGACCGGCTGCAACCGCACCGGAGCTCACCAGAATAACCTCTTTACCCTGATTGCGAATATCACAAAGCTCTCTTACCAGCTTCTCCAAACGGATATAATCCAAATCACCGGTTTCCGCATGCTGTAGAGAGGATGAACCGATTTTCACAACAATACGCTTTTTATCTTTAATCGCTTCTCTAAAAGTAGACATTTTGCTTCCTCACTCATGATTGTTATAGTTATTTCCCTGATTGTTTGTACATTCTCTATGTGCAATAAGGGCATCGTGACCGAATACACGCTCTAATTTTGTATCATACTTGATTTTCTTTCTTACGTCAATACAGTAAAGTATAACATATAAAATTAATCTACAAAAAATCTCTTGGCGATTTCTTCCGCTACTCGAATACCATCCATGGCTGCGGAGGTAATACCGCCTGCATATCCTGCACCTTCTCCACAGGGATACAGACCGATGATTTCGGATTGTAAATTATCTCCTCGGTGAATTCTTACCGGGGACGAGGTACGGCTTTCCACACCTAACATCAAGGCATCCGGACGGTCAAAGCCTTTGATTTGATGACCGAAAACCTCCATGCCTTCCACAAAGGCCTGATTACATTCCATGGGCAGGATATCGATTAAATTAGCAAAGAAATATTTTCCCTTGGTACAGGGTAGATAATCTCTCTTTTCCGTCTCATTTGTGTTGGAGGCTTCTTCCGCTGCAGAAACAGTGTTTGTCTTTTCAATACAACCTTTTAGTTCTGTTTCCACAAACATTCTAAAATCACCATAGCGTTGAACCGGTATTCTTCCCTGTCCGGTTTTGTAAGCCTTTTCCTCCAAGAGTCGTTGAAATTCCATTCCTGCCAAAGGATGCTCGCTACCGAAATCCTTTGGTGTCACTGCTACGATAATGGCACTGTTTGCATTGGCAGAACCTCTGTCACTATAACTCATACCATTGACCGCTAATCTGCCTTCTTCCGAAGAGGCATTGACTACATAACCACCCGGACACATACAGAAAGAATATACACCACGTCCTACCGAAGTCTTAGCGGTTACTTTATAGGGTGCTGCTCCTAACACACCGGCTTCTTCCTTTCCATACATGGCTTGGTTTATCATGTTTTGAGGATGCTCTACACGAAATCCTACCGCAAAGGACTTGGCTTCCATAGGAACTTGTTGTTCATATAATGTTTCAAAAGTATTGCGGGCACTATGACCGATGGCAAGGACTACAGTATCACAAGGAATGATTTTTGCTTCTCCGGTAGAAGTTTCTGCTTGAATCCCTGTAATATGTCCATGCTCTATCTGCAAACGCTTCATTTCTGTTTCAAAGAAAACTTCGCCACCATGTGCTTTAATAGCTTCACGCATACTCTTGACCACATTAGTCAAAATATCGGTACCAATATGTGGCTTTCCATCATACAGTATTTTTTCCGGAGCTCCGTGCTCTACAAAAATTCGTAAAACCTCACGATTACGACCGTCCTTGTCCTTAATCAGTGTATTTAACTTTCCGTCAGAAAAGGTTCCTGCACCACCCTCGCCAAACTGTACATTCGAGTTGGGGTGAAGCTTTCCATTCTCCCAAAACAGCATCACATCATCTGTACGGGAATCCACATCTTTACCACGCTCGATTAAGATAGGTCGATACCCATGAAGTGCCAGCATATATCCACAAAACAAGCCTGCAGGGCCCATTCCTACGATAACAGGACGTTGTTCCATTCTCTTCTCACCACTTCGTGGAAACGTATAGGGCTTATCTGTTACCAAAGAGACCTGATTCTCCTTACAACGTTTTAACAGCTTAGCTTCCTTGGAACAGATTTCCTGGGATAAGGTAACATCCACCGTATAGCTGTAAAAAATATCCGGCTTTTTCCGGGCATCAATAGACTGCTTCACAATATTTATAGTATGAATATCCGTAGGCTTAATTCCTAACACTCCGGCAGCTTTCTTGCGGATTGTTTCGATTCCGGCTTCCGGTACCACTTTGATTTGATTGATTCGTAACATTTCAACTCCAATACTTTTCAATTCTTTTTATTATTCTTCTCTCTTACTTATATTATACTTTCCCTTATCAGTAACACCATTCCGTTTCGTTCCTGCTGCATGTCCTGCAATATAACCGCTACTCCAAGCCCACTGCAGATTATATCCGCCACAGCGTCCGTCTACATCCAAAAGTTCTCCGGCGAAATACACATTTTCAACATAAATGGATTCCAAATCATCTGTCACTTCGTTCAGGTCCACACCACCGGTACATACCTGCGCGTTTTCAAAGCCATTGGAACCGGTAATATGCATTTCCAATCCCTTACAAAGCGAAAAGACCTGTTGTAACTTTTCTTTATTGACCTTACTCACCGGAGCTTGTGAGGAAATCCCTACCAGTTTCATAAAGAGCTGCATCAGCTTTTGATTGAGTACCCCTAAAAAGAATTCTTCAACAGTACGTTCTTCACTTATCAGTTCCATTCTATTTTTCACAAAAATTCGAAACTCTCTATCAGACATCTGGGGGAGAAAGTCAATTTTTGCTACTAAAGTAGCTTTTTTATTGTTATATAAATACCGATTGACCAATCCACTCAACTGAAAAACAGGGATACCGGAGATGCCGTAGTCTGTTAGCTGTAACTCGCCCTGCTCCTGACAAAGAAGTTTTTCCCCATCCTGTACTCTATCATAAATATGTATATTTGCATCACAGCGAATGCCGGCAATGGATTTACAGAAGTTATCACTGCATTTTAATTGCACCAGCGAGGGAAGGACAGGCAAAAGCCTGTGTCCTAACTGCTTTGCAAAGGTATATCCGGAACCATCAGAACCGGTCTTTGGTGCTGCCTTGCTTCCACAGGCCAGAATTACCGCATCATAGAATTCTTTGCCGTTTTCTGTCATTAACAACACTCTTCGTCCTGGGCGTTGTTTTTCTATGGTCTGGATTTCATGTACCTTACTTTCTGTAATGACAGAAATATTCAAACGATTCACTTGAGCCTCTAATACCTGTTGTACCACAGCAGCCTGTTCTGACAAAGGATACAAATAACCGTTCTTTTCCTTTAAACAAAGTCCCATACCTTCGAAAAAGGCTATGGTTTCTGCAGTACTGAAACGATTCAGGCAGTTGTTCACCCGTTCCATATTATGACTAAAAAAGCAATCCGGTGTCATGTGCATATTTCCCAGATTGCACTTACCATTACCGGTTGCCAGTATTTTTTTCCCTAATCGCATATGCTCATAGATGGTTACCTCTGCACCTTGACCGGCTGCTTCGATGGCTGCCATCATACCGGAGGCACCGCCTCCGATGATTGCTACTTTTTTCCTCATTTAGATCTCCGTTCTGAACCTACACACTTTCATACACGCATAGGCTAACTAATGTTCTTCCTTGTGATTCCTAACTGGTATAGTTCTCCAGAAAATCATACAGACATTCCTGATTGGGGATAAATAAACCATATAAAATATCCTGCTGTACCTCATCCGGCAAGTCAGACAAGGTAATCTCTGTCTCCTGAAAAACAGTTTTCTTATCATCCAGCATTACCAGCACGCGATTATCATAGATTACAATATAAAAAGAACCGGTTGGCTGTATATACTGATAATCCATTTGAACTTCTACCTGCTTCGGGGAAAATGTTAAAAGCTCTGCATTCACAAAGCCTCTCTCCAGTTCTTTCAGTGGTGGATTAGCTACATAATCTTTTAAACTTTCCAGAAACTGCTCCATGGTCATACCAATATATTTGGCCGGAAGCTTCGTACTGGTTCGCACAACATCCTCTGTGGACATATTTCGTTCCTTGATAATATAAAGGGTATCTGCGTTCAGCTTCTCTTCACGAACGGCTGCTTCTACCATCGGTTCCTCCTGAATAATCATTGGAGTTTCCTGAGGCATCTGTGTTTCCACAGGAATTTCTGTCTGAGGCTCCTGCTGCGTTCGTTGGCTTTCATAAAGCATACCACCGCCAAAACTTATTACAGAACATACAAAAAACAAACTGATACTTTTCGCAAGTTTCACACCTATTCCTCCATAGCTGCAATTCATGTCATATAAAACAGTATCAGCTTGTTTTTTCTAATTTATTCATTTAAAGATAACGGATAATAACATTTTTCCATACTTTCCGTACAATTGGTCGATTTCATTCTCACTGAATACTCTGCAAATACCCAGAAAAACAAGGTATAATACAGAACCCAACAGCAAACCTAACCAGAGACAAACACCATTCCCGATATGAGGAGCCAATAAATTACACAACAATAATACAATCACTCCTGCTACACCAACACAAATAAGGGGAAGGACGAAAATCGGTATGTATTCCAACTGTACTCGATACTGGCTCATGGTGAGGATGCATAACACAACTGCACCAACTATTAATGCAATCTCTCCGGCATATACAATGGCTAATACAGCACTTCCCATGCGACCGCTCATCAACAAACACAAAAGAACGAATACCACTGCGGTTCCCAAAAGTGTCAAAAACCAGGTCAGATGTCGGTTATGAGCAACATGTACCACAACCAGATAACTCAAAACTGAAGTTGCAACGATTAGTATCGAGCCATGCTGTAATATGGTCGTTAATACAGTATCACCGTCAAAAAAGGCTTGTACCAATTGCGGAGCCAAAACCGCTAACAAAACGGTTGCTAAAATACCGATGCACCAGGCATATTGAATACCAATGCTGATATTTTCACGAATGGCACGGTTATCCTTTGTTTTTATTACACTATTCAAACGGGCATACAGTAAATAATATCTGGCACCAATCAAAAGCATCGGTATGGAACAAATCAACAGATACTTTCCATAATACATCCCCATGTCTTCTAATTGCACCAGGGCAATCAGTGCCAAGAGCGGAAACAGTCGTTTCCCAAAAGCAATACCGATACCCTTTGCATTTACTTGTGTAAAATTCAAAATATTGGCACGAAAATCTTCTGTTTTTTGCAATCCATTATTACAACGCTTCCGATCATAAGAAGGATCACTTAAGAAATAAAAAATCAAAAGGCCGGTGAATATCACTACTTCCGTGATAACCATAGCAAGTGCCAGACCTACTGCAGCATACATTCCTTTGAAATCATCATTTTTTAACAATGCAGCTACATTGACACCATAATCATATAGCTTAAAGCAAAAACTACGACCAAGCACCAAAAACAGCACCTGACGCAGGACACAGGTAATGGCTATAGGAATATGTGCCCCGAAGCTTTGAAAATAACCGGTCAGTAACGTAACAAACATGCGTAATAAAATCACCGGTGACAATACCTTGATAATAAATGCCGCATTAGGTATGCCGAAAATCTTTGTAGCTATTACATCTGCCAATAAAAGCAAGAGTAGGAAACAGATACCGCCTACAACAAGCTCCAGAAAGAATACACACTTTTTCAAATTTACGACATTATAATATTGACTTCTTTTGCGGCGGAAACGTATCATTCGTCCAAAAGAATCTGCTACATTCTCACCTACTAATATAGTGAACAAACCTATGGTTTCCAAGGCAATGGCTAAATATGCCAGACCATTATTACCGATGGTCTGTCCCAATACCAACAAAACAATCACACTAAATATATAGGAATAATACTGAATTTGTTTTCTAAGTACTTCTACCTGCTTCATACATTTCTCCAAATCTGTTTAATCTCTGGTAATTCCTAACTTCATAAGTACTGCTTCCTGTTTCGCTTCCATTACTGTAGCCTCCTCAGGCTCCATATGGTCATAGCCGGACAAATGTAACATACTATGTGCCACTAAAAAGGCAAATTCTCTTTTCAGACTGTGTCCGTAGCTCTCTGCTTGTTCCTTCACTTTATCCATGGAAATAATAATATCTCCCAATAGTAACTCGCCGCTATCCGGGTCAAAATAGGCTGCCTCCATATCCTCATCGATTTCATAAAAGCCCGGCTCTTCAAAATCCAGATTGGGGAAGGATAATACATCCGTTTCTCTATCGATTTCACGATATTCCCTGTTGAACTGGCGAATTCCTTCATTATCTGTTAAAAGAACATTTACCTGTGCTTCATAAGGGCAATTTTCACTGTCCAGTACTTCTAAAACAACAGCCTTTACCACCTCTTCCACATCAAATGCAAAAGTAACCTCTGTTTCGTTTTCAATAAAAAACTGCATGAACCTGCTCTCCTTTGTAATTAATTGCGTCGTTTTTCTTTGCTGTTTTTTGTTCTTTCACTTCTGGATTTTTCTTTCGCTTCAAAATCATCATAAGCTTTAACAATCTTCTGTACCAAAGGATGTCTGACTACGTCCTTACTGGTTAAGTTACAGAAACCGATATCCTCAATTTTTGCCAAAACTTTAGTAGCTACATCCAGTCCCGATTTTGCCCCAACCGGCAAATCCTTCTGAGAAGCATCACCGGTAATAACCACCTTAGAACCAAAGCCAATACGGGTCAGGAACATTTTCATCTGTGCAGGTGTGGTATTCTGTGCCTCATCCAGTATAATATACGCATTATCCAGAGTACGACCTCTCATATAGGCTAATGGTGCTACCTCTATGAGACCCTTTTCCATGTTTTTCGCAAAGCTGTCTGCCCCCATAATCTGATATAAGGCATCATAAAGCGGTCTCAAATAAGGGTCTACTTTACTCTGTAAATCGCCCGGCAGAAAACCCAGCTTTTCTCCGGCTTCAATAGCAGGTCTGGTCAGAATGATACGACCTACTTCATCGTTCTTAAAGGCAGTAATCGCCATGGCCATGGCCAAATACGTTTTACCGGTACCTGCCGGTCCTAATCCAAAGGTAATCATCTTATTGCGAATGGCATCCACATACTCTTTTTGTCCCAGTGTCTTAGGCTTAATAGGTTTTCCATTAACCGTATGACAAATGATATCACTATCTATTTCTGTTAAAAGCTCTTCTTTATTCTCCATACCTAATGTTATTGCGTAATTTACGCTCTGCTCCTCTATTTCATTTCCTCTTTTTGAGATTTCTGTCAGCTGGCTTAATATGCGGCAAGCCTGATTAGCCTGATGCTCCTCACCGGTAATGATGATTTTACCATTGCGATCAATCACTGTTACCTGTAAATCATGCTCGATTTTTTTAACATAGGAATCGCCGGCTCCAAAAATCTTCTGCATATGCTCGATGGACATTTCCATCTGTAATGAAACAATACTCATTTATTCTTTCTCCAAAGCTTCTTCTGATGCTGTTATTTCAAATGGTACCAAATTCGTAACAGGCTCTGCTACAATGATTTCCCCGGTAGCAGTCCATGAATTATCATTCTCTATTATTTTAACATCTTTTTTTATAATTTGTACCCCTTTTTCGCTTAAAGTAGTAAGAAATTGCAAGAATTTTTCCTCTAAAATCTCCGAAACCTCTGTTTCGCTGTATAAAGTTTCCATATTTAGGTATTCCCGATGAGTATAAGTGCCCCATAACAGAGGAATTTTTAAATCCTTAAAAAGAGGATGGGTATTTTCCTGAATTACCGTATCGTATACCAAATAGGATGGATTACGTCGTAACGTCCATTCCCGTTCACCAATACGTATATAGGGAACGGTCCTGTTTCGTCCGGTATAGCTTTTGATAATATGCTTTTTCAGTAACAGATCCTCGTATAGGATACTGTGCTGAATAAAAATATCTGCATCGGACTTTACATATAAATAATTACGTATGGTACCATCATCATTTTTGACCGGAACCATTCCTTCCACCAAAACCATATCCTTAGTAATACTGTCACCCTGTTTCACCAGAGGAACACCGCTTCGCACAATCATGGAGGCGATTTCCCCATCCACATGTGCAATCATATCATAACGGATACCTTCCTCTTGTGGTACACTCTGCTCTAAAAGTTTTCCTTCCTTTACAGCTAATTGAAAAGAGGTACCGTCAATCTTTCCGGAGGTCCAGATGATTTCCGGAAAAGCCACTCGAATATCCTTTTCCAAGGCTTCAATATCCAGACTTTTCTTTAACATACCTACTTTAATTTGCTGTTCTGTTAAATAATCGGAAAGTTGTTCCGTAGTAATCTGATAATTACCGCTTATTTCTATTTGCCAGATGAAATTACCGCTTATCTGCCAAAACCATAGAGAAAGCAGGCATCCGAACAAAAACACCTTGCGGCGATTGAGTCCGGCAATAAAAAAAGGTAGTCCGAATCTTTGCAGAATGACTACCTTTGTCTGTGTTTTTCGTACAATGGGACGCAAGGAACGAAATGCTTTCACACTAATAAACATTTCATAAAATTTTTCACATGGACAAACATCCCACAGCAATATATTTTTATGACCACATAAATTGATAAATCGTTCTACTGACAAGCCGCTTACTCGAATTCGTAAGTAGCCCTTCAGCCAATTGATCATACCAACCATCCGTTACCTCCAATTAAAGATACTTAATACACGTTATTCTGCCGGTCAGCTTCATATCTTCATTGGTATAATAGTCAATATTCAGACATTTTCCTTCGAATTGTACCTTACAGCTCTTTGCCTGTAATAAAACACATTGATTGCTATACTCCAATAGCCCCTTATAATTTTCTATCCACACTTCATGATTGCCGGTCAGTGTGATCCGGATATCTCCTCTCAAAATATCCTTGGGTAGCTGTAAGGAATCTAATATCCTATCTGTTTTTGATTTATTTGTTATTTTTTTCTCTCTCATACAATAAAGTATGAATTAATGAGTAAGGATATGCTTAATTATGACAGATTTTTCCGGCTGCTCATTTGAGAAAGTATATGCTTTTAGGAAACGTTCCTTTGCTGCTTCCAGCTTGCTCTGATCATTGGCATGAATATAAGCCAATACATCCCCTTTCTCTACTCTTTCACTGACTTTCTTGGTCAATACAATACCAACGGATAAATCAATCTCGCTTTCCTTGGTTTCGCGACCACCACCCAGTATCAAAGAACAAATACCCACCTCTGCACAGGCAATGTGCGAAATATAGCCGCTATCCGGACTGTAAACAGGCTCAATGATAGCAGCTTTTGGTAAAATTGAAGTATCATAAACGGCTCTCTTATCGCCACCCTGAGCTTCTACAAACTCCGCCAGTTTCTCTAATGCGGCACCACTATCCAAAGCATTTTTTAACAGTTGCTTGGCTTCTGCTGTATCCTTTGCTTTATCGCCGGCAATTAGCATCTGGCTGCCTAAGGTCATACAAAGTTCCACAAAATCAGCAGGTCCCTGTCCTTTTAAGGTATCAATGGCTTCCTTTACCTCCAGAGCATTACCGACTGCATAGCCTAAAGGCTGGTCCATGTCAGACACAACCGCTATGGTATTTCTACCGGCACCACGACCGATTCTTACCATTTCCTGTGCCAATGCCACGGAATCTTCTTCCTTCTGCATGAAGGCTCCACTTCCCGTCTTTACATCCAGTACAATAGCATCTGCACCGGCGGCCAGCTTCTTGCTCATAATAGAACTGGCGATTAAAGACATATTATCCACCGTAGCAGTAACATCCCGAAGGGCATAAAGCTTCTTATCTGCCGGAGCCAAATCTGCAGTTTGTCCCATAACAGCAATTCCTATACGATTCACGTTATGAATAAATGTTTCTGTAGAGATACCGGTACTAAATCCTGAAAAACTCTCCAGTTTATCAATGGTTCCTCCGGTATGTCCCAGACCTCTACCACTCATCTTTGCTACCGGTATGCCACAAGCAGCCACCATAGGGGTCAAAGCCAAAGTAGTCTTATCTCCCACACCGCCGGTGCTGTGTTTATCCACTTTGATACCATCAATAGGTGACAAATCCAACATATCGCCACTATGTGCCATTGTCATGGTCAGAGCCAATGTTTCCTCCTCATTCATTCCCTGAAAATAAATAGCCATCATGAGAGCGGATACCTGATAATCAGGAATATCACCCTTTGTATAGCCTTCAATGAAGAACTTGATTTCCTCTTTTGTCAATGCAGCACCATTACGCTTTTTCATGATAATATCGTACATTCTCATACCGGAAGCCCTCCTTTAGACAGCTTGTTTTGTGTCCAATTATTTATTAACAATATCATATCATTTATAACTATTAAATGCAAATTACAAATAATATATTTCTACTATGTGTTATCAGTTCTATCCCAATATATCTATCTCACCACATAAAAATTCTTATACAATAACCTCCAATTCGCCCGCCACCAACGCATAATCTGCCAATAACCACAGCCACCCAGTCCAAATTCCTTAATTAGTTCAAACTTCTGCTGGATACTGCGAACATCCTCAAACCATACCTCATGTTGTACACCTGCACTTTCATAAGTAAAGAACGGACTTTGTGCCAATTCGTCAAACTGAATAGGTGCTCCTTGTTCTATAGCAATTTGCACTGCCTGCACATTTCCAATAGGAGTAGCCTCAGTCACACCACGCTCATAGGGTAATGGCCAGTCATAACCATAGTTCGGTATCCCTAAGTCTATCTTTTCCGGTGGAATCTCTGTCACAGCATACTCCACCACCCGACGAACTTGATTCAAAGGTGCCACAGCCATAGGAGGTCCGTAGGTGTATCCCCACTCATAGGTCATGATTAAAGCATGGTCTACGATTTCTCCCAAAGCACGGTAATCCTTTCCTTCATAAAGAACACCCGGCTGGTTCGCACTAGTTTTTGGTGCCAAGGCAATAGAGGTATGAAAACCATTTGCGCGCATTTGCTCCGCTACCTGCCTAACAAACTCTGTAAAAGCATCTCTATCCTCTCTCAAAATATATTCAAAATCAATATCTACACCTACATAACCCTTTTGATACATAGTACTGAGCAAATTGTTGATTAGATTATCAACGGCTGTCGGATTGTTCACCACCTGACTGATGAGAAAATTACTAAAATTACCACTTTCATCAAAAGGCGTCAGGGTAAGTATAGGTGCCACACCATACTCCTTTGCCATATTTATCATCCACTGTTCCGGTAACTGTGGCGGCACCAACATTCCTTCCGGTGTAAAGCCATAAGAAAAAATAGGTAGCTCCGACAAATAAGGCAATGTCTGTTCCAATACCCATTCACTGATAAAGGGATAGGCATAACCGGAAACCCTTAAGTTCCGTGTAGGCATTCTTGTCCCTAAATCAATAAAAAGCGCCTGCCCAACAGCAAGCGCATAAGGAAAAACAATTTGATTTTCTTGAATAATGGTTTCTACATTCACTCCATAGTTAGTCGCAATAGCATCTATTGTATCGCCCGGCTGTACAACATAGATTGCAACACCTTCCGGCATAGTAATTCCTCACAAAAGCTATTCCTAATATTCTATGCGTTCCTATTGGGAATGTGCTACTTGTAGTATCAAACTCTCTTAAACATCTACTTCTCAACCACTGACTGATTTCTTTCGGTTCGATTTTTGGTTTAATCCATCTCCACGATTCTACTATACTCTCGCAAAGGATAGGTTCCATCATGTGCCTCACCGGCGATGGTTCGTGACATATCAGCACCGGTAATCCGCACCACACCTGCCTTTGCCAATAGCTCAGATATAGTCTCCTTCTGAGATGCTTCACACAATAATCCGCAGGTCTGCAAATGATTTTTATGCTTCTTCAAAGTAGGGATGATCTGTGCCTGCGGCAATGTCTTCACCCACACATTTCGAAACAGATAGGACAGCTCCAATTCCCTATCAGGCTTTATCACTACGCTGACTCCTTCTCCGCTTAAAATATGCTGCTTCACATCCTTCTCCAGCATATCTTTATAAAGCCGGATAGTGTTACGACCACGCATCCCCATGTCAGCCTTGCCCTTTACCGCATTGGCTTTCTTTAATTGTTCGAAGAACCGCACTCCGATGCTTTCCAGTACAGTTTCGTCCTCTGTATCTATGTAAATTCCCTGACAGGAGGAGCACAGCACCTGATTGGTTTCACAAATATGTTCTGCCAGCTGATACAGTTCCTTATCAGATACACCCGCAGTCACATAAGCGAAGGAAAGCTTGTGACCCCAAGCAATGATTTTGGTCTGCACATCGGCCATGTTTCTGGCAGCTCTGACCGCCTCATCACCGCCCCAGACTACGATACCATCTGCAATACCCGCAAATACCTTTAATGTCTCTACATCTGTAGAAGGTACATCAAACACATAAATATAATCTTTTAAGCGTGGTTCTATTTGTATCAATTCCGACAAAAGGCGAATGGATAGACCATTGTCTCCGGCCGGAAGCTTGAGGATATTAATATTTCCGGTGAGCAAACCTTCTATCACGCTATATGCCGGTAAACCATCTACGTTTCCGGCAGCAATGTGGAAGAGAATGCCCAGTGGATAGAATACTCTTCTGGTGCCATTTTTCAGTGCTTTCGGTTCAGGATACCTCTTACCAAGCTCCATTCTGCACTTGTATTCCAGTTCTTCCTTAGAAAACAATCTCGCCATGCTCTCAAAGCGTGCATGAGAAATGTCAGACATCTGCAGTACCGGTTGGATTATTTCATCATATTCTCCCTGCATAACCTTTTGATATAGTACATCGCAGGCGTATATCACCATTTCCGTGGTAATTGGATTCGGCTGATTTAAGGTACGGATACAATCCTCGTAGAGATTCTCCAAATATTTATTTTCAAAATTTGTTTCAATGATTTCCCCATGAATTAGTAACATATTTTTGCCTCATTTTATGCTCATACGCTCTGGACCTATTTATAAAATTGAATTGCATATAAAACTGCCAGCATCGATACTCCGTCTTTTGTACCATTTGTACGTAACAATTCCAGATATTCCTCTTGCGTAAACCATCTCTTGCTACTCACTTCGTCTACATCCTGAATTTTATACTCTGCTGTAACCTTTGCCGCAAAGACATGAACTATAGCATCTGACATACCATTACAAGGATTTTGACTACACAAATACTTCAAATCTTGTAATTCACAACCGGTTTCCTCTTTCGCTTCTCGTTCTGCAGCCACTTCAATCCTCTCACCATCTTCGATTTTTCCGGCAGGAATCTCCCACTCTAAATGTCCGACGGTATATCTGCGATTATGAATAAACAAAATATCCCTATTTTCATTAAAAATTACGACCGCAATCGCTTCCCTTAGGATAGTGTATTTGATGATATTTATCAATAATATACCCACTAGGAAGTTTTACCTTGTCTGTATACAAACAGACATGTTCGCTTTCGTAAATTGTAGTACGCTCAAGGCGTTGTGGCATATGTTCCATATTTTTCTCCGTCTTATGATATGTTTTTATCTACACTGCAAACTACTCGTCTTTCAACAGTTCCCCTGCTCCCGCAGCACAGGTTACGATGTCTTTGATACCTACTCTACCTAAAATTTCTAACCAGGGAGTATTTTCCCCACAGGAACATTTTTCTTCATGTAAAATTCCCAAGTCATCCGTCATAATACTTAAGATTGGTACACTATCCACCATAGGGGTCAATAAATTCACCAGTCCAACCTCTCCATTTTTCACAGGTTCTAAGGTATCCACATCACGAATTATCACTCTGCTATAGACTGGTATATGGAAATGATGAAACCGACAATCTGTATAAAGAATCGGATGCTCCACTGCCCCGAAAAACTCAAAAATATGCTGGTCATCAATTCCCAAGATTTCTTCTACCAACGCATAAAAATCCTTTTTGGAAACCTGCTCTGCATAAAACTGCTTCCAACCACCACCCAGGGTCATAATAGAACCTTTGGGTAATCGCACCTTTATTCCCTCTTCCTTCATCTGCTTCAGCAGAAAATAGGTATATGCCGGAAAACCGATGGTTCGCACTGGAAACTTGGACTGACTGTATTGCAAAAACTTCTGCTTCAGGTTTTCCAAATCCAACTGATAACCTTCCTTCGTATATTTTAAGGCATATGCTCTGCTCAAAGCCGGTGCGAAATAGGTAAAACCATAAGCCGTCTTGGAAAACACAATCTGATTGTTTTTGTTCGGTTCATAACCAAAGATTAAATAGTGTGCAGGCTTTAAAGAAAACAATCCATGATCCTTTCCTACGGTCAGAACCATCCGAAGCCCACGATACAGACTACTGAAATTAAAGCCCATCTGAGACTTCTTGCCGCTGGTTCCGCTGGATGTCGCCTTAATCAGCAACCGCTTCGAAGGCATGGAAAACAGAGCATGCTGCTTGAAGTATAGTGTAGGCAGAAAAGGCAACTTCTCTAAATCAACATACTCTTTCAAATCATTTGGATGAAAATCCTTCTCATCCAAAATCCTTTTGTAATCCTCACAGTGCTCATACTGATACCGGCAATTTTCATGCATAGCCTTTAAAAACAATTCATTTGTTGCCTGCAAGTCATATGGTTTCTTGTATGTAAACAGCTTCTTTTTGTAGGACATTTGTATCCTCCCTCAACTTACATCAAATACCTAATTATCTTTACGAATTTATTCCGCTAACGCTTTCAAGGTATCACCGGTCACCCGATACCCTGTCCAATCACTCATCTGCATAGCTCCCAACGAAAGGTAGAAGTCAATACTCGGCTGATTCCAGTCCAAACAGGACCATTCCAGCCTGCCACAACCTCTCTCTACAGCAATACGTGCAAGCTCCTTCAAAAGTGCTTTACCATACCCTTTTCCACGATGTTGCGGCTTCACGTACAAATCTTCCAGGTAAATTCCGGCACGTCCCAAGAAGGTTGAAAAGTTGTGGAAAAACAGTGCAAACCCAACCTTTTCTTCACCCTTTGACACAAATATAACCTCAGCCTTATGCTTCTCAAAAATCCACTCTATTAAAAGCTCTTCTGTCGCTACCACTTCATCTAACATATTTTCATACGTTGCCAATTCCCTTATAAAATATAGTATCTCAGGGATATCCTGCTTTGTTGCGAAATTAAATGTTATGTTTTCCATCTGTGCACTCCCATTCTTCAATACGCTTCCTCGTAGTCAACTTTTCCTCCTCTGAAAACACCATCTTGTTACGAAAATGGTAAGGTTCCCATGCATCATAAAATGCCAAAGCCTCATCCTTCTGTCCCTGCAACAACAGTATCGCAATTTGAACCCATTCTTTCACACGATGAAATACGAGACTACGACCAACGATTTCATGCCGTTCCAAGGCTCCATAGAATTTGACGGGCGTATCACACTGTTCAAGAAACGGAAGGAAAATCTCTGTAATGGTCTTGTAATCATGGGTTACAATTTCTTCCATTTCCTTCTCTGTTATGCCCTCATAAATCTCATGCTCGTAAGGTATTTCCTTATGAAACCAAGGTGATGTAGAAAAACAAGCAGTGGAAAAGCCCTTCCTATAATTCACACCACTGAGATAACAAGTTACTTTGTCAATCTCTTCATAAGTAAAGTTTACATTAGAACGAATAAAGCCTCTGTTTTCGCCTCTTCGTTTGTCAAATATAATCGTCACATCCTGAACACATTTGCCTACTTTACGTTTGATTTTTGATTTGCTTTGTCGTTTAAAACCATTTGCAATAAGCAGTTCTACCATTCCGGAAAAATAATAGTCTGAGGCTTCTTCTAAGGAAAGCGTCCGTTCATCAAACCTCACATCTATCGACGCATCATAGAGCGGGCAATCATATTTTAGCATAACATCTATCAGCAAATTCATGTTCTCATGAGAGACACCATAGCAATCAAATCGTACAAACTGGCTGGTCGTATATACCTCAATGGTTTCTCCGTTCTTTTCAAAATGGGTCTCATCAAGGCGTTTCCAAGAAGCCAATGCATTTTTCAATGACTGTAATATATTTGTAATGGGAAGATGCTCCAGACCCTCCACTACGTCTCCGTTTGATAATGAAGCATACACATCTCTATGCATTCTTGTTGGTTCACCTATGTATCTCCAAAAGCTCAAATCTAAACTCATTGTACATCTACTCCACGTTTTTCTCTCTGCGAAACGATTCTTACGCTTTCCTTACATTCTCACATTACATCATCCATAACATGCTTCCCGAATAGGCTTGTCCCAAAATATCTTACCATTCAGTTCACCTGCAAGCTCATCTGCATAATGCTGAAACTCTACAAGTAGCTTCTCCTCACGCATCTTAGAACGTCTTCCCTTTGCATCAAAAATCACTTTACTGCTATAAGCATCATAACTGATGGCAAAATCCTCCGCATCCCTATAAGGGAAAAATGTGATTCCCACTTCATATTGTATCATTCCACTGTCCGATGTAGCTGTCAAAGTAACAACCGCACCTTTTCTAGGTACCTCATTATATGTACATTCTGCTTCAAAGTATTGTTTGTAAACATCAATTATCTTCATAATAGACCTACCATTTATCACTATATTAACGAATTTTGACTTCCAAAATTATATGGACAGATATCTCGGCATTTTTGACATATTCGTTTTGTTAATACATTTTATTTTGATTATATCATATATAAATTGTTTTAGGAAAGTATTAAAAGAATTGTTCTTTTAACAGCCGCTTTACTCCATAGCCAAAATTACAATTATTTATCTCGCTTTTTTGTTATTCTTGTTTTAAAATAGTATTACTATAAGTGAAGATTGACTCTGAATTGGACTTTAGAATGAAAAAGGAGGACTACACCATGCTTCAACATCACAATAACCATGTTTCGAATCTAACCATAGCTTATATTGGCGGAGGCTCTCGCGGTTGGGCTTGGGGCTTTATGACAGATATTGCCTGTGATGAACAGATTTCAGGAACAGTACGTCTCTACGATATCGACCGTGAGGCTGCACAACGCAATAAAATAATCGGTGAGAAAATATCGGCTCACCCTGATGCAAAATCACATTGGAACTTCGAAGTATCCGAAAATCTCGAAGATGCACTCAATGGGGCTGATTTCGTGATTATTTCCATTCTTCCGGCTACCTTTCATGAAATGCGTTCCGATGTGCATCTTCCTGAACGTGTAGGTGTTTGGCAACCTGTTGGTGACACAGTAGGTCCCGGTGGATTTATGCGTGCTATGCGTACCATTCCTATGTTTGTCGAAATCGGTGAAGCGATTAAAAATTATGCTCCTGATGCTTGGGTTATTAATTATACCAATCCTATGACTCTGTGTATTCGTACACTATATGAAGTATTTCCGGATATCAAAGCTTTGGGATGCTGTCATGAAGTATTCGGCACCCAGCATCTACTTAGCGTAATGTTACAGGATATGGGCATTGCGGAACATGTAAAACGTCAGGAAATATATACAACTGTAGTGGGGATCAATCATTTCACATGGATAACACGTGCCACATGGAAAGGCATGGACCTCCTCCCTATGTATGATTCCTTTGCCAAAAAATATGCAGGTGGCTATACTAAGGGTAAGGATGAGAATTGGATGAATAACTCTTTTGACTGTGCACATCGCGTCAAGTTTGATCTTTTCAATCGCTATGGGGCAATTGCTGCTGCAGGAGATCGTCATTTGGCAGAGTTTATGCCTCAGTGGTATACCAGAAATCCGGAAACTGTTCGTGAATGGCATTTTGGTCTGACCACAGTAGATTGGCGTGAAAATGACTTAAGAACACGTCTAAAACGTTCAGATGACCTTATTTCGGGTGCAGAATCTATTACCCTCAAAACATCCGGAGAGGAAGGTCACTTATTAATCAAAGCATTATTGGGGCTTGGCGATTTAGTCAGCAATGTGAATATACCCAATCGTGGTCAAATTGAAAATCTTCCACCTGGTGTTGTGGTGGAAACCAATGCGTTGTTTGGTTATAATCGTATCGAACCTGTCCATGCAGGGAAAATACCGGAAAGTATACTGCCACTTATCTCCCGTCATGTACAGAATCAGGAAAATGCATTACGTGCAGCTTTAAACTGTGACCGCAAGTTAGGTCTTGCAACATTTTTAAATGATCCTCAGATGGGAGCTGTTAGTCCGGAAGATGGCGAAGCACTATTCAAAGATATGCTTGAGAAACAGCGTAAATGGTTACCCTCTGCTTGGTTTTGTTAATACAACTCCCCTCTCTGACGTTCTAACAGGGAGGGGAGAAAATATATACTATTAATTATGCAAACTATAACATTATTTACTCATCTTTACAACTATAGGTGTTAAAATTGCTTCATAATTTCTCAAACTCTCATTGAATACTTGCGCCCTCAAATAACGCATACACTTCACCCAACGTAGGAGGATTTAACGGTAACGGAAACCTCGAAATCGCAATTGCAGAACAGGCACTTGCAAAACGAACCAGTTTATCATCCGGCATATTATTAAGCAATCCATAAACACAGCCAGCTTTAAATGTATCTCCTGCTCCCAAAGTACTCTTCACATCAACTGAAAAAGGCTTCATTTTTTTCGGTTTTTGCCCTTTTCTTCCATATATCATTTCTTTTTCACCGGAAGTGATGATAACTAATCCGTCGGTATTATCAACCATCAATTGATATATCTCATCCGGAGTGTATCCTTTTTCATAATAATGGCTTGTACATTCTTTTGATACTACATTTATGGCAGAATTTTTATGCAAAAATGTGTCGTGCCTACAATCTATTGTAACATATGGTTTTTTGTGTTTTATACTGAGCTCAGCTACAGCTTGTGTCTCTTCCATAAAAAATGGGTCAATTGCAACAACCTTGCATTCCAAAATATCATTTTCCTTTGGCATACTCCAAC
>JAZLEI010000046.1:0-19421 GCA_045615205.1 Acetatifactor sp.
TGCAAAAGAAGGTACTATTGAAACAGAATCAGTAGTGGCTACAGGTGAAAGTATGGTAACATATATTGATGATATTGTATTATCATACCCTGTAGAAGGTACAGAAGATTTCGAAACTTTCAAAGCAGCAACAACACTTCCAGCAGATGAGGAATGTGTAGCAGTAGAATAAGATTAGGAGGCATCTTATGAGACTTGATTAAATCTTAAGAAATGTATGCAAAATGTATGCAAATTGTGCCAGAGACCTCGGAACGCTCCTTTCTATGCGGTTTTCCAAAGTTTAAAAAAGTTCAAGTCCGGCCACCTGCAGTAATTAATGAGTAGAGAAAACACTGATAAATTCAATGTTTTCTCTATTTTTTTATGTGGTGAAATTTGTATGTACATGTATGTACGATACAAAGTACGTTAAGATAGTGCCGAAGTCATAATTACGGCGGTGTCGATTGTGGGCATTATTTGCCGGCGGTAGTGCATGCTCATAGTAGCGGTAGAATGTCCTAAGAGCCGTTGTAGGGTAGGAAAGTCCATTCCATTGGAAAAGAAGAATATTAAGGACATGGTAAGAACTAGTTAATAAAGGGCAGAGGCGTATGTTTGCATAATGTGAAAAAAAGCCCCTTTGAGTTGCTATTACAATAGCAAAAAATATGATAAACTGTATATGGAGGTTAGAAATATGAATGCGATGGACATAGGAAAGTATTTATCAGAACTTCGTAAGTATTATGAGATAACACAAGAAGAACTTGCAGTTAGAGTTGGCGTTACTAGACAAGCAGTTTCGAAATGGGAAACCGGAACTACAATTCCGGATATAGAAATATTAATGAATTTGTCTGAAATATATGGAATATCTATCAATGATATTATCAAAGCTGACTTGGTAAACATAAAGTTCCAAAAGGAAATAGTATTTCCCGAAAAAAATAAGAATGAAAAGAATGTGTTTGTAATCGGTTGTGGAAGGTGGGGAACATTTATTTCATGGTACTTGGATAAAATAGGACATACGGTGTCTTTGTATGGCAGAGAACAATCTGACCATATGAAAGAATTAGTGGAAACGAGGAAAAATCAATATTTGTCGTTATCAGAAACAATAAATTTAACAACGTCATATAAAGAATTAGATAAGGCAGACTATATCATTATTTCAGTAAGTGCTCAAAGGTTACAAGAAGTTGTGTATGAACTAGCCAATCAGTTTTTGCGAGGAAAAACGATTGTATTATGTATGAAAGGAATAGAGATTGAAACCGGACGCCGGTTATCTCAAATTGCATCCGACACTTTGGAACATAGCAATAAAATTGCGGTATGGTTAGGACCGGGACATGTGCAAGAATTTTATAGAGGTATACCTAATTGTATGGTAATTGACAGCAATGATGAGTTGATTAAGGATGAGCTAATTCGTAACTTCTCTAGTGAATTGATTCGTTTCTATTATGGTGCAGATTTGATTGGAAATGAGATAGGGGCAGCAGCAAAAAATGTGATAGGAATAGCCGCAGGCATGTTGGAAGGTTTAGATTTATCTTCCTTGAAAGGTGCTTTAATGGCAAGAGGAACTAGTGAGGTTGCAAGACTTATAGTAGCAATGGGAGGAAAGGCAAGTACAGTCTATGGTTTGTGTCATTTAGGTGATTATGAAGCAACCTTATTTTCTGAACATAGTCATAACCTTTGTTTTGGGAAAAATATTGTGCAAGGTAAAACATACAATCAACTTGCGGAAGGATATTATACGGTAAAGGCGGTTCGAAATTTAGGAAAAGCTTATGGCGTAGAATTACCAATTTGTGAGGCTGTATATCAAATTGTATATGAGAAAAAAGAACCCAAAAGTATATTAAAAAGCCTTTTTGATAGAAGTCTTAAAAATGAATTTGTTAAATGAATCGTTTCGTGAAAATGTATGTACTCTGTATGTATTTCATATCAGAGCATCCGGAAAGCTCCTTGCTATGCCGGAAGGCATGCTTTCTCAACCGCCAGTTTCAAAAATATCAACGAAGCCTCAATTGTGTATATGGAACGCCTATGTTATATTTAGTATGTAAGGTGCCTTAACATATTGCGAGAAAGGAAACTGAAATATGACAATCGGAACGAATATAAAAAGATTACGCCAGAATAAAGGTGCTACGCAAGAACAATTGGGCGAAGTATTAGGGATATCGAGTCAGGCTGTCAGTAAATGGGAAAATGGGTCAACTCTCCCGGATATTATGATATTGCCTAAAATTGCGGATTATTTTGGAATAAGCATTGATGAACTGATGGGGTATAAGCTGAATGCTTTAACGTATAAGGAGCAGTTTGTCAAATTTATGCTGGGTAACGGCATTCTGCAGCTTGGCGAATTTGAACTAAAACATGGTCAGAAGAAGAGATATTATTTGAATACAGAAAAATTTACTACAAACGCTCAGATTGCGAAGATTGGGGAATATTTTGCAGACTGTATCAGAGAACATGAATTGAAATTTGATGTGATTATGGGATTGGCATATCACGGAGTAGCATTTTCAGCGGCTACTGCATGCTCGCTATTTAACAAGTATGGTATTACAGTAGACTATTGTTATGACAGAAAAGAGCCGGATAGCTGAGGTCGTATCATATGTGGTCATACCCTTAAAGACGGCGAGAAGGTTGTGATTGTGGATGACCTGATGAGCACAGGACAGACGATATGCAAGAGAATTGAACGTCTGAAAGAAGTGGCGAACATAGAGGTGATTGCAGTTGTTGTGATTGCTGACTTGACTAATGATGAAGCTAGAGAACAAGGTTTGGGTGCACAGATGTTAGAAGAAAAATATGGTGCAAAGGTGTATTCGATTATCACAGAAAAGGATGTTACGAAGGCTTTATGCAAATTTTAAAACTCTCGGGAGCTGTAAAGCTCCCTTGTTTTTTTTCAAAATTGTGAAGTAGGAAAGTGAGAAAAACTATTGACAATGAACTTGGTTGGTGATATGGTTAATTACATAAGTAATGAACCAAATAACATGAGAAACACAAATTGGATTAATAGAATAATAGTTTGTGAAGGGTTGGGGAGATTTTAGAAAGACGAAAGGAGCAGAAGAATGAATGAAATCCTGACGCAGGAGAAGTCTATTTACCTGCAAATAAGTGAAATGATTAAGAATGACATTCTCCGGGATATTATCCGGGAAGAAGAACGGGTGCCCAGTACCAATGAATTCGCCAAGTTGTTTGCTATCAATCCGGCTACAGCCGCGAAGGGAGTAAATATCTTGGTGGAAGAAGGCATTTTGTATAAAAAGCGCGGTATCGGAATGTTTGTAGCTATGGGGGCAAAGGAGAAGATTATGAATCAGAGAAGGGAAGAGTTTTATGATAACTTTGTAAAGGCACTTCTGAATGAAGCAAAGAACCTGGGGATTACCAAAGAGGAGTTGATTGCTATGATAAGCAAGGAGGAGGACTAAGATGAGTATGGAAGGTTTGGTTTGTAAGAATTTATGTAAGAGCTACAAGAAAACAGAAGTCCTTAAAGGGCTGGATTTAGTGTTGGAGAAAGGTAAGATTTACGGTCTCATCGGAAGAAATGGTGCCGGAAAGACCACCTTGCTTTCACTGATGTCCGGTCAGAATCCGGCTACTTCAGGGGAAATCACTCTGGACGGTACAGCAGTTTGGGAGAATCAGGAAAACATGGATAAGATTTGTTTTTCCAGAGAGATTAATGCAATGGCAAATGTGGGTATAGGTAATTTTATAGGCAATTTAAGAGTGAAAGATTATTTGAAGATGGCATCTGTTTATATGCCTAATTGGGATCAAACCTACGCTGAGGAACTGATAAAGATTTTTGAATTAGATAAGAAAAAACGACTGAATAAGCTTTCCAAAGGTATGTTGTCCATGGTAACCATTACAGTGGCTTTGGCCAGTAAGGCGGAATTTACCTTTATGGATGAGCCGGTAGCCGGTGTGGATGTGGTAATGCGAGAGGAATTTTATCGCGTCTTGTTGGAAGAGTTTGCAGAAAACGGAAGAACCTTTGTGATTTCCACGCATATCATCGAGGAAGCGGCAGATGTGTTTGAAGAAGTGATTATGCTGAATGGTGGAAAGATTCTCCTGAAGGAAAATACTCAGGATTTGCTGGACAGAGCCCGTCATATCAGCGGTGTTGACGAAACAGTCGAAAAAATAATGGAAGGAAAAGAAACTTATCATCCGGAGAAGCTGGGACGCAGTAAGGGTGTGACAGTGCTTTTGAAGCAGGGAGAAACCATAGAAGCGGATACAGATATTTCTGTACAACCCATGAGTCTCCAGCAGGTATTTGTGGCAATGTGTGGCAAGGAGGTTTCATAAGCTTATGAAGGGATTGGGAAGAAATGTGAAACTTTTGATTGGCTGGGTACATGAGGTTCAAATAGTGGTATATTTGATACTTTTTTTAGTCCTTGCTTTCTTAGGTATTGGGGATAAAGAGGCTCTGCCGATAATGGTGGAACAAATACCTTCGTTACTTTTGTTTGTGATGTTTATGGTGGTTTTGATAGTCATAAGCATGGGTGAAGGTGATTATACAATGCTGGTTTATTTTGGTAGTAGCAGAAGACTGGCAGCGTGGGGGATACTTTTTTCACAGTGCATTTTCCTGTTAGAGCAATTGGTAATATTATTTGTGGCAGCTGTACTGGTAGAAAATAATGTGTGTATGGAGATTGTAAGAGCTTGTCCATTGGGAATCATTGCTGTCTTGTTGCTTATAGTGGGAAGCGGACATTTCATTAATGCTATCAGCCTCAGTGGGCATAAGGTATGCGCAGGAATTCTGGCATTTGCGTCGGTGTGTGTGCCCACGATATTAGTGATTTATATGAGTGCGGTGTTTCATGCTGAAATAAGTGCGGAGATGTTAATGCCTTATAATAATATATGGATTCTGCTGGTCGGCCTGGCTGTGGATTTAATAGGAGCTGTGGTAAATTTCAAAACTGTTTTGAAAGCGGATTTGAAACTGGCTTAGGTGTTACGACCGGAGAGGGAAAGGTAGTTAGGATGAAGGAATTTATTTGTGTATTAAAGCAGACGGTTAAGGTAACCAGGTATAGCATCTGGAGTGCAGTAATCCCTCCTTTGTGTGGGACTGTTTTAGGCGGGATAGGCACATGGATCCTTTATTGTACAGAAGGAGTCTGGTGTGGTATGGAGGTGCCTATGGCACTGGGAATGATGGCTGCTTTTTTGGTACCATGTTGTTTTATTGTAGTTCCAATAGATTTTATACAGGCATTGGCTATGGGGAAAACAAGAAAGTATTTGTTTCCCGCACATTATGTGTTGTGGTTAAGGAATACCTTGGTAGGCATGTTATGCCTCTCGGGAATTTGCTTAGTAAAAGATTATGTATACTCACATTTCGTGGATGGATTTGTGATGATAAAGGATGAATGGTCGGTTTTAAGCAATCCTTTGATTTTCGTGACGATTGTACTGTGTGTACCGGCACTGATTTTATTTCTGGGAGGAATGCGACTTTTTTTTGGTATTAAGCTGCTGTGGGGAGTGTTGGGGCTCTGTATGATATTAATAAGATTTTCTAAATTAAAAGAGAAGTACCCGGACTTTGCTGTTTTGAAGTGGTTGGGCACGTCCGGTGGAGAACCCAATGTAGTGCTAATCTGCCTGCTGTGTTTGTTGTGCGGAGTTATTATGCTGGGACTGTCGTGGCTGGTGCTTCGCAAGCAGAGAGTGGTTTGTTAGGTTCGTCTTGTATTTACTTGTCAAAAATAATTAATAGTGATTTGTTTTTTGGGGGTATGAGTGTTACCACACTCGTACCCCATCAATATGCAAAAAGCGTGCAACATCATAGTTATAGGAGGTCAGTGGTCTGTCCAATGCATCATAAGTATGTGCGGCTACCAGGATGACGGGAGATACAGCAGTGATAACCGGAGAGTGATAGAAGTCTCCACTACGGGTGCCGAGTTGCACGATATCACCGGGGGCGGCTTCTTTTTGCGTTACGAGACGGGCATAGGGACCAACCGAACGATTGTTTATAAGGAAGTTGTACAGATATTCCACACCACTCCAAGAGGCAGTTCTATCATAAGAAGAACGATAGTACCATCCCATAACAGGAGTAAAATTCATTATTCTCGAACCGGCATAAATGCATTGGGAAGCAAAATTTGTGCAGTCCCCTCCAATATTCTCGAAATCATAATAAGCAGGATTACGCTTCAGTGCCCATCTGCGTGCATAAGTAACAGCTGCATTTCTGTCATAAGGTATCTCTTGCATACATTTTCCACATGTTTGGTTTTTTATTATGTTATGCCATAGACAATATTTATTGCATGTCAGAAACCAAGTATTTCTATTTTTGTACATGATAGATTTTTACCATTTATTCCTTTATAATATTATAGTAAAATAGTTGGAGGGATGATATGCTTAATCAGTATATTATGTAGTGGAAAGGAAGCATAAGAGATGGAGTATATAAAGGGAGTTACTTTTGCACCATTTGCCAGACGTGGTGCATTTCAAGATAAGGCGGTATATAATAGTCTGGATAACTTGGTGAAGAGGACAAATGCGAATTTAATTATTCTGGTACCGAATGGTTTGCAGGAAACACCGCAATCGGAGGAGATAGATTTTTCCACGGAAGCAACCATGTCAGACCAGGAGCTGTGTGAGATGATTGCTTATGCAAAGGGGGTTGGGCTGCGGGTGGCCTTGAAGCCCACGGCTAATTGCAAGAATGGTACTTGGCGTGCACATATTAATTTTTTTGATGAGGATGTGCCCTGTGAACCGAAGTGGTGCAATTGGTTTCGAGCGTATACAGAGTTTCAGCTGCATTATGCTGAGATTGCACAGAGGACAGGCTGTGAGATGTTCATAGCCGGTTGTGAGATGGTACAATCTGAGCGAAGAGAGCAGGAGTGGCGCAGATTGATAGCGGAAATCAGAGGTGTTTATCATGGCTTGGTTTCTTATAATACGGACAAGTATCAGGAGCATAATGTGAAGTGGTGGGATGCAGTGGATGTAATATCTTCCAGTGGTTATTACCCCATACATGATTGGGAAAATCAGTTGGATCGAATTGAAAAGGTAGTTAAGCATTTTAACAAGCCGTTCTTTTTTGCGGAATGTGGTTGTATGTCCGTAAAGGGAGCTAATTTGGTACCGAATGACTGGAGTGTGAGAGGACAGATAGATTTGGAAGGTCAGGCAGACTGGTACCGTGCAATGTTTACGGCATGTGCCAAGCGTGACTGGGTACAAGGCTTTGCCATTTGGGACTGGGCTGGAAAGCAGTATGATTTGGAACAGGCACAGAACCAAGGAGGGTATGATGTTTATGGAAAGCCTGCTGAGAAGGTAGTGGCAGAGGCTTATAGGTAGAGTAAAGGAGGAATTTTGATATGAACAATTTCAGATATCATGCGTATACAGATATTCGATTTGGAAAGGGGCAGGTGAATTGCCTGCCGGAGTTGGTAGCGCCTTATGGAAAGAAGGTGCTGATGGTGTATGGAGGGGGAAGCATACACAGAAGTGGATTGTATGTAAAGGTGAAGGAGCTTCTGGCAGATTTTAAAGTGATTGAGTTGGCAGGAGTGGAGCCAAACCCTAAGATTACTTCCGTGCGTGAGGGTGCGGCTATTTGCAAGGCAGAAAAGGTTGATGTGGTACTGGCTGTAGGTGGTGGAAGTACTATCGATGCGGCGAAGGTGATTGCAGCCGCAGCTTATTATGAGGGGGAGCCATGGGACTTAGTGGCAGATGCGAGCAAGATTGGTAAGGTTCTACCCATCGTGACCATATTGACACTGGCTGCAACCGGTTCTGAAATGAACAAGAATGCTGTTATTTCCAACATGGAGACCAATGAGAAGCTGGGTACAGCTTCCCATGATTTCATCCCTCAGGCATCTATTTGTGATCCGGAGTATTTGTATACTTTGCCGGCCATGCAGACAGCAGCAGGTACTGCAGATATTATGTCACATATTTTTGAGCAGTATTTCCAGAAAACCGCCACGGCATATATTTCTGACCGTTTTGCAGAAAGTCTACTCAAGGCTTGTATCAAATATTGTCCTATCGCCTTGAAGGAGCCTGAAAACTATGAAGCCAGAGCGAACCTGATGTGGGCAAGTACACAGGCTCTGAACGGTCTGATTTCCAGCGGTAAAGGTGGAGCTTGGACTTGTCATCCCATCGAACATGAGCTCAGTGCCTATTATGATATTACCCATGGTGTGGGTCTGGCAATCATAACGCCTCGATGGATGCGTTATATTTTAAAGGAGGAAACCGTTGCTAAGTTTGCGGAGTACGGACGAAATGTTTGGGATATTACAGAAACGGATGACTACAAATGTGCGAATATGGCGATTGATGCAACCGAGCAGTTCTTCAAGGATTGCGGTATCCCTATGACCTTGACGGAAATCGGTATTGATGACAGCAAGATTGATGTGATGGCCGAGGATACCATTAAGTACAATGATTTGGAATATGCTTATGTTGCTTTGGATAAGGAGGATGTGGAAAAGATTTTGAGAGAGTGTTTAGGAGACTAATGCTGGCAAGGGGATACAAAATATATTAAAAAGGGGTATTTATATGTATAGGGTGGAATTAAGCGAAGCAAGAGTCGGTATGGTATTGGTAGAACCGGTCATGGCAGAGGATGGGCAACACTATTTGTTAAAAGCCGGACAAGTATTGAACCATGTAATGATTCAACGATTGAGAGAACGGAATGTAGCTTTGATTTCTGTAGCAGATATTTATTCCCTGCAGATTAGTCCGATTGACCAGATGCAGGTTATATTGGAGGATGCATATCATGCTACTATTTCCAAGTATTCTTCGCCACAGGTGGTTGGTAATAAGCGAGATGATATTCCTAAAGTGGTAAAGAGAATGCAAGAGGTAATTGGAAAAATTATTAAAGAAGAAATGATACTAACCTATTGCTTGCAGATGAGAATGGTGAAGGAACGTGATTTGTTTCAGAAGGCAGTGGAAACTTCTGTTTTTTCGGGGCTACTGGCAGGTGTATATGGATGCAGTACGGAGCAAATGTATGATATTATGCTGGGCGGTCTGCTGCATGATACAGGATGTTTGGAAATGACATTCTTGATTGGTAAAACGAACAAAACTGCACAGGAAGAATTGTTGTGGAAGGAGCATCCCACATATGGTTATTATTTTGCCATCCAGAATAACTTATCCAGAGAGATGGCAGAGATAATTCAGTATCATGAAGAGCGTGTGGATGGCTCCGGCTACCCCAAACAATTAAAAGGAGAGGAAATTCCTTTGGGAGCCAGAATCGTAGCAATTTGTGCCAGCATCACAGAGAATACGGTTTATAATGGTATGAAGCCTTATGAGGCATTGGAAGTGATTTATGGAACCAGTGGTATTTATTTTGACAGCAAATTGGTGAATTTATTTGTAAGCAGTATTGCATTGTATCCAATGGGAGCACTGGTCAGATTGTCTACCGGTGAAATAGGGGTTATTACGAATATCCGGAAGAATCATGGTGCCAGACCCATTGTGAATGTACATTATAATAGTTTTTATAAGCCACTTTCTCAGCCGAAGGTAGTAGATTTGGGCGAACAGAGAACGATTTTTATTGACCAAATTTTAGGATAATGATAAAGGATGGTAAAGAACATGATTCGTGTAACGGTCTGGAATGAATATAAGCATGAAAGAGAATATGAAGGGATACGAAAGGTTTATCCAGAGGGAATTCATGGCTGTATAGCTGCCTTTTTAGGGAAGGAAGAGGATATGGTAGTGAGGACGGCTACTTTTGATATGCCGGAGCATGGTTTGTCCGAGGAGGTTTTGCAGGAGACAGATGTGTTGATTATTTGGAGTCATGCATTGCAGGAGGAGTTTTCGGATGAGGTGGCTGAGCGTGTGAGAAAGCATGTACTTGGTGGTATGGGATTAGTTGCATTACATTCCGCACATTTCAGCAAAATCCTAAAGAAGCTTTTGGGAACCTCCATGACCTTGAAGTGGCGCCATGGAGATCGGGAAAAGCTGTGGTGTATCGCCCCTACTCATCCTATTGCAGCAGGTGTGCCTGCTATGCTAGAGATACCTCAAGAGGAAATGTATGGGGAATTTTTTGATATTCCCAAGCCGGATGATGTAATATTTACCGGATGGTTTTCCGGAGGAGAGGTGTTCCGTAGTGGTTGTACCTTTAACAGAGGTTATGGTAGGATTTTTTACTTCCAGCCGGGACATGAGGAGTATCCTGTTTATTATATCCCCCAGATACAGCAGATTATTGTGAATGGTGTACGCTACTGTGCACCTATGCAGGGAAGTCGTAATTTCCCGGAATGTGAGGAAGTAAATCTATGAGAATGTCCGTTTTTTTCGATCATATATTACAGGCAAAGCAGCAAATAGGAAAGTCGCTGGAGGAGCTTTTGCAAGGAGTGCGACAAGCCGGAATCGAGGCAGTGGAAATTAATTTGGACTATCTGCTGAAAGAGGAATGGGTCTGGGAAGCTTTGAAACAGGCTGACTTAAAGATAAGCTGTATTTATGAGTTTTATGAGATGGGACAGCAGGATGAGTCCGGAAAGTGCCAGAAGCATATAGAGGCAGCAGTTCGTGTGGGGGCAGATAGAGTGCTGGTAGTGCCCGGATTTTTACATGGTTGGGAATTTAAGCGGATGCAGCACAGTATGCCTGATGCAAGGGCTATTGAAAGGTTTCTGAACCATAATCGTAAAATCCGGTGTATGAAGGAGGGGCTTTCCTTTATGGCGAAGCTGGGTCAAGAGCAAGGTGTGGTAGTAACTGTTGAGGATTTTGATGACCCACATTCTCCGCTTTCCGGTGTGCATGGTATCCATTGGTTTCTGAAGCAGATACCGGAGCTGGGATATACTCTGGATACAGGAAACTATTTGTATTATGGAGAGGAGCTTTCGGAGGTAATAGCACTTTTGGGGAAACGGATAGCACATGTGCATTGCAAGGATAGGCATGCCGGTGATAATGCTTCTGTGGCAGTGGGAACAGGTTATATTCCTTTTGAGATGGTGTTGTCTGGATTAAAGGAGCTGAACTACGCAGGGTATTTGGCGATTGAACATTTTGATGTACCGGACCAGGAAGGCAGTATGCGAAGCAGTGCGGAGATGTTGAGGAAGTGGATTGGATAATAGGGGATAGGACAGGCAGAAAATTATTAGAAGCTATTGTCTTTTGAAAGGGAATGTGTTATATTGGAAATGGAAAAAGCACCCACTCCAAAGTGGATGCTCCCGAATAAGACAAATGTCCGGATGGACCTAGCCTATTCTGTTGGCAGACAGGATAGGCTTTTTACTTGTTATCATACCGTTTGTCGAGATAGACAAGTAAAGCTATGAGTGCACTTCCAAAGGAAATTAGTAAACCTAATATACCAATGATTACCATAATGGTTTCGTAAGCTGTCATGGGTACTATTCCACGCATGCTAAAATGCGTAGTAATAGAATAGCATTAATTTATTAATATTTCAAGGATATATTTAAAAAAAGTAAAATCACAAAAAATATTGCAACCAAGCGGGCATTTTCGGTAGTATATAGATAAGGGGGAGGAGGAAATACATGGAAGATAAGCAAATCGTGGCGTTATATTGGCAACGTTCTGAAAAAGCAATAGAGGAGACTGCCAATAAGTATGGCAAGTATTGTTATACCATCGCTTATAATATTCTTTACAATAACGAAGATGCAGATGAAAGTGTCAATGATACTTATATGGGGGCGTGGAATAGTATGCCGCCCCATCAGCCGGATATATTGTCCGCTTTTCTGGGTAAAATTACCCGAAGGATTTCGCTGAATAAGTGGAGGAAAAAATCCACACAGAAACGAGGTGGCGGACAGGCAGCATTGGCTCTGGATGAATTGGTGGAATGCATTCCTTCCGGTCAGAGTATCGATGAGCTGATAGAGGCCAAGGAGCTGGCGAAGAGCATTGATAAGTTTCTGGCGGGCTTGAAGGAGGAAGAACGAAGGGTGTTTGTATGCCGCTATTGGTATATGGATGCTGTGGCAGATATTTGTAAGCAGTTTGGCTATAGCGAAAGTAAGGTAAAGTCCATGCTTTTTCGCACCAGGGGAAAGCTGCTGGTGCATTTAGAGAAAGAAGGTGTTTTTGTTGAAGTCGGATAAATTGTTAGATGCAATAGGGCTCATAAGTGATGCGTACATAGAGGATGCAAGGGCAACTCAGAAGGTCAGAAGAAATTACAACTGGTTGAAGTGGGGAGCTATGGCAGCTTGTGCCTGTCTCTTGATTTCGGTAACGTTGGGGAGTGGTTTCTTTTTCCGGAGTGACAATGCTACCAGTGCTCCAAACAGTAACCAGTTGAATTCAGGAAGCAGTGCTAATGGCGGTAGTGCTGCCGGCGGTAGTAGCGCTGCAGATGGTTTGAATGGAGGTATGGCTGAGGGAACGCAGCAGGAAAATAGTAGTTCTTATCCATACAGCGATACCAAGGAATTAAATTATATTGGTATGGTGGCGGCAAATGTGGAAACCTCCGCGGGTACCATTGTGTTTCAAGAAATCACAGATATAGAGACTTACCGAGATTTTAATAATGTGAGTAAGGAGGCAGATGCTGTCTATTATGACACACAGAATGGTATGTATCATCATGTTGCTGCCGGTTTCACAGAGGGGAAGGATTGTGACGATTTCGTATTGTCAGTGCAGGATGGTATGGTAAAGAATAGCATGGATGATGCTTCCTATCAGGAGCTTTGTCAGAGTTATGTTGGTCTCGAAAGGATGAATGATTATTTCCTAAAGGAGGATAAGCTGGCAGATAGTTTAAGAGGCATTACTGTGGCTGATTGGAATGTGGCAGCCATACAAACCAATCTGAAGGAAGCTCCTAATGGACAGATTACACTCCTTATGGGTGAGAATTTAGATATCATAGACCCGCAGCTGGCAGCATTCACAACCTCTATGAAGGCACTGTTGGGAACGGAGCAAAGCAGTATTATAGCCGGTCAGGAAGTGGCAGTACAATACTTTTATCAGCAACGCATGTTCCGTCAGGAGGCTTTAGAGGAATGTTATCATTATTATGTTTATTTTGAAAAGGATGGCATGCAGTATTTGTACCAGTTCTCTTCGAACTGGACATTGCCGGGAGAAGAAGTAACAGCACTTCACAATCCGCCGGATACCTTGGCTTATGCAATGTCTCAGGAGGAGTCGAGAAGCTGTTTCGCAGAGGTTTTGGTGGAAATGCTGGAGGTATTAGTTTAATTAGCTACTGTTTTTTTGGACATTATCATGATAAGATAAATGTAATAAAAAATAACAGTTTATTAGGAGCAAGGATATGAAAAGAAGGAAGATAAGTGCCATTCTTATGGCAGTGGTAATGACAATCAGCATGTGTGCCTGTGGTGGGGGTGAACAGGCTCCGGCAGCAGTGCCTACCGATGCACCTGTTGTGACAGAGGCACCTACAGAAGCACCCACAGCCGAGCCTACGAAGGAACCCCAGAATCCATTGTTGGCACAGCCGGCAGATATTGATTTCAGTGCGATTAACTCACAGATACCGGGACGTGTAGCGGTAGAGGGAACGGATTTTGTAGTAGATGGGGAAAGACTGTACATAAATGGTGTGAATACTCCTTGGGATAATTGGAATGATTTTGGCGGTACCTTTAGTAAGAGCTTCTGGCAGGAGCATTTTGCCACTCTGCGTGAGAACGGTATTAATGCAGTCCGAGTGTGGATATCTTGTGATGGAACTACAGGTCTTTCCATCAGCAAGGAGGGCTATATCAATGGTGCCACTACCAAGCATTGGGAGCATTTGGATAAGCTGTTTACCTATGCACAGGAGAATGGAATCTACATCATGGCTACCCTGATGTCCTTTGACCATTTCAAGAATAGCAATGCTAATCATGAGGCTTGGAGAAAACTGGTGCAGGATGATGCCAAGATGGATTCCTACATCGAAAATTATTTAATTCCTTTCTGCGAAAGATATGATGATTTTGATAGCTTGTGGAGCATAGACCTTTGTAATGAGCCGGACTGGATCCATGAGAATGCAGAATGCGGTAAGCTGGCATGGGACAATATTTGTGAGTTTTTTGCCAAGGAAGCAGCTGCCATTCATGAAAACAGTGATATTTTGGTAACGGTTGGCTTCGGTATCATTAAGTATAATAGTGATGATTACAGTGGAAACATGGGTGCGGACGCATATTTGCAGTCCTTGTATGCAAATGAGAACGCCTACCTGGACTTCTATTCTACCCATTATTATGAGTGGGAAGCACAGTTCTACGGTTTCCCCTTTGATAAGTCTCCGGAAGCCTTTAAGCTGGACGGTACTAAGCCCAGTGTTCTGGGAGAATGTCCGGCGGTAGGTACCTTAGGTACTACGAAATTTGCACCTGCCATGAGCGGTGATGAGATGTATATTAACACCTATAATAATGGCTGGGATGGCATCATGGGTTGGTCTTCCAATGGTGTGGATGATTGTGGTTCTTTAGAGGATTTCAAGGCCGGTGCCATGGAGGTTTATCAGAAGATGAATCAGTAAATAAATGAAGAAATACACGGAGCCTGCGAGCGGAATGCTTGCAGGCTTTGTATGTAGAAAAACAGGTTAGGTAATCTTTTTTATAATTGTTTTCTAGCTATTTTTATTAAGAGTGTTACGATATAGTAGATTTAACAGAGGCGCAGCTGGAAAAGAAGAGAGGAAGAGAAAAAGATGAGAGATAAAATATTAAAGGCGTGTTTGCCGGAACGTGTTTGTATGAACCCTATAGGCAGGAATTCCAATGAACTTAGTCCGGAGGAGTTTGAACTGTGTTATGAGCTTTTTTTTGAAAGTATTTTAGAGATTAGCAAGGCGGATGTCAGTGGTTTTGAAGGATATGGAGAGCTGGATGAAACGAATCAGCCTGAGGCAAAGAGTTTTCGGGAGTTTTTAACCAAGACCTTTGACAATGAACAGGAGGGATATTGGTATCATTGGCAGGAACTCTTTGAGACCAGTATGCTGACCAGAGCTTTTTTTGAGACTTATTATCATAAGATGCTGGAATACAGTTCCTATTGTGAGGAACAGCGATACCTGGTAAATAACAATACTTTCTTTTGTAATATGGTAGTGATGGAGGATAAGGTAGGTTTTCCGGACTGGAGCAGAACGGCGATAGCAGACTTTTTGCTGGATTTTGCAATTATGGATTTGAATAAGCCATATTTGAAGATACCGGAGAAATTGTATACCTATATGCAGAAAAAAGGATTGGAGATACCCAATTTTAAGGAACGTTTTTTGTGTATGGGTTATTATAAGGGTTTGAGTGGTCTGATGTGGCATGCTTCTATTGATGACATTGAGTCCTGTACCACAATGATTTCGTCTATCACAGAACTGGAAGCACGTATGAAAGCATTATAATTAAGTATACACGGATTATTTGAAGTTTCCCGCAAGTTTTGGTTGTGATAGAGGAGATTGACTATGAAATACGAAAATGCAAAGGACTTGTTACCACCGGAGCTTTTGGAACAAGTACAGAAATATGCTGCAGGAAAGCTTCTATATGTGCCCATTGCAGAGGAGGCAAAGGCTTGGGGAACTGCCAGCGGTTACCGGCAGAAGCTTTTGAAGCGTAATCAAATGATTTATAACGAGTTTGTCGGGGGAAAGACGGTGTCTGAGCTGGCAGATGCGTACTTTTTGTCGTTGGATTCCATCAAAAAGATTGTATATGGCAAGAAGGAAGGACTAAAAGCTTTTGAACCGACTATTGAATGTGCAGTCGCATATAGTGAAGCGGGATTGGCAGAGGAATGGATAAGAGCCTTTTATATGAGTAGGCAGCACGATATGATGCCTTTTCCACAGCAGTATTTATACTTTGGTATTACGAAGATGCCACTAAGACTGATACGGGAGGCGGATAGTGGTGCGGAGGCTGAGTATGCAGATATATTGGGTCAACAGATTACACAGGAGCCTCTAATTGTCAGATATAGGCAGCGGCAATTTTGCCTGCAGGGACAAAAGGAACTGTTTTGGAACCTAAAAGCACGAAAAATCAATGCCTATCCGGTATTTATATTGATTACGGAAAGGGAGGAATATCAGACCTTTATGAAAGAATTTGGCAAGCACTTTCAGCCGGTCAGAATATAGTGGAAGGAAAGAAAAGTGCCGGGAACGGTATTTCTCTTTTCTGTGTTCTGAGAAGAATTGACGAAAAGTTGCACATGGTCTAAAATAATACTATAAGATTTTTACCCACAAGGAGAAAGTGCTCATGAAGATACTGGTTTTAAACGGAAGTCCAAAAGGAAAATATAGTATTACTTTACAGACTGTGTTGTATTTAGAGAAGAAATTCAAAGAGTGTGAGTTTGAGGTGCTTCATGTAGGACAGACCATCAAGGCATTAGAGAAGAATTTCACAAAAGCGAAGGAAGCGATTGAGATTGCGGACGCATTGGTATTCAGCTATCCGGTGTACACCTTTATTGCACCTTGTCAGTTACATCGGTTCATAGAGTTGATGAAGGAGCATAGGGTAGATGTGGCAGACAAGTTTGCGACACAAATCAGTACTTCCAAGCATTTTTATGATGTAACGGCACATCGTTACGTCATGGAGAATTGTCAGGATATGGGTATGAAGTTTGTGCGGGGATTGTCAGCAGATATGGATGATTTGACCAAGGAAAAGGGTCAGCAGGAGGCTGTGCAGTTCATGGAGTACTTTCTATGGAATGTGCTACAGGATGTATATGAGCCGCTTCCGGTGAAAAGAGAGTTACCGCCCTTGGCAACAGTCACGGTGCCTGCTGCTGAGGAGAAGAACTTGCAAAAGGATGTAGTGATTATTACAGACTGTGAACCGGATAATCAACCTTTGCAGAATATGATTGCACGTTTTCAAGCAGTATTACCCTGCACCAGTCGAGTGGTGAATATCAGGGAGTATCCTTTCCGTGGAGGATGTTTGGGCTGCTTTAATTGTGCGGTTTCCGGTAAGTGTATTTATACAGATGGTTTTGACGAATTTCTGCGAAACAGTATTCAAACTGCGGACGCTATGGTATATGCCTTTTCTATCAAGGATCATTCCATGGGGGCTGTGTTTAAAATGTATGATGACAGACAGTTCTGCAACGGTCACAGAACCGTGACCATGGGTATGCCTATCGGCTATTTGATAAGTGGTTATTATAGTCAGGAGGAGAACCTGCGCATGATTGTAGAGGGACGTTGCGAAGTAGGAAGCAATTTCTTCGCAGGGGTGGCAAGCGATGAACAGGATGCAGATAAATCTGTAGATGCTGTGGCTGCCAAGCTGAGTTATGCATTGGAGAAGAAGCTGACCCAGCCTCAGAATTTCTTCGGTATTGGTGGTATGAAGATTTTCCGTGATCTGATTTACCTGATGCAGGGCATGATGAAGGCTGATCATAAATTTTATAAGGAGCATGGTCAGTATGATTTTCCACAGAAGCAAAAGGGAACGTTGATTAAGATGTATTTAGTAGGTATGCTGATTTCCAACCCGAAGATAAAGGGGAAGATTGGCAATCAGATGAATGAGGGCATGATAGCACCTTATAAGAAGGTATTGGATAAGGTGAAGTAAGGGGGAATACATATGGCAGAGAAGGAAGAAAGAAAATTAAGTAAAGCAGAATTGGAACGGAAAGCTACCTTTGAGGTATTGCGGGCCGGTTTTGAAGAGGAAGGGTATCAAATGAAGGAATTGACCATGAGTGTGGTCGCGGCTAACTTCGTGGCTATTTTCAGTGCATTACCTTTTATTATAATACTGGTAGGTTTGTTTGCATTGCTAAATCCCCAAACCAACTGGATAATGGGTGGTGGTCCGGAAGGGCTATGGATGTTCTTAATTGTGTTTATGATATTAATTGTTGTGCATGAGTTGATACATGGCTTTACATGGGGAATGTTCGCCAAGAGTAAGCTGAAGGCAATCTCCTTTGGGTTTATCTGGCAGTATTTGACGCCCTATTGTACCTGTAAGGAGCCTTTGAAAAAGTATCAGATGGTACTGGGCTCCCTGATGCCCACCATAGTGTTAGGAATTGTTCCGGGGATAGTGGCGGCTCTGTCCGGTTGGGTAGCAGCATTATATATGGGGTGCATGTTAATTGTGGGCGGTGGAGCAGATATTGTGATTGCCTGCAAGATAATGTTCTACAAAAGCAAGGGAAAAGAGACATTGTTCTATGACCATCCGTATAAGGTAGGGACGATTGTGTTTGAAAAAGATGTGTAGGATGGAAAGGTAGTTTTGACATGAAGTTAAGATATGGTGTTGCAGGTGGATTGGTGGTAGGTCTGCTTTTGTTAGGACTGTTTGGTATGGAGGTCTGGGCAGAAACAGAACCCAAAAGTGTGGACGTGATGTTTCTCCATGATACCCATTCTCACTTGAATGAATTTGCGACAGTAGAAGATGGTGAATCTCAGGTTTTGGGAGGCTTTGCCAAGATTAAGACATTGATTCACAAGCAACAGGAAGAGAATCCGGGAACCTTGCTTTTGGATGCAGGTGATTTTTCCATGGGAACTCTGATACAGGTTGTATTTGAGGAAGAAGCTGCGGAAATCCGTATGTTAGGGGATTTGGGCATTGATGTTACCACGTTGGGAAATCATGAGTTTGATTATAAGGCAAAAGGTCTTGCAAATATGATGAACAATGCGGTAGCAAGTGGTGACCGGCTTCCTAAACTAGTAGTGTGTAATGTGAATTGGGACGCAATGAAGTCGGAAGGACTAACAAAAGACCAAAAACTTCTAAAAGGTGCTTTTGAAAATTATGGCGTTCAGGAATACATTGTTGTAACAAAGAATGATGTACAGATTGCAATCACAGGCGTTTTCGGCAAGGATTGCATGGATTGTGTGCCCAATTGTCCACTCGAATTTTCAAACCCTGTAGTTGCATTGAAAGAGACAGTGACAGAGATTCGCGAACATGAGGATGTTGACATGATTGTCTGTCTCTCCCATAGTGGCACTTGGGAAGAGGAAGACAAGTCAGAGGATGAAATATTGGCAAAGAATGTGCCGGAGGTAGACCTCATCATTAGTGGACATACCCATACGAAGCTCGAAGAACCAATTCGACATGGGGATACTTATATTGTGTCAGCAGCAGAATATGGGAAATATCTCGGAAGTCTTTCTATGGAACAAAAGAAGGACGGCAGATGGAAACTCAACGATTATGAGCTCATTGCGGTAGAGGAAGATATAAAAGCAGATAAAGGGACGCAGGCAAAAGTGGATA
>JAZLEI010000047.1:0-91187 GCA_045615205.1 Acetatifactor sp.
GAATTCGCCCATACAGGGAACTGCGGCAGATATTATTAAGATAGCCATGGTGAAGGTATGGAAGGCTTTGAAGGATGCAGGATTAAAGTCGAAGCTGATTTTGCAGGTGCATGATGAACTTTTAATAGAGACCTATGAGGAAGAAGTAGAGCAGGTAAAGCAAATTCTTTCAGAGAATATGAAGCATGCAGCGGATTTGAAGGTGGCTTTGGAAGTGGATTTGCATGTGGGCAAAAATTGGTATGAAGCACACTAAAGGTACGGAAAGAAGCAGCTGAGGAGGTCGCAAGACATGCGTTTGATTGGAATCACCGGCGGAGTAGGTGCTGGGAAAACAGCTATATTGTCCTATATAAGGCAGCATTATAAATGTAAAATATATCTGGCAGATGAAGTAGCACATCTGATTAAGCAAAAGGGTGAGCGATGCTATTACCGATTGGTGGAGCTTTTGGGGGAAGAAGTTCTGGAACCTTCCGGAGAGATTGACAAGAGGAAAATGGCAGAGATGATTTTTGCATCAGAAGAGCTTTTGGAGCAGGTAAATGCAATTGTACATCCGGAGGTGCGGTTCTATTTGCTGGATAGAATTTGTGAGGCTTCGGAAGATGATGAGATAGAGCTTTTGTTCATCGAAGCAGCACTGTTGATTGAAGCCGGATATAAGGAAATCGTTGACGAAATGTGGTATATTTATGCGGAAGAGGAAGTCAGAAGAAATCGTTTGCGTACTGGTCGGGGATATACGGAAGAAAAAATAGACCAGATTATGGAGGCTCAGCTGTCGGAAGAGGAGTTTCGGGCAGCATGTGATTTTTGTGTAGATAATAGCGGGAAATTATCAGAAAGCTATAAACAGATTAGAGAGAAGCTGGAGGCATTCACATGGCTAGAGTGAAAAAGGAACAGGAATTGGTTTTTGGATTGGATATTGGAACCAGAAGTGTGGTTGGTATCGTGGGCTATCGGGATGGTGCACGTTTTCATGTGTTGGCACAATATAGCAAGGAGCATGAAACCAGAGCCATGATGGATGGACAAATCCATGATATTGGTAAGGTGGGAGCTACCATCAAGCAGGTAAAGGAAGCTTTGGAAAAGCAGCTGGATAAGAAGCTGAAAAGCGTTTGTATTGCAGCGGCGGGGCGAGTGCTTCGTACCGTAACCACCAATGTAGTACATACTTATTCCTCTGAACGTGAAGTGTCACAGGAGGATATTTATGCTTTGGATACCATGGGGGTGGAAAAGGCATTTGAGGAGTTTACCGCTGCAAATGATACGGATATTCAGTTTTACTGTGTAGGTTATACGCCCATTCGTTATTATTTGAATGGTTATACTATCGGAAATCTGGAAGGACATAAGGCAAAGCATATCGGAGTGGATTTGATAGCTACCTTCCTGCCGGATGATGTAGTAGACGGTTTGTATAAGGCAGTAAACATGGCAGGTCTACAGGTAGCGAATCTGACACTGGAGCCTATTGCTGCGATTCAGATTGCTATTCCGGAGAAGTTTCGATTGTTGAATTTGGCACTGGTGGATGTGGGGGCAGGTACCAGTGATATATCGATTACCAAGGAAGGAACCATTACTGCGTATGGTATGATCCCTGTAGCAGGTGATAGTCTGACGGATGCTATTGTGCAGCATTGTCTGGTGGAATTCGAAACAGCAGAGTATATTAAACGTAGCTGTGGGGAACAGGAAACTATCGAGTTTACGGATATTATCGGCTTCCCGCAAACTATGACAGCAGAAGGTGTGAAGGAATTGTTACAGCCTGCCATTATGGATATGACGAAACAGGTGGCAGATTGTATTCGTGAGTTAAACGGAGATAAACCGGTTAGTGCGGTGTTCGTAGTCGGCGGTGGCGGTACTATTGCAGGATATACGGAAGCATTAGCCGAGGAATTGGGAATTCCAAAAGAACGTGTGGCTATTCGTGGCAAAGAGGTAATGCAGACCATTGACTTTGAGCTGGAAAATCCACAGGTTGATTCTACCATGGTAACACCAATTGGTATTTGTTTGAGTTATTATGAACAGAACAATAACTTTATCTTTGTACAATTTAATGACGAACGTGTAAAGCTGTATGACAATGGTAAGTTGTCAGTAGTGGATGCTGCCATTGCGGCCGGTTTTTCTAATGAAGATTTGTTCCCTAAACGCGGTGCTGGCGTGGTATATACCGTTAATGGAAAGAGCAGAATGCAAAGAGGTCTTCCGGGTGAAGCTGCGGTAATAACCGTGAACGGAAAGGAAACGGATATTCATGGCAAGATTGTTAACGGCGATAAGGTCATCGTTACCTCATCGACTGCCGGAGAACCGGCAATTCAGTATTTGATGAGCTTGCCGGAGTGGAATGAAAAGTTCCGTATCGTAGTAAACGGAACGGAAATTACGTTGGAGAAATCTGCTTTGGTAAATGGCGAGAGACAGGTTGGTTCTTATCAGATACAGGATGGCGACGAAATCGAAATTACCAATTGGTATACAGTGGAACAGATTGCAGAGCTGGCGGATGTGATACTGGATGACACTGTACGGATTCTGGTAAATGATGTGGCTGCAAAGGCTGATACTAAGGTTTATAATGAGTTTTCCGTATGCTTTGAAAAAGTAGAGAAGGTGGAAACTATGCCGGTTCATGCTATAGAGCAGTCAGGTGAGAGCATGGAAACAGAGAATGGTAAGGATGAACAGGAAAGTACAGACACAGAAACGGAAGTAGAAGATACTTGGGAAAAAGTACAGGAGACATTGGAGGAAGTAGAAGAGGGAGATGCCAAGCCTGAAGAAAAAGCAAGTGTGGCTATAACTTCTCAGGCTGCAGAAGTTGTTTCTCAGTTTACGGAGCAAACCAAGGATTCTTTTGTAGTGATTGTAAATAAGAAGCCGATTGTGATGAGTGGCAAGAAGGAATATGTTTTTGTGGATGTATTCGACTATATTAATTTTGACCTGCGTGAATCCGGAGGAAGAAAAATCAATACTTTATTAAACGGTCGTCAGGCTCAATATATGGAGACATTAAAGGAAGGCGATGTAATAGACATCTTTTGGGGGAACTAGACAGATGAGATTATGCAGTATAGCAAGTGGTAGCAGCGGAAATTGTATTTATGTAGGTTCCGACGCTACACATTTACTGATTGATGTAGGAATAAGCGGTAAAAAGACAGAAGCAGGACTGAATAGTCTGGATATAACCCCGAGAGATTTGGATGGTATTTTGATTACCCATGAGCATGCTGACCACATCGCCGGTATTGGTGTGTTGGCCAGAAAGTATGAGATACCGATTTATGCTACACGAGGTACTATAGAGGCAATTAAAAATTGTAGTAATGTAGGAAGCATTCCAGAGGATTTGTTTGTAGAAGTACAGGCAGATAAGAAAATAACAGTAAAGGATTTGATTATTAATCCCATGCGGATTTCCCACGATGCAGCAGAACCAGTGGCTTATCGCGTGAGTTATGGTACGAAGAAGGTGGCTGTTTGTACGGACTTGGGAGTTTTTAATGACTATACCGTGGAATGTCTCAAGGGAATGGATGCCCTTTTGCTGGAGGCTAACCATGATGTAAATATGCTTCAGGTAGGTCCTTATCCATATTACTTAAAGCAACGTATTTTGGGCGAGAGAGGACATTTATCCAATGAAAATTCGGGGAGGCTGCTCAGCAGGATATTGCATGATAATCTGAATACAATCGTGTTGGGACATCTGAGTAAGGATAACAATTTGCCGGAGTTGGCTTATGAGGCAGTTCGTATGGAAATTACGCTGGGAGATAATCCCTATAAGGCAGAGGATTTTGAAATACAGGTAGCCAATCGAAGTGAAGTATCCAAGGTGATACAGATTGCTTAGGACACTTACCGGAAAAGGATTTCATAAAGTACCTTGAAAATTTTCGTGTTCTGTATATAATAGAGTAGGATATAAAATCAGTAAGTGGGTTTGAACGGAGGACAAAATGGAAAAGACAATTATTACAGTAGTAGGAAAAGATACCGTTGGAATTATCGCAAGGGTTTGTACTTATTTGGCAGAGAGTAAAGTAAATATATTGGATATTTCTCAGACCATCGTTTCCGGATATTTTAATATGATGATGATTGTGGATACCGGTGCCATGACAAAGCTGCATGGTGATTTGGCAGATGAATTGAAAGCGCTCGGTGAAGAAATTGGAGTAGTTATCAAATGCCAGAAGGAAGAAATTTTTGACAAAATGCATAGAATCTAGGAGAGTATTCACATGATAAACCGTTATGAAGTAGCCGAAACAAATGAAATGATTGAAAAGGAGAACCTGGACGTCCGTACTATTACCTTGGGTATCAGTTTGTTGGACTGTATTGATTCTGACTTGGAAAAACTAAACGAGAAGATTTATAACAAGATTTTTAATGCAGCGAAGGATTTAGTAAAAACCGGTGAAGAAATTTCTAAGGAATATGGTATTCCTATTGTAAATAAGAGAATTTCCGTAACACCGATTGCTCTGATTGGTGGTGCCGCATGTAAGACAGTAGAGGATTTCGCCAGCATCGCAAAGACTATGGACAAGGTGGCTCATGAGGTGGGCGTTAACTTTATCGGTGGATATTCTGCGTTGGTGAGCAAGGGTATGACTCCGGCAGAGGAGCTTTTGATCCGTTCTATTCCTTTGGCACTTTCTACTACCGAAAGAGTATGTAGCTCCATTAATGTAGGTTCTACCAAAACCGGTATTAACATGGATGCGGTGAAGCTCATGGGAGAGATGATTAAAGAAACCGCAGAGTATACCAAGGAGGATGATTCTTTGGGATGTGCCAAGCTGGTAGTATTTTGTAATGCCCCCGATGATAATCCTTTTATGGCAGGAGCATTCCATGGTGTAACGGAGGCAGATAAGATTATCAATGTAGGTGTCAGTGGACCAGGTGTAGTCAAGACTGCGTTGGAAAAGGTACGCGGAGAAAACTTTGAAATCTTGTGTGAAACCATCAAGAAGACTGCCTTCAAGGTAACTCGTGTGGGACAGTTGGTAGCACAGGAGGCTTCTAAGCGTTTGGGAGTACCCTTTGGTATTGTAGATTTATCTTTGGCACCTACTCCGGCTATCGGAGACAGTGTGGCAGATATTTTGTGTGAAATCGGTTTGGAATATGCAGGAGCACCCGGTACTACAGCTGCATTGGCACTTTTAAATGATCAGGTAAAGAAGGGCGGTGTGATGGCTTCTTCTTATGTAGGCGGGTTAAGTGGTGCCTTTATTCCGGTCAGTGAAGACCAGGGTATGATTGATGCAGTGGTAGCAGGAGCACTGACCTTAGAGAAGCTGGAGGCGATGACCTGTGTATGTTCTGTAGGTCTGGATATGATTGCTATCCCCGGAGATACCAAGGCAACTACTATTTCCGGCATCATTGCTGATGAAATGGCTATTGGTATGATTAACCAGAAGACCACAGCAGTGCGTATTATTCCGGTTATCGGAAAGGGCGTAGGCGAGACCGTAGAGTTCGGTGGTTTATTGGGCTATGCACCCATTATGCCGGTGAATCCATTCTCGTGTGATGCTTTTGTAAATCGTGGTGGGCGTATTCCGGCACCGATTCATAGTTTTAAGAATTAATGATTGACATAGCATGCAGAAGATGCTATACTCCAAACAATTAACATAAGAAAAAGCGATGACGGAAAAAAGTAGCATAGCAATCGCATCCAGAGAGAGCGTCATTTGGTGGAAGGCGTTTATGTGGGTTGTATGTAAAAACCATTCTGGAGCTGCAATGCTGAAAGTAGAGGTAAGTGTTGCCGTATATCTGCGTTAAAGATTAGGATTTGTTGGAATCTGAAGTGAAAAATAAAGGTGGAACCGTGCATAAGCACCCTTAAAGATGTATTTATTATGTCTTTAGAGGTGCTTTTTCTTATGCTGAATCTTATGCTAATGAAAATATTAGAAAAGAAAGGATGATACTATGAAAATTAGTAAGAAGGATGGTTCTATCCAGGAAGTAACGTTTGAAGAGGAAATGGGAAGGGGTGCATTTCGTCACACATCAGCACATGTTCTGGCACAGGCGGTGAAGCGTCTGTATCCCGGAACAAAGTGTGCAATCGGTCCTGCTATTAAAGAGGGATTTTATTATGATTTTGAATTTGACTTTGATTTTTCGGCAAAGTGCTTCGAGGAAATTGAACAGGAAATGCGTAAAATCGTGAAGGAAAATCTGCAACTTCGACATTTTCGTCTTTCAAAGGAACAGGCTAAGCAACTTTTGGAGGAGAAGGAGGAGCCTTATAAGCTGGAGATGCTACAGGAGCTTCCGGATGATGAGGTAAGCTTTTATCAGCAGGGTGAATATGTGGAAATGTGTGCAGGACCTCATGTGGCTTATACCAGTGCTGTAAAGGCTTTTAAACTGTTGTCTGTTGCGGGAGCCTACTGGCGTGGGGATGAGAAGAATAAGATGCTCACGAGAATATATGGTGTATCTTTTCCGAACCAAGAGATGTTGGAGGAATATCTGGAACGTTTGGAGGAGGCTGGGAAGCGAGATCATAGAAAATTAGGGAAGGAATTAAAGCTTTTTACATTGATGGACGAGGGACCCGGTTTCCCGTTCCTGCTTCCCAAAGGATTGATTTTGAAGAATTTGTTGATTGATTATTGGAGAAAAATCCATGTGAGAGAAGGGTATGTGGAAATCTCTACTCCTATGATGCTTAATCGGAAGCTTTGGGAGACCTCAGGGCATTGGGAGCATTATCGGGATAAGATGTATACGACCAAGATTGATGATGTGGATTTTGCCGTGAAGCCAATGAATTGTCCGGGTGGTATGCTGGTGTACAAATCGGAGCCGCATTCCTATCGGGAATTGCCCTTGCGTGTGGGAGAATTGGGAGTGGTGCATCGAAATGAGCTTTCCGGAACATTACATGGTTTGATGCGAGTAAGATACCTTACGCAGGATGATGCACATATTTTCATGACTCCGGAGCAGATATCCGATGAAATCAAAGGTGTGGTACGGTTGATTGATGAAGTATACTCTATGTTTGGTTTTAAATATCATGTGGAACTGTCTACCAGACCTGAAAAATCTATTGGAAGTGATGAAGAATGGGAACTGGCAACTAATGGTTTGAAGAATTCGTTGGAGGATTTAGGGCTGCCCTATATGATTAATGAAGGGGATGGTGCCTTTTATGGTCCGAAGATTGATTTCCATTTGGAGGATTCTATCGGAAGAACTTGGCAATGCGGAACGATACAGCTGGATTTTCAATTGCCGCATCGATTTGAGGCAGAATATATCGGTGCAGATGGTTTGAAACATCGTCCTATTATGCTTCATAGAGTGGTACTTGGCTCCATAGAGCGATTTATGGGTATCTTAATAGAACATTTTGCAGGTAAGTTTCCGTTATGGCTATCTCCGGTACAGGTAAAGATATTACCGATTTCCGATAAGTATTTGAAGTATGCAAAAGAGGTGGCAGAGACTTTGCGAATGGAAGGATTGCGTTGTGAAATTGATTCCAGACAGGAAAAGATCGGATATAAAATCCGTAGTGCCCGATTGGAACGAGTGCCATATATGATTGTTGTGGGAGAGAAGGAGGCAGAAAGCAAATGCATTTCTGTGCGAAATAGAGAAGAAGGTGATTTGGGAAGTATGACAGTGAACCAATTGCTGGAAATGCTGAAAAAAGAAGGAATTGATTGTAATCTCTGCTGGAATGGGAAGGAAGTGTAATTAAGTAATAGAGTAGCAAAAACTTAACGATAGAACTGTTGATGACAAGAAAGCTCCCGGTTTCACCGGAAAGAACTGCTTTCAAAAGTTAGATGAAAACCTAACGATTTGGGGGTTGGTTCCTTTTGAGGTGAAAGCGGGAGTTTGTTTTCAGGTAATAACTATGGGGTGAATTTCTACACAATCACAATGGGTGTAGAAAACTCATTATACATAGGCACCTTAGCCTTGGAAGCACGAATACTACTGTATACATCACTAATCAGGATTTCTTTTTTCAACATTTTGTAGGAAGGTTCATCGAGTATTTCCTGAGCATCGGCCAGCTTGGTTACAAGGGGGATGCGGGTATGCTTGTCGATTTCACTCAAAAGTGGTGTAGCATCTTTGCGGAAGCCCAAAATACGTGCATAAGGAGTAATATTTAAGTCATTCATATAAGTATTTAATTCATTCTTGCGCATATTGAGAAGGATGTGGAACAAGCAACGACTGATACGTGTGTATGTAATATCCTTGGTCTTTAACAAATCGCAGAAATTAACAATACCATCGAACTTGTATAAATTATTACGAATACGGTCGGAAAGGGCCGGAGAAACATCGATGTATTCCTCATATCCTTTTTCACGTTCCGATAATAATTTGTAGTACAATATTTCTGAAAAGTCATTAATATGCAGTAACGGATTCGTTTTTAAGTATTCCTGCAAAACGGTGTAAGAACCTTCAGGTAACTGGTTTTCCAATTCTTCAATAGAGACACCGGACCAGAGTGCTTCGCGCAGTGCAGTAGCAGAGCTTTGGTGAATGCCCAGTCGGGTATCGTGGTAGTTGGAGCCAAAACGCTTTAGAGTAATGGCTTCCATGGAACTGTTTTGCTTCATAATGCTCTTGATATATTCAATTCCCAATATATTATTGGGGGTGGTCAACAGTGAAATATAAGAACTGAGTTCGGGACATACCTGTATGATTGCTGCAGAACGGGCAGAAGGAAAAGTGCTGCCGCTACGCAGATGAGATTGTAAAACTCTTTGGTATTCAGGAGACTCTTCTAAAATAATATTGGAAATCTTCTTTAATATTTCGGTGTCTCCCCATTCGCTGCCAAAGCTTAAGGCTGATACGACACCTAACTTGTCCAATAGGGAAACTGCACCCATGGCGAAATATTCTGCACTGCCGATGGCATAGTATGCAGGTAATTCTACGATTAAATCCACACCACAGGAGAGGGCATTTCTGGCACGTTCGTATTTATCAATAATTGCAGGTGTACCACGCTGCATAAAATTGCCGCCCATGACAACAATAGTATAGTCGGCATTTGATATTTTTTTAGACTCCTTTAGGTGATAAAGATGACCATTGTGGAGGGGATTGTATTCAGCAACTATACCGCAAACCTTCATAACACAACATCCTTTCTTTTGTATTAACGATAAAACGTTAAAAAGTATCGACTAGCTATGTGAAAAAAATAACACATTGTGGAAGCGTTTACATAGGGATGCTTCTCACGTTTTTTCGAGGTTTAAGAAATGTGTTTTGTACTGGAAATTGTACAATTTTTCGCATATTTTGCCTTGTTTCTCTCACATATATTTAGTATAATATATTTAACGAGCTTTGTTAAGCTAATTTTTAAGGGTTTACTAAAATGAATAATGTATGAAGGGTTATGCGGGTGACCGCCGGAAAGGAGATTGGTGATGTCATATATTGATTTAATCAAAGACAGAGCACGACTTGACAAGAAAACAATTGTATTGCCGGAATCAAATGACAAGAGAACTTTGATTGCTGCTGCAAAAATCATGGAAGAGAAAATCGCTAATATCATTATGATTGGTGATGAAGAGAAGATTACGGATGGTGCCGGATGGTTGGAGGTTGACCTGACCGGTGTACAAATTATCAATCCAAAGAATGATCCCCGTTTCGAGGAATATGCGAATTTATTATATGAAACCAGAAAGTCCAAGGGTATGACTTTGGAAAAAGCTAGAGAGACCCTTTTGAAGGATTATCTTACCTATGGTATTGTGATGGTAAAGGCAAATCATGCCGATGGTATGGTGGCAGGTGCTTGTCATTCCACCGCAGCTACCCTTAGACCTGCATTACAGATATTAAAGACCGCTCCCGGTGTGAAGCTGGTATCCGCATTCTTTGTTATGGATACTCAGTTTAAGAATCTGGGAGAGAACGGAACCTTTATTTTTGCAGACTGTGGTTTGAATCAGGATCCTACTGCAGAAGAGTTGGCAGCGATTGCAGATTCTTCCGCAAGAAGCTTTAAGGCATTGGTAGGACCGAAACCTTGTATCGCTATGCTCAGCCACTCAACTAAGGGAAGTGCCAGCCATGCATTGGTGGACAAGGTGGTGGAAGCTACCAGAATTGCAAAGGAAGAATATCCCAGCCTGACTTTAGATGGTGAATTGCAGCTGGATGCAGCATTAGTGCCTTCTGTTGCAAAGTCAAAGGCTCCCGGCAGCCCGGTTGGTGGTAACGCAAATGTTCTGATTTTCCCGAACCTGGATGCAGGTAATATCGGATATAAGTTGGTACAGCGTCTGGGTGGTGCGGAAGCATACGGACCCATGCTTCAGGGTATTGCCAGACCGGTTAACGACCTTTCTCGTGGTTGCTCTTGGGAAGATATCGTAGGTGTAGTAGCACTCACCGCAGTTCAGGCTCAGTTGGTATAATATATCATATATAAAGGAGAACATATAATGAATATTTTAGTGATTAATTGTGGTAGTTCCTCATTGAAGTTTCAGTTGATTAATTCTGAAACCGAGCAGTGCATTGCAAAGGGACTTTGTGAGAGAATTGGTATCGAAGGCAGTATGATTACTTATGCTCCGGAAGGCGGCGAGAAGGAAAAGACAGAAACTCCTATGCCGGATCATATGGAAGCAATCCGTCTGGTACTGGAGGCACTTACCAATGAGAAGACCGGTGTAGTAAAAAGCTTGGATGAAATCGGTGCAGTCGGACATCGTATTGTACATGGTGGTGAGAAGTTTGCAAATGCAACTATTATTGATGAAGCTGTTATGAAGGCGATTGAGGAGTGCAATGACTTGGCACCTCTTCACAATCCTGCTAACTTAATCGGTATTAATGCTTGTAAGAGCCTGATGCCTACTACTCCTATGGTAGCAGTTTTTGATACTGCATTTCATCAGACTATGCCTGAAGAAGCATATATGTACGGACTTCCTTATGAGTACTATGAGAAGTACAAGGTGAGAAGATACGGTTTCCATGGAACCAGCCATTCTTATGTGTCAAAGAAGGCTGCAGAGGTGTTGGGTAAGGATTATAAGGAATTAAAGACTATTGTTTGCCATTTAGGTAACGGTGCTTCTATTTCAGCAGTAAAGAATGGTGAATGTGTGGATACTTCTATGGGTCTTACTCCTTTGGAAGGACTTATCATGGGTACTCGTTCCGGTGATATTGATCCGGCTATCATGGAATTCCTTGCACAGAAGGAGAATAAGAGTATTACAGAAATCGTAAGCGTATTGAATAAGAAGTCTGGTGTATTAGGTCTTTCTAACAACCTTTCTTCCGATTTCCGTGATATTGAGGATGGCTTTAATACCGGTGATGCACATGCAGTTCGTGCGTTAAAGACCTATTGCTATCGTGTGGCTAAGTACATTGGTTCTTATGTGGCTGCTATGAATGGTGTAGATGTTATCTGCTTTACTGCAGGTGTTGGTGAAAACGGACCTTTGGTAAGAAATATGGTTTGTGAATATTTGGGATATCTGGGTATTACCTTAGATCAGGAAGCAAATCATAAGCGTGGTCTGGATATCGAAATTACCACTCCGGACTCTAAGACCAAGGTAATGGTAATTCCTACCAATGAAGAATTGGCAATTGCCAGAGAAACCGTTCGTCTGGTAAAATAATGGAAATAGAGTAGATTTTAATTGTGAGAGATTAAAATAGATAAAATGGCTCCTGTGTTTTGACACGGGAGCTATTTTGATGCAAAAATGATGCCCAAAAGTATGGGAAAAGGTGGTATACTTGATGTGATGTGTTTTCATGGGAACAGTTTATGAAAAAATAGAGGTTTGGATATGCGAAAGAGAATAGCTTTGGGGTGGATATTATGTATTTTGTTGGTAGAACCCTTAACGGTAAAGGCTTATGAAGCAAGCAGTGTGCGTCAGCAATATGAAGAATATATGGAAAGGTATCAAGCTATACAAAACTATGAAGATGTGGAAAAGAATGGTTTTGATGTTATAGAAGAACAGAGTTTCCCGGTAGTGTTTGAAAGCTTTGGAGAACAGGAGGTTTTCTTTTTCACAGCTATGGATGTGAAATACAATCGATTGGCAGTTTTTGTGCAGGATTCCAAAGGAAAAATCTTGTTTAAAACCAATCAATTGGAGACCAATCATCGCATATTGGGAGAAATGAAACAGCCTACTAAGGAAATTGCTGCGGTATCTTTTTTGGATGTGAACCATGACCAACGAAAGGATATTATTTTAATTACCCGTTGTGAGAATGAGCAGGGAGAAATGAAGGGGATTTCCTACAAGGTAGGCGATGTGCTTTTCCAAAAAAAGGGCGGCTTTTATAGAGACTACCGTATTTCGGAAAAAATCAATCGGTTCAGTATGAATAAAAGTGCAAGATGTATTATTTCTTTTGTGAGAGACAATAAATCCGCGGAATTTTTATATACGGCAACCACTTCACAGGAGTTGTTTGATAATGGTTTTAATGTTATCGAGGAACAATGCTACCCCAGAAATTTTGAAAAACTGGGAAGGCTTACGGTGGTGCCGGGAACTTTTAGCATGGGTGATTATGATATTTTCATGATTTACCTGGTGAATGACCGGGGAAATATTGTATGGAGCTTTCAGCCTATGGAAGACTACGATAATCTGTATTCCTTAAGGGGAATCGCCTGTAAGGATTTGGATGGAGACGGCATGAAAGATTTGGCAGTATTGGCCCGATATAGTACGGAGATGCCAAGTGGAGAATTGGTGGTGAAGAGTGATTGTGCCATTTATTACCAGCGTACCGGTGGATTTGATACGGATATGGAGTTTGAACAGTTTTTTCAAGTTGCCGATACCCACAAAATGGAGGATGTTGTACGTGAAATTCGCAGGTACTGGGGCTGGAATATAGAAGAGGAATATACTTTAACAGGAGCGGAGCAAAAGATAAAATGATAAAGATACTCATAGTGGATGATGAAAAAGCAATTTGCGATTTGATAGATATGAATCTGTCTGCAGCCGGTTATAGCTGTAAGGCGGTACAGGATGGTCTGGAAGCCATTGATTTAATCGAGCAGGAGGAGTTTGACCTGATTCTTTTAGATGTGATGCTGCCGGGTGCGGATGGTTATGATATTATGGAATACATTCGACCGCTTAAGGTGCCGGTCATCTTTATTACAGCTAAGCATGAAGTAAAGGACAGAGTAAAAGGTTTGAAGCTGGGGGCAGAGGACTACTTGGTAAAGCCGTTTGATGTGGTAGAACTAATCGCACGTGTAGAAGTGGTGCTTAGGCGGTTTCGTAAGACACAGAAACTGTTACAGGTAGGTGATGTGGTAGTAGATACGGAAGCCAGAAAGGTTACCAAGGCAGGGAAACAGGTGGTATTAACGAACAAGGAATATGGGTTGCTGTTATTGTTTATTCGAAATAAAAATGTAGCGTTGTTCAAGGAAACTCTTTATGAAAAAGTGTGGGGAGATGAATATATTGCAGACAGCCGTACTCTGGAGCTGCATGTACAGCGCCTCCGCCGAAAGATGTCATGGGAGCATAATCTGGTAGCGGTATACAAAGTAGGTTATCGTTTGGAAATATAAGTGCCGGAAAGGAAGACTATGAAGTTTCTATATAAAATATTATTGTGGAATATAGCCATAATGTCCGTAGCATTTAGTATCGGTGGTTATATTTTTGTGAATTTTGTGTTTCAGACATCTATGGAACGGGAGGTGGGACAAGCCATGGATGATAGTAGTATTTTACAATTTGCCTTTGAAACAGCAGCACTGAATATTCCTTCCCGATACGATATGCTACAGGATACTACTATAGAGGAAATAGGACACAATCTGGAAAAAGGTGGTCAGGGAGCAGGAAGATTGCTTCGTATATCAGATGAACGGAAGGAACCCCTGTATGCCAGTGAAGGTTTTGTACAGGAAATGAACTTTCTCATGGAGATTACAGAGGATACCCGTATTTATCGTGTGATACCGGTAGGGGATAAGTACTATGTGCAAACCGGTGCCCGCATGGAGGCTTTGAATAGAGTCTTGTATTTGGAAACCATGAAGGATATCACACAGGTGTTTGAGGAGCGTACACAGGGATTTGCAGTATATCGTAAGGTGATTTTGGTGGTATTGGTCTGTGCAACCATCGTTCTGTTTTTGATTTGTACCTGGCTGACGAAGCCTATTCGTATTTTGACCAAGGCTACCCGTAAGATGACTGCAGGGGATTATAGTTACCGTGCCAAGGTAATCAGTTCAGACGAAATGGGACAACTGACCAATGATTTTAATCAGATGGCCAATGTTTTGGAAGAAAATATCACGATGCTGGAAGAAGAGGTCAGAGCCAGAGAAGACTTTATTGCTGCCTTTTCTCATGAATTAAAAACCCCTCTGACCGCCATTATCGGTTATGCGGATATGTTACGTTCCCGTAAACTGGACGAGGAAAAACAATTTGTGTCAGCAAACTATATTTATACAGAAGGAAAGCGTCTGGAAACCATGGCCTTTCGTTTGCTGGATTTGATTGTCACCAAGCGGCTTGATGTGGAAAAACAAAGTGTGAATACGGAAGTGATTTTTAAGTATTTAAAGGAATTGTATAGTGACAATACACAGGTGCGGATCCTTTGCCAATATGAGCCGGCTATGATTAAAGTAGAGACTGATTTGTTAAAGTCCGTTATGATTAATTTGGTGGACAATGCATGTAAAGCCTCCAAGGATGGAGGTCGTGTGGAAATCATAGGCAGGAAGCAGGAACAGGGATATCTGTTTGCAGTGAAGGACTATGGTGTGGGTATTCCTCCGGAGGAATGCAGTAAGATAATCGGTGCCTTTTATATGGTGGATAAGTCGCGTTCCAGAAGCAAAAATGGTGCTGGTCTGGGGCTGGCACTTTGTGTGGAAATCTTGAAATTACACAATAGTGAGTTGAAAATAGAAAGTGTGGTAGGCGAAGGAAGTCGTTTCAGCTTCCTCATTCCATGGGAGGAGGTGCCGGATCATGAATAAGCATGTAAGAAATCTATTGATTATTCTGGGGGAGTTGTTCTTGTTGGCGCTTCTGATTTGGGGACCGGAACGATTGGCACAGTATAGGGATAAATCTTCCTTAAATCAAATTATTGCAGAGCCTGTAGAGGAAGGTGGCGCAGGTTTTCGTTATACCTTAAGCAGTAATGAAAAATTGTATATTTTATCACAATGTCTGGAGAATCAGATATTGCCGGAAACGGAACAAAGCCGTAAGACCAGGGTGGAGTCAGAGGAGTTTGGTTTAAAAAAGCTGACAGGAAGCTATGCGTTTGTAGTGAATTATCAGGAACCGAGAGAAGGGGAAATCAAAGAGGCGGAGATCTTTGATGCCTGCAATGAGGAATTAGAGAATTTGAAGAAGCTGGGAATATTACCGCAGGAAGTCCGGGAGGTAACGGAGGATGCCTATAGCGCGACCTTGTATTCGGCGATTGATGTATTGGATCCACAAAGCAATATGTCCGTGTGGAAGGTGAGCCTGTCCACCAGCCAACAGAACGCTGACAAGTCTAACCGATTACTGGATGTATATGTGGATGCAGAGACCGGAAAGTTGTATGAGTTTTATGTTCGTATTGAGGCAGAGTGGGAGGATTTGGAGCCAAAGAAAATCGTACAAAAATGGAGTGATTATCTGAGTTTACAGGGAATGACAGTATATGAGACAGACAATCCGTTGTTGGAAACTACCCCCTATTTTTTAAAATATCGCTTCCCGGGTATGGATGAGAACAGTACCGTAGTGACTATTGGGTTTTATGAAGGGATACAGGAATTATTTTTAAAAATTTCATAAGATGATGCGAATTTTATGCAAATAATATGAAGATTTGATGAGCCTTTCGAATATGCTTAGGTATAGGAAATTCAAATAAATGAATTTGGACATATACAAGCAGTTCGGAAGGAGACATAAAATGTACGTAAAAGAAGCAGCATGGTATCAAAAGCAGCAGAGGCAAAGAAGCAGGGAACGGTGGATGCACCGAATCGCACTGGCAGTTGTCATGCTGCTTTGTGTTTGCTTCGGCGTGGTTTTAGGAAGCTGGGATAAGGAAAAGAGAAATGTAAAGGCACAGACCGTATCCGCCTTTGTTTCACAGTCTTTTCTGCCGGTAGAGAAACTACCGGTGGAGGCTGGGAAGGGAAATGCAGAGGTGGAAACAGTTATCGTGCAAGGGAATGAGCAGGAAGCAGAACGAAAATACCGGATAGCCATTGACCCGGGACATGGCGGGGAGGATGAAGGCTGTAGCTTTGGTGGCGTAGAGGAAAAGAGTATTAATCTGGAGATTGCGTTGCTATTGCAGAAAAAGCTGGAGGATATAGGTTTTGAAGTGGTTTTGACCAGAGCAGATGATAGGGAACTGACACTGGAAGAAAGAGTGGCTACAGCAAATCGGTCGCAGGCAGATGCATTCATCAGTATTCATCAGAATTCCTGTGGGGAGAAATCTGCACATGGAGCGGAAACTTGGTATTGTGATTCGGGGAAAGTTGCATCATCCGAGGAAAATGAACGACTGGCGAAGCTGGTGCAGCAATATACTGTGCTTTATTCCAAGGCAAGAGACAGAGGTGTTCGGGAAGAGAATGAGTTGTATGTCATTCGAGAAGGTAATATGCCTTCCTGTCTCGTAGAAACAGGCTTTTTAAGCAATGAGAAAGAGAGAACATCTCTACAGAAGGAGGAATATTGTGAAAGATTGGCACAGGGGATTGCAGATGGTGTCCAGTTGTACTTTTATCCTAAAGTGATGTATCTGACCTTTGATGATGGTCCGGTGGCAGGAAACACGGAGCGTGTGTTGGATATATTAAAGGAGAAAAATATTAAGGCGACCTTTTTCGTGGTAGGGGAAAATGTAGAAAGAAATCCGCAATTGGCGAAGCGAATTGTGGACGAAGGACATACCATAGGAATTCACTGTTATCATCATGATTATAAAAAGCTGTATGTAAGTGCAGTCAGTTATCTGGAGGATTTTGAAAAAGCCAGACAGGCGGTTTATGAAGCGACAGGCGTGGACACGAAGCTATTTCGTTTTCCGGGAGGTAGCATCAACAGCTATAATAAGAAGGTGTATCAGGAAATTATTTCAAAAATGAACGAAAAAGGCTATATTTATCATGATTGGAATGCATGCCTGGAGGATGCGGTGAAGAATCCGAAGGCGGAGAAGCTGATACAGAATGCCAAGGAAAGCACACTGGGCAGAAAGAAGGTTGTGATGCTGGCACATGATATCGTGGATGAGACAGTGTGGTGTCTGGAAGAGTTGATAGAGGCGTTTCCGGAGTACGAAATGCGGGCACTGGAAGAGGATGTGGAAGGGATAAGGTTTTGAAATATTGGTGCTTTTCGTTGACATAGAGTGGGAAAAGGGGTAAAATTATGCATAATGGATAAGTGTTTAAAATGGGGATACAAGAGAGGTTTTTATGAATTACAAAACAAAGAAGGCTTGGATGAAGCATTGGAATTTTATATTGATGGATTTGCTTTGTTTATTGTTAGCATTCTTTGGTGCGTATTGGCTTCGACATGGTATGAGTAATCCCCTAAAGCAGAGTTTGTATTTTAATGAAATACTGATGTTGATATTAATACAGTTAATGAGTGCTGTGTTTGGTGATAATTTTAAAAATGTTCTTAAAAGAGGCTTTTATCTGGAATTTGCTGCTACATTTCGGCAGGCTGTTTTGGTATCATTATTTGGAATTTTTTATTTGTTTATTGTGAAAAGTGGTGAGGCTTACTCCCGTATGACCATGATTATGACAGGTGTTTTCTATCTGTTGTTTTCGTATGTGGGCAGGCTGGTTTTAAAGACTTTTTTGGTAAAATATTACGAGAATAAGGCCGGGAATAAATCCGTCCTGTTAATAACAACTTCTGATAGGGTAGAGAATGTTTTAGAGGTAAAAAATCAACTGTCACATGAATATAAAGTATCCGGGCTGGTTGTTTTAGGAGAAAATCATAAGGGTGAGCAGTTTCAGGAAATCCAAGTGGTTGCAAATGAGCAGGATGTGGTGGAGTATGTATGCCGTAATTGGGTGGATGCACTCTATATTGATATAGAGGACACCAATAGGTTGCCTGAGGGAATGCTGGATGCATTTAGCGAGATGGGGGTAACGATACATCTTAAGTTACATGGCATTGAGAATCCTTATCATCGAAAGCAATACATAGAGAATATGGCAGGTTCTACAGTGATGACAGTCAGTGTGAATGATATGTCAGAAGAAGATATGCTTGCAAAAAGACTGATAGATATTGTGGGTAGTTTCATTGGTTGTTTATTAACTGTTATATTGACAATATTTGTTGCTCCGTCAATATTCATAGCATCTCCGGGACCAATCTTTTTCAGTCAAACCCGTATCGGTATGAATGGAAAGCCTTTTAAGATGTACAAGTTCCGAAGTATGTATTTAGATGCGGAGGAGAAGAAAAAGGAGCTTTTGGAACAGAATGATGTGGCAGACGGCATGATGTTTAAGATGGAAAATGACCCGCGTATCATAAAAGGTATCGGTCATTTCATAAGAAAGAGCAGTATAGATGAATTCCCGCAGTTTTTTAATGTACTGAAAGGAGATATGAGCTTGGTGGGCACCAGACCTCCAACAGTGGATGAGTGGGAGAAATATGCACTGCATCATCGTTTAAGAATGTCTATACGTCCGGGAATTACCGGTTTGTGGCAGGTAAGCGGCAGAAGCGATGTAAAAGAGTTTGAAGAGGTCGTGAAAATGGATGCTGAGTATATAGCCAGGTGGAATTTGGGGCTGGATGTAAAGATTATATTGAAGACGATTGGTGTTGTGTGGAAAGGCAATGGAGCGAGGTAGGAAATGAAGATTTGTTTAGTAGGTTCTTCCGGGGGACATTTAACTCATTTATATATGCTTAAGCCTTTTTGGTCAAAGAAAGAGCGATTTTGGGTGACCTTTGATAAAGAGGATGCCAGAAGCCTGTTAGAGGATGAAAGAATGTATTCCTGTTATTATCCAACCAATCGTAGTATAAAGGCACTCATTATGAATACCCGATTAGCGTGGAAAGTCTTAAGAAGTGAAAAGCCGGATTTGATTATATCATCCGGTGCAGCAGTGGCGGTACCATTTTTTTATCTGGGAAAGCTATTTGGTGCAAAGACAATATACATAGAGGTCTTTGATCGAATGGATAAACCGACACTGACCGGAAAGTTAGTTTATCCGATAACGGATAAGTTCATAGTTCAGTGGGAAGAACTGAAAAAGGTCTACCCAAAAGCAATTCACTTGGGTTCGATTTTTTAGGTGGTAGAGAAATGATTTTTGTTACGGTAGGAACACATGAGCAACAATTTAATCGATTGGTTGAGAAGATAGATGAATTAAAAGGAATTGGTTTGATTACAGAGGATGTTATTATACAGACAGGGTACTCAACCTATGAGCCTAAGTATTGTGTGTGGAAAAGAATGTTTCCATATCAGCAAATGCTTCAATATGTTGACGAGGCGAAGATTGTGATTACACATGGTGGACCATCCAGTTTCATGATGGCACTTCAGGCAGGTAAAACACCGATTGTTGTTCCGAGACAAAAGGAATTTGGCGAACATGTGAATGATCATCAGGTTGATTTTTGTAAAGCGGTGGAACAGAGAATGGGGACGATAATTGCTATTGAGGATATAAATGTGTTAGGAGATGTTATAATAAACGATGACCGAATAATTGCAGGAATGAAACAGGGAATGAACAGTAATAATGATGAGTTTAACGAGAAACTGGAAAAGATAGTCATGGAAATGATGCGATGTATTTAAAGGATGAGGGAGATGGAATTATATCATAAATTAATTAACAGAGAAGAAAGTTTGGCGTTGGTAGGACTTGGTTATGTTGGTATGCCGCTCGCAGTTGCTTTTGCTAAAAAAGGGTTAAATGTAATCGGATTTGATGTAAGCAAGAGAAAAATTGATTTATATAAATCCGGAATTGATCCAACAAATGAAGTTGGTGATGAAGTGATTAAAACAACAAATGTTAAGTTTACTTGCGATGAAAGTGAGTTGAAGAGAGCAAAATTTTATGTTGTTGCAGTACCGACACCTGTGAATACAGATCATACTCCTGATTTGACCCCGGTAATCGGAGCCAGTGAGATTATCGGAAGAAATTTATCAGAGGGAAGTATTGTTGTATATGAATCTACGGTTTATCCCGGAGTCACAGAGGATGTTTGTATACCTATTTTAGAAAAAACATCCGGATTAAAGTGTGGCATTGATTTTAAGGTTGGATATTCGCCGGAGCGTATTAATCCGGGAGATAAAGTTCATAGACTTGAAAATATTCATAAGATTGTATCGGGAATGGATGAGGATAGCCTTAGAATAATCAAAGATATATATGACCTGGTAATTGAAGTAGGAACATTTCCGGTTTCAACCATTAAAACAGCTGAGGCTATTAAGGTGGTTGAAAATAGTCAACGTGATATTAATATCGCTTTTATGAATGAACTGGCGATGGTATTTGATAAAATGGGGATTGATACAAATGAAGTTGTAGATGGAATGAATACAAAGTGGAATGCATTAGGATTCCGTCCGGGTCTGGTTGGGGGTCATTGTATAGGTGTTGACCCATATTATTTTACATATGAAGCTGAAAAGTTGGGTTACCATAGCCAGATTATTTTAAATGGTCGTATTGTAAATGATGGTATGGGAACTTTTGTAGCAGATGCTGCAATCAAACAAATGATTTCAGCCGGTAAAGCACCGAAAAGTTCGAAGGTTGTTATTTTTGGTCTTACATTTAAAGAGAATTGTTTCGATATTCGCAATAGTAAAGTCCATGATATTATTAAGCGATTAAAGGAATATGGAATCGAGCCATTAGTTGTTGATCCGTGGGCGAATGAAACGGATGTAATGAATGAATATAATGTGGCATTAACTAAATTAGAAGATGTGACTGGTGCTGATTGTATAGTTGTTGCAGTTGCACATAATGAATTCAAACAACTTACAGTTGAAACTCTTAAAAAGATGTATAAGCCGGGTAGTGATGATGAAAAAGTAATCATTGATGTAAAAGGATTGTATAAAATGGAAGAACTTAAGGCATCAGGTATGAATTATTGGAGGTTATAAATATTTTATAGTAGAGAATCAGTGTTATATTAAGTCACAATTGTTTCTTGTAATTAATAGTAAAAATGGTATAATAATATAACTAGGCGGAAGGTTGGCACACTTGATTATCATAGGAATAATGAGGAGTAGTGCATACTATGACTTAGTCGCATTTCTGATTAGGTGAATTTAGTTGGGGAGGATTAGATATTGAGAGTATCTGTTATATGTATATACAATAATCCGCGTCAATTAGAGGAATGTCTGATTAAAAGTTTGCATAGGCAAGATATTGAGTATGAGCTTATTTTAGTGGATGGTTCTAAAAATGAATTCTCTTCTTGTGCTGCTGCACTTAATTATGGGGTTAAGAAGAGTATGGGTGAAATATTAATCTTTTCCCACCAAGATATTGTTTTAAAGAAAACAGATGAGTTAAAGAGATTTGTTGAATATATTGAAATCATGCCTGAATGTACTATTGTTGGTGCGGCAGGAGCATTAGAAAAAAAAAGAAATAACATCGGAAATTATACAACAGGTATGCAGATTAACAATGAATTGGTAAAGAAATTCTTATCACCGGTTCAGGTTGCGTGTGTGGATGAGTGCTTTTTTGGAATGAAGAGGAGTACTTATGATAGGCATGAATTTAATGAAAACTTGTGTGATGATTGGCATTTGTATGCCGTTGAACAATGTTTGTTTCATAGAAGCCATCGAGGAAGCATTATTGTATATCCTATTGAAATACATCATTTGAGTCAGGGAAAAATTACTTGTGTTTATATGGATGGCTTGGTAAGGCTTGTTGATGTATATGGAAAAGATTTTAAATATCTTTGGACTACTTGTTATAAAGTCAGAGCTAATTATTATACAATACGTATATTAAGACTTGTTTGGATTTTATACAGGAAGATTAGGAGGAAGTCTTTGTAGAATAAAAAAGTCTTGATGGAGGTTTAGATGAATACAGGAAAATATGATGTTACGGTACTGGTTGCCAGCTATAATTCTTCATGGAATTCTATGAAAAGAACACTTTGCTCCATACTTAATCAAGAAGGTATCAATTTTCAGATAGTAATAACGGATGATGGTTCAGAAGAAACATATTTTGAAAACGCAAAGGAATTATTTGAAGCATATAAATTCGACGAATATAAACTGGTACATTTAGATACGAATAAAGGAACATGCTATAATATATATAATGGGTTATTGCAGTCAGACGGTAACTACGTAAAAACGATAGGACCGGGTGATTGTTTTTTTGACAGAAATACACTGATGAATTGGGTTTCCTATGCAAAGAAAGAAGCTGCTGCTGTTTGCTTTGGAGATTCTGTTTTTTTTAGTAGAGCTGTTGATGGTACAGAATGTATTATTTCTGAAAGACGATATCCTCAAAACGTAAATCCATATATGGGAGATGGGTATTCTGTAAAGGAAGCTATCTATAATTATGTTTTATTAGGAGATGTTGTATGGGGCTCAAATTTATTAACTGAGAAAGAGCTTATGATACAATATCTAAAAGTCATCTTAGGTAGCATCAAATATGCTGAAGATATGATATATCGTATGATGATTTCGAATGGTGAGAAAATGGTATACTATCCCGAACATGTTATTTGGTATGAATATGGTTCGGGGATTTCCACTTCCAAAGATAATAAATGGAACTCGATTATTAGTAATGAGCGCAGAATATCCCATGAATTTGTTTTAGAAAAAAATGTTTTCAAGGGACTGGAAAGAAGAAGATTTGATTATGTGGTGAAGCACTTGGAAGATAAGAGGATAAGTTGGATAAAATACATATTATTTCCAGGATTGATTAGTAGAAAAATCAAGAAAGAAGCAATCGGTGCCAAGACAGAAATAAATTTTGATATAAATTTACTTTATATAATTTCAAGAAGCATAGTTGATTAGGAATAATACATGCTTTTCGGAGAAGAGGTGTTTTGAATGCAAGTGATTAAATATGTGTTTCAGCCACATGGAGATGATAGAGGTCAATTGGTAGCTCTTGAGGAATTTAAAGATATTCCGTTTCAAATTAAACGTGTGTATTATATGTACGATACTGCCGGTGGTGTAATACGTGGTTCTCATGCTCACAAGTGTTTGCAACAAATCCTTGTATGTATTCATGGAAGTTGTAAGATTAGGCTGGATAACGGAAAAGAAAAAAAGGTCGTTCCACTGGAAAAGCCTTATGAGGGACTCTATGTTACAAATAATATGTGGCGTGAAATGTTCGATTTCTCACCGGACGCAGTACTCATGGTTTTAGCTTCGGAGTTGTATGATGAAGCAGATTATATAAGGGATTATGATGAATTTTTGAAATTTGTTAAAAATTGTGGTGATACTGTGATGGCAGAGGAGACTGAGTGATGAACATTCCATTTGTGAGCTTTTTACCGATGGAGCATGAATTAGATTCTGATTTAAAGGCTGCATTTGAACGAGTGTATAAGCGTAGTTGGTATATTTCAGGTAAGGAAGATGAATGCTTTGAAAAATCTTTTGCAGAATTTTGCCGTGTGAATTACTGTGTTGGCGTCGGGAATGGTTTGGATGCTTTGATGCTCATATTGAAGACACTTGGAATCGGTAAAGGTGATGAGGTAATCATCCCGTCAAATACTTTTATTGCGACTGCACTGGCTGTTACTTATACCGGTGCTACGCCTGTATTGGTAGAGCCGAAGTTATCTACATATAATATTGATGCTACGAAGATCGAAGAAAAAATCACTACAAAAACCAAGGCAATTATTCCGGTGCATTTGTATGGTCAGCCTTGTGATATAAAGCAGGTTATGGAAATTGCCAAGAAACATGGTCTATATGTGGTGGAAGATTGTGCACAGGCGCATGGTGCAATATGTAATAACCGTAAAGTGGGTTCATTTGGAGATGCGGCAGGGTTTAGTTTTTATCCGGGGAAGAATCTTGGGGCTTTAGGTGATGCAGGGGCTATTGTCACTAACAATGAAGAATTGGCTAAGAAGGTACGTTTTTTAGGCAATTATGGTTCGGATTATAAGTATCATCATATTTATCAAGGGCATAATTCTCGATTAGATGAACTACAGGCAGCATTTCTTTTGGCTAAGTTGCCTCATTTGGATAGAATGAATGCAGAACGCAGACGCATTGCACAGATGTACTTAGCAGGAATTAAGAATGAAGAGGTGATTTTGCCATATGTCATACCGGAAGTGGAACCGGTCTGGCATATTTTTGCAATTCGATGTAAACGCCGTGATGAGCTGGAGAATTATTTAAATGGTATGGGGATTGGAACAAATAAGCATTATCCTATTCCTATTCATTTACAGAAGTGCTATGAAAATCTAGGTATTAAGCAGGGTGAGTTGCCTATAGCAGAAGAAATAAGTGCAACAGAGCTTAGTTTGCCATTATTTTATGGGATGACTGATGAACAGATAGAATACGTAATAGAGGCTATTAATAATTTTAAAAATGATATATAGTGTTCATAAGGATAAAGGTGTTCAAACTATTTTGATTATTTAGGATGGTAATGATAGGGGAGGATAACAGATGATTTCGATTAGAAGATATTCGGAAGCAGATAAAGATATATGGAATATGTTTGTTTCCAATTCTAAGAATTCTCTGTTTATGTTTGATAGAAATTATATGGATTATCATAGTGATCGTTTTAAGGATCATTCCTTATTGTTTTATGATGATAATATATTAGTGGCACTTCTTCCTATGACGGAAAATGGTAAGAAATTTGTTTCGCATGGTGGTCTTACGTATGGTGGTTTCATAACAAATTCTAAAATGAAACAACATATCTTGAATGATTGTATGGAAGCTTTGTGTATATATGCGAAAAATAATCTGATTGAAAGTATTGATTATAAATTAATTCCGCATATTTATCATGAGCAACCGGCAGAAGAAGACAGATATGCACTTTTTAGATGTGGTGCTAAACTTGTCAAAATAGAAGCTGCTACAGTTATTAATTTGTCTAACCCTTTAAAGATGCCCAAAGGACGTAAAGCTCAAATATCCAGAGCAAAACGTGAGGGATGTGTAATAGTTGAACTTACAGATTATCAATCCTATGAGCAGTTTATAGAGTTGGAAAATCAAGTTCTTTCAGAATATCATAATACAAGTGCGGTTCATACAAGCGTAGAAATGAATTTGTTGCACGAACGCTTTCCGAAAAATGTACATTTATATGTAGCAGTGAAGGATGGGAAGATGATTGCAGGGACTATATTATTCGAATACAATAATGTTATTCATACACAATATATGGCTGCAAATAAAGAGGCTCGGCAAATTGGAGCATTAGATTTGGTTATTGATTTTGTAATCGAGAAATATAAGACAAAAAAAACATGGTTGGATTTTGGGATTTCTACGGAACAAGCAGGAAAAATTCTTAACGAAGGTTTGATATCACAAAAAGAGGGATTTGGCGGAAGAACAAATGTCTATGAAATGTGGTGTTTGGAATTTGTTTGATGTTAAGGTAATGGGAAAGATATGATTAAAAACGTATTTGTAAAAAGAGTTTTAAAACGAACTATATTTCCGGTATTAACACTTGTAAATAAAGTAATACCTAAGGACGATAATATAATTTTTCTATATTCTGCAAATAAAGGTATTCAGCACAATCTGATTCCGTTAAAAGAATATTTGATAGACAATAGATATGATAAAAAATATAAAATTATTTGCGGAATAGAATCATTAAAATATAAAGAAGCTGACGGTCTTTGCTATATCAATAGGGTGAAATCCATATTTCAATTTATGCGGTCTAAACATGTATATTATACGACCGGTCAAATACCTATAAAGCCTTCAAAGAAGCAGATTGTAATACATTTAGATCATGGTACAACCAGTATTAAAACAGGTAATTTACTTACCAATATTCATAATGGAGATGATTTTTTCTTTACGTATTATACCGTGCCATCTGAAATCTATATTCCGGTAGTAAAAAAGGAATTTTTATGCGAAGATAAAAATATTGTTATAAATGGCGAACCGGTAATGGATATTTTGTGCAATAATATTCATAAATTTTCTCTGAATAAGGATGTAAAGCATGGACTATGGGCTCCAACATTCAGACAATCAGATTATTTGGGATATAATGATTCTGCGCAAGAAGAATTGCTTCCAATGTTAAAAGAAGAGGATTATGAAGAATTAAATGAAATATTGAAGCACAACCATATTGAACTGGTGGTTAAGCTTCATCCTGCTCAAAATCTGACGGACTATGATAAGCTGGAGTATTCAAATTTACACATATATTCGGATGAAGATTTCAAAAATAAAGGATATGATTTATACAATTATATGAAAGAATTGGATTTCCTTATTGGAGATTATTCGTCTGTATATTTAGAGTTTATGGTTCTGGATAAGCCATTGGCCTTTGCTATACCGGATTTGGAGGAATATGCAGAAAAAAGAGGCTTTATTTTTGACGATATTGAAAGATATATGCCAGGTGACAAATTGACAAAAAAAGAGGACCTTTATCAGTTTATAAAGAAAATGGCAGATGGCAGAGATGATTATGCAGAGGAAAGAAGAACTGTATGTAAAATGGTCCATCATTATCGAGATGACAAGAATTGTAAAAGGTGTTTAGAGTTAAGTGGTATCCGGTAAAGTTTTGGTGATATGGTATGAGAAAGGTTAATGTTTTATTATCTAGCTATAATGGGGAAAAATACATCGATGAACAAATGAAAAGTTTGATAAATCAAACTTATAAAAATATTGATATATATGTTCATGATGATGGTTCAAGTGATAATACACATAAAATATTGGAAAAATATATAGGGAAATCTTTTGAGGGGATACGTGTTATTGAAAAACAATTGAATACCGGACTTAAATACCCTAAATGCTTTGTAGAAATGTTAAAAATTGTTGATGAAGCAGATTATTATGCATTTTGCGACCAGGATGATTTATGGCATGCAGACAAGATTGAAAGAGCAATAAACGCATTGGAAAATGTAAATATATGTCCTAAATTGTATTATAGTGCGGTAAACTATTGTAATGACAAACTTGAATACATTAGAGGAGCTAGGTTTTCTGATAGAGAAGGTGGTTGTACTGTTAAAGATATATATTCCATGTTACTGGGCGGAGAAGCGATGGGAATGACATTTTGTTTTGACGAGTATGCCAGAAAAGCTCTTATTATGTCGACAGAATATACGGATCAATTTAAGGATTTGTTTTTAAAGATTTATTGTGCAGCATGTGGTGGTGTTATATATGATTCAACTCCAACTGCTGAGTATAGACGTCATGCGGGTGCGGTTACAGTAAGTTCGAATCCTTCCGGTAAAGTAGAGCGATACATTTCGGAAGCGAAAAATATTTTTATCAATAATGAGAATTTTGAACATATAAGATTAATCCTTTGTTATATACTAAGTAGCCCGGTTAACTTAGATTGTGCTACTAAAAAATACTTGAAATTATTTTCTAAAATATCTATAATAAATCAAATAAAAAAAGTTTTCTATCCAAAAAGATTTAGAAAACATTTGATAGATGAATTGGGATATAGATTTGCTATGCTCATAGGTAGAATTTGAATAATAACTGGTAGAATGATGTTGTTTTTTATAATATTGTTCACGAAAATAAAAAAGGAGACGTTCATGAATAAACAGGAAGCGGATATACTAAACACACTGCTACAAGAACCTTTTATAAACCAGAGAATTTTATCAGAAGCATCCGGTCATTCACTTGGTGTGGTGAATCGTTCCATTAAAAATTTGATAAAAGAGGGACTGCTTGATGAACATATTAGACCAACAAGTGAAGCTTTCAAAGAATTGAAAGAAAAATCACCAAAGAATGCAATTATTCTTGCTGCAGGTTTAGGTATGCGAATGGTGCCCATAAATACACAGATTCCCAAAGCTCTTATGGAGGTAAATGGGGAACCGCTTATCGAGAGAATAATTCGGCAACTGAATGAGGTGGGCATTAAAGAAATCCACGTGATTGTTGGATTTATGAAAGAACAGTTTGAATACCTTATTGATGAATATAGGGTTAATTTGATTGTTAACAAAGAATATGATGAGAAAAATAACCTTCATTCATTAGCACTTGCAGCATCACATCTTTCAAATACATATATCATTCCGTGTGATATATGGTGTGATAGAAATCCATTCCGTCGACAGGAGTTATATTCTTGGTATATGGTTTCAAATATTGTTGATGATGAGAGTACAGTTCGAGTAAATAGAAAAATGGAACTTGTTACTGCACAAGGCGGTAACAGAATGATTGGTATAGCATATCTTACATCTGAACAGTGTAAAATTGTGAGGGATAAGCTGAAACGGTTTGATAAGAGTGGAAAGTATAAAGATGATTTCTGGGAAGATACCCTGATTGATGGGGATAGGATGATTGTTCAGGCCAGAGTGGTTCACTCTACAGATGTTGTTGAAATAAATACATATGAGCAACTTCGAGAACTTGATGAAGAGTCCAATCATTTGAAGTCTGACGCTATTTCTATCATCGCTGATACTTTAGGAGTCAACATAAACGAAATTGTGGATATCGAAGTGCTGAAGAAAGGCATGACCAATAGATCCTTCCTGTTCTGTTGCAGAGGGAAACGTTACATCATGCGTATTCCCGGAGAGGGAACAAATCAGCTAATAAACAGAAGAGAAGAGTATGAAGTATACAAGGTAATCAAGGATAAGAACATCTGTGACGACATTGTGTATATCAACCCGGATAACGGATATAAGCTCACAAATTTTCTTGAAAATTCCAAGGTATGCAATCCGGAAAATCAGGATGACCTTAAGGCTTGTATGAAATGCTTAAAAGCATTCCATGGACTGAAATTACAGGTTGGTCATGAGTTCGATATCTATAAACAGATAGATTTTTATGAAGCATTATGGGATGGAAAATCCTCCATTTACAGGGATTATCAAAAGACTAAAGAACATGTAATAGAGCTTAGAAAGTATATTGAAAAATATGCAGAACAAAAGGTCCTCATCCATATCGATGCGGTTCCGGATAATTTTCTGTTCACCGAAGATGGTGATATCAGACTGATAGACTGGGAATATGCAGGAATGCAGGATCCGCATATGGATATTGCCATGTTCTGTATCTATGCGTTGTATGACAGAAAACAGGTAGATAACCTGATTGATATTTACTTTGAAGGTGTATGTTCAGAGAATATACGATTGAAGATATATTGTTATATTGCAGTTTGTGGACTTCTTTGGAGTAACTGGTGTGAATATAAGAGAAGCCTCGGGGTGGAATTTGGCGAATATTCACTCCGTCAGTACAGATATGCGAAAGATTATTATAAAATCTTTAAAGAAGAAGGTGGCTTTGATGAAAGTAGATAATGCGATTATTATGGCTGCCGGAACAGCCAGTAGATTTGCACCGTTATCCTTTGAATTGCATAAAGCTCTTATAGAGGTAAGAGGAGAGGTGCTGCTGGAAAGGCAGATAAGACAACTGAAGGAAGCAGGCATAGAAGAGATTATTATTGTTACAGGATATAAGAGAGAACAGTTTGAATATTTGAAGAATGCTTTCGGAGTTAAGCTGCTTCATAATCCGGAGTATCTGACCAGAAATAATAATTCAAGCATTTATGCGGTCAGGGATTACTTGAAAAACAGTTATATATGTTCGTCCGATAATTACTTTCTCAACAATCCGTTTGAAGCTGAAGTAGATGGTAGCTTTTATTCATCTGTATATGTGGAAGGGGATACCAACGAATGGTGCATTGAAGAAAAGAACGGACGAATTAATAATGTGGTAATTGGCGGTCGTGATTCTTGGGTAATGCTGGGTCATGTATTCTGGTCGGAAGAGTTTAGTAAGAGATTTGTTGCTATTTTACAAGACGAGTATGACTATCCGGAAACTGCGGATAAATTATGGGAGACAATTTATATTGACCATATTAATGAATTGGATATGCAAATCAGAAAATATCCGGTCGATTACATCTTTGAGTTTGATACATTGGATGAATTGAGAATGTTTGATAATTCTTATTTGACTGATACACGCTCTACAATTCTCAAAGCTATAGCAAAACAGCTGGATATAGAAGAAAAAGAAATTGTAAAGTTGAAAACTTTTAAAGATGAAAACAATGCAACTGCCGGATTTACTTTTGAGGCAGGGGGGAAATACAAATACTATTACAACACAGGAAAGATGGTGAAAATTTAGTTATGAACAAATCGAAAAGCGATAGAATTGATTGGATGATAACACTGATTCCGTTCATTCTCATAATGACCTTGGCTGGGATATTGTTTTTCTTTCCGGAGCAGTCCAATGATGTTATTGGTAAAGTAAGATATTTCTTTGGGGATACATTGGGGATTTATTATTTGGTTATTGGTCTAGGTGTATTATTAGTTTCTGTATTTTTGTCCTTTTCAAAGTATGGCGATGTTGTACTTGGCGAGCCTGACGAAAAGCCTAAGTATTCATTTTTTGCCTGGGGCAGTATGATGTTTACTTGTGGTCTTGCCGCGGATATTTTGTTCTATTCATTTTCTGAGTGGATAATGTATGCAACAAATTCGCATATTGCAGAGCTTGGAACTATCGCTGAATGGGCCGGAGTATTCCCGCTGTTTCACTGGAGTTTCATTCCATGGGCTTTTTATCTTGTTCTCGCAGTTGTATTTGGCTTCATGCTTCATGTCAGAAAGAGAAAACGACAGAGATATTCGGAGGCATGCCGTCCGGTTATTGGTAAGCAAGCGGAAGGTTTTCTGGGAAGAGTGATTGATTTATTTGCATTATTTGCACTCCTTGCAGGGACTGCAACAACATTTAGCGTAGCTACACCGCTTATGGCAGCCATTATTGCGGATTTATTTGGTCTTGCTATTAGTCGTACTGTAATCACGGTTATTATTCTTTTGGTTACTTGTGCGGTATATACATATGCCGTTCTTCACGGATTTAAAGGAATTAGTTTCCTTGCTAAGGCATGTATCTATTTGTTTTTTGGACTATTACTTGTAGTTTTACTTCTTGGAGGTCAGGGGAGATTTATTATTGAGAACGGCTTCCAGAGCCTTGGTAAGATGTTCCAGCATTTTATTGAATTAAGTACATATACAGATCCTACACGTTCCAGTCATTTTCCTCAGGATTGGACTATTTATTATTGGGCATATTGGATGGTATGGTGTATTGCAGCACCATTCTTTATTGGTAATATTTCAAGAGGCAGAACCATTAAACAGACTATTCTGGGTGGTTACGTATTTGGTGTTGGTTCTACAATTGTAAGCTTTATTGTTCTTGGAAACTATGGTTTGGGCTTACAAGTTAGCTGTGGTGCTGATTTTATCGCACAGTATGCAGCAGACGGTGATTTGTATAGCTTGATTATTAACATTATTAATACTCTACCCACAGCAAAAGTTGTTCTTGTCATTACTATGCTTTGTATGATTGCGTTCTATGCAACATCCTTTGATGCTATTGCGTATACAGCTGCTTGCTATAGTTATAAGCAATTGGGAGAAGAGGAGCACCCGAACAAGATGATTGAGCTGTTATGGTGTATTCTTCTTATAATACTACCTATTGCATTGGTTTTTTCAGAGAGTTCTATGAATAATATTCAGAGTGTAAGCATTATTTCTGCTTTTCCGATTGGTATGATCATGATTATTATGATTTTAGGGTTTTTTAAGGATATTAAAAAGTATGTTGAAGAAATAAAGTAATACTAGTTAATGGAGAAGTAAATTGAGTGGGAGTACTGGTTTATTATAAAAATATACATAAACAGATGTTGGAAAGGTTATAACATGAACATTTGACAACCCGCCAATTTTCTGCTATCATACCTTATTGTATATTTATTAATATTACATGCATATCGACTACCCCATACAGGTGGTAGATCATGAGGGAGGATGTATTATGAAAAAAAGATTATTATCCATCTTACTTGCCGCGACTTTGGTAGCGATGTCTTTGACCGGTTGTGGCGATGTGGCAACCGGTGTTGATGACCGGGAAACAACACAGGAATCCGAACAGCCAAGTTCTGAACAGGCAACAGAGGCACCGACGGAAGCACCTACTCCGGAACCTACTGAGGCACCGACACCCGAGCCGACGGAAGCACCTACTCCGGAGCCTGCCGAAGCACCGACAGCAGAACCTGCCGGCGTAACCGGTGAATGGGCAACTGCGTATGAAGGTTATTTTGAACGTGAGGATATTATGCCGGATAAGTTCCAGATGGACACAGAGATTTCTCAGGATGGTGTTACTTTCGGTATGATTATTGCATCTGCTGATCAGAAGGCATATATGCGTTACGATTTTGGCAGCATTGCTATGGATATCTATGCAAATGAGGAAAAGATTTATACCTGTACAGAGATGGCAGGCGAAAAGAGCTGGATGTTTGTGCCGATTACTTCTGAGGAAGATGTAGACAGTGTGATCAACATGGATGAATCCGGTATGGTTGATACTGGCACCTTTACTTCTTATGGTTACAAGGAAGAAGTAACAGAAGATGGCGTAGTATATGACGTGTTGACCTTTGAAGCAGATAACGATGGAGAAGCTACTGAAGGTCTTTGCTATATTAACAGAGAAACCCAGAAGATGGAAAAGATGGTAGTGGATACCGAGGCTGGTCCTGCAGTTTTTGATATTACAGAAATTGATGGTATTGAAATCCCTGCTGAAGCAGAAAATGCAACAGAGGGAACCCAAGAAGATTTAGTAGGTGCTATTTTCGGTGTGATTATGATGGGTGCACTTTCCGGTCTGGATTTGGAAGGCATGACCGGTTCAGAGGGTGGTGAAATCACTCTCGATCCAAGTGCAGGAGATATTACTTTTACACCCGCAGATGGCGTTGAAGTGGTAGAAGATGATACCGAAAAAACTACAGATACTGAAGATGATACGGATTGGTCAATAGCTTATGACAGTTATTTTGAAGGAAACAATATTCTTCCTGAAAAGATGATGATGACCACTTCTGTTTCTGCCCAGGGTGTTATTGCAGATGTGCTTTTCGCACAGGATGGTGTGAACAGCAGAATGACTTATGATTTTGGTTCCGTGATTATTACTTTGTATTCAGATGATGCAAATGTATATTTGTATGGCGAAATGGGTGATGAAGCAAGCTGGATGCAGGCTTTGGTAGAAGATGAAGTTCAGAGAGCGGAGATTGTCGGCGAAAGTATTACAGAGGTAATAGATGCCGATAGTATTATTTCTCAAACATATCGTGAAGCTATCAATGAGGATGGTTTGATTTATGATGTAATTGATATTCTGGCAAAGGAAATCGATGGAGATACCGGTGAAGAGCAGGAGCAGGAATTGACTTGTTTCATAAACAGAGGCACTCAGCTTATTGATAAACTGGTAATCACAGAAGCTGCAAATACTGCAGTATGCTTTTTCGAGGAAATTGATGCAGTAGTGATTCCGGATGAGGCAAAGAATGCCGAAGTAGGAACTGTTGAAGAATTGAATGACACCATGTCCGGTCTGATGTTGATTGCTGTAATGACAGCTATGGGTGTGGATGCTTCTCAGATGCAGTAAATAGTTTGATGAAAAAGAAACTGATGAAGTGAAGGGCAGAGGGCATGTGATGTGTCCTCTGCTTTTGAGTCATCCCTTCAAATATCCCTTGACATTTCCTACTAAATTGAGTATTATGTTAAAGAATAATTAAAGGCATTGAAGGTGTATAGTAAAGCGTCATTTTCTTTCAGAGAGAGGAAGTCACCGGCTGAAAGCTTCCTTAAGTTCAGATGAAGGCTTGAATTTCCCACCGGAGCTGTCCGGATGAAGCAGTTTTGTATGGTAAGTAGTTCGGAACGTGAGTGCGCGTTAAGCATGTTGAGTGTCCAAATATTTATTTGGGAAAATGGGTGGTACCGCGGATTATATTCGTCCCTTGCATAGAGGTTTCTGTGCAAGGGACTTTCTTATGCACGAAAAATGAAAGAAAAAGAAAGGAAGAACAAAATGAACGCAAATTTAGAGCTGATTAAGCAGGAAATCATTGCCGGTGCGGAGGCGTTAAATTCCTCCAAGGAAGTGTATGAGTTCAAAAAGAAATTTTTAGATGGCAAGACCGGAAAAATCGGTTTGTTAATGAAGGAAATGAAGAATATTGCGCCGGAGGAGAGGGCTGCCTATGGTAAGGGTGTAAATGAACTGAAGGAATGGGCACTTGGCTTCTTGGGTGAATTGGATGTGAAGATGAAGGAGAAGGAGCTGCAGGCCAGATACGAAGCGGAAAAGATTGATATTTCTCTTCCGGCAGTAGATACCGAAGAGGGTAATCTGCATCCTATTACTTTGGTGCGCAATCAGTTGATTGATATTTTCTCCGGAATGGGATTTGAAATTTATGAAGGAAGAGAAATCGAAACCGATTATTATAACTTTACAGCATTGAATACTCCGCAGGACCATCCGGCTCGTGATATGCAGGATACTTTCTATTTATCGCCGGAATTTTTGTTGAGAACTCAGACTTCTGCAGGACAGATTCATGTTATGGAAAAGCAGCAGCCGCCCATTAAGATTTTATCTCCGGGTAAGGTATTCCGTTCCGATGATGATGCTACTCATTCACCTATGTTTACCCAGATGGAAGGTCTGGTAGTGGACAAGGGCATTACCCTTTGCGATTTGCAGGGTATGTTGGATGTGTTTGTAAAGAAGATTTACGGAGAAGGTACCAAGACCAGACTTCGTCCTTCTTATTTCCCCTTCACAGAGCCTTCTGTAGAAGTAGATTGTAGCTGCTTCGAGTGTGGTGGAACCGGTTGTAAGCTTTGCAAGGGTACCGGTTGGATAGAGATTTTAGGTGCCGGTGTGGTAAACAACAAGGTATTAGAGAACTGTGGCATTGATTCCAACGAATACAGCGGTTTTGCATTCGGTATCGGTATCGAGCGTACCGCTATGTTAAAGTATGGTATTAACAATATTAAGCTGTTGTTTGAGTCTGATTTACGCGTATTGAAGCAGTTGAATGATTAACAAAGAAAGGCAAGGTAAAAAGAAATGATTACACCCCTTAGTTGGTTAAAAGAGTATGTAGATATAGATGTAACACCTCAGGAGTTGCAGGATAAGCTGTTCTCTTGTGGTTTTGAAGTGGAAGAGTTGTATGAAGTGGGTAAGGATATTAGCAAGGTTGTTGTTGGTAAGGTGTTGACCTGTGAAGCCATTCCGGATACTCATTTGCATGTTTGTCAGGTGGATTGTGGAGAACACGGTACTTTCCAGATTTGCTGTGGTGCAGACAATGTGGCTGCCGGCGGAAAGTTCCCTGCTGCATTGGTTGGTGCTACCGTATATGCGACGGCAAAGGATCACAAGACCGTAGAAGGTGTGATGACCATCGGAAAGGGTAAGCTGCGTGGTTATGAATCCCATGGTATGCTTTGTTCCGGTGTAGAACTGGGTGTCAGTGAAAATATGTACCCCGGTGCAGGTTACAATGGTCTGTTAGTGCTTCCGGAGGATGCAGAAATTGGTGCAGATGTAAAGCCTATTTTAGGTTTGGATGACTGGATTTTCGACATTGCTATTACCGCAAACCGTCCGGACTGCCAGAGTATTTTCGGTATTGCCAGAGAAGTGGCTGCTGTATTGGAAAAAGAGTTAAAGATGCCGGCTTTGGATTATACAGAGACCGATGCAGAGTTGGAAGGCTTCCGTGTATCTGTAGAATGTCCGGATTTGTGCCCCAGATATAGTGCACATTATGTAACAGACGTTACCATCGGCGAGTCCCCTGCTTGGATGAAGCGTCGTTTGGCTTTGGTTGGTATCGATGCTATTTCCAATGTAGTAGATATTACCAATTATATTTTGAAGGAATTGGGTCAGCCCATGCATGCTTTTGACCTTTCTACCTTGGAAGGCAATGCGATTTGTGTGAGACGTGCCAAGGACGGAGAGCCTATTACCACCTTGGACGGACAGGATTTGACTTTGACAGAAGCAAATATGGTAATCTGTGATGGTGTGAAGCCGGTAGCTTTGGCAGGTGTTATGGGTGGCTTGAATTCGGAAATTCGGGAGACTACCAGTGCCGTATTGTTTGAGTCTGCAAAGTTTGCCCGTGACAATATCCGCAGAACCTCCAGAGCAGTTGGTAAGCGTTCTGATTCCAGTGCCCGTTATGAAAAGGGTGTGGATGAATATGCAACAGTTATGGCTATGAAGAGAGCTTTGCATTTAATCGAAGAGTTGAATTGCGGTAAGGTGGCTCGTACCCATGTGGATGTAAACACCGGTAACAGTGTAGAGCCCAAAGAACTGACTGTCAGCATTGATAAGGTAAATAAGTGTTTGGGTATTGTGGTTCCCAATGAAGAAATTTTGAAGATTATGACCAATCTGTGCTTCCAGCCTCAGATTGCGGGAGATACATTGACACTTCAGGTACCGGCATATCGTGAGGATATGGAAACTTATCAGGACGTGGCAGAAGAAGTCATCCGTATGTATGGCTATGACCATGTAGTTCCTGCATTTATGCCTTCTGCACAGGTTACCATCGGTGGTTTGAATTTACAGCAGAAGAGTGAACTGCGTTTGAAGAAGGCGCTTTGTAGTGTGGGTGCATATGAGTGCATTCATTATTCCTTCTTCTCACCTTCCGATTTGGATATGTTGAGATACCCTCAGAATGCATTAGAGCGCAAGGCTATCCGTATTATGAACCCTATCAGTGAAGAAATTTCCCTGATGAGAACTACTTTGGCTGCGTCCATGGTGAATGCAGTGGTTCGTAACCAGAAGAAGGGGAACTTAGAAGGCAGATTGTTTGAAATTGCAAATGTTTATATGCCGTATGAGCTGCCCTTGACCCGGTATCCGGATGAAAAATCCAGACTTTGTGTGGGTATTTTCGGTGAAAAGGAAAGCTTCTATACTATGAAGGGGATTGCAGAAAAGATTGCAGATACTTTACAGGTAAGCTTTACTTATGAGAATATGACCAATACCTTCCTGCATCCTTATCAGACTGCAAAGGTATTGTGCGATGGCGTGGAAATCGGTTATTTCGGTAAGCTGGCTTATGATATTGCTGACGAATGTGATTTGCGTACTCCTGTGTTTGTAATGGAACTGGATTTGAAGGTATTGTCTCAGTGGTATGGCAAGAAGCCTGTATTTACACCGCTTCCCAAGTTCCCGGAAGAGCAGAGAGACTTGGCGATTGTAGTGGATAAGGCTGTTACCTGCGGAGAAATCGAGAAGGTAATGAAGGAAGCTTGCAAGTATATTACCGGTATTCAGTTGTTTGATATTTACGAAGGCGGACAGATTGCAGCAGACAAGAAGAGTATGGCATTTACCGTAGTATTCACTCCTAAGGAGGAGGCTTTTGGTGCAGAATCTGTGGATGGCTTCGTAAAGAAGATTTTGAAGCAGTTAAATAAGGCATATGGAGCAGAGTTGAGAAGCTAATCATCGGAAGGGGGATAATGAACATAAAGCCCCCGAAAAGCTATTGTTTCATGAGAGGTAGCAAGAGAGGTAACAATGGAAAAGAAGAATACTTGGCAAACGTATAGTACGCAGCAGCTTCAGGAACTGGAAAAGCTGTGTAAGAGTTATAGAGAGTTTCTGGATAATGGCAAGACTGAGAGAGAATGTATTTACCAAATCGTCAACACCATTGAGGCTGCCGGTTATCGTAAGCTGGAAAGCCTGATACAGAGCAATACACCGGTAAAAGCCGGTGACAAGGTATATAGCGTGTGGATGAACAAATCCATCGCTATGTACCATATCGGTGAACTGCCTATGACAGAAGGTATGAACATTTTGGGAGCTCATATTGACAGCCCGCGTTTGGATGTGAAGCAGAATCCTTTGTACGAGGATAATGGATTTGCCTATTTGGACACTCATTACTATGGTGGTGTAAAGAAGTATCAGTGGGTAACGCTGCCTCTGGCCATCCATGGTGTGGTAGTGAAAAAGGATGGTACCACTGTGGAAATCAATATCGGGGAAAGAGAAGAGGACCCGGTATTCTTCGTGTCTGATTTGTTGATACATCTGGCTGGTGAACAGCTGGAAAAGAAGGCGGCCAAGGTAATTGAAGGAGAAGCACTGGATATTATTGTAGGAAACAGACCTTTGCTTATTGATAAGACCAAAACAGAGGATAAGAACGCAGATGGCAAGAAAGAAAAGGTCAAAGAAGCGGTTAAGTCCGGTGTCTTGGAGATATTGAAGAATGTTTATAGTATCGAAGAAGAAGATTTTCTGTCTGCAGAGCTGGAGGTGGTTCCGGCAGGAAAAGCCAGAGAGGCAGGCTTCGACAGAAGTATGATTCTGGGCTATGGACAGGATGACAGAGTATGTGCCTTTACTTCCATGCAGGCCATATTGGATGTGCAGAAGGTCAAGCGTACCATATGCTGCATTCTGGTAGACAAGGAGGAAATCGGTTCCGTAGGTGCTACCGGTATGCAGTCTAAGTTCTTCGAGAACAGTGTAGCAGAGCTGATGAATTTGATGGGACAGTACAGTGAACTGAATGTAAGACGTTGTCTGGCACGCTCCTGTATGCTTTCTTCGGATGTAAGTGCCGGGTTTGACCCCTCTTATGGAGCTTGTTTCGAAAAGAAAAATGCAGCTTTCCTGGGCGGCGGTATGGTGTTTAATAAATTCACCGGTGCCAGAGGAAAGTCCGGTTCCAATGATGCCAATGCAGAATATATTGCACATATTCGTGGTATTTTTGAAAAGAGAAATATTAATTTCCAGACAGCCGAGCTGGGGAAGGTAGATGTAGGTGGTGGCGGTACCATTGCTTATATTCTGGCACTGTATGGAATGAACGTAATTGACAGTGGTGTGGCGGTGTTGAATATGCATGCTCCCTGGGAGGCAACCAGCAAGGCAGATGTGTATGAAACCTATCGTGGCTACATTGCATTTATAGAAGAGGCTACAATCTAATGACAGAATTAAAGAAATCAGACTTTTATTTTGACTTACCTGAGGAATTAATCGCACAAGATCCCTTGGAGGACCGTTCTTCCTCCAGATTGTTGGTGTTGAACAAGGAAACAGGTCAGGTAGAGCATCATATTTTTCGGGATATTGTGGATTTTTTGCAGGAGGGTGACTGTCTGGTATTGAACAATACCAAGGTAATCCCTGCCCGTTTGTTGGGTGAAAGGGAAGGGACCGGAGCCCATGTAGAGGTACTTTTGTTAAAACGTTACGAAGGGGATGTGTGGGAAACTTTGGTAAAGCCCGGTAAGAAGTGCAGACCCGGAAACCGCTTAAGTTTCGGAGATGGATTGTTGAAGGCAGAGGTTTTGGAAACGGTGGAGGAAGGCAATCGTCTCATTCGGTTTGAATACGAAGGTATTTTCGAAGAGGTATTGGATAGGCTGGGAGAAATGCCCCTGCCGCCATATATTACACACAAATTGCAGGATAAGAATCGTTATCAGACAGTATATGCTAAGTATGAGGGATCGGCTGCAGCACCTACTGCGGGATTGCACTTTACTCCGCAGCTGCTGGACGCTATTGAGTGCAAGGGTGTTAAAATTGCATACGTTACTTTGCATGTGGGTTTGGGAACCTTCCGTCCCGTAAAGGAGGAGAATATCTTAGACCATCATATGCATTCTGAGTATTATCAGGTGTCGGAGGAGGCTGCACAAACCATTAATGAAACCAAACAAAAGGGTGGCAGAGTGATTTGTGTAGGAACCACCAGTTGCAGAACCGTAGAAAGTGCATCTACACCGGATGGGGTGATACATGCTGGCTGTGACAATACAGAAATATTTATTTATCCCGGTTATTCTTTTAAAGTATTGGATTGCCTGATTACGAATTTCCATCTGCCGGAATCAACCTTGGTGATGTTGGTATCTGCTTTGGCCGGCAGGGAAAATGTTCTGGCAGCTTATGAAGAGGCGGTAAGGGATCGTTATCGGTTCTTCAGTTTCGGAGATGCTATGTTTGTGACAAATGGAATGGTCAAAGGATGAAAAACGACTTGAGTTTGTATTTCTAACATGATATACTACCAGTATATAGCACTATGTTGATATGGTGCGGATGGGGAGAAGGTTACATGAAAGAGAGAAGAAGAAGCAAAAGAACAGAATTGAATTCCAGACTGGTGATTAAGCGTTTGGATTCTCAGGAGGAACAGGAAGTTGTCATTGATATTACAGATGTTTCCAAAACGGGTGTAGGTTTTATTTGTACAGAAGCTCTGTCTATTGGAAATGTGTATGAATCTTTTTTGACCATTTGGACCAAGGAAGTGATTCATGCATTCTTGAGAATCGTGCGTATTGAATTGATTAATGGTAATTTCCAGTATGGTGCCGTGTTTATCGGTATGCCTGAAATGGACGCAGCCAGAATCGAAACTTATCAGACAGTCAATGAAGAGATTAAGTAGGGATTTGGAACAGAATTTGAATAAGAAGTTGAATAAAGAGTGTACTGAACAATGGAGAATAGTGGTTAGTAGCATAGCCACTATTTTTCTAATTATGCTATATGGTGTTATCTTTTCTTTCTCAGAGCAGGATGGAGAGACTTCCGGTAGTCTCAGCCGAATGATTTCTGAGAAGTGTGTGGAGTTTTTGAATGCTCTTTCGGGAAAAGGCTGGTCCGAACTGATGATGGAAGGATTGGCAGAGTATTTTGAAAATCCAATCCGTAAGCTGGCACACTTTGCGGAATATGCAGTTATGGGTTGTCTGTTGTTTGGGATGTGGTACCCTTGGCTGGGAGCAACGAAAAATGGGAAGGAAGCTCTGTCGGATGAGATCCATAAAGTGTCTGGGAGAGGATTACCTTTGTTGTGGAAGGTGATTGTGCCTTGGGTATTCATATCAGCAGCGTTGGACGAAGTGCATCAATTGTTTACACCGGGCAGATGCGGTAACTTAGGGGATGTATTATTGGATACGTCAGGAGGATGTTTTGGATTGGTTTGCTGTATCTTAGTATTGAGAAAAAAGAAAAGGGGGATTTCTATGAAAACACGGAAGATGGGTATTTTTAATCGTTTGTTTCTGATATTGGCGGTACTGTTACTGATGGGAAATGCAGTGCTGGGCTTTTTGGCCTACGGACGTTCCCAAAAGTCTTTGTTTGGACAGATACAAAGCAATGCAAAGAATATTGCACAGTGTGCTGCCATGAATGTGAGTGGAGAATTGTTGCAAGGTATCGATGTGGGGGAGGAAGGAACCGAGGACTATGAAACCATTATTGAAGAACTGGTCTTGTTTCGAGATAACGCGGACATTGAGTATATTTATACCCTACGCCAGGTGGGAGAGACCAGTTTTGAATTTGTAGTGGATTCTGACCCGGAAGAGCCGGCGGCAATCGGAGAAGTTTGTGAAGAAACCGAAGCTTTGATAGAAGCGTTTTCAGCACAGATTACTACTGCAGATGATGCACCTTTTCAGGATGAATGGGGAAGTCATGTATCAGCATACAGTCCTGTTTTTGACGGAAGTGCAGTGGTTGGTGTGGTAGGTGTGGATATCAGTGCCAACTGGATTGACGAACAGATGATGGCTTTGCGTAATCTGGTGTTGGTTACCTGTATCGTCACCTATGCGGTAAGTATGCTGCTGCTTCAGTTTGTCATGCTGAGATTTAAGAGAAGTGTGAATAAATTAAATGACAAGGTCAAAGAGCTGGCAAGCGGTTCCGGAGATTTGCGTCGTGAAATTGATATTCGCTCCGGCGATGAGTTGGAGGAGATTGCCAAGAATATGAATGCCTTTTTAGGTCAAATACGCGACTTGGTAAAGGAAGTGGCTCAGTCTACGGATGATATTCTGGAAGCCGGAGAAGAACTGAATACAACCGTAAAGAACAATAGTATGGTTATGTCCGGTATGAATTCGGAAATTCAGGACATTAGTGCCAATATGGAAGAAAGTGTGATTTGCAGCAGGGCTTTATCGGAGAGCTTGGCAGACAGTGCAGAGCATATTGCGGCATTCGCAAAAAATGTGGAAGGGATTTGTGCCATGGTGCAGAAGGCAAATGCCAATGCACAAAATACCTCTGTATTAGCAAAGGAAAACCGTAAGAATGCATTGGATACTATAGAGGTTTTGCAGGATAGAATTCGAAAAACCAAGGATGATGTGGCAAAGATTGAACAGGTAAAGAATATTGCGGAGGAAATTGGAACCATAGCAAGTCAGACCAGAATGCTGAGTTTGAATGCACAGATTGAGGCGGCTCGTGCCGGTGCCATGGGTGCAGGCTTTGCGGTGGTTGCTACAGAGGTTGGAAAGTTAAGTAATGATATTGACCGTGCGGTGGCAGAAATCAACCATATCAATGGACAGGTGCTGACTGCTGTAGATGCTCTTACGGAAGCGTTGGCAGAAATGATTCGCTTCATGGGAGAAGATGTGGCGAAGGATTATGATGCTTTTGCGGCATTGGGAGAAGAGTATGGAAATACTACCGATACCATTCGTGTGCAGATGACAGAAATTGGGAAACAGAGTGCACAGATTTCCCAAAATATTTCGGATATCAATGCCAGTGTGCAGACTATTACCACCACAGTTACCATGACTGCGGAAAGTGCACATGGTCTGGCGGAATCTACCAATCAGATAGCAGAGAGCTTCGAAGGGCTCTGTGAAGCGTCCCAGAAGAATACACAGCATTCGGAAAATCTGAATGAGCAGGTTGGAAAATATAGTTATTAACGGATTGGAAAAGGGCTTCCTGATGGTAGGGAGCCCTTTTGAGATGCAAATATGGTAGAGTTGCTGTTGTTTGTTGGAGAAACGTTAAGGTTTTACATCTTTTTCTCGTAAAACAAATAGCTTCGCTGTTGCAGCAGTTCCTTGGATTTTTCCAAAGCTGCTTCATCATAAAATTCCAGTCGCAGAGCACCATATTCCTGCTCGCGGTTGTGGGTGATACCGATATTTTTAATATTGATACCATTCACTGCCAGAATGGTGGTAATAGCGGCTAAGGAACCGGCCTGGTCTGCAATATCCACGGTCAATACATAAGTGCGTTTGATAGGTCCGCTGGAAGCATTGATAAAGGAATCGCGGTAGATTCTGGCTTCATCGAAGAGTTGATATAATTCCTCTTCGTGATGTCCGTCCAAATCCTGCTTGATTTGTGCCAGAGAGTGGATATAGTCGTCCAAAAGCCGGGAAATATTGTCTGTATTGGTCAGACAAATTTGCTGCCACATCTGAGCAGAGGAGGAGGCGATACGGGTAATGTCCTTAAAGCCTCCGGCTGCCACCATCTTCATGATGCCTTCCTTGGTGTCGGAGTCCCGCACCAAATTCACCAAAGAAGCCGCAATCACATGAGGCAGATGGCTGATGGCTGCAGTTACATAGTCGTGCTGCTTGTAGTCTAAAATCAAGGGAATGGCCCCGGTCTGCAACACCAGATCCTTGTAGGCTTCCAATTTTTCGGCAGGAGTCTGTGCAGTAGGGGTTAGTATATAATAAGCATTTTCTAAAAGAGAGGCTTTGGAATTCTGATAACCGAAACGTTCGCTGCCGGCCATGGGGTGTCCGCCAATAAACTGTTTTTCTAAACCGGCTTCTATAATATGCTGGTGAATGTTTGTTTTCACACTGCCTACATCCGTGAGAACACTGCTCTCTGACAGAACGGCCTTTACAGCAGCCAGATTGGCATCATTTTTCTGCACGGGAGCACAAAGAAAGATATAATCACAACCCGAAAAACGCTCATCGATGGAAGTGGCTGCCACATCCACGATTCCTTCTGCGGTAGCAGAGGTTAAGGTGGTTTCATTCACATCATAAGCAGTAATCTTTAAGTCTTCTATATTTTTTTTCAACGACTTGGCAATGGAGCCGCCAATCAGCCCCAGTCCAATAAAGCCAATATGTAAGGTTTGCATAGTTGCCTCCGGTAAAAATTGTTCTATTATTACTATACCACTTTAAAGTGTGAAATACAATATAAAGTTTTTTTGAAACTTTTTCATAAAAATGTGTGCAATTTTAACAATTTATCTTGTAAAATGTCTAATAATTTAGTAAAATAACCTCATGGGGTTTGTTTATTTCAATTTTGCTATGGCAGAATTCCCAAATCACAACATATTTGGAGGAAGACATATGAATATTTACACAACTGACAAAATTCGTAACGTATGTTTATTGGGCCACGGTGGCAGTGGAAAGACCAGCTTGGTAGAGGCAATGGCTTATTTATCCGGTATTACCTCACGATTGGGAAAAGTAGCTGACGGAAATACAATCAGTGACTATAGCAAAGAAGAACAGAAGAGACAGTTTTCAATCAGCACTTCCGTAGTACCGATTGAATGGGACGGATATAAAATTAATGTGTTGGATACTCCCGGTTATTTCGACTTTGTAGGTGAAGTGGAAGAGGCCATGAGTGCTGCCGGTGCGGCGATTATCGTTGTTAATGGTAAGGCAGGTGTGGAAGTAGGTACCATCAAGGCGTGGGAGCTTTGTGAGAAGTACAAATTACCCAGAATTATTTATGTTTCCAATATGGACGTAGATAATGCATCCTTCCGTCAGGTAGTAGAGGATATGACCAATCTGTTTGGTAAGAAGTTAGCTCCTTTCCATTTGCCGATTCGTGAGAATGAAAAGTTTGTCGGTTACGTAAATGTAATCAGCGAGACTGCGAACCGTTGGGTTGGTAAAGAAGTAGTGGAATGTGAAATTCCGGAATATAACAGAGCAAATTTGCAGATTTGTCGTGATACGCTTATGGAAGCAGTGGCAGAGACCAGCGAAGAGTTCATGGAGAGATATTTCAGTGGTGAGACTTTCTCTGAAGCAGAAATTCGTTCCGCACTTCGTACTAATGTATGGGATGGCAGTATTGTGCCTATGACTATGGGCTCCAGTACATTGATGCAGGGTGTTTATACCTTGATTGAGGATATTATCAAGTATGTACCCAGTCCTGAAAATCGAGAAGTTGCCGGTATCAATATGAAGACCAGCGAAATTTATCATGCAGACTATGATTTTGCAAAAGCAAAATCTGCATATATCTGGAAAACCATTGTGGATCCTTTTATTGGAAAATATTCTTTAATAAAAGTGAATTCAGGTGTTTTAAAAACGGATGATTTGTTGTATAATGTGGATAAGGATATTGAGGAAAAGATTGGTAAGATTTATGTATTGCAGGGAAATAAGCCTATCGAGGTGAAGGAGCTGCATGCAGGTGATATTGGTGCATTGGCGAAGCTGACCGCTGCCAGAACCGGTAACAGCTTATCTACTAAGGCAACTACCATTAAGTTTGGTAAGACTGAAATATCCGTTCCTTATACATACATGAGATATAAGCCAAAGAATAAGGCTGATATTGATAAGATTTCACAGGCATTGCAGAAGATGACCCATGAGGATCAGACCTTGAAGGTGGTTAATGATGCAGAAAACAGACAGACCTTGATTTATGGTATGGGTGACCAGCATCTGGATATCGTGGTGAGCAGATTGCTGAATGAGTATAAGGTAGAGATTGAATTGTCCAGACCGAAGATTGCGTTCCGTGAAACCATTAAGAAGACATCTGATGTGGAAGCGAAGCATAAGAAGCAGTCCGGAGGACATGGTCAGTATGGTCATGTAAAGATGCGTTTTAGCCCTTCTGAGGATATGGAGCAGGCATTTGTGTTTGAACAGGAGGTTGTTGGTGGAGCGGTTCCTAAGAACTACTTCCCCGCAGTGGAAAAGGGTCTTCAGGATTCAGTAGAAAGAGGTCCTTTGGCGGCTTATCCTGTAGTAGGTGTAAAGGCTGTTCTGTATGATGGTTCTTACCATCCTGTTGACTCTTCAGAAATGGCTTTCAAAATGGCTACCATTCAGGCATTTAAGAAAGGCTTTATGGAAGCACATCCTATATTGTTAGAGCCAATTGCCAGCTTAAAGGTAACCGTACCGGATTCTTATACCGGTGATGTTATGGGCGATTTAAATAAGAGAAGAGGCCGTGTGCTTGGTATGAATCCATTACCCGGTGGCAAGCAGGTGATTGAGGCTGAAATTCCAATGAGTTCATTGTTTGGTTATTGTACTGATTTGCGTTCCATGACCGGTGGTCGTGGTGATTATGCTTATGAATTTATAAGATATGAGCAGGCACCAAGTGATGTACAGGAAAAGGAAGTGGCGGCCAGAGCTGCAAAGGTTGCTGAGAACAACCAGGAAGAATAAAAAAGATATGTGGCAGCGTTTTCGCTGCCACATTTTCCGAGGAGCATTATATGATAGGAAACAAAAAGATTATTGGTGTATGCTTAACGAAGTTGTATGACACCTCTACTGCCAATTACATAAGCAGGCTGCATAGTTCTGCGAAAAAACGAGATTATAAATTGATTATTTTCAATAGTTTTCTGGATTTTTACCAAAAAGATAGTTTTGAAAATGGTGCGAAGTCTGTTTATAGCATTATTAACTATGATGTTATAGATGCACTTATAATTTGTGATGAGGGCTTTTGGGATAAATCAATTGTAGAGGATATTGTGAAGCAGGCAAAGAGTCATAATGTTCCGGTTATATTGATTAACAGAGAAATGGAAGGCTGTTATTCCATTATGAAGGAATGTGATGATGCCTTTAAGTATATTATTAAGCATGTTATTGTAGATCATGGTGCCAGAGATACCTTTTTTATGGCCGGGAATGGTTTGAATGATGAAAATTCCCGGAAAAGAATTGCCTGTTATAAAGAGGTGTTGGAGAAGCAGGGAATCCCCTTTGATGAAAAGAATGTTGGATATGGTCATTATTGGGAGCGACCGACCTTAGAGGTTATGGAAGGATTGTTTCGTGAACGAAAGAAAATGCCTCAGGCTTTTATTTGTGCCAATGACAGCATGGCAATTGCAGTTTGTAAATTTTTGACCATGCATGGATATAAGGTTCCGAAGGATATTATTGTAACGGGCTTTGATGGGATACCTGCCGGAAATTATAATAGCCCCAGTCTGACTACCTGTAATGAGAATTTGAGTGGTTTGGCAGAACAGACTATCCGCATGATAAAGCTGGCGGTGGAAGAGGGAAAGCCTTGTTGCGTAATGGACAATAAGTACAAGCCCCATATTAGTGAATCCTGTGGCTGCTTGCAGATGACGCAGGATGGTTTCCGTATGGATGCTGAATATTTGTTTAGTGCACTGAATAGTATGGAAGCTCATGAGGAGAGCATTTATTCCTGGATAGACCGTATGATGGATATTCAGGATATGAGTGGTTTGTATCGTAATATTGCAGGGTGTAGTATGGATGATACTTATGTGTGCCTGAATAATGATTTTCTGGCATATGCCATGACAACGCATAATCCGGAGGAAAGAAGAGAGTTTTCGGATGAGATGTTAGTAATCGCTGCACGTCGAATGAAAAAGGATGTACCTAAAGTAAGTACCTTTGAAACGAAGGATATGATACCTTATCTGAATGATTGGCTTACAGACGATACGATGTGTATTTTGACTGCTGTTTATGTGGGAAGTGAGGTATGCGGTTATTATGTAGTGCCGACCAAGGAAATTATGACTTCCAGACATAAAATCAGGAGAGTATCAAAAGCAATTAATATTGCGTGTAATATATCATTGAATTATTTCAGACAGAAGAATTTACAACGTAGCGTGGAGAGTGCAACCATTATTAATCCTATTACCGGTTTGCCGAATTTAAAGGGAACTGTGGCGTGGTTTGAGGATTTTGCCTCTATAGAGAAGAATCATGAGAAGTCCTTATCTATTTCTGTATATGGTATGCCCAAATATACATATATTTATGAAAACTATGGTTTGAAAGATGTGGAAGAAGCAGTTAGTCAGGTGGCAGAGATGTTAAAGATATCCAATCAGATGAACTGTTTTGTGGGACATATCGCTGAGGACGAGTTTGTGGTGATTAATTATTATAATGACGCAGAGGATATTGGTGATACGATTAATGCGGCTACTGCTTCCTTCTTTGGAATGAATCAGGAATATAATAAGAATAGTAGTAAAGAGTACTTTGTGGAAGTGAATTGTGGTTGTACGGTTGTTTTTTCCGGCTGGACAGGTACGTTGGAGAGTTTTATAAAATTCGCAAACAGTGAAATGTATATGAATCGTCTGAAACAGGGTGCTGGACAGCTTTTGAAGGAATCTACTGTGGCACCTCAGAATTATAATGTATTGGAGCTGTTGATACAGAAGAATTTGTTCCATTATCATTTTCAGCCCATTGTAGATGCAAGGAATGGTGAAATCTATGCTTATGAAGCATTGATGCGTACAGATGCAAGTATAGGCATGAATCCATTAGAGGTATTGGAAGCGGCAAAGGAATGTAATCATTTGTATGATATTGAAAAGGCTACTCTGTTTAATGTAATGGAGTATTATACCAAGAAGCAGGAGCAGTTTGGAGGAAAGAAGGTATTTATTAATACCATTCCCGGATATTTTCTGAATGAATTAGATTTAACACACTTGATTAATAAATATGGGAAATATATGAAGAATGTGGTGTTTGAACTGATTGAACAGAATACGGTATCTGATGAGGAATTGAATAATATTCGAAGAATTGGTGAGATTACAGATGGTGAGGGTAGCCAGATTGCTATTGATGATTATGGGACAGGTCATTCCAATATTGTGAATTTGATGCGTTATTCACCTCATATTATTAAGATAGACCGTTATTTAATATCGGATATACATAATGATTTAAACAAGCAGATGTTTGTGCAAAGTATTATAGATTTTGCACAGATAAATAACATCAAGGTATTGGCTGAAGGTGTGGAAACTTCAGATGAGCTTACGATGGTTATTCGTCTGGGTGTGGATTTTATTCAGGGTTATTATACCGGCAGACCTGTATCAGTGCCGATTGTGGAGATTGCTGAGGATATCCGTAAGGAGATTCAGGTCGCTAATAAGATGCTGGCATAAAGTTTTATCCATTTTTGCTTGACATCTTCTGTAAAAATGGATAAAATGATTAACAGTTTTATAAGTAACAACTGTGAAAAGGAGTAGTAAAAAACCTAAATTTTCAGAGAGTTACCGGTTGGTGAGAGGTAATAATGATGGTTTTTGAACTCGCCTTGGAGTTTTCGAGGGGAAAGCAAGCAGAAAGTTTTGTGAGTAGTTTCGGACGGGTGCTCCCGTTATAGAGAATAAAGTGCGATTTTGTTTTGATTAGGCTTGATGTATTTGGTTGAGATGTGCTGAAAGATAAAGCTGAAAAACAGAAACGAACTAGAGTGGTACCACGGAAATTTTAAGCCCTTTCGTCTCTAGGATACGAGAGGGCTATTTATGTGCATAAGCATTTCGAGGCTGCTTATGCGTATGAGTAGAATGAAGAGCTGCAACACAGCGGAAAGAGAGGAAATTATGGCTATACCTTATAACCACAAAGAGGTGGAACAGAAATGGCAGGCTGTATGGGATGAGGAGAAGGCGTTTGCAACATCCAACGATTACAGCAAACCGAAATATTATTGTTTGGTGGAATTCCCTTATCCTTCAGGTCAGGGACTTCATGTAGGTCATCCAAGACCTTATACTGCACTGGATATCGTAGCACGTAAGCGTAGAATGCAGGGCTATAATGTGCTTTATCCTATGGGATGGGATGCATTTGGTCTGCCTACCGAGAATTTTGCTATTCAAAATCATATTCATCCAAAGATTGTTACCAAGAACAATGTGGCAAGATTTAAAGGACAGCTCCATGCACTGGGCTATTCCTTTGACTGGGACAGAGAAGTAAATACCACAGATGAGGACTACTACAAGTGGACCCAGTGGATTTTCCTGAAATTATTCAAGGCTGGTCTGGCATATAAGTCTGAGATGCCCATTAACTGGTGTACTTCATGTAAGGTTGGTCTTGCGAACGAAGAGGTAGTAAACGGTACCTGTGAGCGTTGTGGTGCTGAGGTAGTACGAAAAGTAAAGAGCCAGTGGATGTTGAAGATTACTGAATATGCGGATAAGCTGATTCAGGATTTGGATACAGTTGATTATATTGAGCGAGTAAAGGTTTCTCAGAAGAACTGGATTGGTAAATCGCAGGGGGCTGAGGTTGACTTTACCCTCACCGGTAAGGACGAGAAGCTGCGTATTTATACCACCAGACCGGACACTTTGTTTGGTGTTACCTATATGGTTGTATCTCCGGAGCATCCAATGATTGATAAATATCAGGCTGAGATTACCAACTGGGATGATATTGTAGCATATCGTGAGATGGCTTCCAAAAAGTCAGATTTCGAGCGTACAGAGCTGGCAAAGGATAAGACCGGTGTAATGATTCAGGGCTTGACGGCAACCAATCCTGTAAATGGAAAGGAGATTCCTGTTTGGATTTCAGACTATGTACTTATGACCTATGGTACCGGTGCGATTATGGCGGTGCCTGCTCATGATGAAAGAGACTGGGAGTTTGCAAAGAAATTTGATATGCCGATTATAGAAGTAGTAGCAGGCAGTGAAGTAAGTGTACAGGAGGCTTGCTATTCTGATGTGGCAACCGGAACATTGGTAAATTCCGATTTCCTGAACGGACTTTCCGTAGAAGAGGCTAAGGCAAAGATTATAGCATTCCTGGAGGAAAAGGGTATTGGTACTCCTAAGACCAACTTCAAATTGCGTGACTGGGTATTCTCCAGACAGCGTTATTGGGGTGAGCCTATTCCGATTGTAAAGTGTGAAAAGTGTGGTTTCGTACCTCTTGATGAAAGTGAACTTCCTCTGGTACTTCCTGAGGTAGAGAGTTATATGCCTACCGATAATGGTGAGTCACCTTTGGCAGCTATGACTGACTGGGTAAATACTACCTGTCCTTGCTGTGGCGGTGCGGCACAGAGAGAAACCGATACCATGCCTCAGTGGGCAGGTTCTTCCTGGTATTTCCTCCGATATACCGACCCTACCAATAAGGAAGCTCTGGCAAGTAAGGAAGCTTTGGAATACTGGATGCCTGTAGACTGGTACAATGGTGGTATGGAGCATACTACCTTGCACTTGCTGTATTCCAGATTCTGGCACAAATTCTTGTATGACCAGAATGTAGTAAATACAGCAGAGCCTTATCAGAAGAGAACCTCTCATGGAATGATTTTGGGTTCTAATGGTGAGAAGATGTCCAAGTCTCGCGGAAATGTAGTAAATCCTGACGATATCGTACAGGAATTCGGTGCAGATACCTTAAGAACCTATGAAATGTTCATCGGTGCTTTTGATTTGAGTGCTGCATGGAGCGAGGATGGTGTAAAGGGTTGTCGCAGATTCTTAGAGAGAGTTTGGAAGCTGCAGGACTTGGTAGTAGATGGTGACGACTACAGTGCTGATTTGGAAACTAAGATGCATCAGACCATCAAGAAGGTTTCCGGTGATTTCGAAACCTTGAAGTACAATACCGCTATTGCAGCCATGATGGCTTTGATTAATGAGTTCTACAAGAAGAATGCTGTAACCAAGGGCGAATACAAGACCTTGCTTACCTTGTTAAATCCTGTAGCACCTCATATTACGGAAGAACTTTGGGCAATGTCCGGCTTTGAAGGCAGAGTTTATCAGACTGCATGGCCGGTATACGAAGAGGCAAAGACTGTTGAATCTACTGTTGAAATCGCAGTACAGATTAACGGTAAGGTAAAGGCTACCGTATCTATTTCTAAGGACGAGGAGAAGGATAGTGCTATCGCGAAAGCAAAGGAAGCTTTGGGGGATAAGCTAACCGGAACCATCGTAAAGGAAATTTATGTACCGGGCAGACTGGTAAATATTGTGGCAAAATAGGCATAAATAACACTGGGTCAATACAGCGTGAGGATAGAATGTCCTAAGATTGTATGATGCATATTTTGAATGAATAGGTTAGGAGCAAGGAGCAGCTTAGTGCTGTCCCTTGCTCTTTTTTAGCAGAGTATCTATTTGGTTCAATTCTTCTTCCGTAGAATGTTTTTTGATAGCTTGAATACAGGATGCAACTTCCTCCTGAGTAAAGGTTAAATGTTCGGCCTTTGCTTTCTTCATCATAGGTAGAACAAAACTCATCATTTGCTTCTGATTTTTACCTTTCCCTTCTGAAAAGAGTTTGCCAAGAAACTCCAACTTGGCCTGTGGAATATCCTTTACCAGTGCATCCGCCATCCAGTCAGGCTTTGAATTTGCTTGCTCCATAGTAATATATCCTCCTTGTTTTTGGGGTGGCAACTTGGGATAGTTAGTCCCTACCCCAAGTCGCCACCGGAAAAATAATCGCTTATAGCATTGATATCCATACCACCGCCAAACATGCTGCTCATGGCTGCCAATATCTCTGGGTTAAAGCTACCGGTTTCACCGTCCTGGTTTCCCATGCCTTCCGGGAAGAACTCCTTCATTGTTTCCAATATTTCCATCATATCCTGTATGTTACGCATTGTTTCTAGCATGTTGCGTATTTGAGTGAAATGCTGTTTTTGAGAAGGGGTACTGTAGGGGAGCAGTTCCTCAAAAAGACTGTTGAAATCAATAGTGGTATCTGTGGGTGATGGGATATTCGTAGGGAATAGTGAGTGCGTTTGGCGGTTGGATGGTTTCTTAAAATACTGCATGGTATATTGCAGCTCCATATATTTGATATAAATGGCCAGATTTCCTTGTAGGGAGGCAGGAAGAAAGGGCAGAAGTACCTTAAACATACAAATATGATTGTTGGTAAATGTTGTGTCAAAGGAATTTACCTTGCATGTTCTTATGTCCTCCATATTGCCTCCGTTTTATGAATATCATTTTCTTTTCTATCATATTCCGGTTAGACTTGCTTTAGAAGCAAACCGGAGATTGTGACAAAGCATGAAAAAATAGACCCCGTTGGCGGGGTCTATTTTGCGTGGGGTGCTAGCAGCAGCGAGAATTGTTGTTACCGCCACAGAAGCAGCTAATCAACAGAATCCAGATCAACCATTCGCAGGAATTGTTGTTGTCATCGCAACCACCACCACAGCTGTTGCCGCCTAAGATATTGCCAAAGCCACAACCACCGCCATTGCCACCGCAGAAGCAGGACAGAAGAAGGATCCAGATGATCCAGCTGCAACCACCGTTGCCGCCCCAGTTAGAAGTATTGTTGCATCCGCAATTTGTAGCTGTTAAGTCACTCATATATGTGCCTCCAAAGTTTTGTTTATACTTCATAGTATGCAGTGAGCTTGTCGATGTTTCGTATTTATTTTGGAGGATTTTGGGATTATTTTCCTATTTGTCGTATAAAAGTTTGTAAAAAAAGGACTTGAATAAATCTTCATATATAGTAAAATGGATATAGTAGAGTGAGATTATTGTGCCTACACGATGTAGGGTATTAGATATATCGGAGTAAATATGACACAGAGTAGTGGAAATAGAAACAATAGTTCTGCGAACCGTCCGGTCAGGAGTGGTTCGACCGGAAAGATAATCGTTAGTGAACGCGGAACCGTTGACAATAATAAAACTTCAGGGAGTAATCGCAGCATCGGAAATTCTGTACAGGGACGACAGATTGTAGGTGGTCGGAGAGAAAGTGAAAAGAGCAAGAAGAGTGTATATGAAGCTCAAGTAGAGGCTTATGTGCAGGAAGAATTGAAGAAAAGAGAAAAAAAGCGAAAGTTTTTTATTTCTTTGTGTGCGGTATTAGGCAGTTTGTGCCTGTTATATGTAGGGTTTTACTGTTATGAGGATTATCGCACCCGTAAAAATTACGAAGAAATGGCTGCTTTGAAGGAAGAAAAGGATTATAGTCAGTTTCTTCAGGTGGAAGAGGAGAAGGAGCCTGTTATTCATTATACAGATAGTTCTAAAGAAGCTCCTGAAATACTTGATGAGTACAAGAAGATATACAATAAGAATAAAAAGCTAATTGCATGGTTGAAGATTGCCGATAATAATACGGGGAAGGTTTTTATTGATTTGCCCGTAATGCAGACCATAGATAATGAATATTATCTGACACATAATGTCAATCAGGAAAAAGACCGTAATGGTGCATTGTTTCTGGATAAAGATTGTGATGTGATAGAACGGAGTACGAATCTGATTGTTTATGGTCATCATATGCGTAGTGGCAGAATGTTTGGAAATTTGGATGATTATGAGTCTGAGAAGTTTTATAAGAAACATTCCACCATACAGTTTGATACTATCTACGAAAAAGGAACCTATGAGGTAATGTATGTGTTCCGTTCTAAGGTATTCCGGGAAGAAGAGGTAGTGTTCAAATATTACCAGTTCATTGATTGCTACAGTGAGCAGGAATTTGAATCCAACATGGCAGAAATGGCTGCACTTTCTCTTTATGATACCGGTGTGACGGCAGAGTATGGAGACCGGCTGTTGACATTGTCTACCTGTGATAACACCGTAGATAACGGGCGATTTGTAGTAGTAGCGAAAAAAGTAGATTGACTTTGATACATAGATACATGACAGAATAAAGAAAGGCATGGTTGTTAGAATGGTTAAGAAAGAAAAGCAAAAGAAGAGCTTAAAACTGCGTAAGAGAATTCGAAAGACATTGGGTACCTTGTGTTTGGTGTCTTCTATTGTGATTGCCGGAATTCCGGTAGAATCTTTGGAAGCAGTGGAAGGTATCGATGCAGCGAAAAAGATAACTCTTACAGAGGAGGATAGTAAAATACCGGATATCAGCAGTGCACCGGAGTACTGGACCGGTGATGGTATTTATGAATTTGCATATGTATATCCGAAGGGAGTAAATGATGGTGATAAGATAGCTGTTATTATTTCTTATAACAGTAATGCGGATACCAACGTTGGCTCCGGTATTTTGAATATTCCCAATACTGTGGATGCATATGCACATTATGATTCCAGAAACAGCACCGGTAGTGGTTATGTTGCGGTAAACTCTAAGGATCAGTTTATGTTCTATGTAGCGAAGGAACCTTTGTTAGATGCCAATGGTAATTATCAGTATACAGGTACCATTCAGGCAGTGGATGAAGAAGGAAATCCCGTAGTAGATGAAAATGGTGATCCGGTAATGGTTCCCGATGAATCTACATTGGTAACGACGGATAAGATAAAGCCTTGCTATTACAGAACTTTTAATTCCTGGGGTAATCAGAGTGATGATTCTCTGTTTTATCTGACAGATGATGCAGACTGGGGATCTGAATTGGTTTCTGATTATACCAGAGCAGTGAGCCCGGATGACTGGAGACTACAGGATGTTCCGGTGCAGTATATCAACAGCTCTGATAGTGTGACCGGTAAGGGTATTTTCGAAGAAAAAGGTAGTATTATGACTGTAAATATCGGTGATAATATGCGTGGTATCGGTAACAGAGCATTCTATGGATGTACCAGTATTCAGAGTGCTACCTTTGGTGCCGGACTGGATACTATCGGTAACTATGCGTTTGCAAACTGTATCAATATGAAGACAGTGACTCTGCCTTCTAATACTAACGTGCGTATTTTGGGTGACCATGCTTTCTCGAACTGTCAGAATCTGACTGCTTATGTGAATCCGGTTTCCGTAGAGAAGATAGGTGACTTCTGTTTTGAAAACTGTTATAACTTAAAGACCATGGAATTGAATGGTGTGGATAGTATCCCGAACCTGAACAGTATCGGTAACCATGCTTTTGTAAACTGCCGTTCCATGGAAAAGCTGATTATTCCTTATAATGTAAGTGAAGAGTTGGATATCAGCTTGTTAGAAGGTTGTTCTTCCTTAAAAGCTGTTACGGTTATGAATCCTATGGCTAAATTTGTACAAGGTTTGAACAGCGTCAATGATGGCGGAGCATATAGTGTAAAAGCATTTAAGAATACAGTTCCTGTAGAATTTTACTTTGAAGGAGAAGATGGTTCTGAGATACATAAATTCTGTGGTGATTATGCCATAGCATTTAAGTATATGGGTCAGGAAGTATATGAAATCATTATTCATCAGACGGAAGGGGATTTAACCAGTCCTAAGGCTACCTATCGAGTGACTTCAGCGAATCAGTTGATTCTCTGTGATATTGAAGAAGGGCTTTCTGTAGTAGATATGCCGGATACCATCGGACCGGCAAAAATACAGGAAATTTCCTCTACCAGTTTCCAAAACAACTGTTATTTGGAGAAGGTTTATATTCCTTCCTCCGTATTGCGTATCAGTGATAATGCGTTTAAGGGTTGTCACAATCTGCAGCATGTAATTTTCAATAATCCTGTACATATTGAAAGTATTGGTTTGAATGCATTCCAGACACAGGACGTAGCAGTACATAAGACCAATTGCAGTAATCCGGTGCAGGCTGTTCCAAGTCTGACCTTTACCGGTCCTATTTCATATGATAACGTGCCTTTTACTTATGCGATGGATCCGGTAAATAAAATTAATGTAGGTGCACAGCCTAAAACATTTATTACTTATTATAGCGGATGGCCCAGTAACCTGACTGTTGTTTACAATCCGGACACCGATAAGAATGAGTTGACAGATTACCCGACATTTGCAGATTTGACTTCTTATGCTACGAAGCCTTATGTAACAGCTTCAGAGGCACAGTCTTTGAATACTGCATTGTCCAATAAGCAGGCAGGCAATAAGTTAACACAGGATGAAGAAGAGATTATTAATTCTGTATTAAATTTGGAGCTCCCTCAGGGTATTGAATCTGTAAAGGAAAATCTCTTCGTTGTGAAAGAAGGGGCAGAGATTACAGACCTTTCCAGGGTGGGCAGTAAGACTATCACTACCCAGAGTATTAACGAAATTTTACCTAAGACCTTTAATGGTTGTAAAAATGTAGAAAGTATTTATATTAATGGAGAAACTTACAAGATTGGCGATTATGCCTTTAATGATTGTAGCAGTTTGAAGAACCTGGAGATTTCCTCTACGGTATCCACATTAGGTATCAGACCTTTTTCAGGATGTGACAAGTTGTCTTATGTTAGCTTCCAGGGCGGTGCCAATTTCAAATGTGACAATGGTATCGTTTACAGCACTGCATCAGACGGATCAAAGGTAGGTATCATTCAGTGTTTGGAATCTCGTGGCAGGGCAGTTGGCTCCAGTACCATTGAAGCAGCAGAAGTGGCAGGTGTACAGACCATTGCCAAAGAAGCTTTTATGGAATGTAGTGGTTTGGGTTCTGTGAATTTACAGGATTCTGCTATTGGTGAAATTCCGGAAAGAGCATTTAAGAATACCGGTACCTTGTATTCTATTTACTTGCCGGACACCTGTAAGTCTATTTGGGCAGATTCCTTTGGAAACAGTAATGTACGTTATTTAGAAATTCCAAGTAGTGTAGCTTATATTGATCCTGATGCATTCTATACTAACAAGAATCATCCGGATGAATGTGTGAATATTACTTTCTTCTGTGAGGATACCAGTAACGCGAAGGTTTATGCAGATATTTATGATAATATTGATGTTACCAGTAAGGAAATTGTGATTACTTATACCGTATACTTTATGGGTATGGACGGTTCTATTCTGGATAAGCAGGAGGTTATCGAAGGTCAGGATGCAGTTCCGCCGGCAGAAGAGTTGATCCCTGTAATTGATGGTTTTAACTTCGTAGGCTGGGCACCCAGTTATGAAGCTGTCTCCGGTGATTTGAATATTGTGGCACAGTATGAGCCTATTGATCCGGATAGCTTAAAGGTAACCGTAAACTTTATTGACTATGATGATACCATTCTGAAGACTATGTTGGTAGAAGTGGGCGGCGATGCAGAAGCACCGAATGTTCCTGACAGAGAAGGCTATCGTTTCATAGGCTGGAGACCGGCGATTACCGGCATTACAGAGAATACGGATGTATATGCTCAGTACGAAAAGATGGATTCTGATGAATTTAAGTTTGATGTAACTTTCTTAGACTATGATGATACTGTTTTAAAGGTGGACAGAGTAGCCGTTGGAGGTACCGCACAGCCGCCGAATAACCCTTCCAGGGAGGGATACATTTTCACAGGATGGAGACCGGATTACAGTAACATTACCGGAGATTTGACTGTATATGCACAGTATGAAAAGGTAGACTCAGAAGAAAATAAATTTATTGTCAGATTCATTGATTATAATGATGCGATTTTACATACGCAGAAGGTAGACCCGGGTGCAGATGCGATTACACCTCAGTCACCTGTAAGAGAGGGCTATATCTTTACCGGCTGGAGACCGGCAATTACCAATATTACCAAGGATTTGGATACTTACGCGCAGTATGAAAAGATTCCGGAGCCTACGGCGACACCGGTTCCTACACAGAAGCCGGGTACTACAACCCCTCCCGCATCTACGAATCCTACACCGGTTCCTACAGCAACCCCTACACCGTCACCTACTGCGACACCGGTAGTATTCTACACACTGACTGTTCGTAATGGTAGCGGTTCCGGTAGTTATCCGGCAGGACAGCAGGTAATTGTGATTGCAGATGACCCTGCAAGTGGTAAGGAATTTAACAATTGGACAGTAGACCCTACGGATGTAAAGGTTGCCAGCAAGTATGTCACTGCAACAGTAGTGACCATGCCTGCAAAGGATGTTCTGATTACTGCGAACTATAAGGCGAAGCCAAGCAGTGGTGTGGTAAGCAATAATAATAAACCAAGCTCCGGCAGTAACGGAAGTGCAGGTAATGTGGGCGGTACCTCCGGCAGTACGGGAAACAGTGGCGGTAGCACCAGTACCAACGGTACTACAGTTGTAATTAACAAGAATGGTCTGTCCAACACCGGTGTGGTGGCAGTACAGGTCAATGGTTCTTCTGATAATTTTGTATTAAAAATTGCAGAGAACACAGCGGCAACAGAAGCAGCAATTCGCGCATTGATGACCAAATACACGGATTTAAGCGATATCATTTACTTCCCGATGGATATCAGTTTGTATGATTCTACCGGAACGAAGTTGATTACCGATACAACAGGACTTTCTATCAATATTACATTACCGATACCTGACAGTATGATTACTTACGCAGGTAACAACAAGGTAGCGTATGTTGCAGACGGAAGACTGAAGGAGCTTCCGGCTACCTTCAAGACCATAAAGGGAGTTCCTTGTATCAGCTTTACTGCAACCCATTTTTCACCTTATGTGATTTATGTGGATACAAACAATCTGACGGCAGGTGTAGTCAATGACTCTACACCGAAAACCGGTGATGGAATACATCCGAAGTGGTTTTTATCCATTGGACTTTTGTGTATCTCTATGGTATTGTTCCTGAAAAAGGATAAACTGGTAAAAGAGAATACCAAGAGAGCAGGTTTGGCATAAGAATAGAGGTAAGATTATTTATGAAGAAGCTATGGATGGTTGGAGCACTTGTTCTATCAGTGGCAGTACTCTTTGCCCTGATGCCGAAGGTATCGGCGGGGGCATCCTCCTCTGATTTCGTAATAGAGGGAACTACATTAGTAAGTTATACAGGCACGGCTAACACCGTGTCTGTTCCTGCTACTGTGGAAAAAATCGGACGTAGTGCCTTTGAAGAAAATGATTTTATCAAGAAGGTTACCATTCCAAACAGTGTGACGGAGATAGAGGAATATGCCTTTTGGGGCTGTGATAAGCTGGAGACAGTTTTTCTGGGTGAGGGGCTTTATGAAGTGGCAGACTTTACCTTTACTTCCTGTCCAAAGCTGAATAAGGTATATATTCCGGACAGTATCCGTCGTATTGGTATCATGTCCTTTGCAGATTGTATCAGTCTGCAGGAAATCACCATTCCTATATCTGTAACAGATATACATGATACGGCTTTTGATGGGATACAGGATTTAGAAATTAAGGCAGAGTTATACAGCTATCCTTATCGTTATGCACTGGCACGAATGGAAAGGCTTCCGCAGGAAGAAGTTCCGGAGATAACACCACCTCCGATTGTGGTGGAACCCTATCCTCAGGCAACACCGGTTTGGACACCTCAGCCTGTATGGACGGAAGAACAGGTTACATACGTAATGGGAAGTTCCTCAATTGTAGGAAATAGTGCAGTGGTAATGATGGATAATACAGATTTGGATACCTATTATGGGGATGAAATTCGTCTGGAGGATTTGATTGAGAAAGAACCTTTGAAAATAAGGATTGCAGACTGGACCTATTATGAAGATAGTTCATTGAAAAAGCTTCAGCTGGATGATGGTACTACAGAACTTGGAGCATTTTCTTTTGCCAGAAGCGGTTTGGAAAGTATCACACTTCCGGATGGATTATCTAAAATAGAATATGCTTCCTTTTATCATTGTGATAAACTGGAACAGATTTATATTCCGGAGACAGTGGTGCGTATTGAAGCCAAAGCCTTTACTCATACACCATGGTTAAACAGTTTCCTGGATGGGTCGATGGAGGTTACCAAGGGCAGTGATTTTCTCATAGTGGGAGATGGTATCCTTTTGGCATACCGTGGAAATGCAAAGGTAGTATGTATTCCTGAGGGGGTGAAATACATTGCACCGGAAGCATTTGCAAATCATGAGGAAATTGAAGAGGTCCAATTCCCAACCACATTGCAATCCATTGACAGTTCGGCTTTTTCCGGTTGTAAATACACTCCTATATTTTAAAGATTGGTAACAAATAAATGAAAACATTTTGGTCGAATTTATTAGAGTTTGTAAAAAAGAATAAACGGCAGTCTGTCATAATAGCTTGTTGTGCCGTGGTTTTTCTGATATGCGTTGTGTGGTTGTTTTTCGACTTTATCAGTGGAAAACAGTCTGAACAGGATTTGGAAGAAATCAAGAAACAATACGTGGAAGTGAAGCCGGAACCTATAAGTACTCCGGTACCAACGGAGAAACCGGTAGAAAAAACGGATGAGGTTGCTGCAACACCGGAGCCTACTGCAACACCGGAACCTGTTAATGTTGTAGTGGATGGTATAAACTATCCGGATTTTGAAAATTATAATGTGGCAGAAAGAGTGATTGACTTCGCGGGCTTACAGGCAGATGAGAATGAACACATTTATGCTTGGATTTATATTCCGAATACGAATATTGATTATCCTATATTACAGCATCCTGAGGATCCGTCTTTCTATTTGAGAAGAAATACCAAGAAGAAATCCGCAACTGCCGGTTGTATTTTTACAGAGCTTTATAATAATAAGGATTTCAATGATAATATGACCGTTATTTATGGGCATAATATGCGTAATGAGAGTATGTTCCACAATTTGCATTATTATGAGGATACAGAGTTTTTTGCTGAGAATCCTTATATATACATTTATACACAAAAGGATACCAGAATTTATCAGATATTTGCTGCAAATGAATATAGTGATGTACATTTGCTGTTGAATGCGGATATGCAAAATGACGCTGTTTTTGGTCAATATCTGGAGAACCTGAAAAACTTAAATGGTTCTAAGGATCAGTTTAACTGGGATATAGGCGTGACCAGTGATGACAAGATTATCGTATTGTCTACTTGTGTCAGAAATGAAGATGAAAAACGTTATCTGGTTCATGCAAAGTTGACGGCTATCGAAGAAGTTGGAGAAAGCGATGCAGATGTGAGCATGACAGATGGTATAGTAGAAAATAAAAGTGCAGAATAAACACCGGGAGAATATTACAAATGAATGCATTATTGACAATGATTAAACTTTTAGGCGGACTTGCCATGTTTTTATATGGTATGGAGATTATGGGCGATGGTTTGAAGCAAGGCTCCGGTACCGTTTTAAAGAATGTTTTGGGAAAGTTAACACAGAATGTATTTTTAGGTTTATTAACCGGTACTTTAGTAACAGCAGTAATACAGAGCTCCACTGCTACCATCGTATTAACCGTTGGTTTGATTGGTGCGGGCATATTGAATTTGAAGCAGGCGGTTAGTATTGTATTAGGTGCCAACATAGGTACCACTGTAACCGCTCAGATTATTCGTTTGATGGATATTGATTCCTCAGGAGGTTCTATATTAGCCTTTTTCAAGCCGGATACATTGGCACCTATGGCATTGATTTTGGGTATTATTTTAGTAATGTTTGTGAAAAAGGAGGCCAGCAAAAATGTTGGTACCATTGCGTTGGGCTTCGGTATTTTATTCATGGGACTTATGTCTATGACGGATGCGGTAGAGCCTTTGTCAGAATCGGATGCATTTGTGAATGTATTGTCTTACTTTAGTGATATGCCATTATTAGGTATTGTTACCGGTTTGGTTTTAACGGTTATCATTCAGAGTTCTTCTGCAATGGTAGGTATTTTACAGGCGTTATCATCCACAGGAGTAATGACCTTTGAGTTGGTATATCCGATTGTTATGGGTATTAATTTGGGAACCTGTGTAACCACCGCATTGGTTTGTTCTATCGGTTCCTCCAAGGATGCCAAGAGAACCGGTATTGTTCATATTGTATTTAACTGTATCGGAACAGTTTTATTTATGATTGTTATGAGCCTTATTCGCAGTGCCGGCGGTTTCGCAGATTTGTGGGAAAGCGTAGTGGATAGTGGTGTGATAGCTAATTTCCAGACACTATTTAACTTGATTACTGCGATTGTATTATTGCCTTTTACCGGATTGCTTGTAAAGCTGGCATGCTTCTTTGTGAAGGATGACAAGAAAGTGAACGTAGAATATCCCGAGCTGGCTGCTTTGGATAAGAAGTTGATGATAGCGCCTACTTTGGCTTTAAATGAGGTGTCTAAGGTGGCTGCAACTATGGCCGCTGTGGCAAAAGAAAATGTTGCGTTGAGCTTGAAGCAGTTTGAAAATTATGATAACAAACGTGCAGAAGAAATAGAAGCAAGTGAAAACCGATTGGATCGTTTCGCAGACAATGCAGACAATTATCTGATTGCTTTGTCTGCCAATATTGAAACTGAGAATGATAATCGTCATCACAATATGCTGATGCAGTGTATTCATGATATTGAACGTATTGGTGATTATGCTACAAATTTCGATGAAATGGCCAAGAAAATGCATGATGCTGAATTGAGCTTTTCACCTAGTGCATGGAAGGAATTGGACATATTGAGTGATGCGGTACTTGAGATTTTGAGACTTACTGTTGAAGCATTGGAGAATGACAATGAATATATTACCCGTCGTATCGAACCTTTAGAAGAAGTAATTGATGATATGGTACTTCTGTTAAAGAATCGACATACCACACGTTTGTGTCAGGGTATTTGTTCTATTAACTCCGGCTTGATATTCATGGATATTTTGACTTATGTAGAACGTGCAGCAGATCAATGCTCTAATATAGCAATGCAGCTTTTAGGTAGAAAGAATGAAGAGATTATGAAGAATCATCATTTATATCTGCAGGAACTGCATGCATCCGGTGACCAGTCCTATTTGGCAGAACAGGAAAATCGTAAGGTGCAATTCTTGACACCATTGGAGAATATTACTTTTTAATAAGATATTACAAGAGATAAAGCTATCGACAAAGTGGTCGGTAGTTTTATTTTTGTTTAAGAATTTTTTAGAAAAATTTAGTTGGATTTGTGCTGGTAGGGTTTATAATATTTATAATACTTGTTATTAACTTTACATATTTATGTGAGGAGGTGTAACATTTGGAAGTACAGGAAAATGATAGTTTAGGTCTGCGATTATTAAAAAAAGGACAAAAGGGTATTGTACATGCTATTTTTAGCAGATTTGGTGTACTTTTACTTTTGTTGTTATTGCAATTCTTTATTTTATTTGGAATGTTCTTTCGCTTTAATGAATATTATCCTCAATATGCAGGTATTACAACAGTTTTGTCTGTGATAGTGATGCTCTACCTATTAAATAGTGAAATTAACCCAACAGCAAAGATTACCTGGCTCATTATTATGATGATTGTTCCTGTGCCGGGTGCGTTGCTATTTTTATTTACCCAAATGGAGTTCGGGCATCGTGCCCTGCGTTCCCGACTGGGACAGTTGATAAAGGATACTCACATTGCTATATTGCAGGATGAAACTGTCTTAGAAGAGGTGGAACAGGCTGCACCGGAGATAGTCGCACTAACCCGTTATCTCAATCGTTCCGGCTGTTTTCCGATTTATGATGGGACAGAGGTAACCTATTTGCCATCGGGAGAGCGTAAGTTTGAAGAATTGCTGGTTCAGTTGAGGGAAGCAAAACACTTTATATTCCTAGAGTATTTTATCATTGATGAAGGCCTTATGTGGGGCAAAGTGCTGGAAATTTTAAAAGAGAAAGCAGATTCCGGTGTTGATGTGCGTGTTATGTATGATGGTACTTGTGAGTTTAATTTGCTACCACATGATTACCCGAAGCGATTGGCCAAACTGGGAATACAATGTAAGGCTTTCGCACCGGTTTCTCCCTTTGTGTCGACACACTATAATTATCGTGATCATCGTAAGATTTTAGTGATTGACGGACATACTGCTTTTACCGGAGGTATTAATCTGGCAGATGAATATATTAATAGAGTAAAACGATACGGACACTGGAAGGACGCGTCTGTTATGCTCAAAGGAGAAGCGGTAAAAAGCTTCACCCTGATGTTTCTGCAAATGTGGAATGTGGAAGAGAAGCAGCCGGAGTTTTATAAGTTTTTGAATTATCCTGCAGGAGAACATAAAAAGGCTGAAGGATATGTAATGCCGTATGGTGACTGGCCACTTGATAAGGATAAGGCCGGAGAAAGTGTATATATTGATATACTGAATCATGCACGCAAATATGTACATATTATGTCTCCCTATCTGATACTGGATGGGGAAATGGAACATGCATTGAAATATGCGGCCAAAAGAGGGGTAGAAGTAAAGTTGATATTACCGGGCATTCCGGATAAAAAAGCTCCGTATGCCTTGGCAAAAACACATTATAAGGCATTGGTAGAAGCAGGTGTAAAAATTTATGAATATACGCCTGGTTTTGTACATGCCAAGGTATTTGTTTCTGATGATTGTAAAGCGGTAGTAGGTACCATTAATCTGGATTATCGTAGTCTGTATCATCACTTTGAATGTGCTACTTATTTATACAAAGTAAATTGTATAGGGGAAATCGAACAGGATTTTCAGGATACATTGACGAAGTGTCATCGTGTTACTAAAAAAGATATTCTGAATGAAAAGCTTACTTATAGAATAGTGGGAAGTCTTATGAAAATAGTCGCTCCATTATTGTAAAAAATGCATAGATGTTGCAGAAATATATTGCTATTATAGGACAAATTTGATAAAATATATACATGTATAACACAATTTTACAACAAGGAGGTTCGCACAGCATGAGTATGTGGGATAAGGTTCAGGTAAAGACCCAAAAAAAATTAAAAGATAAGAAGATTAAAGGTAAGTTAAGCTCTTCCTTTAATAAGATAATGACATCCTTTGTGGTTACGTCAGTTGTTGCTTTTTTAGGATTGTTAATAATTTTGGCACAGTATTATACTTTCTATAATAATTACGTACCGGATAAGACGGAAGCAGTAGCGAGAATGTTTACAGTTTCTTCCATACTTGCATTGGTGTTGATTGTAGTTATTGTTTTGGCAGTAATTGCATGTGTTTTTATCAGTGTCTTTTATCAAAAAGCATTGACAAATGTATTGAGAAATCCCATTGAAGAATTAGAGGATGCTACGAAGGATTTGAAAAATGGTAAGCTGGATTTTGAAATCTCCTATAGCAGTAAGGATGAATTAGGTGATTTGGCAGAGAATTTTCGCGATGCAGGTAAGCAATTGAAGACCATTGTGTCAGATTTGGGTGTTATTTTGGAACAGATGGCAGCCGGTAATTTCTCATCAGATACTGAGAATGAAGAGGTATATGTAGGTGATTTTTCAGAGTTGCTTTCTCATATGAGAGCTATGAGTACCCAGTTGAGTGAAACCTTGGAAAATATCCGTGAATCCTCCGAACAGGTGGAAATCGGAGCGCAGCAGTTATCTGACAGTGCACAGGCATTGGCAGAGGGGGCTACCGATCAGGCCGCTTCTATTCAGGAGTTAACCGCTACCGTAGAAAATGTTACCAATATTTCTGAAGAAAGTGCAGAAACCGCAGAAAAAGCTGCAGAAGGCATGAGCAAGGCGGAAGCAGAAGCGCGTGTCAGCCGTGAGGATATGCAGGAACTGACAGCAGCAATGGATCGAATTTCTGCTACATCCAAGGAAATCGAAGAGATTATTGGTGCTATTGAAGATATTGCATCTCAGACCAATTTGTTGGCTTTGAATGCTTCTATTGAGGCAGCTCGTGCAGGTGAAGCGGGACGTGGTTTTGCAGTAGTTGCTGACCAGATTGGTAAGCTTGCTGCAGATAGTGCGAAATCTGCTGTAAATACCAGAGAGTTGATTAGCAAGGCGTTGGAAGAGATTGACCATGGTAATAACATTGCAAATACCACAGCGGTAGCGATTGATAAGGTGGTTGCCAATATGACACAGTTTGCAGCAGCAGCAAAGGGTTCTGCACAGGCATCCCGTTCACAGGCAGATATGTTGAAGCAGGTAGAATATGGTATTGAACAGATTTCAGGAGTGGTTCAGAATAACTCCGCAACTGCTGAAGAAACCTCTGCAGTTAGTCAGGAGCTGTTGGCACAGTCTGCAACCTTAAAAGAACAGATTGCACAGTTCCGGTTAAAGAACTTATAAGAATACATAAACCCTTAGAAGCGATTGCTTCTAAGGGTTTTTTGAGGTTCAAAATTATTTGCGAAGAATATCAAGTGTATGAGCACCGGCACCGATTAAGTCCTGACGTTCACAGGTGGTCAGATGATATTGAAGGAAGAGTTGAAATTCATCTTCACTTAATTGGTTGAGATAGGGGCGTATATAATTGGCAGGTCCATCGGGAGAGAGGATTTGCATGCGTGTAAGTTCGCAAGCAGTATTCAATGCATCAATATCTTCCAAACGTACATAATCATATAGGTTTTCCTTAGTAGAAATGGTATGAAAATCCTCTGTGAAACGTCCTTGTTCCATGCATTCCAGAGCATGTTGCTCTTTAAATGCATAAGTGAGTACACTATATTCATTCATGCAATAGGCAACCAGAATGATACCGCCCGGTTTCGTCACACGTTTGGCTTCTGATAGTGCTCTTTTCTTATCCTCAAAGCCGAATAAATGATACATAGGGCCAAAGAGCAGTGTCAAATCAAATTGATTGTCAGATAACTTCTTTAGGTGAAGGGCATTTCCTTGCATGGCTTTTACGGAGCTGTTCTTTTTCTTTAAAATCCCCAGATTATATTTCACCAGTTCCACGGCAGTCACATCATAGCCTTCCTCCGCAAGAGCCACACTATAACGACCGGTTCCGGCTCCTATATCCAAAATCTGAAAATTTGCTGGTGGGATAGAGTGGTCGATATACTGATGTATGTATTTCATGGAGGTGATATATTCCACCTGCCCATGTCTGGAATTCAGGCGTTTTTCCTCGTTAAATTTATTATAATATTCTTCTAATTCTGTCATACTTGTTCTCCGTTTTCTGTATGTATGAAATGATACATATTCATTCTTAGTTTACAGGAAAAAGGGGTAGCTTGCAACTGATTTCTGTTAAAACCATCAATCATCCCATAGGAAGAAAAGACTAGGCAAAGAGATATACAATATGCTATAATAATCATGATATTTTACTTGTAAAAGTTTCGATACCACGAGAAGAAAAAGAACTCAAGTGATTGCTTTTATGTGGAGTACAGTAAAAAGATAATAGGAAATATAAAGGAGCAGGAATATATGTTACAGAACAGAATATATATCGAAGGGAAAAAGTTCTTTGTAAATGGCAAGGAAATCTGGATGAACGGTGCGAACACTCCTTGGCAGCATTGGGATGATTTCGGAGCGAAATATGAACCTGAGTTTTGGGATGCACATTATCGGGAAATGCGTGAAAAGGGGATGAATAGTTCCCGTGTTTGGATTACCTGTAGCGGTGATGTGGGAATTGAAATAACAGAAAATGGTTTTGTGAAGGGGGCTACTGAGCAGCATTGGAAGGATGTAGAGGGACTTTTTGAAGCGGCTCAGAAAAATGGTATCTATATCATGGCAACCCTTATATCCTTTGACCATTTTAAGGATGAAAATAAGAATTATAAGTGCTGGCGGGCAATGGTACAGAATGAGGAAGCAATGAATTCTTACATAGAAAACTACCTAATTCCCTTCTGTCAGAAATTCGGTCATTATAATGCTTTGTGGAGTATCGATTTGTGTAATGAGCCGGATTGGGTGTATGAGAACGAAGAAGCAGGCAAGATTGACTGGAAGCATTTGTGCCGGTTCTTTGCAAAGGCTGCAGTGGCCATTCATAAAAACTGTGATGCATTAGTGACCATCGGGTATGCTATTGTGAAATATAATAGTGAGAAGTATTTCGGTGACTGTGGAAGTGATGCATTTTTGCAGAGCTGTTTCGCAGACGAAAATGCATATATGGATTTTTATTCCACCCATTATTATGAGTGGATGGCACCGGGCTATGGCATTCCTTTTGATAAGTCTCCGGAGGCTTTTGGTATCGTTACAGACAAGCCTGTAGTATTAGGAGAGTTCCCGGCACATGGACTGATTGGTGACCAGCAAAACTCTACGCCTATGGACACTACCGCTTGTTATATGGGGTGCTATGAGAATGATTGGCAGGGCATTTTTGCATGGACTTCTAACGGTATTGACCGTTGTGGAAATATGGAGCATATTGGGCCTGCAGCACAAGCAGTATATGCGGTGGCAAAGGATAAAGTTTCCGCTCTGTAAGAAGGTTGAAAAGTAGGAAATGTGGATGAATTTTCTAAATGAAAAGAGGATATCGACAGAAATATATCGCAGAACGAGGAAAATGAAATGAGTATTACAAAGGAGAAGGTAAGACACTTTGATTTTGCAAAGAAGCCTCATACACCTGGATTTCTGTTTGGGGTTGCTAAGCTGATTATTTCTAAGCCGGATTTGAAGAAACGAGGATTTCAGTTAAAGAAGATTGGGATGGAGGAAATAGAAGGGAAGCCTTATTTGCTTTTGGTTACCCATTCGTCTATGGTAGATTTTAATATTATGGCTATGGCTACCCATCCCTATCCGGTGAATAATGTTATGACGCTGGAAGGTTTTCGGGATTATACAGAAATTCTGATGCGTCATCTGGGCGTATTGGGAACGCGTAAATTTATCACAGATGTTCATTTGGTAAAGAATATTAAGTATTGTGTGGATAAGCTGGGTAGTATTTTCGCATTGTTTCCGGAGGCAAGATATTCTCTGGATGGCTGTACCTCTTATTTGCCGGATTCGGTAGGAAAAATTGTGAAGGTGCTGCGCGTACCTGTAGTGGTACTCCGTATCCATGGAAATTTTGTCACTTGTCCCCAGTGGAACAAGATGAACAAGAAGACCTATGTGGAAGCAGAAATGGTACAGATTATTACCACTGAGGAAACAAAAACTTTAAAGGCTGATGAAATCAATGCCCGTATCCGTGAAAATTTCTGCTATGATGATTTTCAGTGGCAATACGAGAATAAGATAAAAATTGACCATCCAAAGCGTGCGGAAGGCTTGCATAGTTTATTGTACAAATGTGCAGCTTGTGAAACGGAGGGGCAGATGCATTCAGAAGGAATGAGACTGTGGTGTGAACACTGCAAAAAGGCTTGGGAAATGGACGAATACGGCAGATTGCATGCTACTGAGGGAGAGACAGAATTTCCCCACATTCCGGACTGGAGTAATTGGGAGAGGGAATGCGTTCGTAAGGAAATCGAAGAAGGAATCTACTATTTTGAGGATACGGTTCAAGTAGAAACTCTACCCGGCTCTACCCGCTTTTACAAGCAGGGAGAAGGTAAATTTATTCAGACACCTACCGAGACCCGTCTGGAGTGCAATTATTATGGAGAACCATATACTTTGGTGCGAGGTGCCAAGAGTCTGGAAAGCATGCACATCGAATATGATTATCACAAAAGAGGGGATTGTATCGATATTTCCATACCGGATGATAGCTTTTGGTGCTATGTGAGTAAACGGGATGTGATTACGAAAATATCCTTTGCCACAGAGGAAATCCACAAGCTGGCTATGAAGAAAGAAGAATAGGATGTAAATGAAAAGGTGTAGAAGTGATTAAATAATTAAGGCTTCTGCATCTTTTTTATGTGTAAAATATAAAAAATATGTTAAATCTGTCGCAGTATATCGAAACTTATGAAAATTTGTGTTATGATTAAAATTGTCGAAAAATGTGAATGATGAACAAACATAGATATGGAGGAAATTTTGTGGAAGGCTTTGTAACCTTTAAGGATGTGAATAAAGTATATAAATCCGGAGAATTGGAGATACCGGCGCTGCATGATGTGAACTTTACCGTAGATAAAGGGGAGTTTTGTGTCATTGTAGGTGCATCCGGTGCCGGTAAAACGACGATTTTGAATATATTAGGTGGTATGGATACTTTGACTACAGGGCAGGCTTTTTTGGACGGAAATGAGGTGTCGGCATATAGTGAAAGACAATTAACTACCTATCGAAGGCATGATGTGGGTTTTGTATTTCAGTTTTATAATTTGGTACAGAATTTGACGGCTTTGGAAAATGTGGAGTTGGCGGCTCAGATTTGTAAAGAACCGTTAGATGCAGCTACGGTTTTGAAGGAGGTGGGCTTGGGAGAGCGTTTGTATAATTTCCCGGCACAGCTTTCCGGTGGAGAACAGCAAAGAGTGGCTATAGCCAGAGCCTTAGCTAAGAACCCTAAGCTTTTACTTTGTGATGAGCCGACAGGTGCTTTGGATTATAATACAGGTAAGCAGGTTCTTAAGATTTTACAGGATACTTGCCGCCAAAAAGGCAAAACTGTTATTGTAATCACCCACAATCAGGCCTTGACAGCTATGGCTGACCGTGTGATTACCGTAAAAAGCGGTACCATACAAAGCATGGTGAAAAATGACCGTATTGTGGATATTGCAGATATTGAATGGTAGTAGCAATGCAGATGCTTCTGCATTATGAAGGTAGAGGAAAAAGGAAGAAGCATATTTATGAAATCAATGATGATGAAATCCACCCTGCGGGAAATACGTCAGAGTTTGGGCAGATATTTGGCCATACTGGCGATAGTGGCTTTGGGTGTAGGTTTCTTTGCAGGGTTAAAGGCCACCAAGCCTGCCATGCTGGAAACCGGGGATAACTATTTGCAAGAAAAGCAATTTTATGATTTTCGCTTGATTTGTACGCTGGGATTTGACGACGATATTGTGAAGGAAATCAATCGTCGCTCGGATGTACGAGTGGTTCAGGGAGCGTATAGCTTTGATATTCTGTGTCAGTCCTCTGGGGATGGCAGTGCCAATGTGATCAAGGCGTATAGTATTACCAAGGATATTAATGAGTTAGAGGTATTGGCAGGTCGTTTGCCGAAAAATGCCAACGAATGTGTCGTAGATTCTCGTATGTTCTCGAAGAAATATATTGGGAAAAAGTTAAAGCTATCCGCTTCTAATGCAGAGGAGGATTTGGGTAATTTTGCTTTTTCAGAATATAAGATTGTAGGTGTGGTGAATTCTCCGCTTTATGTGCAGTTTGAACGCGGAAATTCTGTTATCGGTAGTGGTAAGGTCAGCGGTTTTATGTATTTATTACCGGAGGGCTTTGATTGTGATGCCTATACGGAGCTGTATGTGAAGCTGACAGAGGATTTTACCTTATATAGTGACGAATATGATACCTATATCGACGGGAAAGAACCGGAATGGGAGGCTTTTCTGGAGGATTTGGGAAAGCAGCGATATGAGAATGTGATATTGGAAGCAAATGAGAAGCTGGCGGATGCTCGACAGGAGCTGGCAGATGCCAAGGCAGAAGCGGAAGTAGAGCTGGCGGATGCGAAGAAAGAGCTGGATGATGCAGCAGCGGAGATCGCAGACGGTAAGCAGCAGATAGCAGATGCCAAGGCGGAAATTGCCGATGGTTTGGCTGAGATTGAGAAGCAGGAAAAGAAGCTGGCAAAGGCAGAAAAAACCATAGCCAAGAATGAGAAGCTTCTGGCTCAGAAGGAAAAAGAGCTGGAGAGCGGTATCCAAGATTACCAGTCCGGAAAAGAAACTTTGGCAGCATCTAAGGCAGAGCTAGAGGCCGGAGAAGCACAGCTGGAAAAGCAGGAAAGTCAATTACTGGCCGGAGAACAGCAACTGGCAGCCAGTGAAGCGGAGCTGATAGAGGGCGAAGAGCAATTTGCATCCATGGAAAAGCTGGTGAAGGATGGTCTGTCAGAGGTCGAAAAGAGAGAACAGGAGCTTCAGGCTCAGGAGCAGGAGTGGTTGGACCGAATGGGTTTTGTGCCGGATTATATACAAGAACAGATTGGCACAGAACGTGAGGCTTTGGATGCTACCAGAAGTGTTCTGCAGGAAAGTCAGAAGGAGCTGGAGAAAAATAAAACCAAGCTGGTAAACGGACGGAATCAGATAAATGCAGCCAAAGCTCAGCTGGCAAGTGGTAAACAGCAGATTGCAGATGCCAAGAAACAGTTAGCAGATGGAAAAACACAGCTTACGGATGGGGAAAACCAATTAAATGAAGCTTGGAATACGATTAAGGATGGTCGTAAACAAATCAATGATGGTAAGCTGGAACTGATAAAAGGAAAGCAGGAGCTGGAAGAAGGCAAGAAATTAATCGAGGATGGCCGTAAGGATTTGGAAGATGGTCAGGCAGAACTGGCGGAAAAGGAACAGGAGCTTCTGGACGGTGAACAGGAATATCTGGACGGCTTACAGGAATATGAGGAGGCTTTGGCAGAGTTTGAAGCGGAAATAGCCGATGCGGAAGCTGAGATTGCAAAGGCCGAAGAGGATATCAAAGAGATTGAAGAACCGGAACAGTACCTGCTGGGCAGAGATACCAATGTGGGCTATGTGATGTTTGACAGTGATACGGATATTGTAGAGAACGTATCTACGGTATTCCCCATATTCTTCTTTATGGTGGCTGCGTTGGTGTGTATGACTACCATGACCCGTATGATAGAGGAGCAGAGAACTCAAATCGGTACTTTGAAGGCATTGGGATATAGTAAGGCAACCATTATGGGAAAATATATTTTCTATAGCGGAAGTGCCGCGTTAATCGGTTGTATCGGTGGCTTTTTAATCGGTATTGTAGTATTCCCGTTTGTGATTTGGTTCTGTTATGGTATGATGTATGATATGGGTTCCATTCACTTTGTGTTTGATTGGAAGATGGCACTGATTTCTCTGGCGGTATCCTTACTGTGTTCCGTAGGTACTACCTGGTATTCCTGTCGAAAGGAATTGAATGAAGTGGCAGCGCAGTTGATGCGTCCTAAGACACCGCAGGCTGGCAAACGTATTTTGTTAGAACGAATTCCTTTCCTATGGAAACGCCTGAAGTTTTTACAAAAGGTATCCATTCGAAATGTATTCCGATACAAGAAGCGTTTCTTTATGATGGTAATCGGTATCAGTGGTTGTGGTGCTTTGGTGCTGGCAGCATTCGGTTTGAAGGATTCCATTGCCAGTGTGTTGGTGAAGCAGTATGGTAATATTTTCTTGTATGATATGAGTATTACCCTAAAAGATGGCTTTGACCCAAACAGTCAAGAAGAGCTGGAGGAGATTTTAGGACAGACCCTGGACAAATATGGTGTGGTTTTAGAGACCTCTGTGGATTATCAATCGGAAACCGGTGCGAAATCAGTGTATCTGGTAACTGCTAAGGATGCAGAAAGTCTGGATGACTTCGTCCATATGCATACCATGAAAGGGGCGGATATTTCTCTCCCTGGTATAGGGGAAGGGGTTATCACCCATAAGCTTGCCAAGGAATATGATATTGAGGTCGGGGATGTGCTGGAGTTTCAGGACGAAGATTACCATACCCTGCAGATAACAGTCAGTGGAATTATGGAGAATTTCGTATACAATTATGTGTATATTCATCCGGATACCTATAGAGAACAGATTGGTGAAGCAGAATACAAAACCATTTATTTGAACGTGACAGAGGATACGGATATGCATTTATTGTCTGCGGCATTAATGAAGGCAGACAGTGTTACTGCGGTTTCCATCAATGAGGATATCAAAGAACGTTTTGCCAGCATGATGACCAGTTTGGACTATATCGTATTATTGGTATTGGGCTGTGCAGCGGCACTTGCCTTTATCGTTATTTACAATCTGACCAATATTAATATTACCGAACGAGTGAGAGAAATAGCCACGATTAAGGTACTTGGTTTTTATAAAAAAGAAACCTCCACCTACGTTTTTAGGGAAAATGTCCTATTGACTTTTGTGGGAGCTATGGTAGGCTTATCATTGGGCGTAGTATTGCATCGCTTCATTATGGAATGCATCAAAATCGATATGGTCACCTTTGATGTCCATATTAACCCTATCAGTTATGTTTACAGTGTGGCATTGACCATGTTCTTTGCCCTATGTGTAAATAAGATGATGTCGGGTAAACTGGAGCGTATCAGTATGACGGAGTCCTTAAAGTCCGTAGATTAATTTTTATGACGCATATGCGTAGAAAGAGGGGAACAATGAGTGTAGGAAAAAGATTAGGTTGGCTGGGAATGTGCCTGTTGGTGTTTCTGGCAAGTGTGGTAGTGCAGTTTGTAGCGGCGATTATTATGGTATTTCCGGCTACCTTTATGGCAGGCTTTAAAGCGGGTATGCAGGGTATCACCGATGCAGAAACCATCAGTCAGATGAGTATGGAAGCTGTAGAAGGTATCATGCCTGTGACGATTGTGGTCACACATATTTTGATTTTAATAACCTTTTTGATTTGGTATCGTTTCGGCTGTGGCAAGCCCAGCTTAAAAAAGGTCAATTATAAGGATTTATTGCAGCCTAAGCACATCATAGCAATGGTATTGATTGCACTGGGCATGAATTTTGTGGCAAATTATGGTCTTGTTTTGGTATATCCCATTATTCCGGAAAGTATTGTGGAGAATTATGAGCAATTGATGGAAAGTGCAGGCTTTGGAGAAAGCCTGTTGCCGACGATTGCAGCGGTATGTCTGGCTCCCTTTGGAGAAGAATTCGTGTTCCGTGGGGTGACCTTCCATTATGCCAAGAAAGCTGTGGCTGATTTGTCCAATCGTAAGCTGGCATTCTGGATTGCCAATGCTATACAGGCATTTTTATTTGGTGTATTCCACTTGAATATTATTCAGGGTACTTATGCCTTTATTTTGGGTATGGTGCTTGGTTATTTGGCATATCGTTTCAAGAGCATCCTGCCGGCTATTTTAGGACATATGATATTTAACGGATTTTCTTCCTTCTTTGCAGAGCCTATCGCACAGCAGATACCGGAAACGGAGCTGGTTTATGGTATTGTTGTAGCGATTGCTGTAGTAGTGATGATTGCGGGTCGTTTCCTTGCCGGTCCTGCAGTAAAGCAGGAAGCAGTGGCTGAGTAAATCGAAATCATAAAATATTGTGTCAGGGTGTGGGCATAGGAAGTATCTTATGCTATCCTAAGAAAATCATAATAAAATCTTAAACTTTCTTCAAAGAAGCTTAAAACACATTTGGACGAACTTGTTCTATACTTAAGTTACCAAAATATGTGAGGAGGAAGTTTTATGAAGCATTTCAAATTTCGAAAGAGGAGCATAACACTTATTTGGATATTATGTTTAAGTGTTATGCTCTTTGCATGCGTACAAAAGGATGAGAGCCCGCCCATGGAAGTGAGTCTGGTGTCGGGAGAGGATTTTGTGTGGATGCCACAGTTTCTGGAGGCTATCCTACAGAGCTGTATGGAAATCTATATTAGTGAAAATACTTAAATATATTGCAAAATTAGTGTTAAATTTCTTAATAAAATCTTAAGGTGTAATTTTCAGAAATATATATTATACTTAAGGAGTGAGAGTTTACGAACAATAATTCTTTATAAGACATTTTAGTGAGCAGGTGAATTTAATTGTCTGTTCGGAAAGGACAGTTGATGAGAAAGTGTTTTAAATTTTTACGAAAAGCAGTAGCAGTTTCGTTGGCAGGTGTTTTGGGTATTTCCCTGATGGCCTGCGGCGATAAGAATACAGAAGGCAATGGTACCGGTGGGAATAACACCGGAAATAGCGGAAGCAATACGGAAGGCATCGTAAAGACTGAATATGCGTATGTTCCGGAGTTTTTTGATATTTCTTCCAAGGATGACGAGGGAAATTATGTTTACCATGGTCAGGTTATTCTTGAGAAGGATAGGTTGATTTATACCGTACATAACATTGACGAGGAAACACAGACCTCATCTACAGAAATCCGTTACAGAGATGTGAATGCACCATCCGAAGAAAAGGTATTGGAGCTGCCGGAGTTTCAGTTAGAAGGATATGAGTCCATCATGAGTAGCTTTTTATGTGATAAGGATGGGAATCTCTATGTCGTGTATTATGTAGCACCTCCTTATGTGGAGGGCGAGGAGTATGATTATACGAAAAGTACTACCTATCTGGCGAAGTATGACAGTAACAACCAGCAGCTATTTGCAGTGGATTTGAAGGATATGTTTCAGGATGAAAACAATTCTTATATCCAGAACATGGTGGTTGCAGAAAATGGTAAGCTGTTTGCTGCCTCCAACAATCTGATTTATGTGATAAATGCGGACGGTACCTTTGGAAAGTCTATTCCCACCCAGTCAGACTGGATACAGGATATTTTCGCAACGGAGGACGGAAAGGTATTCTTTATAAACTATGCAAATACCGGAAATGGTGGATTACAAATGGTAGAAATCAATACCGAAACCGGTATGCTGGGAGAAACCTACAAGAATCTGCCGGATATGAATGCACAGGTGCGAAGCTTCGGTGGTAAGCTGTATGTAAAAGGCTCCTCTAACCTGTATGAGTATGATTTGGAAACACAGGAATCCACACCGGTTGTAAACTGGATTGATTCCTATCTGACCGGTGATTATATTCAGTCCTTTTCCGTGGCGGAGGATGGAAATATTCTTGTCTATAGTCATAATTACATGGATGAAACGGAAGAACTGGTGAAGCTGGTAAAGACGGACAGAGCGAAGATACCTCAGAAGCAGGAAATCGTACTGGCTACTCTGTATGAGAGCAATCAGAATTTTCAGCAGGCAGTGGTGAATTTTAATAAATCCAATAATAAGTACAAGGTTGTATTTAAGAGTTATATTTCTAACAATGCAGAATGGACAGAAACCACCTATACGGATGCTGTTGCATTGATGAATGCGGATTTAACAGGCAATAATCCTCCGGATATTATTGAATTAGGTAGTGCGGATTTAACGAATTTGGCAAAGAAGGGTGTTTTGGAAGATTTCACTCCTTATCTGAATGCCAGCAGTACCTTAAAGAAGGAAGATTTCGTACCCAGCGTATTAAATGCCTATACTATAGACGGTAAGCTGGTAACCATTCCCAGACAGTTCCAGATGTCAACCCTCATGGGTAAAGCATCTATCGTAGGGGAGAAACAGGGATGGACCATTGATGATGTGATTGCACTGTCTGATGCTCACCCGGATGCCAAACTGTTACGTTATGTGGATGCACCTACAGCACTTCGTATCTGCTTGCAGTACAGCAGTGACAGCTTTATTGATTACGAAACCGGAACCTGCAACTTTAACAGTCCGGAATTCATCAAGATACTGGAGTTTGCAAATCGCTTCAAGCCGATTGATTATAACAATTATGAAAATGAAGAAAGTTATCCGTCTATGATACAGTCCGGAAAGGTATTGTTGAGCGATGTGAATGTTTCTCAGACACAGGAGTTCCAGATGTACACCTATATGTTTGAGGAGCCCGCTACCTGCATCGGTTATCCTACCATGGATGGCAGTGTAGGCGTATTCCTGAATGGTATAGATATGTACGGTATCACTTCCAAGAGCCGGAACAAGGAAGGTGCTTGGAAATTCTTAGAAAGCACCTTGCAGTACAAAGCGAATGATCGTTATTCCTGGGGATTATCTTCCAGAGTAGATGAATTGGAAGCAATGTTTGAAAGGGATATGACCCCCGAGTACGAAAAGGATGAGAATGGGGAAATCGTGAGGGATGAAAACGGGGAACCCAAGCAGTATCCTAAGACTACCTGGGGCTATGATAATTGGGATGTAGAGATTTATGCGGCTACACAGGAAGAAGTGGATTTGATTTGGGATATGATTGAAATCGCGAAGCCTGTGGGTATGAACGATGAAACCATCTTCCAGATGATAAATGAGGAATCAACTCCGTATTTTGAAGGACAGAAGAGTGCAGCAGATGTGGCAAAGATTATTCAGAGCCGTGTAGAGATTTATGTGAGTGAAAACAGCTAAGGAGGGATTGCCTCTTGGAAAAGTCAGGCATTCAAAAAAAGAAACTCCGTAAGGCCGGCAAAAGATTAAAAAAGGTTAAGAGAAGCTCGGGGCTATTTATAGCTCCTAGCTTTCTCGGCGTTTTGCTATTTTTTGTCATACCCTTTATGGTGGTAATTTTTTATTCATTGGTAGACAATCCTATCAGTCAGAATTTCGTAGGATTGGAAAATTTTAAATATGTAATGGGAAACAATGCTTTCAAAAAAGCAGTGTCCAATACCTTCCGGTTTTCGATTATTGCCGTGCCGTTAGCAGTGGTATTATCCCTGCTTTTGGCTATTGTGCTGGAAGCGAAGCTGCCTTTTCGAAGTCAGTTTCGTACCTTTTTCCTCAGTCCCATGATGGTGCCGGTGGCGTCCATTGTGTTGATTTGGCAGGTACTGTTCAGCTATAATGGTGTAGTGAACGAAATCACGGCATTGTTCGGTGTGGAGAAAATCGACTGGCTGAAGTCAGAGTATTCCCATATCGTAATAGTAGTATTGTTTTTGTGGAAGAACCTGGGGTATAACATGATATTGTTTATGGCTGCTTTGGCCAGTATTCCCAAGGATATTTTGGAGGTGGCGCGATTGGAAAGCGCTACAGCCTTACAAACCTTCTTTTACATAAAAGTGCGGTATCTTTCTTCTACCTTTTTGTTTGTAACCATTATGTCCTTAATCAGCTCCTTTAAGGTATTCCGAGAGATTTACCTACTGACTACGGACTATCCATACGATACCATTTACATGTTACAGCACTTTATGAACAATACGTTCAAGAATCTGGATTACCAGAAGCTGTCCAGTGCGGCGGTACTCATGTCTGTAGCAATGGTAATCATCATCGGAATATTGTTTCTGGTGGAAAATCATTTCGGAAAGGATGTGGAAGGCTGATGAAAAAGACGATGACTACACCCAAATTCGAAATGCGTGCGCACAAAAGAGCAGTTCGAAAGCGTGCGTGGGGAAAGGTGAAAATATTTTTTGCAACCATACTGGCAGCCTTTTTCGCCATCCTCTTTTTGGCACCGATTGTATTAACCATAACCAATTCCTTTATGTCAGCCGGTGAAATCGCAGCCAATTACGGTACGGTGTTCAATACCACCAGCTCCGGAGGAAAGGTATTTATCGCGGAAAGGGTAAATCTGAAATTTATACCGGATATGGTTTCCTTCAGTCAGTATAAAACCGTTTTATTTAAGAGCCCGGAATATTTGTTAAAGTTCTGGAACTCCGTGATACTGGTAGGACCCATCGTGGTGTTCCAGTTGACAGTGGCAGCTCTGGCATCCTATGGCTTCGCCAGATACAATGGAAAGCTGCGACAGCTGGTATTCTTTATGTACATTATTTTGATGTTGATGCCTTATCAGGTTACTTTGGTACCCAATTATCTGGTATCTGACTGGCTGAATTTGCTGGATACCAAATGGGCCATCTGGCTGCCGGGTATCTTTTCACCCTTTGCAGTGTATTTGCTGACTAAGTTTATGCGGCGAATCCCTACCTCGGTTATCGAGGCGGCGCAGATAGACGGTGCGGGAGAGTGGCAGATTTTTCGAAGAATATGTCTGCCCTTGTGTAAGGGTGCCATGGCTTCGGCGGCGATTTTGGTCTTTATTGACTATTGGAATATGGTAGAACAGCCTCTGATTTTGCTGTCCGACCCGGAAATGCATCCCCTGTCAGTATTCTTAAGCAAGATTAACAGTGGTGAAGTCGGACTGGCATTTGCGGTGGCGACCATTTATATGGTACCCAGTTTGCTGGTATTTTTATATGGTGAAGACTATCTGGTGGATGGTATTACCTATCAGGGCGGTATAAAGGGTTAAGTAGAAAATAGAAGGAGTTTGGCGATGAACGAGAATGGTAGAAAAAGACGGGAATGGGTAAAGACAGTAGCGATTATCTTTCTGAGTATCATGCTGGTTTTGACCTTTTTCTCACAGACAATTATGAATTATTCTTTGCCGGAGGTTGCTGCCCAGTATGTGCAGTCCGGTAATATTACAGCGAAGATTCGCGGCACCGGTGTGATTGAAAGCGGTGACCCATACAATGTGAAAATCGTAGGTACCCGTAAGGTAGCTTCCGTGGCTGTCCGCGAGGGGGAGAAGGTAGAAGCAGGCGATGTGTTATGTGTATTGTCTTCGGAGGACAGTGCGGAGTTGGAAGCTGCAAAGGAGGTTTTGAAAGCAGCACAGAAGGATTATGATTCTGCATTGCTTACCGGTACCTTAAACGCGGTAGTTATGAATGAAGCAGGAACCGCTGAAAGTATCGCGGATTATAAGGCAAGAGTGTTGAAGTTGCAAAAGGAAGTAGAAGCAGCCAAGGCAGAAGTGAAGAAGTGGCAGGATACCTATGATGCATATGAGGTGCAGATTGCCTGGGCATCCGTAGGAAGTACCATAGATGTATCTGCGGAAGAAGATGCCGTAAAGAAGGCTCAGGAAGAGCTGGATAAGGCACAGCTGGCTTTAACAGAAGCACAGAATAATAAGACTGCTTTGGAACTGGAGTTAAGCTATCGTGTTAGTATAAATGCAGAAGCCGCAGTAATCGCGAATTTGGAGCAACATCTGAAGAGTGCAGAATATACAGCTATTTGTGCACAGACTACATACAATGGTGCAGCCCTGAAGCTGGAGAGAGCACAGAAGGCTCTGGAGGATAAGAAAGAGGGCGATGCGACCAATGCAGATGTGGAAAACATGAAAAAGCTACAGGCTTATGTGCAAGTGGATTTGACAAAGGCTCAGCAGAACCTGTCTGCAAAGGAAACAGCACTGGCTGAAGCGGTGAAGAATATCAATGACCAGATTTTCCTGGCGGATAAGTTTGCTGCCGTAGAGGATGCAAAGGCTCAGGTGGCGAAGCTGGAAACAGAAGTTAGCGGCGCTGAAGTGACTGCACCTATCACCGGAACCATTATGTCCGTAAATGTTAGATCCGGTCTGGAAACCCCTTCTGATGGTATTGTATTTACCATGCAGCCGGAGGGAGAAGGATTTACTATGAGTTTCTCTGTTACCAATGAACAAGCAAAGCGTCTGTCTATCGGTGATGTGGCAGAGCCAGTAAATGCATGGCGATATGACAATATGCAAATACTACTGGAAAGCATTCGTCCGGACAAGATGAATCCTGCACAGAACAAGCTGTTGGTATTCAGTGTCACTGGTGACAATGTAGTGGCGAACCAGTCTATCAATGTTTCCGTAGGTCAGAGAAGCTCTACTTATGACATGATTGTTCCTAACAGTGCCATTCGAGAGGATAATAACGGTAAGTTCGTACTGGTGGTAGAATCCAAGAGCTCACCTTTGGGCAATCGTTATATTGCTAATCGTGCGGATGTGGAAGTAATTGCCAGTGATGATACCCAGTCAGCAATTACCGGTGCTTTATATGGTTGGGAGTTTGTCATTACGACCTCCAGCAAGCCCATTGAAGCAGGTCAGCAGGTGAGATTACCGGAATAAAGGTGGAGTGTGTATGAAGAAGAGAAAAAAAGGCTTCTCTGCCGGTAGTTTGCTATTTGTAGCAATATGTGTCTTGTTTTTTCTGGTCTTTTTGGTTTTATATGTGGTTTCCTCTTATCAGAAGAATGCATTGGTAGAACAGCAGATGGCAAAGCGTTGGAGTGCGGAGAAGGATGTGTCTCAGGTGAGTTGCTTTTTTTCCGTGAATGCAGGTATTTCTGAGGATTTTATTAAAAATCTGGAGCATTCTTTGGAGGATGCTTTGAAGGAGGCTTCCATTGTTTCGCGGTCAGAGAATGCCGGAGCCAGATTGTGGGCAGATGCATACAGTGCGGATGGTCAAATAACGGTAGAAAGTAATATTGGGAAAATTACAGTGGATGCACTGGGAATTGGTGGAGATTTTTTCCTGTTCCATCCCATGCAGCTATTAAGCGGTTCTTATTTTTCCGGAAATGATTTGATGCAGGATTATTGTATTCTGGATCAGGATGCGGCATGGAAGCTGTTTGGTTCCTATGATGTGGCAGGGCAATCGGTAACCATCGGTGGCAGAACCCATATTGTAACCGGTGTGGTGAAACGTCCGGAAGGAAAGCTGTATGAGGCTGCAGGCTTAGATGCTTCCCAGATATATGTTTCTTATGAAACCCTGAAAAGCTATGGAAGAAACAATGGTATCAACCATTTGGAAATCGTAATGCCTAATCCGGTGTCCGGTTTTGCTATGGAATATATGAAGAAGGCTGTGACAGTAGAGGAAAAGGAAGTAGAAATCATCGAAAACAGTACCCGATTTGATACGCTGAATCGTATCAAGCATATTTCCAAGCTGAGTACCAGAGCCATGAACGGCAAGGCGATTATTTACCCTTATTGGGAAAACGTAGCCAGAGCATATGAGGACAGTTTGGCATGTCTTACGCTGTTTCAATTGATTTTTGGCAGTATCCCGTGTATGATGATAGTGGTGAAGCTGATTGTAATGTGGCGACGTAAAACATGGACTGTGAAAGGTGTTTTTCAGGGCTTGAAAAACAAGGCAGAGAATGTTTGGTATCGTAAGATACATAAGCATAAAAGAGAGAATGTAAATTGACAACCAGTGTGTGACAGTATGAGAGGAGGAGTTGTTATGAAAAAAGGAAAAAGATGGCTTTCGATTGCGCTGGCAGGTATGCTGACCTTGAGTTTGTGTGCTTGTAACAAGGACAATCCCACCGGTTTAGGCGGGAACGGCAGCAATGGAAATGCACAGAATGGCGGAGATAATTTGGCTTCCAAAGAATTTGTATATGCTCAACAGGAAATTGACTTAGGCGTTGATTTGCAGAATGTTGGCATGTATAACATGGCATATGCGGATGGACGTATCTACACGGTTATTGAGGATTATTCCCAATCATTGTCTGAGGGAATCGTACCTCGCGGTGCGGTGATTATGCCGGAGGTGGATCCGGGCTTTGCGGTGGAGGCTCCCGGGGAAAATGATGTGGCAGTAGAAGAAAATACCGAAACAGAGGAAACTGTGACAGAAGATACGGATGGTGACGGAGTGGCAGATGCTCCTTCTGTAGAAGGGGATATAGATTTACCGATTATTGAAGGGCCAATTCCGGATTATGAATATTATGGCCCCAGTTATTATTTGGTATCTGCTAAGGTGGATGGCAGTGACCAGAAGATGAGCAAATTATCAATGGGTGAGAGCATGGAAAAGATACAGGGCTATATGTCCGGTGTACATCTGTTAAAGGATGGTTCCGTAGTGGCTTCATTCGAAAGCTATATGGAGGATATGTCCGATCCGAACAATCCTATCTTTAAATCCATGTTTTATGTAATGAGATGGAGCAATACCGGAGAGCTGCAGTGGACTACGGATGTATCAGATGAGCAGGGAAATTATTTCTACATCAGAGCAGTCATTCCGCAGGAAAATGGAGAACTCATGCTGTTAAGCGGTAACAGTGAAATGGTTATTGTGGATGCACAGGGTACTGTGACCTCCAGAAAAAGTATGGATAGCATTGATTTGAACAATATGGGACAGATGATTCAGAAACAGGATGGGAATCTGTGGATCACTTCCTATAATGATGACTGGACGAAGTTCTTTATCAGTGATTTTAATATGACAACAGGTGTGTTGGGTGAAAAGAAGGAGTTACCCGGTAATATGGTGAATTACAATATATATCCGGGTGTGAATACAGATTTACTGTTAAGCAATTCCTTCGGTATTTATTCTTACAATATCGGTGATGCAGAACCGGTGAAGCTGATGGATTTCATCAATTCTGACGTAGCTACCTATGGTTTGAATAATATTTCCTTCTTGGATGAGAAGTCCTTCGTGGCTAATTATTATGATACTGCAGAAGCCAAGAATAAGGTGGCAAAATTTATCTATGTAGACCCGAAGGATATTCCGGACAAGAAATCTATCGTTCTGGGATGTAATTATCTGGGATATGATGTGAAGAAACGTGTTATTGATTTTAACAAGACCAATACCAATTATCGTATTACCATAAAGGATTATTCTACTTACAATACCATGAGTGATTATACGCTGGCACAGACCCAGATGAATAATGATATCATCAGTGGTAATATGCCGGATATTATGATTATTGAAAACAATCAGGATATCAGCAGTTGGGCGAACAAAGGACTTTTAGCAGATGTGAAAGAGTTGATTGCTAAGGATGCAGAGCTGTCCAAGGTAGAATTCTTACAGAATGTATGGGATGCGTTCTCCATAAACGATAAGCTGTATCTGGTGGTTCCGGATTTCACGGTACAGACTATGGCTGCCAGAAAGGATATGGTAGGAGACCGAACCGGTTGGACTATGACAGAGTTCCAGCAGTTTATGAAAACACAGGATCCCAGCGTAAAACCCTTTGGCGGAGAAGAAATGCTGAGAGGCAGTGTTTTAAGTTATATAATGACTTACTGCGGTAGTGATTTTGTAGATGTGAATACCGGAAAATGTAATTTTAACTCTGAAGAGTTTATTGCATTGTTAGAGTTTACCAAGACCTTCCCTGTAGAATTCTCGCAGGATTATTGGGAGGAGTATGATTGGGAAGCTATGCAGGGGGTATTCCGCGATAAGAAAGCAGTGCTTATGCATACCTATATCAGCAATGTGAGAGATTTGGTATATTCTTTACATGGACAGTTAGGTGCAGAGGCTGCATTCGTAGGTTATCCCGGGGTGGAAGGAAACAGCTCCGTAATGCATTGTGGTTCCTATTTGTATGCTCTTTCTGCCAAATCAAAGAATATTGATGGTGCATGGAGTTTCGTAAGATATTATCTGACAGACGAATATCAGTCCAGTGAGCAACTGTACAGCTTGCCGGTTTCTAAGTCTGCTTTTGTAGCAAAAGCAAAACTGGCAACCGAGAAGCCCTACTGGTTTAACGAAGAAACCGGAGAAAAAGAAGAGTATAACCATACCTATTACATCAATGGGGAAGAAATCATTCTAGATCCCTTTACACAGAAGGAGGTTGATGATATTTGTAACTTTATCTATACTGTAGATAAGCGGTCTTATTATAATCAGAATATCATCAACATTGTGAACGAAGAGGCAGAGAGCTTCTTCTCCGGACAGAAGAGTGCGAGAGATGCAGCAGGCATTATTCAGAGCCGTGTGCAGCTTTATGTAGATGAAAATCGCTAAGACAGAATAAGATAAAACAAGCAAAAGTAATTAAAATAAGTAAAAGCGTGGTCATTACAAAAGACCACGCTTTTTCATATGTGTCTCGGCGTTTAGTTCTTTACCATGTTCCTTGAGCCATTGTTTGGCCTCTTTATAGTCCGGCATGATAGAGGCAACCATGTTCCAGAAATCCTTGGAATGGTTCATGTGGGTGATGTGGCAGAGCTCATGAACTACCACATAGTCCAACACTTTTGGTGGGGCATAGAGTAGTCTATAGTTAAAGGAAAGGGTACCGGAGGAGGAACGACTGCCCCAGCGGGTTTTCTGGTCACGAATAGTAATATGTGTATAGGTACCGCCGGTCTGCTGGAGGAAATGCTCCACGCGATTGGTGAAATGTTCTTTTGCAGCCTTTCGGTAACGATTGTCAAAGACTTGTATGCGTTTTAATTCTTCGGAAGTGTAGGGTTGTGGCATTTTCGTTTCCTTTCTTAATGAGGTTGTGGTATAATGTACGCGAGCAGAAAAACAAGCGAGTTGCGAAGGGCAAATATAGTTTGGTTTTATTATAGCGAATGAAAATGATTTTGAAAATAGAAAGTGGTGTGTTATGGCAGAGAAAAAATGTATTATTATTGGTGCAGGTGATTTGACAGTAGGTCATGTTTCGGTTGGAAAAGAGGATTTGGTCATTGCAGTGGATGGCGGCATTAATTATTGTGGTGTGTTGGAGATTGAGCCGGACATCATACTGGGAGACTTTGATTCTGTGAATGAGGCGCAGAGAGAAGCGATTTTGGATATGCAGAAGCAGGCTCCTGACAGGGTGATTGTTTTAAAACCAGAGAAGGACGATACAGATATGTTGGCAGCATTACGGTTAGGTCTGGAAAAGGGCTATGACTATTTTCTGCTCTATGGAGCTACCGGAGGCAGATTGGAGCATACCATTGCCAATATTCAATGCCTGTTGTATCTAAAAGCACAGGGAGCCGTAGGCTATCTGATGGATGGCAGTGGCATGATTTTTGTTATGAAGGATGAGGAAGTGAAGCTTCGTGCCAATCTGGAGGGTTATTTTTCCCTGTTTTGTTTGGGAAAGGAAGCCAAAGGAGTTACCATCTGTGGCATGAAGTATGAGCTGGAGGACTATACCATGACTAATGATTTCCCTATAGGGGTGAGCAATGAGTTTATTGGTCAGGAGGCTACAGTCAGCGTAAGAGATGGAGAACTGGTTGGAATCGTGAATTATGTGAGTGAGTAGACATTTCAGATAGGATAATAATGAGGGAACAATGGCACTGATAGGAATTGATTTGGGTACCACCAACAGCTTAGTTGCTGTATGGCAGGATGGAAAAGTAGAAATTATAAAGAATAGTTTAGGGCATATCATGACACCCAGTGTGGTCAGTCTGGAAGAAGGCGGTAGGATTTTAGTGGGAGAGATTGCCAAGCAAAGGCGAGTATCACATCCTCTCTATACTGCCTCTGAGTTTAAAAGAAGCATGGGCACACGTAAAGAATATGTGCTGGCACACAAAAGATACTACCCGGAAGATTTATCTGCCTTTTTGTTGAAGAAGCTGGTGGAAGACACGCAGGATGCACTTGGTGAAGAGGTGACGGAATGTGTGATTTCCGTGCCCGCGTATTTCGATGATAATCAGCGAGAGGCCACCAAGCGAGCTGCGAGAATCGCCGGTATCGAAGCGAAGCGGTTGATTAATGAGCCGTCTGCTGCCATTATTTATCATCAGTGGAAATCCGGTAATACCGGTCGTGAGGGCATCTATCTGGTAATCGATTTCGGTGGTGGAACCTTGGACGTATCTGTCGTGGATTGTTTTGAAAATATTATCGAGATACTCTCTATTTCCGGTGATAATAAGTTGGGCGGTAAAGATTTTGACCGCTATATTGCAGAGGATTTTTGCAAACGGTTTGATTTGAAGTTTTCCAAGCTGGATAAGCAAACCAAAGAGAACTTGTTGTGGATTGCGGAAAATGTCAAGCGAAGGTTGTCGCAGGAAGAAAGTGTAACCATGCGTGCTACCATCGAACAGAAGGAGTATGTAGCGGAATATTCGAAGGATGAATTATTAAAGGTAACCGCACCATTACTTTTGAAAATGAAAGAGGTTATCAATGAGGCTTTGAGAGGGGCACGTGTAGAAACAGCACAAATCGTGGACATTCTGTTGGTAGGAGGTACCTGTAAGATGCCTCTTATTCAGAAGTATTTATCAGCCTTGTTTCATCGGGATGTGGTGGCGGATGAGGATTGTGAGCAACTGGTGGCACTAGGTGTAGGTGTATTAACCGGTATTATCGGCAGAAACGAAGAGGTTTGCGATATCGTAATGACAGATGTGTGCCCATTTTCACTGGGAACCGGTACTTATCATAATAAAGTGGATTCGGTGCTCTATATGAGTGTGATTATACCGAAAAACAGTATCCTGCCTATCTCTAAGTCCGGTGTTTATTCTGGCTTAGAAAAGAATCAAAAGCAGATTAAGTTTGAAATTTTTCAGGGAGAAGAGCTCCATGCAAAGGATAATCTCTCCCTGGGATGTTTGTTAGTGGATGTGACGCCAAATGAAAATGGAGATACCTGTGCCAAGGTGACTTTTTGTTATGATATCAATGGTGTTTTGCAGGTGTATGCACAGGATATGTATGGTGACAATACTGCCGAAATGGTGGTGGTCAGCAAGAGCTTTCAGCTTTCCGATGAAGAAATCGAGCTAAGAAAAATTGATATGGAGAAGGAACAGCGATTTGAAAAGAATAAAGAAGAGAACCGCCATATCTTAGCATGGGGACAGAGATTGTTTGCACAGGCCAATGCGGAGTATAAAGACTATATAGCCGGTATTTTGAATGACTTTGCATATCATGTGGAACAGAATGATATCGCCATGGTGCAACGCACGAAAAAAGGTATCATAGAACAATTATTGGCTCTTGAAAAAGTGGTAAACAGGGACTATTTCGAGAATGAGGATGTCATAACAAAGCTTCTGGAAGAAGAGGATGATTAGGTGATAATTCAGTGAATGATTGGAATATTTTAGGAATTGAAGAAACAAACGATTTGCGAAAAGTGAAACGTGCTTATGCGGAAAAAAGCAAGCTGTATCATCCGGAAACACATCCGGAGGAATTTCAGCAATTACATAATGCCTATAAGCGGATAGCCGGTGAGTTAAGAAGGAAGCAGGACGTTCCGGAAAACGTTCAGATAGGAAAACCGACAGAAATACAGGAAGCAGAAGAGAAGCTGGCTGCTACTATGCAGAAGCATTTTTGGCAAAAGCTGTTTGATACAACTTTCCGGAAGAAACGGTCGGAGCCCATAAGGGATATCCCACAGGATGATGCTTTTTTGAAGCTGGTAGACGAAGCGGCAAAGAATTTTGAGGCACGTCATACAGATAAAAGAGACCCTGAGCAGGTGGCAAAGGTGGAGGCTATTCTGAAGCATGATAAGAACCCTAAGATTTTAGAATATTTTCAATGGGCTCTGTATAATGAATTTGGTACTAGAGACTGGCGAAAGTTCTTTGTTCGGGAGGACTTTTTAGAACGGCAGTATGAACCAGAATTTATCAACGGCATGGCAGAAATATTGAAAAATCGTTTGTTGGAGATAAAGCGGGCGAAAAAAGGTGCCTATGCGTCGGCAGTGCTTATTTATTTTGTGATTGTCTATGGTGCTATATTTGACTGGATTGGTCATTTGCATTTCAAGGAGCATATTTACAAGAAGGAGCTTTTTGAAAGCTTATTAGAGGCATTTCAGCTGGATGGTCATAAATTATACAGTTATCAGCAACTGGAGGAAAGAGCGGAGCTGATGGGAGAACGTTACGCATTCTTCCTGTATCGTAATATTTTGGAGGAGTTGGATGCAACCATTCCGGATATAGAAAAAATCAAGGGATTCTTGATAGAGGGATTTCAGAGAGAAAATACGTCCAGACTGTTGGAGCTTTTGTATTGTGAGCCCAAAGAGGGCGGCTATGAAGTACAGCCGGGTGTTTATCGCCTACAGAATAAAATAGTTTGTTCCAAGGTGTTCTTTGACTTGCTGGCATATTTGATTTCAAGTAATCGAAAGAATATTGCGGTGTTTCAAGAGGTTTTGACACAGGTATGTAAAATGGAGTGGGATGGTGGTATTCAGGAGGAGCTGGATATCATACGGTTGTTGTTGATGGAGGAGTAATCAAAATCAAACTTTGTTTTCAGAAGTGTAGTGTTAAAGAGATAAGATATAATAGAAAAAATAAGAAAATGTCGTGCTCAAGAGAAAAGGAAGCGGCTGGATTTTGGAGGCGGCTATATGGATAAGTAAGACTATGTGAAGGTATTATTTCTGGGAAAAGTGTGTAATACAAAACTGTGGCGGAAAATGCTAGAAAAGTTGGTATGCAGTTGTTTGGAAATACCAACTAGTCAAGGAAAAAAGCTAGAACAGTTGGTATGTGCTTGTTTGGAAATGCCAACTAACCAAGGGAAAAAGCTGGAGCAGTTGGTATGAGACTTTCAGAAAATACCAACTAGACGAGGAAAAAGCAAGAATAGTTGGTATCAGGTTGCTTAGATATCCCAACCAAACTGGAAAGGGACCAGAAAAATTGGGAGTTATCGCACTCTTTTGAATAAGAGATATACTAAATCCGACTAAACAAGAAAATATTAAGAATAGTCGGGAATGATTGCACCTAAAAACCGACTAAAATGTTAAAGCATGGTATTAGTCGGGGGATAGAGCAAATGCATCCCCGATTAATTGGGAGAAAATGACTGATAGTCGGGATAACATGTTAAGAGATACCGACTAAAACCAATAGAAATAAATATAGTCGGTATCAGGGATAAAATTCACCCGACAGAAACATGAAAAAAAGTAACATAGTCGGAAAAGTTGGATATGTTTGCAAAAATCAGTATGCCAGAGCGACTGGGAGAGGAAATAGGACGAAAACACCCCACAACTCCCAAGTTGTAGAGATTTATATTTAAATTTTCTTAATTGATAATGTTATGAGACATTAAGTGTCCCATTAAATAAAATAGGGCATTGCTCGCTTTGTGTCCTGTACTTTTTAGTGGGTAGTAGATACGATGTTTTTCAAGGAGGTTAGAAAT
>JAZLEI010000048.1:0-54503 GCA_045615205.1 Acetatifactor sp.
TCTTCTTTTGCTTCAATCAAAAGTTCATCGTGGATTTGCAAAATGAGACGCGACTGCAACTGTTCCTGCTTTAATCGGTCATGTACGCGGTTCATTGCAATTTTCATAATATCCGCAGCCGTTCCCTGAATTGGAGAATTCATTGCAATACGTTCTCCAAAAGAGCGTTGCATAAAGTTCGAAGAACTCAGCTCCGGTATGGGTCTTCTTCTGCCGAACATGGTAGTAATATACCCCTGTTCCTTGGCATCCTTCACCAACTTGTCCAAATATTCTTTTACCTTAGGATAGGTAGCAAAATATTGTTCTATATATTCTGCCGCTTCCTTACGACTAATACTTAAATCCTGACTTAATCCAAAGGAACTGATACCATAAACAATACCGAAGTTAACCGCCTTTGCATTTCTTCTCTGTAAATCCGTCACTTCCTCGAATGGTGTATTGAATACCTTAGCTGCGGTAATTCGATGGATATCCTGCTCCATTTTATAGGCCTGTATCAATTCTTCATCATCTGACATATGGGCCAAAACACGCAGCTCTATCTGAGAATAGTCTGCGTCCATCAGAACACAGCCTTCTCTGGGCACGAACACTTTACGTATTCTTCTGCCCAATTCCATACGCATAGGAATATTCTGCAAATTCGGTTCTGTGGAACTGATACGTCCGGTAGCGGTAATGGTTTGGTTAAAGTGAGTATGAATTCTATCATCCTCTTCAATACAATTAGCCAGACCTTCTGCATAAGTTGACTTTAGCTTCGTTAATCCTCTATATTCTAAAATATCAGTTACAATCGGATGCTCCTGTGCCAGCTTTTCCAACACCTCCGCTGCTGTAGAATACCCGGTCTTTGTTTTTTTCCCTCCCGGAAGGTTCATATGCTCAAATAATACTTCTCCCAGCTGCTTGGGGGAGTTAATATTAAACCGCTCTCCGGCTTTTTGATAAATACATTCTTCCAGTTCTTCAATACGCGAAGTCAAAGCAGCTCCATATGCTTTTAACTCTTCCCGCTTGACAATTACCCCTTCCTTTTCCATGTCATATAGCACATAAGAAAGAGGCATTTCTATTTCCTGCATCAAAGCCACCATATCCGTTTCTTTCAACTTTTGCTCCAATACTGCTTTCGCTGCATAAGCAGTATAAGCCTGATACATATAATATTCAGCCAATAAGCTCTTATTTTCCTTGGCTGCTTCACGAATACTCTTCTTACCAAACAATTCCTTGTATCCCGGTATCACCAGTCCCAAATGCTCTGCCGCAATGGCTTCTGCATCATAATCACTCTTTAAAGGATTCAATAAATAAGCAGCCACTACTATATCAAAATACTTTGTTAAATCTTTTTCTTGAATATAATCATAATGCTTCTTAATATCCACAGTAGACAGCACTGCCTTCTCAGATAATGCCAACACCAGCTCCTGTAGCTCTGTATCTGTATTTTCCTCAAAGGTGTCAAACAGTGATAATTGCTGATTTTCCGGCACAAACACTACGTCCTGATAATAGCAATATATCTCTTCTTTACCGGTTGCCACAGCCACGCCCAGTAACTGCTTTTCTTCGGTAATTAATACCATACCTACAGGTTGCTTACTATTATTATTTGCCAGATTCTGTAGGATTTTTCTGCATTCCTCTTTCGTTTCCAAGAGGCGGAATTTCTTTTTCAGTTCTTCGTTTTGGTCTTTTGTATCCGCTTCCTCAAAACGCTTTAAGATATTACGGAACTCCAGCTCCTTAAACAGCTGATAGGCTTCCTTGGTAAAGTAACCTTCCGCCTTAGCTGCTTCGTAATCAAACGCAAAATCACAATCCACCTTAATGGTTGCCAGTGCTTTACTCAAATCTGCCAGATGTCGATTATTCTGCAAGGTTTCCCTGATACTCTTTTTGCTGATTTCTTCTATGTGGGCATAAATACTTTCAATAGAACCGTACTCCACCATTAAGGAAGTAGCTGTCTTCTCACCAATCTTTGGCACTCCCGGAATATTATCCGAGGTATCTCCCATCAATGCCTTTAATTCGATAAACTGCAAGGGTGTCACTTGATAAGCGGCTTTCACATCCTCTGCATAATAATCCTCTATTTCCGTACGTCCCATTTTGGTCTTCGGAATACGAATCTTAATATGTTCCGTAGCAATCTGTAACAAGTCTCTGTCGCCGGACACCAGCGATACCTCCATGCCATCCGCCTCTGCTCTTTTGGCCAAGGTTCCTAATATATCATCTGCTTCCAAACCGGCCTGTTCCAATATCACCACTTGCATGGCACGCAACACATCCTTCATAACCGGAACCTGTTCCCGCAGTTCATCAGGCATAGGTTTACGGGTACCCTTGTATTCTGCAAACATTTCATGTCGGAAAGTAGGTGCCTTCACATCAAAAGCAACTGCCAGATAATCCGGCTTCTCTTCGTCCAATATTTTAAACAAAATATTCAGGAAACCGAAAATAGCATTTGTATGAAGTCCTTTGGCATTGCTCAAATCAGGCACTCCATAAAACGCTCTGTTCAATATACTATGTCCATCAATCAAAACCAGTTTCTTACTCATCTCACTGCACCTACTACATTGTATTCTTATTTCAATTCCATTCCAATTTACAAACAAATAATCAAAACCACTGCCACTACCACACTGAGTATTACCAGATTCTCCAACACTCGTCCGATGCGTAACCAACGTTCATGAAAACGAACCTTTCGATTCGCTTCCTGCAAAAGCTCATGCATTTCCTTTTGCAGGTCGAAATCGCCACCTTCCTCCAAACGTACCAATCCCTCATCTATGAGGAACTGAATATTCAGCTCCTCTTTACAATTGGGACAGCTTCTCCAATGCTCCACAAAGCGTTTGGTGATTGCATAATTTAATTTCTTATGAATAAAATCCGGTATTAAATGTTCATACTCCTTGCAATCCATGCACACCTTGCCTCCACATTTTATAAAAAAGCACATACTTTAGATATATTTTATCACATTTTTCTATAAATGACTACACAAAGTCAAATAAACTAATCTGATTTGATTCCGGCAAGTCTCCCAGCAAGCCTAAATTGCTCATCAACTCAATTACCGTCTTGGATACTTTGGTTCTTTCTCGGAAGTCATCCCTTGACAGGAATGGACCATCCTTTGCTGCTTCCACAATAGCATCTGCCGCTTTTTCACCCAAACCATCGATACTGCTCAGGGAAGGCATCAGCTTTCCATCGACAATTTGGAACAATCTGGATTGAGCACGAAAAATATCAATGGGTTCAAATTCATAACCTCTTGCATACATCTCCTGCACAATACGCATATCTCCATAAGCTTCCTTTTCTTTATTAGAAAGCGTATCCGAACGTTTCTTATAATCCGCCATGACATTTTCCAGATGTCTCTGCCCCTGACACATAATTTCATAAGAAAAAGCCTTTGCTCGTATACTGAAAAATGCGCCATAATATGCCAAGGGATAATAAATCTTACAATAAGCAATTCTCCATGCCATCATAACATACGCTACCGCATGTGCCTTGGGGAACATATACTTAATCTTTTCACAGGACCAAACATACCATTCCGGTACTCCATGTGCCAACATATCCGCCTTCCAATCCGGCCATTTATCACTCTTTCCTTTTGCTACAACACCCTTTCGAACTGCCTCCATAATCTTAAAGGACGCATCTGCTTCCACACCCATACGAATTAAATAGGTCATAATATCATCACGGGTACAAATAGCGGTAGAAATCGTTGCTTTCCCTTCCTGTATCAATGTCTGTGCATTGCCCAGCCATACATCCGTTCCATGGGAAAGACCTGCTATACGTACCAAATCCGAAAAGGTCTGTGGCTCAACATCGCATACCATCTGCATAGCAAAGTCAGTACCAAACTCCGGAATACCCAAAGCCCCCAGCTTAGTGCCACCGATCTGTTCCGGTGTAATTCCCAGAGCACTGGTATTTTGGAACAGGGACATTACCTTTTTATCATCCAGCGGAATGGTTACCGGGTCCACACCGGTCAAATCCTGCAACATACGAATCATAGTAGGATCATCGTGTCCAAGTATGTCCAACTTCAACAAATTGTGGTCGATGGAATGATAATCAAAGTGTGTAGTTATGGTATCGGTAGTCATATCGTTGGCAGGGTGCTGTACCGGTGTAAAGGAGTTAATATCCTGACCAATAGGTAATACAACAATACCTCCCGGATGCTGCCCGGTACTGCGTCGTACACCGGTACACCCCAAAGAAATTCGATTAATTTCTGCCGCTCTCTTAGTCTTACCACGTTCTTCAAAATAATTCTTTACATAACCAAAGGCAGTTTTATCTGCCAATGTACCAATCGTTCCTGCACGGAAGGTTTGTCCGGCGCCAAAAATAACTTCTGTATATTTGTGTGCTTTGGACTGATATTCACCGGAAAAGTTCAAGTCGATATCCGGCTCTTTATCTCCCTTGAAACCAAGGAAGGTTTCAAAAGGAATGTCAAAACCATCTTTCTTTAACAGAGCTCCGCATACCGGGCACTCCCTATCCGGCATATCAATTCCTGCAGCACCCATATCCGCATATTTCTTCACATGCTCACTGTCAAAGTCCACAAAATGACACTCACTACAATAATAATGTGGTGCCAAAGGATTTACCTCAGTAATTCCTGCCATAGTTGCCACGAAAGAACTTCCTACGGAACCACGGGAACCTACCAGATAACCGTCCTCTACAGACTTCCATACCAGCTTCTGGGCAATAATATACATTACGGCAAATCCATTGCTGATAATGGAGTTCAATTCTCTCTGTAATCTGGCTTCTACAATCTCCGGCAAATTAGGACCATAGATTTCATGTGCCTTATTATAACAAATATCTGTCAGTGTTTTATCACTGTTTTCAATCACCGGAGCACATTTATCCGGGCGCACCGGTGCTATGGTTTCTACCATATCCGCAATCATATTGGTATTGGTAATAACCACTTCTTTTGCTTTATCAGACCCCAAATAAGCAAATTCTTCCAGCATTTCCTCTGTGGTATGTAAATACAGTGGTGCCTGGTCATCAGCATCCGCAAAGCCCTTACCCGCCATAATGATTCGACGATAAATCTCATCCTCCGGATCCAGAAAATGCACATCACAAGTAGCCACAACAGGCTTGTTAAACTGTTCTCCCAGACCTACAATCTGCTTATTGATATTCTGAATGTCTTCCATAGAATTTACCATGGAAACCTTTTCTGACTGAATCATAAACTTATTATTTCCGGTAGGTTGTATTTCCAGATAATCATAAAAGTTGACTATTCTGGCAATTTCCGCATCCGATCTCTGATCTAAAATAGCACGATACAGTTCTCCCGCCTCACAGGCACTTCCCAATATCAAACCTTCCCGATACTTCATAATAAGGCTTTTGGGTACACGGGGGCGTTTATTATAATAAGTCAAATGAGAAGCAGAAACCAAACGATAAAGATTAATGCGTCCTAAATCATTCTTTGCTAATATAATTCCATGATAAGTAGGAAGCTTCTTCACCAGTTCTTCACTGGAAGCTCCCATTGCATTCACCAGTGCCAGATTATCTGCCCCTACATGCTGAAGCATGGGTATCATTTTTACGAAAATCTCCGCAGTAGCCTCTGCATCATCTACCGCTCTGTGATGATTCTCAAGCGAAATTCCCAATGACTTTGCCACAGCATCTAATGTGTGCTTCGCCTGATTCGGCAAAAGTATTCTGGCAATAGGCACTGTATCCAGATAAGTAAAATCTGTCTCATATCCCAGACGATTTGCATTCTCCATAATAAAGCTCATATCAAAATTTGCATTGTGAGCTACCAGAACACAATCTTCACAAAAACTCAAAAACTGAGGCAAAACCGTTTCAATATGGTCAGCATCCACCACCATACTGTCATTGATACCTGTCAACTTCTCAATTTCAAACGGTATCGGCACATCAGGGTTTACAAAAGCAGAAAAACGCTCTGTTATCTGTCCCTTTTGCACCTTAACTGCACCAATTTCTATAATCCGATTCTTAATAGGCGAAAATCCGGTGGTTTCTATATCAAATACCACGAAATCATCTTCAAAATTCTGCCCCTTATCATTGGTAACAATCTGCTTCAAATCATCTACAATATAGGCCTCTACACCATAGATAACCTTGAAAAAGTCCTGCTTATCCGGATCCTCATCTCCCTGTTCTTTACGCTTTCCTTTTTCTTCCTTCCACAAATCATCCCATACATGATTTGCGTCCGTAAAGCCCTGCACCGCACCATGATCCGTAATAGCGATTGCCTTATGTCCCCATTTATAGGCACGCTTCACTATATCCTTTGCTTCGGATACTCCATCCATATCACTCATCTTGGTATGGCAATGCAGCTCTACTCGCTTCTTTGCGGCAGTGTCCATTCGGGTAGTAGTAAAGTCCGGTATCTTTTTAATACCCGCAATCGAACCAATGGTCAATTCATGGTCAAACTTATCAACCATACTGATACCTTTTATTTTTACAAAAGCCCCTACCTTAACACCGGCGGTAATCTCTTTTACCTGATCATTGCGAGCAAACATCTTTACTGTAATGGTATCCGTAAAGTCCGTTACATTAAAGATTAAAATAGTCTTTTCGTTTTTAATCTCACGCGTATCAAAATCCAGAATTTCACCACGGATCACCACCTCACCCATTTCTCCAATGAGTTCTTCTATCTTCATGGCTTCTTCTTCAAAATCACGTCCATACAACACATCGGGATTATCAGAACGCTTGACACTTTTTCCAAATTCACCTCCGCGCTTGAAACTGCCCTTTGCAAAGTCACCCTTCTTAAACTCGGGCTTACCTGTAGTACTTTTCTGCTCATCTTTTGCCTTCTTCACCAATTCCTTAACAGGTGTTTTGGCAACAGCAGTCTCTTGTTTCTGAACATTTTCTTCCGGTTCTGCTTCCTTTGCTACAGCAGCTTCTCCCGGTTCCTTATTCAGGGCATGAACCACCCTATTATAAATCTGTGCTACCTGTTGCTTAATCTTTAGCTCATCTTCTTCTGCAAATTTACTTTCCGATGCCTCTCTGTAATCCACATTGATTTCCAGAGAAAAACCACACCTCTCCACTAAAATCTTTTGCAAGATTTCCGTAAGCTCAGCTTCCTTACTACGTGCAATCACCGTATCCTCCAGACTAATATTCATGCGAATATCTGTTGGATACTGAAACTGTGCATTTTTCAAAATATTGTACATTACATGAGAATATTCCTGTATCTCATCTAGTATACTTTCAAAATATGCATCCATTAAATTTTGAGGGGTATATTGAGCAGACAATTCAAAGCTTTCATAAATTTTAATTGTTATGTTAATGTTAGGAAATAACTGTTTCTTTATCTCCTTTTCCGTCTGCCAGACATCTTTCTTCATAATCAAATGATTACTCTTTAGATAAATTTTCAAAAAATCCTTTCTCTTGGTAGATGATACCCTTTCTATGGTTGCTTGTTCTACAATATCATGTACCTTCTGCTCCAACTGAAGTGTTGGAAATACTTCAAAAAACGGCTTCCCCACTATACCTTCCTCATTTCTTATCTATAACTCTTACCATCATTTTTTCTAAAAGGAAACTTAATTCCACGCATCCAATTCTGCCTTCAAAACCTGTAACAGCTCTGATTCAGGTACTTTTTTCACGATTTCACCCTTCTTTATCAAAAGACCTTCTCCTATTCCTCCGGCAATTCCCAAATCTGCTTCCTTCGCTTCTCCCGGACCATTCACCACGCAACCCATTACAGCCACCTTTATATCCAACGGATAATCCTCCACCAGCTTTTCCACCTTTTGCGCCAGCTCTATCAGATTAATCTGTGTTCTTCCACAAGTAGGACAGGAAACCACTTCAATACCACCCTTTCGAAGTCCTAAAGTGCGTAATATAAGCTTTGCTGATTTGATTTCTTCTACCGGATCACCGGTCAACGATACTCTTATGGTATCACCTATTCCCTGATTTAATATTAATCCCAAACCGATTGCAGATTTAATATTACCACTCTGTACCGTTCCTGATTCTGTAATACCTACATGTAACGGATAAGGGGTCTTATCTGCTAATAATTCATGTGCTTTTACACACATCAAAACATCAGATGATTTAATGCTCACCACCAGATTATCATACCCCAAATCTTCTATCATGTGAACTTTATCCAATGCACTCTCTACAATACCTTCTGCAGTTACACCCTGATATTTTTCTACCAGATGTTTCTCCAGCGAACCGCTGTTCACGCCTACTCGAATAGGGATGTTGCGTTCCTTTGCCACATCCACTACAGCCTTCACTCTTTCCACACTTCCGATATTCCCGGGATTGATGCGAATTTTATCAGCCCCATATTCCATAGCTGCGATTGCCATCTTATAATCAAAATGAATATCTGCCACCAACGGAATAGTAATTTGCTTCTTTATTTCTGCAATTGCTTTACAAGCCTCCATTGTCGGAGCAGTACAGCGAATAATCTCACAACCTGCTGCTTCTAAGGCCTTTATCTGTGCTACCGTGGCCACAACGTCTTCTGTTTTTGTATTGGTCATGGACTGAATTAAAATCGGGTTTCCTCCGCCAATCTTTCTATTTCCTATTTGTATAATCCTTGTATTATCACGATACATAAAAAATTCCTCCTATTACGGCAAATTAAAATACCCATATAGAAGAAATTTTATCATATTTCGAAAAGATTTACTATTGTATTTCTAGTATATTTTATAACTTACCATGCAAGTTTCTGTAATATGTCACCGTGATACTCACGTTTCACTTCCACAAAGAAATGTCATCTTTTTCGAAACCACCCTGCACTTTCCTGTACCGCCTTGCCATACAAACATAATACCATCAATTGTGAAGCCAACTCTTCTGTTTTCATAGAGATACCATGCTTCTGTACTAACTGCTGTGCCAATAAATCTACCGGTTGTGGGTAAAAGTCCAACACCTCCAACAATGCACTTGTAATAACATCCTCTGTTTCCTCACTATCCCCATCATGCACTGCTCCATTTCCCTTTCTCTTTTTTGTATTTAACACAGAAAAGGGGAATAACTCCTGTAGGTCCAATAGAAAATCCTTAGGAGATAGGAAAACATGAGCCCCGTCTTTTATCATTTTGTTACACCCGTCACTGAGCCTATCAGTCACCCTCCCCGGAACGGCATATATTTCTTTTCCTTGCTCCAAAGCCATTTCTACAGTTATATAAGTGCCACTTTTCTGTCTTGCTTCAATCACTACCAACACGTCTGCCAAACCACTGACAATTCGATTTCTCGGTGGGAACAATCTGGATTGTGGTTGTGTACCTGGCGGATAGGCAGAAAGAATCCCTCCATTTTTTATTAAATCTTTATATAAATGCTGATTGCTTTTAGGATAACAAATATCCACTCCACAACCTAAAATTCCAAAGGATATGCCTCCTGCATCTATTGCCGCCTGTTGAGTGATACCATCAATCCCCTTCGCCATACCGCTAATCACCTGTAGCCCGCATTCTCCTAAGAGCTTCCCCAGTTCCTTGGCTACGTATTCCCCATAGGCAGAGCACTCTCTGGCACCAATCACCGCCACAGAAGGAATTTCCTCTTGCGGAAGCTTCCCTTTGTAATATAGTCCAAATGGTGGATCCGGTATTTGTCGAAGTTTATCGGGAAACAAATCATCCTCATCACAAACAAAACTTATTTTTTCCTGTAGTGCGTACCTATATAAAGCTTCCGCATTCAATTCCTTCCGTGCCTTTAAGAACAATCCCAGCTTTTTCTCTTCTAAAATCATGCTTAATAGCTTTTCACTTCCCTTATATACATCACAGGCAGACCCAAATGCAGACAGTAAATTTCGTTTGGCACCTGCCCCCAGTCCTTCTATTTGGTCTAACCACAGCAAATATTTATCCATCCTGTCTCTTCCCCCTTTCAGACATACGATACACCAAAGCCTCACTAATATGCTTTTCCAAAATCTTTTCACTTCCATCCAAATCAGCAATGGTTCTGGCCACTTTAAGTGTCCTATGATAGGTTCTGGCACTTAATCGCAGACTGCTGTAAGCCAGTTCCATCAATTGCTTTTCCTTTTTTCCCAGCACACAAAACTCCTCCACATCACTGGAATTCATTTCTGAATTAAAGGTATATTCCTTTTTTCGAAATCTTCTCTCCTGTATTTTTCTGGCACTTTCTACCCTTTTTCGAATGCTTTGTGTACTTTCTTCTCTTCTTTCTGTCTGCAAATGCAGTAAATCCACTCTGCCAGTCTCCACATACATATCAATCCGATCCAATAATGGTCCGGATAAACGATTCCAATATTGCAACATATCTTTCTCCGTGCAAGTACATCGATTTCGGTCCGGATAATAACCGCAACGGCAAGGATTCATGGCAGCCACCAACATAAAATTAGCCGGATATTGATAATTTCCTTGTGCTCTGGCAATATTTACCTGATGCTCTTCCAGAGGCTGTCGCAAACATTCTAATATATTTCTGGGAAATTCTGTTAATTCATCTAAGAATAAGACACCTCTATGGGACAAAGAAATCGCCCCCGGGTGTATACGAATACCGCCACCTACCATGGCAGCATTTGAAATTGTGTGATGTGGACTCTGAAAAGGTCTCTCCGTAATTAATGGAATTTGAGCATCCAACAAACCGGCCACACTATAAATCGAAGAAACTTCCAGACATTCCTGTTCATTCAGTTCCGGCAAGATTCCCGGTATCCGCTGAGCTATCATACTTTTTCCACCTCCGGGCGGACCACTCATAAGCAAATTATGAAAACCTGCAGCTGCTATTTCTGCAGCTCTTTTCGCCTGTTCCTGTCCACGCACCTGAGAAAAATCCAAAGTCTGTTTTTCCCTTTGCATTTTTCGAATAGAATGTAAAGTACATTTCCTTGCCGGAAGTATTGTCTCTTTTCTTTTTTCCTCCTCTTCCTGCAGATATTGCACCAATTGAATAATGTTTTCCACTCCTCTTACCTGAATTCCCGGTATCACACTGCCTTCTGTGGCATTTTCAGTGGGCACAATGCAGCATGTAACGCCTTCTTTTACCGCAGACTTTACAATTGGCAGGATGCCGCTCACCGGTTTTATCTCCCCATTTAACCCTAGTTCCCCTACAAACAAAATATTATCACAGGCTTCTTTTTCAAAGTACCCCAAGCATTGTAATATTCCTATCGCAATCGGCACATCATAACCGGTTCCTTCCTTTCTTATATTTGCAGGGGATAAATTAATCGTCACCTTGTTGGGCGGAATGTCATATCCGGCATTCTTTAGTGCCACCTGCACTCTTTCCTTTGCCTCTCGCACCTCATTACTCAAAGAGCCTACCATGCAAAATCCCGGCAGACCATGCGAAATATCCACCTCCGCACGTAGCAAATAGGCTTCCATCCCATTGATTCCTCCTGTTAAAATCGAACCAAACATACTTCTCCTTTCTACTATTTAAATTTTTTGAATTGCGGCAGAAACTGCCACGAAATACTTGAATAATTGATGTAAATGAATAAACTCGATATGCTTATAATATCATATTTTCCTATTTTTGCAATCCTTATTTCAAAAAAGAGCTCACCGAAGTGAACTCTTTCCCAAAACAATCTATTATTATATTTTGTTTGCCATACCATCCGGATCCTGTGCAAACTGAATTGCCAAATCTCTGTCGATTTTGCCATCAAAATACAGCTGGGTAATTGCTTCATCCATGGTAATCATACCTAACTTACGGTTTGTCTGCATTACGGAAGGCAACTGATGTGACTTACCTTCACGAATCAGGTTACGAACTGCATGGTTTGCATGCATTACTTCAAATGCTGCACAACGGCCTCTACCATCGGAAGTAGGAATCAATTGCTGCGAAATAACTGCTTCCAAAACGTTAGCCAGCTGAACACGAATCTGTTGCTGCTGATGAGGCGGGAAAACGTCGATAACACGGTCTACAGTACTTGCCGCACCAATGGTATGTAAGGTTGACAATACCAAGTGACCGGTTTCTGCTGCGGTAATCGCAACGCTAATGGTTTCGAAGTCACGCATTTCTCCTACCAGAATAACATCCGGGTCTTCACGGAGTGCTGCACGAAGTGCATTTGCATAATTCTCTGAATCCATACCGATTTCTCTCTGGTTTACCATAGACATCTTATGCTGATGCAAGTACTCGATAGGGTCTTCCAGAGTAATAATATGCGCATCACGATTGCTGTTAATTTTATCAATAATCGCTGCCAGTGAGGTTGATTTACCACTACCGGTAGGTCCTGTTACCAAAATCAGACCTCTCTTACGTTGATACAAATCAATAACAGATTCCGGAATACCTAACTTCTCCGGTGCAGGTACATTGGTACCTACCAAACGGAATGCTAGAGCAACAGAGCCTCTCTGCTTAAATACATTCAAACGATAACGACCTACATTTGCAATAGAATAGGACATATCGTACTCACCCTTCTCTTCAAAACGGGTACGTTGAGCTTCTGTCATAATACTCAAAACCATTTCCAAGGTATCTGCCGGAACTAGCTTCGGAAATTCCATAGTAATCAGGTTACCATTAACACGCATCTTAGGTGGAATACCAACCGTCAAATGAACGTCGGAAGCCCCCGCTTCCTTGGCAACTGTAAGTATTTCTTCAATATTTGGCATAATTGTTTCCTCCAATACAATTACGGGACAACCCCTTTTGGTATATTATATATGAAAACCCTTCTTTTGACAACAGATTATTCATCCTCTTCAAAGCAATCCCGTAGCTTTTTTAATATTTTTTTCTCTATACGGCTGACATAGCTTCTGGAAATTCCAAACAGTTCTCCGATTTCATTCTGTGTCAACTCTCGCTTACCACCCAAACCATATCTCAATATCAAAATCTGACGTTCTCTTTCTGTCAGGCAATCCTGTATATAATAAAGCAGCTTCTGCATATTACTGCACAAAGTCAGTTTTTCTACAATATCATATTGTTGCTGTTCAATAATGTCTACCAGATGTATCTCATTTCCTTCCTTATCCTGACCGATAGGTTCGAACAAGGATACTTCTCGGGAATGTTTTTTCTTCCCACGTAACATCATCAACAATTCATTATCAATGCAGCGGCAGGCATAGGTTGCCAATCTTCCTTTCTTTTCATCAAAAGAATCAATTGCCTTAATCAATCCGATACAACCTATGGAGATTAAATCATCCATATCTTCGTCCACATTCTGATACTTCTTAGCTATATGAGCTACTAATCGCAAATTATGTTCTACTAAAATGTCCTTCGCTTCTTTTGCAGCTGTCGCATCCTCACCATGCAACTGTTTCAGGTAGCGTATCTCTTCACTTGCAGATAAGGGCTTTTGAAAGGTTTTCAAGGGCAAACCTCCAACGGATTACTCTTACCCTTATCTTATGTGAATAGGACAGTTACAGTGCGTTTTGTTCTGCAAAAAAGCTTGGTTCTAAAAAATCGGTCATGCAATAGTTACTGACATCCAGTCCGCGTGTCGTCAGTGCTAAATACTTCTCTGATATATCATTCGCAACCTTCCATTCCAAAAGTCCTGCCTGTATATGCTTTTCGATTACGGAACCATAAACCTTTTCCAAAGTCAATCCATACAACCATTCAAACCGTTCAGCAGATACTCCCTCCGTCTTTCGAAGTCCTAAAAACATAGTTTCTTCTATTTGTTCCTGAACACTAAGTGTCTGATATTCAATAACACTCTCCTCCGGCTTTCTGCAATATTCTTCCAAATCATTGCCGTTCTGAAACCGAACATTCTCCACCAAAGAAGCCGCACCTATTCCAAAGCCCAAATAATTTTTACGTTCCCAATAACCCAGATTGTGCCTGCATTCTTTTCCTCTTTGCGCATAATTGGAAATTTCATACCGTTCGTATCCATATTCCTTCAGAAAATGTTCCGTAAAAGCATACATTTCTCTTTCTGTTTCTTCTTCAGGCAGTTCCAACTCATCTGCTTCAAATGCATCAAAAAAAGGGGTTCCTTCTTCAATAATCAGACTATAGGCTGAAATATGCTCAGGCAAAGGCACAAGCTCTGCCACACGCTTTAGCGTTCGTTTGTAACTATCCAGTGTCTGCCCAGGCAAGGCACTCATAATATCTACATTTATATTTTGAAAACCTGCATTTCTTACCTGTTGATAAGTCTCCAAAAATTGTTGGTAATTATGAATCCTCCCCAGCCTTTGCAGTTCATCGTCCTCCGTAGATTGCAGTCCAATACTCAGCCGATTTATTCCGACCGACTTATAAATTTGAAGGGCGGTCTCCTTTACAGTTCCCGGATTCATTTCCATGGAAATCTCTGCATCTGCTTTGATATGGTAACATTCACGAATGCTTTCCATCAACTTTGCTATCCAAGGTGCTTCCACAGCGGTAGGCGTACCCCCACCGATAAAAATCGTAGAAACCTCATAATCCTGATACTGTTTACTCTTTTCCCGGATTTCCCTGCAAAGAGCTTCCATATATATTTGTATCGTATCCTCTCCTGCAGGTGCCGATAAAAAATCACAATATTTACATTTTCGTACACAAAAAGGAATGTGTATATAAAGCTCTATTTCCTTCTTCACCGGCAAGCTTCTCTCCAATTTACTTTTTCTCATCCAACTTCAATACGCTCATGAAGGCCTTTTGCGGAATTTCTACATTACCCACCTGACGCATACGCTTCTTTCCTTCCTTCTGCTTTTCAAGCAGCTTCTTCTTACGGGTAATGTCACCACCGTAACACTTCGCCAATACATCCTTACGCATAGCCTTTACAGTTTCTCTGGCAATAATCTTGCCACCTACGGCAGCCTGAATCGGAATCTCAAACAAATGTCTCGGAATCTCATCCTTTAACTTTTCACACATCTTACGACCACGCTCATAGGCAGAATCCGCATGTACTATAAAGGATAATGCATCCACTTCCTCCTTATTAATCAATATATCCAGCTTCACCAGCTTGGATTCTTCATATCCCTTCAAATCATAATCAAAGGAGGCATATCCCTTTGAGCGGGACTTCAAGGCATCAAAGAAATCATAAATAATCTCGTTCAACGGAAGCTCATATTTAATCAACGCACGATTTTCCATGTATTCCATTCCCAAATAACGTCCGCGTCTTTCCTGACACAGTTCCATAATAGAACCGATAAACTCTTGAGTTACCATGATTTCCGCACTAACAATAGGCTCCTCCATATGTTCGATTTCAGAAGGATCCGGAAGATTAGACGGATTGGTAAGCTCAATCACTTCTCCGTTTGTCTTGTATACCTTATAAATAACACCGGGAGCTGTTGTTACTAAGTCCAGATTATATTCTCTCTCCAAACGTTCCTGAATGATTTCCAAATGTAACAAACCTAAGAAACCACAACGGAACCCAAATCCTAACGCAATAGAAGTTTCCGGCTCATAATTTAAGGAAGCGTCATTTAACTGCAGCTTTTCCAAAGCATCTCTTAAATCCGGATACTTGGCACCATCTGCCGGATACATACCACAATAAACCATGGAATTTACTTTCTTATATCCGGGAAGTGGCTCTGCACAAGGGTTCTTTGCATCGGTAACCGTATCACCTACTGCAGTATCCTTCACATTCTTAATGGAAGCAGTAATATATCCAACCATACCTGCTGATAACTCTTCACAGGGATGGAACTGTCCTGCACCAAAATACCCTACCTCTACGACTTCTTCCTTGGCACCGGTTGCCATCATACGAATGGTGGTTCCTTTTTTCACGGTACCTTCCATAATTCTGCAGAAGATAATAACTCCTTTATAGGAATCATATACAGAGTCAAAAATCAAGGCTTGCAAAGGCTTGTCCTTGTCTCCCTTAGGTGCCGGTATTTTTTCTACAATTGCTTCCAATACATCCTCTATATTTAATCCGTTTTTCGCAGATATCAAAGGAGCATCCTGTGCCTCAATACCAATTACATCTTCAATTTCTTCAATAACTCTCTGTGGGTCTGCACTGGGTAAGTCGATTTTATTAATCACCGGGAAAACATCCAGATTATGGTCAAGTGCCAGATATACATTTGCCAGTGTCTGGGCTTCGATACCCTGAGCAGCATCTACTACCAGTATCGCTCCGTCACAGGCCGCCAGTGAACGACTGACTTCATAATTAAAGTCCACATGTCCCGGAGTATCTATCAGATTAAAAATGTACTCCTCGCCATCCTTCGCCTTGTAAACCGTACGTACTGTTTGAGCCTTAATGGTAATACCTCTTTCACGTTCCAAATCCATATTGTCCAGCACCTGATCCTGCATCTCACGACTGGTCAATAAACCTGTTTTTTCGATGATTCGGTCAGCCAGGGTAGATTTGCCATGGTCAATATGTGCAACAATACAAAAATTGCGGATTTTGCTCTGATCTGTATATGACATCTATATATCCTCTCTCTTTCCTAAACATATCCATAATTAGTATGATTGTATCAGAAATATAAATCAGACGCAAGTATTTCCTTACGCTCCGCTCAGTACCATATCCAAAATATGTGCGATTGGGTCACAGGCATTCATAGCCTCTTCTAAAGTATTGTTTTGGGCACCCAATTCAATAAGTGTAGTTCTGGGGCAAAGGTGCATATTATATCGATAACCATGTATGTAATTCTTTCGGGTCAATCCCGGATAGTATTCTTCTGCCACCTTCTTCATTTGAAAGGAAAAGGCTAAGTTGTCCTGCAGATTCGGGTTTTTTAAATAATCTATATTTCCTGTTTTTCGAGTACAGCTTACTCCATTAAAAAACATAAATCTGGCTGTCGGTCTGCCATCCAAATCCATCATCAGTTTATTTTCTTCATTGGCTACTGCATCTCTGTGCAAGTCTATTACTACCTGAATGGAAGGGTTCTCCTCCAAAATTTGTTTTACTTCCGGTAAAGCTCTGGAATAAGCATTATTTCTGGTCTTTACGTCATACTTACCCATGTGATGCAACACATTATATCCATATTGATTTCGCAAGATTTCTGCCAAATGTTCACCAACCCCCATAATGGTGGTACTGTCATCTCCCTTGACAGAATCTGTAAACCCTTCCTGCGAGTGGGTATGATAGATTAATATTTGCGGTTCTTCTGCACTTTTACTTATTCTCAAATCTACCTTGGATAATTCCTGCGCATCCAGCAAGTCGCTTCCCACCATGGCAACACTATCCACAATATAAAAATTTTTTAACAGTGTTTCATAGGTGGACAACTCTTCCATATTTATAATAGCTTGCAGACTATGAGGCACAAATGTACCTGCCATCACTGCTATAGGTGTTGCGGTGGGTACCTCAGATACCGTGGGCTCACCTGGAACAGGCGACGAAGTATTGACCGGATCCACTGTTGTTTCCGGAACAGATGTAGTCGGAGCCGGTGTTATAACCACTTCACCCACATCCCCTATATTCTCCACTTCCATCATGGTTAACAGCTCTACCGGCTTTATTTTTTTTAAAATAAAACAATCCTCCCTGCGCGCCACTATGATATCCTCTTTCGGATATGCAAAAACAGGCAATAACTCCCCTTGCACCTCTTCAGACCATATGCTCCATACACTGCCAACTCTTTGGTAGTTCATAGTGGGCAACAAAGTCACCAATATCCTTTGCGGCAAATCATTTATAATAAGGAATAACGCACAAGTACACAAGACACTTAGTAATACAGCTAATTTTACCTTTTTATTCATATTCTGTTCTTCCTATGTTACTATTCATTGTTTTAATATATGAAGATCCTATATTGGCTATTCCTTTCCTTCCAATGCAATATTAATTCCTTCGGACAGGGTATAACTCACTCTCTTGATGGTAAAATCAATATCCTTTCCCGTCATATACATATTGTTCAGCTCTGCATAAGCAATCCGATACCGTTCCATTTGCTTCCAATCATCCAGCTCCTTTTTATCTCCTACGATTTTTTCCAGAGCATCTCCCACAATAGTCGCCGCATCCACCACGGTAGGTACTCCTATGGCAATCACCGGAAGCCCCAAGCTCTCCTCTGTCAGTGCATTTCTGTGATTTCCTACACCGGAGCCCGGTTGAATGCCGGTATTAGTAATCTGAATGGTTCGATTCAGTCTTTTGGTACTTCTTGCCGCTAAAGCATCAATAACAATCAATACATCCGGCTTTGTTTCTGCCACAACTCCCTTTACAATCTCTGCCGTTTCCATACCGGTTCTGGCCATAACACCCGGTTCCATGCTGCTGATTTCATTATTATAATCATTTTCATAAGCAACCTTTCCGTAGGTTCGCATAATATGGCGGGTTATCATCAAATTATCCAGAACATAAGGTCCCAAAGCATCTGCCGTCACCTCTCTGTTTCCCAACCCTACTACCAGCACGGATATTCCGCCTTCTTTTTTCGGTAACATACTCAATAATTCCTGCGATAAACACAAGGAAATTTCACGGTGATAGCTCTCGTCCGGCTCTAACATCAAAGGAGCCTCAATGGTAATATAAGTTCCGATTGGTTTTCCCATTGCCTTTGCTGCATTTTTAGTTTCAATATTTACCCGTGTTACATGGATACTATCTGCTTCTATTTCATACTCTTCCACTACAACACCATGCAAACTGTTTTTTGCTTCTGAAATACTCTCTTTCGCCTCCAAGGCTAAGTCTGTCCTTACCTGAAAATTGTTCATGATACCCTCCGTTTATCTAGAAAAACACTATTTTGTACATTTATCACTATTTTTTCTAAAAAACTTCAAAATATGTATTGACAAAATAACAATCCTTGCCTTAAAATACAGTAGTATGTTTACTTAGTCGTCCGTGTCTGGCTTAAGTGAAACATTTTCATTTAACATTTGAATTCAATATATCGGAGGTGTAGAACTTTGGCTAACATTAAATCTGCAAAGAAAAGAATTGAAGTTGCTCAGATTAGAACTGAAAAGAATAAGGCAATCAAGTCTGGCGTTAAGACAGCTATGAAGAAGGTTTTCGTTGCTATTGAAGCTGGCGATAAGGAAGCAGCAAAGGCAGCTCTTGCTAATGCTACTAAGACCATCGAGATGGCTACTTCTAAGGGTGTTTATCACAAGAACAACGCTGCTAGAAAAGTATCTCGTCTTAGCAAAGCTGTTAATCAGATGGCTTAATATTTATATAAACATAGCAGAAAAGAACTCATACCGTCATGTGAGTTCTTTTTTTGTACCCTCTTCTCAAGTTTGTTTATGCAACTTACTAATATACCAAAAAAGTACATGCCCTGGAATACCAATTTCCAGGCATGCACTCTTCTTATACAATACTTTAATAAAACACTGTAATACCGGCTTCTTATCGACGACGGCCACCGCCACCATGGCTTCTTCCCGAACTGCTGCGGTGAGAACCACCTCTTCCGCCGGAACTGATGCTTCGACTACCGCCACTGGAACTGGAGGTCTCAATTCTTCTGGTAGTTTCCGTCTTTCGAATAAACTGGTCACTGCGTCTGTTCATCTGAGCTTTCCCATTTACATAGGTATTGACTGTAGTAGTAATATCCCCCTCCTTAGACTTTAAATGAGTTAATATAAAGATGACAGCCACTATGATAGGGATAAACAAAGCAACCATAACAAACATACCCATAGTAAATATATTTGCTATTTTATCATCCTGCATTTGATTTCGGATTTTTTCGATACCCTTCTTATAAGCCTTATAATACGCACTTTCGTCGGCTACCAAAGTATAATATACTTCATCCACTACATTATTAATTTCCGTATTCCCAAACTTTTCATACACAGCACCGGTAGTAGATAACCAGCTTCCTTCCTGACCGGTATAGCAGTTATCCAAGAGCAATGCTCCGGAAAAATTCACATTATCATAACCAAATCCATTATAATCATAATAATCATCTGACAAATCCCGCATATTCAATTCCCAGTCATCATAACGATAACCATATTCGGACTGTGCCTGCGCACCTTCCACCGGTTGATTAATGGTCCATAATACAATATCACAATGAATTTCCGCTTCTACTTCTGCGATTAACTTTCGTAGCTTATCTTCCTCACTATCTGAAAGCACTTTTGCATCATCAAACACTCTTTCCTTCGGTGCATTCTTATTGGTACGCTCAACCACCGCTTCTTTCTTTAATAGAGTTTCGGCCAAATGAATACCAAAAACCACGAGTATCACGGCGAAAAGAATAAACCAAACTCTAAAATATTTCACATACTGCTTTCGAGCTTCACTCTTTACATCATATTCCATATCCATTTTATTTCCCTCCTCTCTACAATGTCAAAATACCACCCAGCATCAATATGCCGAAGGTCAAAATTCCCCAAAGTGTAGCACCATAAGCAAAGACCTTTTTCTTAGAAATAGGGACCTTTCCTACCACCTTACCGGTTTGACCATTTATATAGAAAGGATATAAAACATCATTATACTTATATATGTATTTCCAGACAGGAAGCAAGCAGTACTTCGTACCTGTCACTTGTGCGGACACATTTTTTTCACGTTGATTTACTCTTAAATAACCATTTACCGTATTTTGAATAATCTTTTCTGCACTTGCCTTCATCTTTGCATTTGCACGATTTTCCACAATACCGGCTGCCATATTATACTTTTCTCCATCAAAGCCGGACATATACTCCGGTTGAAAATCTACCATGGCATCATACTGATAAGGCTCTAACAAGTCCATAATATTATCCGGCATTTTCATAGAAGCATCTGCGGGAATATCGCTGTACAATACATTCATATCTCTTACTACATCATAATAAGATGTTTCTGTATGCTCAATATTTCCGGTTCTCCAGGTACGCACCTTAACACCCTCTCCGCGATAGGTGCAGTGAGCATTATAATCATACATCCAGAAAGGGATATATTCTCCACGAATGCTATTTAATTTCGCCTCGGATAAGAAATCTGTCGGTACGAAAATACACTTCTTAAACTTTGCCTTTAAGAGGTCCTTTACAGCCATCTTACTATATGCAAAAGGAATAATTTTCTGTGGCTCAAATTCTCCTTCTACTCGTTCATTCAAAATAATGGAATTGTTACAATATGGGCATTCCAAAGCCGATGTATGAACATCGATTTTTAACTCACCGGAGCAATCCGGACAAATAGTGATATTATACAGATCATACTTTCTTTCTTCGCTTTTTTCACTTTCGCAATAGGGACAATACATGCCTCTATGCTCCGGACTATATATGGCATTTCCGCCACAATTCTTACACTTGAAAATCATAATCCCTTCCCCTTCCTAGGAAATAATTCCCCTGCTTTGGATATCGTAGACGATTCCTACCTCTTCCTTCGCCAACTTACTATCCTCATAAAAGCTCTCTATTACTCTTTCCACTACTACTTTACCATTTTCCAGACTGGTATCTAAGAGTAACAAAATATATTGCTGACTACTATAGCGTGTTCCGGCATCCATCGCCCGTAAAGAAGTAATAACAGAATTCTCAAATACCTGCATAACACTCTCAACCGACACCTCACACTGTGGATACACATTTAAGGTAAACAATACAATCTGAATTTCCTGATGTTTTCGGTCCGCATAACGTATAATAAAATCATAAACCTTCTTAAATTCATCATAAGCAACATGAAAAGCACCTTTTCCATTATCAAGACCATCATCTATCATATTACGAATTACTTCCAAATCCACGATTGTATTGATTTCACTCATGGCACTTTTCTGTTCGCCATAAATATGGTAGGCATTTTTACCATTATTCTTTACAAAATACAATGACTTATCTGCCTTGTTATACAGACTCTGGAAGCTGTCACTACCATCTGTAATCATAATACCGATAGATACAGATACAATACCGGGATATCCGATACTACCCATGCATTCTGCAAATGTCTTAATAATACCGGTTGCCTTCTGTGCCGCAGCCTCTCTGTCTACCAGTTGAGGATAAAAAGAAACAAACTCATCCCCTGCCAGACGACAGACAATATCATCCTCTCTGGCATACCGCTTCAACACATCCGCAAAATGCTGCAGTGTCTTATCTCCCATAATATGCCCATATGTATCATTCATCATCTTAAAATTATCCAAATCTATCATAAACAAGGTACCGATGCAACCTTCCTCCAATAAACCTTGCAGACTTTTCTCCAGATAATCACGATTGTGCAATCCTGTCAATGCATCTGTTAAGGATTTCAAGGTAGCCATCTCCATCTGCTTGGTTTTCTTTTCCAGCTGGATTTCCAAGTCCTTACGCAACTCATACAATTCTAAAACACGACTTACACGACTGGTCATAATCGGTGCCACAAACGGTTTAGTAATAAAGTCATCTGCCCCCCATTTCAGACACTCTACTTCTGTCTCCGGATCTGTGTCAGCTGTCAAAAAGATAATCGGTATTTTCGAAAATTGCTCCTGCGCTTTTATTAATGCGGCTGCTTCTTTACCGTTCATTCCCGGCATTTCAATGTCCATGAGAATCAAATCAGGCTTCTCTGTTTCCAAATACACCAATGCATCCTTACCGGAATATACGGCATCCACTTTATAATCCGAACTAAGCGCATGTTTCGCAATCATGCAATTCATAGTGTCATCATCTACAATTAAAATATGTTTCATTTTTTTCCCCTATTATCCTTAATGGGATGTTTCTAAATAGCTACTTACTGCATCCACAACTTCTTTATATGCTTCCATTGCTAACGAATGATTCTCACGGATATATGCCATACTGCTTTCTACCTCTTCACCTGCACGTATCCGTTTACCGGCCAACTCCAATTGTAAACATTGTTTGGATAAACTCTTGGCTCCGATATTTAAGGAATTCGATTTTAATGCATGAATGTTTATAGTATAATCGTTCCAATTATCCTCATCATAAAACTTTTGTAGTTCAAAAAAATTCGTATGATACATATCTCGATACATCTGTAGTATCTGCATATATAACTCTTCACTACCTGCACAATACTGAACACCAAGTGCCTTATCAATCAATGGTTCTTCTTCCTGTTCCGTCACATGCTCCGCTTGCGCTGCTATCACCTCCGGATTTGGCATTTCTTCCATTTTCATCTTTTCAGCAGGCAAATACTTTGTCAGACAGATTTCCAACTCATTTCCGTCAATGGGCTTACTGATATAATCATCAAAGCCTTCCTTCAGATACATCTCCCTGACCCCGGATATGGCATTTGCAGTCAAAGCAATCATCGGTACATTGCTGCTTAAATTATATTCCAATTGTTTCGAACGTTTTAATGTTTCTATACCATCCATCCCTGGCATCATGTGATCCAATAAAATCAAATCAAAGGCATGCTGCTGCATCAACTTCAGAGCTTCCTGACCGCTCATACAAGTGGTAATTTGAATCAATGTCTTTTTTAACAGATTCTTGACAACCAATAAATTCATTTTGTTGTCATCCACAACCAATATGGATGCCTCAGGAGCAGTAAACATCTGTGTATATTTCTGTATGTCCTCAGACAAATTACGGTACTTCTTTGAAAAATTGCCGATAAGCTCCTCGCCCATAATCTTCTGGTTCAAAAACAGAGTAAAGGTAGAGCCCTTCTCATAAACACTTTCTACTTCGATACTACCACCCATCATCTCCGCCAGATTATGAGTAATAGCCAATCCCAGTCCGGTGCCTTCTATATTTCTGTTCTTCTCCATATCCAGACGCTGGAAGCCTTCAAATAACCCCTTTAAATCCTCTTCCTTAATACCAATTCCGGTATCTTCCACAGCAACCTTCAACTCTACCATATCCTGCTGTTCATTCAAAGTTCCGCTTACACGAACGATAACAGAACCACTAGGGGTATATTTCACAGCATTATTCAGAAGATTTAATAAAATCTGTTTGATACGCACCTCATCGCCAAATAACTTATTAGGAAGAATTTCTTCTACATGGACTTCCATATATAAATTTTTCTGAGTCGCTTTTAAATCAATCATATTTACAACATCATTCAAAACTTTGCCTAATTCATATTCGGCTTCCACAATTTCCATCTTACCGGATTCTATTTTTGAAAAGTCCAAAATGTCATTAATAATGGTTAACAAGCTCTGGCTGGCACCTTTAATACTTGCAGCATATTCCAGAATTTCCTTGTCATCACTTTCACGCAAAATCATCTCATTCATACCAATGACTGCATTGATAGGGGTTCGTATTTCATGAGACATATTTGCCAGGAAATCACTTTTAGCCAAATTCGCCTTTTCCGCAATAATCTTTGCCTGTAAGAACTCTTCACTTTCCCTTGCCTTTTTCTCTGTCACCATCAAATAAATCGTAACAATCACCAAAAGAAGCCATAACAATCCAAAGCACCATACTACCAAGGGAACGATTAGAGAAATACCACTGGAAGCGGTCTGTGCCGGAATATAACCCATTATATATAAACCGGAGAAATTCGTTTCTGCTGCAAATAATATATTATCACCTGCTTCGCCTTTACTACAGGCTGCTGCTGAAATACTTACATTCATTTTTTTCTTAATTTCTTCTACAGCTGCCACATTCTCTTTTTTCTGAAAGAAATCTGTTGACATTTGACTATTTATAGGCTTTAGCACAATGCGTCCGTCTATATCCACAATGACGCTATTCCCCCTTCCGCCATAACTGGAGATATCAATCTTATTCGCCAAAGCGATACTATCATATAGTTTATATAGCACGAACTTTACATTTTCGCCATTATAGACCGGAACGGCGAAAAGCACATTTGAATTTTTATCACAGCAAACCGAAGCATTTCCGTGAAGTGCATCAAAAATACCTTTATACTCTGAAATCTCCAATACTTCTCCATAGCTGGCCTCCCCATTAATACGCAATATACCATAGGAAACGCCCTCTTCCTCAGCAAATAAATCCTGCATGGTACCGGTCTCAATATCTACAAAAGCTGCGGCATCACTTAAAAGCTGCAATTCATTTCCAAATGCATTATCCACCACCTTGGAAATCATGGCACTATGCTCCGAAACATGATGCTCTAACTGTGTATCAATGATTTCCTGCAGTTTTATCCACATAGCCAGACATACTACTATCAAGATTACAAAGCTGACCAATATAATCAATATGAAGTTCTTCAGATTACTAATTTTCCACTTTTTCATAGATTAGTACTCCATCCACAAACCAATCCATTTTCTCCAAAAGGATTTCATCACGGATTGCTTCTCCTTCATCACAACGCAAGTTCCCCTGATTATCATAAATTACCTGAGAGAATACATCATTCCCTGCTATCATTTTCTCTTTCGCATCTTCTACAGCCTGTTTGGTTTCCTCATCTACTACTGAAGAGTACTCCGCCAGCTTTACCACTCCGGTTTCCATACCGAACCAATGGCTTTTTACAGAATTACTCTTTCCCTGAATAAATTCCCTGATAATCTCATAATACAAAGCATTCCAATCCCATATAGCTGCTGTCAGATATTTCTCTGACAGTCCGGTTGTAGACTGATTATAACCGATGGAGTACACTCCTGCTTCGTCAGCTACTCTGGCTACATTATGTTGGTTTTGATGATAGGTAACCACATCTGCCATAGTATCTGCAATAATCTCCTTGGTTGCCTGTTCTTCCAATGCAGCATCATCCCACTCACCGGTCCAGGTCACATGTACCAGTGCCTGAGGATTGACACTTCTTACCCCTAAGGTAAAAGCATTAATGCCACGGTTTACTTCCGCATTCGGCATAGCCGCCACATATCCTATATGTCCGGATTGCGATTGCATACCGGCAACTATTCCTGCCAAATATCTGGCCTGATACATACGTCCAAAATAAGAAGTCATATTATCCGCAAAGCACTCAGCAGAAATCCCGTAAAAAGAGATATCCGGATGCTTTTTCACCACATCCTCCACTTCCATGGGATAAGCATAACTGGTTAATATAATCATGGAAGCTCCTTCATCCACCAGCTCTTCAATAACCTCTGAACATCTGCCGGTTCCTTCTTCCACATTTTCTTTTACAATCAGCTTTGCATTTAACCTATCACAAGCACTCTTTACACCTTGATAATGCATGCCATTCCATCCGCTATCCTCAATACCACCGGTCATAACGAAACCAATTTTAGAAGCCACTTCCCTTTCTCGACCTATGTTTATAATCAGAGCAAAGATAATCAATAAAATAACGACTGCCAGAACAAGCCATATCTTATGACTATTCTTATCCTTATTCACTGATTATCACCCCCTCCACATACCAGTCAAATTCATTCAACATCGAATTATCTGTCATACTTTCCCCTTCAGAAATTCGTAGTTTTCCTTCGTTATCATATATCGGTCCATAAAAAACATCATAGGTGCCGCCGGACAGTCTGTTTTTTTCCTGCTCCACACGTTCCGCTACACCTTCATTTACTAATTTTGTAAATGGAGCAATAGATACCATACCACTCTCCACACCTTCCCAAAAATGCTGTCCCTCAAACTTTCCCTGCAGACATTTTAAAATATTCGGAGTATAAAACGCCTCCCAATCCCAAACAGCGGCAGTTAAATAGGTATCCGGATATTCCTTACTGTTATCCACATTATATCCAATAGACATAACTCCCATGTTCTCTGCAATTTCCAATGGTTTTACAGAATCAGAATGCATGGCAAGTACATCAATATTATGCGCTTCCAAGAGTTCCTGTGTTACCTCTCCCGTCACCTGGTCATCATTCCAGGAATTGGTCCAGCTCACATATACAGTTGCCTGGGGATTGACACTTCTGACACCCAAAGCAAAAGCGTTAATACCACGATTCACCTCAGAAATAGGAAATGCAGCCACATAGCCGATTTCATTGCTCTTGGTCTGTAGTCCTGCTACAATACCGCTTAAATAACGTATTTGATACATTCTTCCGAAATAAGTAGACAGATTCTTCCCTTCTCCTACTCCGGTAGCATGTAAAAAGTATATCTCCGGGTATTTTTCAGCAGCCGCTTCAATATACGTACCGAATTCAAAGGAATTTGCAATAATAATCTTGCAGCCCTGTACCACAAACTCATCTACCAATGCAGTGACGGAATCTTCCTTTACATTTTCATGATATAGAATTTCCAAATTCAATTTCGCAGCAGTCTGTTGCAATCCTTCATAATGAGACTGAGACCAACTTTGGTCATCCTTGCTACCATTCAGTATCACGCCTACCTTGGTAGTTTCTTTGGTCACTTCCGTATCGGCTTCATATATATTTATGACAAAAATACCGGCAATAATGGCTATTATGATTAATCCGGCAATAAAAAAAATCTTTTTCATAAGCGTTTCTGCTACTCCCCAAGATTATATTGGTACCTAAAATCACTAAATCAATGCCGTACTGAAATATCTTTCTGCTCTGTCTGCAAGTATGGTCACAATCACCTTATCCTTGCCATACTTTTCTGCCATCTTCTTTGCTGCCCATACATTTGCTCCGGAAGAGGTTCCTACCAAAAGTCCCTGTATGCTTGCAAGCTCTCTGGCTGTATTAATCGCATCCTCATCGGTTACTTCAACAATATCTGTAATAATACCGGTGTCCAATACCTCCGGTACAAAACCATCACCAATTCCCTGTATCTGATGCAAGCCCGGTTCATCCCCCAAAAGGGCAGAAACATTCTTCGGCTCCACTGCCACAATCTTGCAATCCGGGTTCTTCTCCAATATACGGGAAGCAATTCCCTGTAGGGTACCACCACTGCCGATACCGGATACAAATACATCAATTTTCTTATCCAACTGCTCTAAAATTTCTGTTGCAGTAGTCTTATAATGAGCCTGTGGATTCGCAGGATTCTCGAACTGTTGCGGTACAAAATAATTATCTGAAGAAGCCGCTATCTCAATTGCCTTATCTACAGAACCGCCAATACTCAGCTCCGGTGGTGTCAACACCAATTCTGCACCCAATGCCTTGATGATTTTCTTACGCTCGTCGCTCATATTTTCAGGCATTACGATGATTACCTTGTAGCCCTTACGTACACCACACAGTGCCAAACCAATACCGGTATTTCCGCTGGTAGGCTCAATAATCGTCATGCCCGGCTTTAATTTGCCGCTTTTCTCAGCTTCCTCCAGCATATTCAAAGCAATTCTGTCTTTAATACTTCCGCCCGGATTCAAAAATTCCGCTTTTGCAAAAATGTTACAACCGGTAGCCTCCTCCAGACTGAGTAACGGTGTGTTTCCGATTAATTCCAAAATATTATTGTAATACATATCAATTCCTCCACAGGATAAAATATTGCTACTTTATAGTATACAAAAAACAGTACTCTTTCGCAAGCTTTTTATTACTTTACCGTATTAAATTATGGTAAGCTACAAAAAAGCCCCCTTTCAACTAATTGCCGAAAAGGAGCTCCCTCGTCATTTCACTACTCTGCATACCACTTCTTTAATACTTCCTCTGCCTTTTTCAAGTGAATATTAAAGCCGTTTTCCTGTGCCGCTTCTTCTTTCGTTTCATAGATATAAGTACTCCAATCCCACCAGAAGATACCGCCGAACCAAGGCTGATCTGCAAAGGTTGCCAAGCAGGAATCATAAAAGTTTGCCTGCTCGTCTTCATTGTGAGGCAAATCCTTGTGTGAAAAATCCCAGGGCATCGCTGCACAACCATGTGCACTGCGACAACCGATTTCAATGAAAACAATCTTTTTCTGCCACTTCTCATACACCGGATAAAGCTCATCCCGAATGCGGCTCCATCTTTCCTTCATCATTTCTACTGTCGCGCCGCCACCATCCGCTACCGGGAAATAAGCACTGGTTCCTACATAGTCTACCGCATCAAACCACTTCACATCATCCTCATGCCCATGGTTAGTGTTATAAATCAGTTCGCCACTGTAAACTGTTCTCAGCTCTGCAATCAGATTACGCCAATGCTTCTCTTTTCGCTCGGTTCCACACATTTCACAGCCGATACAGAGCATTTCACAGCCTGTTTCCTCTGCCAGCCCTGCATAATATTTCATGAAATTACCATAACTCTGAAACCACTTGTCCCAATATGGATCCTTGCCTGCAAAGTCAGAATCTGCAAAATTGATATAAGCACGCCATACACCATCCCTACAGTTTACCATTGGCTTCAGGCAGACCTTTATCCCTTTGCTGTGAGCACGTTCTACTGCATCCATAATATCTCTGTCCGAACAGGTTCTGACAAAGTCAAAATCAATATTTGTACTATGTGCAGTTTCCTGGGTACAAACTACCGTCAGACACACCCAGTTCACACCTGTCTCATACAAAAGCTCCTGAGATTTAATAGCACCTTCCGTTCGAAAATCGCCTCTCTTCGCATCATATCCATATGTAAAACCTTTTATTTCCATAAATGATTACCTCTTATTTCTGTCTTATTGCATTAGAAAGGAGTGCCTCTACGACACTCCTCTCATTCATTTGTCATATACTTCTGAAATCTTCTTATTCATCCAATGTTACTTCATCTACATCCTTATCCGTTACAACACCGGAAATATCGTCACGCTTCGCGCAGAAAGCACAAAGGCGGGTACGATTCTCAGCAATGGCCTGTTCTACGGTACCATAGGTAAGACTATCACTCTGGTTCAACGCCTGACAATCTTCACTGGTATGATAAACCTTACCAAAAGGACTCCAGAATACATCATCTGTAATAGTAGTCATAGCTGCCTGCTGTTGTTCCTCAGAAACAGGGTTAAAATCATAGCTTGCCACACCACCGATTAAGCATGCTATAATCGCTACCACTGTAGCAATCGTCTTGGTCTTCTTATCTGCATCCTTATTGGTCAGTGCCAAAATAACAAAAGGAATAAATGCTACCGCACATACAATAAGTCCCATATTATTCCACAACCAGAACAAAAACTTGTTCTTTTCGCTGGCCGGCTTGATATGGTTTGCTTTCTTCCACAACTGGGAACCGATGATAACACATACCAAATCCAATACCAATGCAATAATAATCTGCCACAAACTGGGCATAAAGGTCAAATTAATAGTTCCGATAAGTACCAAATATGCTACTACTTCCAAAGCCAGCGCTACTACCCACAATGCTACCGCACCAATACGCAAACCGGTTGCATTTCCTACAGGTGCCGCCTCCTTCTTAGAGCCCTTCTTGCTTGAACCGGTCTTCTTCGCACCGGTACTTGCAGCAGCTACAACTTTTTTCTTTTTCTTAGGTTCTGCCATGATAATTCTCCTTTTCACATTTTTAGAAAAATCTAATACATTTTTATTATACTAGATTCCGAATATTACGCAAGACTTTCCAACAAAAAATGTCAAATTTCTTGACTTATAACATCGATTGTTTCATAATAAAATAAATACTTTTGAATAGGAGATACGATTATGGATTTACAAAAACTCGCAGGTACTTTATTAAGTTCCGACAGTATTGATGGATTAAGCAGCCTTACCGGTGCATCCGGCAAAGATGTTTCCAATGTTTTGGCACAGGCACTGCCCTCTCTTTTAAGCGGTGCCAAGCAGCAGGCAAATAACAAGGATACCAAGGATGGCTTCGTAAACGCTCTTGCTGACCACGCCAAGGACAATACCAAGGATTTAAGCGGCTTTTTAGGCAATGTAGACTTAAAGGACGGTTCCAAGATTATTGCTCACCTGTTAGGCTCCGATAAAGGGGATGTGCTCAGTAACATCGCACAGAATACCGGTGTATCCGAAAAGAAAACCTCTGATATTCTCTCTGCTATCGCTCCTTTGCTCATGAGCCTTTTAGGACAGCAGACTGACGAAGATGAGGATAAGGATTCCGGCATCGAAGGCTTACTTGGCAACCTGTTAGACAATGTCGATGTTGGTAGCTTATTAACCGGACTGTTAACAGACAATAGTGGTTCCAACAAACCTAAGCCTGCATCCGCCCAGAGTTCTACCGGTAATTTAATCGGCGGATTATTACAGGGCTTATTAAAGAAGAAATAAATTATTTCTGCATACAGGCAGTGTCCTATTCTTTATATGGGGCACTGCTGTTTTATTATCTTCCGGCATTTTCGCTTTTTTGCATTGTTTTCGATTGCTTTTTCCCTGATAAAATGGTATATTATGCAAAGTGCTAGAAATAACAATATAGAATAAGGAGATTATATTATGAAGAAATTTTTTAGCTTAACCCTTTGCTTCGTAATGGTTATGCTTTCTCTTACCGCTTGCGGCAGTGCACCTGTTACTGCTAAGGTAATTGAAATCGAACTGACCAACGAAGAATATGCTTTCGGTGTGGATAAGACCCAGCCGGAGCTTTTGGAAACCGTAAACAGCTTTATTGCAGAGATTAAGTCCAATGGCACCTTCGATGCAATCTGTAACAACTACTTCGGTGACGGTACTCCTGTTGCAGTTACTTCTGCTACATATGACCCGAACAAGGAACAGTTGGTAGTTGCTACCAATGCTGCTTTCGAGCCTTTCGAGTATACTCAGGGCGAGAACTACTATGGTATCGACATGGAAATCGCTGCCAAACTGGCAGAGTATCTTGGTCAGGAGCTGGTCATCCAGAACATGGACTTTGATGCAGTATGTTTATCTGTAGGTCAGCAGAAATGTGACATCGCTATGGCGGGTCTTACCATTAAGGAAGACCGTCTGGAGTATGTAAACTTCTCAGACCCTTACTACAGTGCTTCCCAGAAGCTTATTGTTCCTTCTGACAACACAGAATTTGATTCTTGTGCTACTGTTGCTGATGTAGAAGCTATTTTAAATGCAAAAGACTCTTCTACCAAAATCGGTGTGCAAACCGGTACTACCGGACAGTTCTACTGTGAAGGCGACCCGGATTGGGGCTTTACCGGTTTCGCACCACAGACAGTTGGTTACAAGAATGGTTCTCTTGCAGTTCAGGATTTATTAAATGGCAACATCAATTATGTAATTATTGACTCCGCTCCTGCTGCTTGTATTACAGAAGCAATTAATGCAATGCAGTAAGTACCATACAGTATAGTTTAGAAACAGAGAGGTTTTCATGGGAAATTTTGACCAGAAGGTAAACAAGTTTATTGAAATCTTTATTGAACAAAATGGCTATGTGAAGGTATTAGAAGGGTTAAAAAACACCCTTCTTATTGCCGTTATAGGTTTGATTATCGGTATCTTAATCGGTACCCTCATTGCTACCGTAAGGGTAATCCCTAAATATAAGCTGTTACCTAAAATTTTAAATGGTTTCTGCAGCTTTTATGTGGGACTGTTCCGCGGTACCCCTATTGTAGTTCAGTTATTGGTATTTTATTATGTACTGCTTCCCCTGATTGGCTTGAAGCTGACCGGTGTTCAGGTATCCATTCTGGTATTCGGACTGAATTCCGGTGCCTATATCTCTGAAACCATGCGAAGCGGTATTTTATCCGTGGATGGCGGTCAGATGGAAGCCGGACGTGCTATGGGCTTAAGCTTTGGTACTACTATGATGAAAATCGTTATTCCCCAGGCCGTGAAAAACATTCTCCCTACACTGGGAAATGAGTTTATCGCCCTGATTAAGGAAACATCCGTAGTAAGCTTCGTTGGTGCTGCAGACCTTTATGTAGCATTCAACTATATCGGAAGCAACAGCTATGAATTCATGGTTCCGTATCTGGTAATGGCAATGATTTATATTGTAATGGTATTGATTATCAGTGCCGGAATTAAAATAATGGAAAGGAGCCTGAGGAAAAGTGATAGACGTAATTAATCTTGAGAAAAAATTTGGTGACAATCAGGTATTAAACGGTATCAGTGTTACCATTGAAAAGGGTGACATTATTTGTGTTATCGGGCCCTCCGGTTCCGGCAAAAGTACCTTTTTAAGATGCTTAAACTGTATGGAAGACCCTACCGGCGGTCAAATTATTTTCAATGGTGTGGATATTGCAGACTTTAAGGTTGACATTAATGTTCATCGTCGCAAGATGGGCATGGTATTCCAGCACTTCAACCTTTTCAATAACAAGACAGTGATTCAGAACATTATGCTGGCACCGGTACTCATTCGCTGTCAGGACTTGCGCAAGGCACAGAAACAAAACCGACTGATTAAGTTTACCAATCTCTTCCGCAGTGGAGATAAGAAAAAAGAACTTCTTCCCATCACTACTACGAAGGCAGCGATTAAGAAAGAAGCTTATGACCATGCTCTGAGCCTCTTGAAGCGTATCGGACTGGAAGACAAGGCTGATGTTTACCCTTCTACCCTTTCCGGTGGTCAGAAACAGCGTGTTGCTATTGTACGTTCTCTTGCCATGAACCCGGAAGTTATTCTGTTCGATGAACCTACCAGTGCTCTGGATCCGGAAATGGTTGGTGAAGTATTAGACCTGATGAAATCTTTGGCGAAAGAAGGCATGACCATGATTATTGTTACTCACGAAATGGGCTTTGCCAAGGAAGTTGCCAACAAGGTACTCTTCATCGATGACGGTCTGATTTTGGAAAGTGCTCCCCCACAGGAGTTCTTTGAAAACCCGAAAAACCCTCGATTAAAAGAATTTTTATCCAAAGTATTATAAAAAATAATGCCCTTCCCTCAGAACTTTACTTCTAAAGGAAGGGCAATTTTTATGCTAGCCATTCACTCTGGTCTTTGCTGTAATAATCCAAGGTGCAGGCTCCTGCTTAAAGGTATTGTTACTACCCAGCTTCGCCACAGAAACCTGAATGGTATCAACATCTGCCATTCCCAATTCCTGCAAAGTATTGGTAATGCCTGCCGCCACCTTGAAATCCAAGGTATAAATCACCACATTAATGTTTGGATTAATGCTGGTCAAATATGCCAGCTCCTGCTCCGTACTGGCAGATGCTACCATAAACACCAGAGAAGGTACCGGGCAATCCTTCATACTCTCCGCATCAATATGATCGATTACCTTTACATTATGTAAGTCAAAATGTACCAGATTATCCTCCAACGTAGCTCGGTCACGATGACTGTACTCTACTGCAACCACGGACCCCTCCGGAGCCATAAGAGCTGTTTCAATAGCTATGCTGGCTCCACCGATAACACAAATATCATCCTGCGGTGCTACCATCATCTTATTCAAAATAATGGCACGAATTTCGCTACCCACATACTGAATAGAACCACGCTGGAACATTTCATTGCTCAGACCGATTTTTGCTGTATTTCTGGCATTGGGATTGAGTATCAGCATACCTGCCGAGGCATTGATACCTCTGTCGATCATATCCTTTACCTTTTGATTATATATTTCACCGGATGGGTCAGAGCCTTCATTGTACCAAACCTCACACTCACCCAAGCCTGCACTCCACAAACGATAGAAAATATCATCAATACCCGCATTGGTAAACACCATGGTAGTCTTGTGTGCCTCTACGGTAGGAATAATATTCTTATTCTTCTTCGTAATATCAATAATCTTTACATGCTCCAAATCCAATGTGGTATTCTTTGCATAATACTGAAGCCATGACAAAATCACTTCGTTGGTAAAAATCTGCTGTTCCATAGCTGTAACCCCCTTGATAGTTATTTCTGTTATACATTATACCACTATTTCCTTTATTTGTAAAAAAGTTTATACAATTTTTTGACTAAAATCAGAATAATACTTCTATTCCCTGATAATCTTGCCAACCCTTTTTCCCCATGCTATTATCAAAATAGAAATATCGTGCAAAGGTGGAATTATTATGCAAAAAACAGAATACAAGCCCCTTACCAAAAAGAGCTATTCCGAATATCTTTTTAGAAAGCTGAAGGAATTACATATTACTCAGGAAGAACTGGGACAGGTCATAGACCGCAAACAAAAGACCATCAGCCGCTATGTCAATGGTGAAACCCTTCCTGACCCGGCCATGCGCGAAAAAATCGAAGCTTATCTGGACAGCAAATCCCTATACCAAGGTTACCGGCACATGCCAGCTAACCATTTCTCCAAACTACTCTCCTCTCTCTTGACAGAATTTAAGGGAGAAATTACCCAGGCACAGTTGGCCGAACGTATTGGTAAGCACCAAAAAAACATCAGCCTCTACACCTGCATGGACGGGGAAAAACCAGACCCACAAACACAAAAAGCTATTCTACAGGTCTTTTATGAACTCAGTCTGTCAAAGTCCGGAAAATATATTTCCGGTCCACACTTTGGTACTGCCGTCAGACTGGACTATTTGCTTCATGGAGACAATGGTAAATTTGCTGAGCTTACCTTAGAAGAAGAAATTTCCTATGGGTTGGAAGTTCATAATGAACTGGTAGATTATCTTCTCACTCTTCCGAAGAATTTGTTGGATTTTGTGCTGGAACATTTTTCCTTATTTTATGATGACTCACTGGAGCTTTTGACTGACTATACCTTCCGCTTCTCCTATCTTTCCGATGGTATTCGCCTATTTCGAAGACTCTCTGACAAGATGGAACAAACCCTTTTGGAAAAATTGGAAGAAAAATCCTTCTTGGGATTTCCAAAAAACAATCATGAATTGGCTTTTTATAACCTAATCACAGAATACCGTCATGCCATAGCCACGGACTTTGCCAAGCTTTCGAAAGGGGAATGCTACCCTGTTGATGCACCTGACCGTAACCTGCTTATTCGTAAGATTGAAGAAACCTGCCTGCACCGTTATAACTTTTTACTATCCTCCCCTTCTGAAATGGTCGAAGAAATTAAATTTAAACTCACCATGACACCCTTTGAATGGTATGTTACCATGCTATTCATGATATACCAGCACAATGGGCAGGATTTGGAATACTGCTATCAGGAAATGGCTCTTTGGACCTGCTTGGAATTCGGTAATTATCAGACCTACCATGACTATTTTCGGTATTAATACCAAATACCGACACCTACATAGACATCCTCCATCCAAATGCTATAATCAAAGCATCATATATGGATGGAGGAATTTTTATGATACCTACAAAGATACATTTCGAAAAAAACAGATGTAAAAAATGTCACAAGCCATTTCTGGGCGGTGATGAAATAATGCGTACCAATGATGATTACGCACCCATATGCCTTTGTGTCAAATGTGCCAAAGAAACGCGTCCTGCTCCTCCTTATATTTCCTATGTGATGGAAGGCAGCGAAGGCAAACTCATTCTGAATAGAGCTTCCTATCAGGAACTGGAAAATAATATCTATGAAATAAAACATATAAACAACCGACTAATTATAGACGCCATCCTTTCTACAACTGAATTTACACAACAAATGTTTTTAAATCTGGACACCTACCGATACCTGTTGGAAAAAAAGCAAGAAGATGTGATACTACTCTTCTCCCCCAAAAACTATCTGCATAAGTTTGACTTTTGCGACAAATACAAGGACTTTCAGAGCATTATAGAACACTTTGAACATTTTACCGGACGTCAAAGGGTAACCCTGGCTTGTAATCAAAAGGAGCAGGTTGTCGGTATCAGTAATTTGCTGAACAGATCCTTACATCGTACCTGTTTTGACTGGAAACACAATATTACTGTTAGCCTCACCTATTCTGAAATAGAAGGACAATATATCAGCAACAATCCTCTGCGTTACCGTCAAAAAATGCTGGAAAAACTCACTCCGCAGACAATGCTTCAATACTGCGAAAACAGAATACAAGGTCAGGGAACACAGCTAAAAATTGCGGTGTATCAGGTTTACAAATACATGGCAAATGTATTATCCGGAACAGAATTTACAGCTCCAAGTTGGGTTTTGACAGCTCCCAGCGGTTCCGGTAAAACCGAATTCTTTCGTGCCATCCGTGACCTATTTAAAATGTACAATGTCCCCATACCTGTAGTGCAGATTGACTTGAGCCAAATTACCGAAACCGGCTTTAAGGGTGATAATATCAGTACCATACCGCAAGCTATCTTACAGAAATATCCATCCTCTAAGGGAGTGGGCATCTGTTTTCTGGATGAAGCTGACAAAAAATGTATGCCCAGCTATGATGGCAAACGTGTCAATGTCAATGCTGCTATACAATCCAACCTCCTCACCCTTATCGAAGGACGTGAAATGAAAGTAGAGGTGGATGGCGATAGCCATTCCTTTGATTCGAATCTGACCATGTTTGTATTAATGGGTGCCTTTCAAGATATTCGTAACAAGAAAGGAAAAGAGCCCGACGAAGATACGCTTACAGATTACTATGGTTCCTCTGGGAATTCCATAACCAAGCATCGTCCCATAGGTTTCACTGCCGGCTTTGACATATCACAAGGGGAAGGCTCCATGCATAAATCTTCCTTTGACAACCGTAGTACTCTCCAAACTACCCAAACAGCTTGTGACATCTATGCTGACTTGACTGTTGAAGATTTGATGGAGTGTGGTATGTTAGATGAATTAGCCGGACGCATGGAACAAATTGTTAACTTTCGCAGACTATCCGAGGAAGCCATGAGAAAGCTGCTACACTCCAAGACTATAGAAATCTCCAAAGAGCAAGACATCGAAATCGAACTTTCTGAGGTTGCTCTTGAGAAATTCTTGGAAATTTCCTTCAGTGGCTTAGGCATTCGTCGTCCTATGAACCTTATCAGAGCACTGGCACAGAATACCATTGCCGATGCCTTCTTCGATGGAGCATTCGACCCTCTAAAGGATAAAATCATCATAGACTCCGTATCAAGTGCCCATATTGAACGTCCCCATTCCGTCCGTTCCCACCTTCATGCCTTTCATTTCCCTACTCAAACCTATACTCCTGAGTAAAAAATTCCCGGCTCACACTGGAGCCGGGAATTTCATATACCTTTCCTGTTTCTCTGTTATTCCCTACTATGTATTCATCTGTTCGGGCTATCTTACAGATAAAATTACTTGCCGCCAAAAGGCAATACTTCTAATAACTCCAACTCTCCATAGGCCCGAAGCAAACCATTGGAATAAGCCACTCTCACAGGTAATTTCCCTTCTAACATCTGCACAATGGTATCCGCTGAGGTAACAATTATAATATCCCTATCATAATACTCATACGGCTCCACATGGACTTTTCCATCTGAAATCTCTACATAAAATGCGCCTTCTGCTTCCCCTTCTACATTGAATTGGTATGCCACATGTCCTACCGATTTACTTACCCGTGCTTTCTTCGTTGCAGTTTTCACCTGCTCCACTAATTCTTCATATGTCATAACCATCCCTCACCTTCTGTATTACTACTTATATCGTAACTATATTATATCAGAAAATTAGGAACTTTGCACTATATTTTCACATTTTTCTTTTAGTTTTTGCCAATTGACAGCTTTTTGTTTTGACTATAAGCAATAATTAGCCTTTTATCCCTACAGCCATTCATAATTACCACCAGTAATAGCCAGACTGAGCAATGTATCCATCATCTCCACCTCTTCCTCATTCTCTATTACCTTAATCAGCTTCACATCCTCTACCACATCAGGCATCTCATCATCCGGTCCCAGCTCCATATCGGCTTCTTCCCCACAATAAGGACAAACCATACGTGGCACAATCTTTAAAGATAAAAAGCGGTTCTTACAATTCTCACATTCATAATATCCACAAACCTTGGTTCCATCCGGTACATAATACATACTAAAATCCTCTCAGCTTATTACGCCTCTTTCTATATTCTTTCACATTCTGAATACACATGCATTCATAAATCTTCTCTATTATACCAAATGATATCCAAACTGGCAAATAGTCCCTTACCTATTTTCACGCCAGGCAAAGTAAAACACCTTTTCGTAACCGGCTTCCGCGAGACAATTGGCAGCCATAGTGCTTTGATAGCCTTCCTCACAATAAAGAAATACCCCTATGTCACGCCTCTCATTTACCATGTATGGATTTTTCAGTATGGAAAATAACGGTATCGAAATCGCTTTATCCATATGTCCTTCTGCAAAAGCTGTTTCCGAACGAACATCCACCAATATCCAGTCCCGATTTGCTTGCAACATCTCCACAGCCTCTTCGAAGGCCAATTCCTTTGCACAGATAGTTTTCTGAGTAGATATGGTTCTTTTGATACGAAGGTGTGCATGAAACAGACGCTTCAGTATCTGCTCCATTTCCGGTTCTGAAACATACTCCTCCATTCCAAATACATATCTGCCTTGTAAATTGGTAAAACCATCCATAATTCCCTTTGCATACACCTGCATTACATGCCTGACACAAATGCGACAATCATACAAATCCTGTAGCACTCCTGCACTACTAACATCATCTGTATCCTCTTCCTTCTGTTCGCGCCGAAGAAACTCATGAGCAATACGGGCCGCCTGTTTTCGTACCAAAGGTACCTCTCTTGCCATTACATCCTCTTCCTCCAGCCACCCGACCTCATAACCGTATGTCATTCCCTCATCATTATCATGTCCTTCCGGTATCTGTTGTAAAAGTCCTTGTACGAATTCCTCCACGCTTACCGTTTTCTGTTCCGGTTTCATAGCCTCACCCTCTATTGTAACCAACCTCTTACACATTCTTCTCATCACTTATGGCACTTACTCGAAGGGTTATATTATCACAAGCCTTCAAATACGGCACCTCAAAGCATCCCGAGGTATTTTCAAACACCTCTCCACTCCACAAATCTTTTACCTGATATCTTCCGGCCTTACGGAAGCTGTCACTATTCTGCCATTTCGCTCCCAGCTTTTCTGCAATCAAATCCAAATCTGCACAAACCTTAGCTTCCCATGGTTTCTCACTGACATTGATAAAGCTAATCGCTACACTGCCATCTGCCAGTGGCTTCGCCAAAACATCACAACGATTGTTATTGGTAATGTAATCAGCATCCGGTGCATCGGTTTCCATGGTAGTAAAGATACGTTTTGCCTGTATTCCCAGAGCATCCTGATTCAGTGCTATTAGTTCCTTGTTGGCAATAATGTTCCAAAGCATATCCCCTTTTTCTACTCGACGCAAATCCAAACCTAACATCAGCGGAGCATTCATCATACACCACATGGTCATATGGGTTCTGCACATCGTATCGTCCAGCCCGTTCATGCCAATCATCATCATGTCCGGATCATTCCACCCCTTCTCCAATCCGGCGAACTCATCCATAATGACTGCCTTATTATACTGGGATGTGACACTGGGCGTACCATTGTCTGACCAGGCACCTCTTCCCGGATTTCCATCAGAACCTACACAAAAGGTAATATCATTTAATATTCTCCAAGAGTCACCCACCTTATATCCCCAATTCTGCGGCTGGGTCTTGCCCCATTCACAAATCGAAAATATCACATCATGATCCGGCTTAGCTTTGTTCAGACCATCTAACAAAGCGGCATAGGAAGCCAGTGTATTCTCCTGTCTGCGATGATTCATAATACGAATACTATTCATTCCCTTCTTCAAGGAAACTTCAATCGCTGCACTCTCCGCAAAAGCGGTTACCGTTTCCGTCGCCGGTAACATATCATCAAATGTCAACTCATCATTCACTGCCACCTGGAGCCAACTGCCTACACTCACTTCTTCTCCGGTTGCATAGGTAACAAACAGCTTATAATCACCGGCTTCCGGAACATCCACAGTAAACAGCAACTCTCCGCTTCGCACCCCTATGGGCGTTACCCCCACATTGGTACCATCGAAAGTTCCGATATTAGTAATATAATCCTCCTTCCGATAGCAGCCTTGACCGGTTAACACACCATCTGAAACAGCCTGCATAGTTCGTGAGTACCACTTCCTTTCCACACGAATAGCTTTTATATTCGGTGCATACACATATTTGGCGTTGGTACCTGCAGAAAAAGTGGCATTGTCCCAGAGATAATAACAATTATCCACCTTCAGAAAATCCACGCCCCACTCTATATAGGACCGGGCATCTACCTCCTCATGTCCACAGGTGCCTACCGCTGCTCCTGCACACAAATTCGTTCCGATATCATTGTACATTCCGAATTTCAAGCCTTTTTCATGGATATAATCCGCCAATGCCTTAAAACCCTCCGGAAACTTCTTGGTTTCATTGGATAGATTCCCACCCACACGCTCCGGCTTATAACAGCCATCATCCAGCACTACATACTGATACCCCAGTTCCCGCAATCCCAGCTCTACGATTTTGTCTGCCATAGCTCTGGTCAATTGTGCTGTGTTTCCACTACCGAAGGCATTCCAACTGTTCCAGCCCATAGCCGGAAGATGCCCCTTCTTCTTCCCCAACAGTACCTGACCATTGGAGAAAGAATCAAATGTATATTCCTTACTGACTAATTTTTTCGGTTTGTCTAGTGTATTCATCCTGTGCAATCCCCCTATATGATATTTTCATACCTTTTATTCTATAGGAACGATAACATATTATGAATTAGAATTCTAATCAATTTTCAGCATTCCATTCGCAGATATTGCTCATTTTTGATTACGCTTATTTGAGATTGCATAATTTACATTAATTAGTAAAAATCGCCTGTATCTCTTCTTGACAACGCAAATGTTAAATATTCTTTCAAATACAAAATGCCCCTCAAAAACTTTCGTTCCTGAAGAGCATTTCAATATCTCACTTATATTATGAAATCCCATACACTCCGTCACATTTCGCAATGGTATCAATAGAACCGTCTTCATTATAATGAAACTCTGCTACGCAGACACTGCGATGAAACAGACTGCCTCCCGGAAGCTCCCCTGTATGATAAAACAGATAGGAATGACCTTTGAAATCTGCAATTCCGGGATGATTGGTAAAGGTTCCCCCCTCTTCCGTCATCAGAACGCCTCCATAAACCCAAGGACCTGTAGGCGATGTGGAGGTAGAATATGCCAGATGCTCATCCTTCTTATCTACACCAAAAGCCGCATAAACCATATAGTAAATACCATTTCTTTTGTAGAACCACGGTCCTTCTGCATATGACGTACCGGTCATATGACTGCCCTTTGCAAATGCTTCCTCAGTCATAGGGATTTTCACCACTCCTACCGTCTCATCATAGGAAATCATATCCTCATTTAACAAAACATAACGTAACTCCGGATTACCGAAATAAAGATATGCCTGCCCGTCATCATCTATGAAAACCGTGGGATCAATATCGTTCCAATCCCCCTCATCCACAAGCGGATACCCCAAATCCTTAAAAGGTCCTGTGGGGCTGTCTGATACACCTACCGCAATCGCCATTCCGCCATTTTCCTTATGTACCGGACAATAGAGATAAAACTTACCATTGCGTTCTATAGCCTGTGGTGCCCAAGCTCTGTCATCCGCCCAGCTGATATCATCCAGTGAAAAAATCTTTCCATGGTCTGTCCAATTCACCATATCCTTGGTGGAATAACAACGCCAGTCCACCATTGTATAAAAATCATTGACCAACTGATCCTCATCATGTGTGGTATAGAGGTACAAAGTATCTCCATAAACCATAGGTGCCGGATCCGCTGTGTAAATCGACGTGATAATCGGATTTTTGCAAAACATCTTCTTTTCCCCCATAATAAACCTCTGATATAATATTCTTTGCTTATCTATTCATTCTTCAATGTTATTATACTTGAAAGAACTCCATACTCTTTTCCAATTCTGCTGAAAGAACCAATAATTCTTTTGCAGACTCTGTTAACATCTCTAATGTTGCACCTAACTCCTCTGTAGAAGCATTGGTTTCTTGAGTACTTGCTGCATTTTCCTCAGAAATAGCTGAAAGATTCTGGATAACATCCATAATTTTTCCTCTGGCCGCATCACAATCCGTAGTCTGCCTTTCGATAACCTTTGCTTCATTGGTTGTAGAAGCAACTCCATCTGCTAATAAAACAAATTTTGACTTGGTTTCTTCCAGCTTCTTACGCTGATGATTAATAATCACATTTACCTCATCCATAACCATAACAGTCTGTTCAGAATCCTTTAACAACTGTTCGATGATACGTCCGATTTCTCTTGCTGAACTATTAGACTCCTCTGCCAGTTTCTGTATCTGAGAGGCAACTACTGCAAATCCTCTTCCATGCTCACCGGCTCTGGCAGCCTCTATACTCGCATTCAATGACAGCAAATTAGTCTCTGCCGCAATATTGGTAATCAATTCAATGGCCTGACGAATTTCCTGTACAGAATCATTAGTTGTATGTACCTGCTGTCCTATCTTCTCAATTGCCTCTGTTGTTCTGTCATTAGACTGACTCAACTCACCAATAATAACCTCAGACTCATCACTGGCCTTCTTCATATTCAAAGATGCCTGACCTAATGTATCTACGCTTGCAACAATCTCTGTAATAATGTCACCCATCTGAACAATATTTGCAGATGCAGTCTCTGTTTCTTCTGCCTGTGTCATAGCACCACGACTGATATCCTCTACTGCATGACCGATTTCGGCTGTAGCATTATTGCTCTGAACCGCCATTTCTTCCAAAGTAGTTCCGGAATCATAAAGCACCTTAGAAGACTGCTTCACATTGCCAATTACCTCCAGCAACTTGGCAACCAGTGCCTCCAGTTCACGAGTCATAGCCCCGATTTCATCATTACGCTTCTTCGCCTTCTCACTAACAATCACCTTCAAATTACCGGTTCCCACCTCAGTAATTACTTTTTCTGCACCGGTAATGGCATTGCCCATACTTAATGCAAATGACAATCCGATTACGGAAATAATCACTAATACGGCAACGGAAATTCCAATAATCATCGTTACCTTTTGCTGGATAAAAGCATCAGCCTCCTCCTGTGGCAATCCTGCAAAAGCCATACCGATCACCTTGCCATCCTGCTCAATCGGTACATAATAACCATAATAAGGTAAACTATTAATAACAACATTCGTATCTGAATATTCTTCCCCATTATTTAATACTGTTTGAATAACTTTCTCGGAAGCCTTCGTACCTACCAGTCGATTACCTGTACTTACATCTTTTAAAGAAGTAGCCACACGAGTATCACCATAAAAAATAGTAAAATCATATCCTGTAAATGTTTTCATTTCATCAACAATTGCATAATTACCACTAACCGACAAATTCCCCTTAGTTACGCCGCCCATATTATCCATTGTATATTTACCGGGATCAGCCAACGCATAAATCTCCTCCAAGGAAAAAGCAATGGCCTTCAAGCCATGAATAGCCTCCTCCTGCATACCGCTACGAATATTTTTTGCTGCCAGAAATGTCAAGGTAACACTTAAAATAACTGAAGGCAGCAATACCATAAGTAACAGCTTAGTCTTAATTGAAAATTTACTTTTCGTTTTCTTGTCCATATTCATTGCTCCTTTTCATTTGATAATTATAATAATTCCATTATACCACAATACAAATTCTTTTGACATAATTAAAACGTATTTCTTAAAATTTATTGCAAAAAAAGACGGATAATGTTATGGTATATCTATTGTGAAAAAACCTAAGAGAAAGAGGCAATACAATGTTTAAAATTATGACTTCTGATGAAGCAATCAATCTGATAAAAGACGGTGATGTGATTTGTTTAAATTCTTTTCTGGGAATAGAGAATCCTGTGGAACTCCACGAAGCTATTTACCGCAAATACAAAGCAACCGGTTCTCCCAAGCATTTAACCATGGTTTCCAGTGCCGGTTTCGGTATCTGGGATGAAGAAAGAAATGCCGAGCAATACATAAAAGAAGGTGCTGTGGACAAGATTATCTGCGGCCACTTTGGTGCTATGTTCAGTACCAAGAGACTGGTTCTGGAGAACCGTTTCGAGGCTTATAACCTGCCTCTGGGTTGCATTTCCCATGCTATCCGTGCACAAGCCGGCGGTATCCCCGGTGCTCTGTCCAAGGTTGGTCTCGATATCTTCGTTGACCCCCTGATTGACGGACCGGGTATCAACAGTATTTCCCATGATGATTCTCTTGTGAAGCGTGTTGAGGTAGATGGGGAAGACTTCTTATACTACAAGCTACCTAAATTCAATGTGGCACTCATCAAGGGAACTGCTGCTGACCATAAGGGCAATATCACCTTTGATGATATGTATATGTCCGGAGATGCCCTGTCAATTTGCCAGGCAACCAAAGCCAATGGTGGTAAGGTAATCGTTCAGGTAGACCGTATCGTAAATACCCCCTCCAGACCTCGTAATACTATCATTCCGGGCTGCCTGGTGGATGCTATCGTGATGGTGGAACCCCAGCCTCGTCATGCTGCATTTGAATCATTGACCGGTAGCTTCGAAATCCCCTATTCTCAGTGGTTGGATTGGAGCGAAATGTTAGAAACCAGAACTTCTACAAAGAATGTTATCAATATACCGGGAAACATCATCGGCAAACGTGCTGCCATGGAGCTGAAGGAAGACGATATCGTAAACATCGGTGTAGGTATTCCCGAAACCGTTACCAAATATGCCCGTGAAAGCGGCATCTTAGATAAAGTAACCTTAACCGTAGAATCCGGCGGTGTGGGCGGTTTTCCTGCTTCCGGCAAGGTTTTCGGTGCCGTCATCGGTGCAGATTCCATGTATGACATGGCAAACCAGTTCGACTTATACAACAATGGCGGTCTTGATATCTGTTTCATGGGTGGTATTGAAGTCGATAAACACGGAAATGTAAATGCCCACCGGGGTCCCGGTGCCTTCGCAGGTATCGGCGGCTTCGCCAATATTACTGCCAGAACAAGAACCGTAGTGTTTTGCTTAACCTTTAATACCAAGGGACTTGACGTAGATGAAAATGACGGTAAGATTACCATAAAAAACAATGGTTCCCTTCCTAAGTTTGTAGATAAGGTTACCAGCATCAGCTTCTCCGCCAAGCGTGCCCGTGCCAACAAGCAAAAAGTCCTGTATGTCACCGAACGCTGCGTATTTGAATTGAGCGAAAAGGGCCTTCGCCTTATGGAAGTCTACCCCGGCGTGAATATACAAAGTGATATTTTAGACCAATTACCCTTTGAAGTAGAAATTGACCCTTTGTTAAAATATTAAAGAGTAGATTTTCCATTGCCAATCTACTCTTTAGAACTCAAAATACAGGAAGATAAATTATGAACAGCAAAATCATATGGCTGATTATAGGTGCATACCACCTGTAAAATCTCTAAATGCACAACTTATACCAAACCTTATCAAACAAAGATTTTGACCAGATATTACATACATGCGATATTGGTCAAAATCTTTATTTGTCCAAAGTATAATCTACCCACATAGCCGGGCGTATACCACCTGAAACAATGTTCACCCTTTCTCCCTCCAGGTTTATTTCACCCTCCAAAGACACAACCGCAGCCATATTGTTCTCTTTACCCATAGTTCGCAACCACCACCAACTGCTCCATACTCTGGTATTGACATTAATTCCACGTCTACAAGCTATAACAGTAGGTTCTATTTTTCTCGCCTCGTTGTCAAAAAAATAAATCATAGCCTCTTCTGCTGACAATAAAAACACCTTGTCATAAGTAATACTTCCCCCTTTTGTCCCATATTTTGAATTGTCTTCTGTTACAATTCGGGTTACAGTAATCAGTTCCTGTTCTTTTTTTGAAAAAGCCATGTCTAAAAACTCTTCGTTCAACAACTCTCTAATGGTTGAAGTTTCCCAATCGGATGCACTGTACTCTTGTTGGAATGCAGCCCCATGTAAGCCATTTACTGCCACCAATAATGCCTGTCCATCCTTTTTATCGACTACCTTCCACTGAATTCTATCTTTCCTAATAGCCGAATCTATATGAAACGTTCCATAATAAACCGTATCTCCTACCTGTACTGTTTCCAAAACTTCTATCTGTTCCTTGTAATTTAAATCCGGTACAATATATTTCTCATAAGCTTCCTTTACCATAAAACCTGTCAGAACAACGCTCAGTAACCCCGACCATACTTTTAGCTTCTTTACACATTCCATTCGTTTTTTCCATTTCAGCTTCGCCTCTAAAGTCAAAGGTTCCTGTTTGCATTGTTCTCGAAATTCCATCCAAAGGCGTATTAACTTTGTGTTAACCAGAAAATGCAAAATACTTGCCATCACAAAAGAATAAACAAACACAATCAGGAAGAATGCAGGGTCTGATATTTCTTTGTACATATTCGAGACATTTTGCTTTATTAAATCATGGCTAATATACAATGCCAGTCCTATTTTCCCCACAAAGGCCATAATGATATTATAAAATTTAACTTTCATGCATATCAATACAATTAACATCATGAAAATTATACATGTTATTGACTGTACAAGAGCTGTAACCGCCTTTTCTTTATATCCCGGATACCCTTCCCACTCACAATAATAACCCACATTTTGAACGATATTTTCTGACAATATGTACATTCCTACAAAGACCAGAATAACTATAGGCAATAACCATATATAGTATTTCTTAGCTAAATTAAGAATTGCACTTTCATATTTTGCTACCAGCATACCGAACACAAAAACTATGGTTGAATTATACCACCACTCACCCATAAACCAATGACCATTCAATTCACTGTTATCATGTCCCAAAAGCAAACTGACCACAATCATAAGCAACACAAATCCTGTCATGAAACCAAATGCATATGCTGAATTCTTTATATGCTTAAATATGACGTAAAATATTACATAAAAAATAATAATTTCTACCAGAAACCATGTATTTGTATTTATCAGCGTAAAGCCCAACAAGCAGGTAATGGTATCCGTCACCCTAACAACTCTTCCATTGTAAATACCTACACAAATCAAATAAATTACATTAGACACCAAGAAAGGTATCAGAACAGTAGGTAATCTATTTTCCAAAAAATGCTCCAAATAATCCTGTTTTGTATTATAGCTCTTTAACAACCCATATCCGGAAGAAAAAAAGAAAACAGAAGTAAATAAAACCCCCATCCAGTTCATATGTGTAATGGGTCCTTTCCATACAGCTCCATAATCCGTCACTTCTTGCACCAAATGATGCAAAAGGATACCAACTGCTGCTGCACCCTGTAATACTTTAGCTGTTTTCAAAGAGAAAAAATCCTCATAAACTGTTCCTCTTGGTGCAACCTTCGCACCTAAAAACAATAATATAATTAGTACTATTGGAAAAACACAAAGTATATAATTCGACACCATCTTTTATCCCTTCTTTGCTTAACCTTTTTATTTTTTCAGAGACGTACTACTTTTCTTCTCTATACTTCTCGCGAAATTGCATAGGGGAATAACCCATATATTTACGAAAAGTCTCTGCATAAAAACTTGCTCCTGTAAACCCTGTGGCATAGGCAATTTCCGTAATCGTCATATTGGTATATTTGAGAAGTTCTATACTTTTTTCTACCCGATAATATCTTAAATAGTCCACCGGTGACATATTGGTATATTTCTTAAATAATGTTGTACATTTATTCTTTCCTATACTGCCACTTTCACAAATATCCTGTAGCGATACTCGCTCATCGTAGGATCTTTGAATAAACCCTATCATGTTTTTTACATACATCAACGAATCATCATCTGTATGGTTATTATTCACCCGAACATGCACATTCTTCACAATCTGATGCCACATACCATACAGCTGTGCAATTATCTCCAGTTCATCCTCACCAGTAACAGTACTTTTGTAAATATCAGCAATCCCTTTCAAAATCACACTCTGCCATTCTTCATTATCTTTTAACAATAAATAAGGTAAATCTCCGGCAACTAAAATCGGTTGTACTAATCTATTTGTCACATATTTTGTAGTACAAAGAACCATAGGTGAAAAAATCAAACATATCAATTCACAATCTACAGAACCCTTTAAAATACGATGCAACTGCCTGGCGTTCACAAAAATGCCCTGCCCCGCCTGAATGATAATTCTCTCACCATTCACCAAATACTTACAATCGCCACTCAAAACATAAATAAACTCTAATTCATCGTGCCAATGTATAAAAGCATCCTCCAGCTCAACCGCCTGCGGAATATAATTCTTTCGTACAAAAATCGGGAAATCCGGATTATCATAATGCAAAACTTCTGATTTATCAATTTTTATATCAGGCATACATACTCCTCCCTTGCAGTCATGATAAACTTCTCTCTATATAACATTTTATCACCAAAAATACGCTAATAATATAGCTTTCTTACCGTTTTCCATAACAATCTTCCTTTTATATGCATGAGACAGTATTATATACAAAGCCTTGCACCACAGTGTTTCCACTACCTTCTTACAGTAAAATAACCCACCGGTATCGCATAACACGATTCTGGCAGGCTATTCAATAGCTTCCTTATTATCATAGTCCCCTAATCACTATGACATTCTATATCAATCATTACTCTATAGCAGTCTCCAGACTTCTTCAAACAGAGATTTGGACCATTGATATTGACCTGTGTCTTCATACTCTCTGTAGGTAACCTCTGTCATCATGGTCAGATATAACAGAATATCATACCAGTAAACTCTTCTCATTTCAGATTTTGACAACTCAGTAATGCCAAAACCTTCCAGCAATTCCTTATTCCGCTTATGATGTCGAAATGGTTCATCCATATAGACTTCGCCCCACATAGCTCTTTCCCAATCAATTATTCCTGCAATAGTTCCGTCTTTAACAAATATATTGCCTTCCCACATATCCCAATGCACTAAGGTTGATACTTTGATTTCTTCAAAAAACGCCTTATCTTTTGTAAGCATTGCTAATATTTCATCTGTTGAGACACCAATTTCAACCTTTCTTTTTTCTGCATCCAGCAAAACATTACTGATTAAGTAATATACAAAATCGAACAACTTATCAAATTGGTGAAGGCAATCCCCCAACAACCCGAACTTATCGTTTGAAATAGCAGATAACTGTTTTTGTAGTATGCCTACTTCTCTGCGAAGCTTGGAATTAACCTCCTCTCCCAGACTGTCATACACCGATATCCAGTTTGCACCTTCTATACATTCCATGAAGAAATAATCACCTTCACATAGCATCCTGGTAGTATCATATGTATAAATTTCAGCTACTTTTATATCTGTATTATCTGCAACCAGCTTCATAGCTTTCACTTCTGCATCCATTAGGTTACATTCATTGGTCAAAAAACCGCTCCTTATGGGAGACGCAATCTTTAGAATTATTTTGAATCCATCCTCATAAGTCAACTTATAGGCAACATTACACATTCCCTCCGTTAATTCTTCTATTTGGGGAATTCCTCTTTTGGGAAATGCTATCCCAGCCATCCTTATTATACTATCCTTTGTTTGTCTGCACTTGGTTATGCCCATGTTAGTCCTCCGTTAGCATTAATGTACAATTTAGTTTACTTTGGCAATTCTCTAAGAACCATTACGTTTCTGAGCCTTTGTTCATGCATATATTTTGTTTCTATAACTGTTATTCTTCAATATCAATTATGTAATCCAATCGGCCTATTCTCTCAAATCCCATTCTCCTAATACATCGTATAGAATATTCTATATCTTCTTCCGATGTATAATTATAAATCCTTGGTATTCGTATCACACACTTGTCCTGCAACTTATGAGCAACTATGTATTCCAGCCATCTTTTCGTTATATCGTTACATTTACCCGTATATTTTCTATAAATATCTCCATTCATGGATTTTATATCAATAAATATCTCATCCGCATAACGAATAACATGCTTTACAAATTCATTGTCACAATTTAATGACGTTTCTATATTCACTTTAATATTCTCAGGTAATATGTCCATGAATTTAAGAATCATTTCACTTTGCAATAAAGGTTCTCCGCCACCAAAAGTAACCCCTCCGCCGGATGCTATAAAATAACACCAATCAATCATAATAATTGACATTAACTCTGTTTCTGTATATTCTTTTACCGGATGGAAGTTCAATACATCCTTATTAATACAATACTCACATTGCAATGGACATCCGGCTAAACCAATAAGTGTTGTAATCCCTTTTCCATCGATTTCCTGTCGGTGTCTGTTTATTGTATGTACTTTGAACATTTTCATTTCTCTTTCTTTATTTTATCAAATATCCCACGTTTCTTTTTTTCCGGTTCAGGTATAGGAGGTGTCGGAAATGCAGGTGTCTCAAACCCATCAGGCGGCAAAGGTCGTATCAATCCCTGAACGATAGGAGGCATAGGCGGTATCGGAGGGTTATAAATGATAGGTGGTTTGGCTGGAGGAAGCATGGTTTCCGACTCTTTTTCAAATTCACTCCCTTTTATTGTGAGCACAACACCACTTTTCAATAATTCATATATTCTATCCATCAGAGCCTTCTCTTCCATATAGCACGCCGGACAAGTTCCATGACATTGTCCGCTATAATTACATGGCTCATCTCTAACTAATTCCGGTACCCCCAATGTCCTTGCCATTTGCATTCTTATTTTTCTTAATTCTTCACACTTTCTTTTGTGCGTATCAAATTCCACTTTTTGTGTTCCATAATCATTATTAATCATACAATCCCTCCTAACAATACATTAAATATTCCATCATACTCTGATATTCCTATATTTTAGCCACACGAAGCTGATAATTATTGCAACCAATATCTGCCCCTTTTTTATAAACTAAAGCCACAACCGAAAATATATTCCCTATCCTCCGGAAATACCATTTTCCAAATATTTGAAGCACCATAACTATGTATAAACATACACCCTGTCGTCTTCTTTTGTGTCTCTTGCACAATATTTCCAATGCTATATTCGCAGCCTAATGTATCTGTATAATAACAGCTATTCATAATATTTTTTGCTACATGGACCTCTCTTACATTATCAAAACAAAAAGCAATTTCAAAGCTATCTGACGTAACTACTGTATGCGGAACATTGACACAATGCCCCGGTACCATATAATCCCTGCAACAAATAGATATCTTTACATTTTTTCTTTCACAATAGTTCATGATTTTTTTCATGATTTCCATAAAAGTGTCATTGCAGAAATCGAAGGTGACTTCATTATCCAACGTTATTGTCTTTATCCTACTATCCGTCTTCTCATGATAAATACTTTCTGATAAGCTTTCCGCATATTGGGGCTTGTAAGTTACGGTCAGATAGAATCTTAGAATATCACTACTTCTGTCAATTTCCATTAGGAGTGTTTCTGTATAAGGAATATCTTCTATTGGTTTCACCACATTTTCACATATAGCTATTTTTTCCGGTTGTTCCTTATTTTTTAGGAATGCCGCCATATCGATTTCTTTGTTTTCCTTTTCAAAATCGTTCAAAGGGCCACTATGCAACTGAGACTTTTTCCCAGGAACCCCCAATCGAATTTTCCCCTCTTCAACCGCACTTAATTTCACTTCATATATCGTATTCCTATCATTTAATGCCCGGAAGGTTATCCATTCATTCGTAACCACAAATACATCCTCTTTAAAATAAGCCTCAAGACCATAATTTTTTAAGTGGTCTGATAATAAACAAAACGGCCAACACACTCCGCTCTTTAACTCAAATCCTCTACCGATTTCCTCATCAAAAAAATTCAATTCCAACATATTCTACACCCCCTTACAGTCTTCTTACTGATATTATAACCAATTCCATTTTGTATGTACATAATCCTGTAGTTCAATTTTACATAATAAAGGAGCCTCCTCCGAATTCTACTCCGGAAAAAGCTCCCTTTAGACACTATTCTGTGTTTTCTTCAACCGTTATTTCAACAACCGCCCTACTTATTATTTAGCGCTGCCTGTGCTGCACTCGCACAAGGGGGTAGCTATCGCTGGGGTAAGATACCCCCTTTCTCTGGGAAGTCCATGTAAATCATGGAGTAGCTGGACTAGTCCTATTGTATGGTACCTCGCTATTTTAATTCTGTGAAATTCCACGGAATTAAAATCCGGATTATTCAACTCTTCCCACAGCGAATAAAAGGAGCAAAGTATGCGCATACCTCGCTCTCCATAAATAACACTAGAACTAAAATTTACTATTAGACATATTGGAATTTGTCGCTCGAATTCTTTTTAGAGAATTTCATATTTCATTATACAAGGATTTTTACCATCACTATCCAAAGGTGACGACAACACTTCAAGTGTTTTTAATTTCACGCCCAACATAATTTCATAATGATATTTGAAGTGTCCTGCGCAGCAAAAACAATAATTTCTAGATACACTGTATTCTCTTTTTATTCCATTAAAATTCGAGCAGGCGCATAAATATTTTTCACCATTAGAGTAGTAGACTGCATGGATAGTTATAGTCCCATCTTCGTTTCTAACAGGTCTTCCCATATTAGGAACATCTTTAATTAGTTCAAGTTTTTCTTCGAGAGAAAGATTCGCGTTTTCTCTGGCAAAAGACCTTGATGCTTTCTCTCTTGCCCCACCTTTGCAGCAAGCGTTCCATTCTAAAATCTCTTGAAGTTTTTCAGATTCGATACTCGCATTCATGATATCAACTGCACGTTTAAAATACAGTGCTCTCTCTTTTTTAGGTATTTTGCTATCAACGATTCCATAACCTTCATTTATCTGAGATATAATTTTTTCATCTACGTTGAATTTCTCGAGTGATTCTTGAAATTTTCCTAAACTCGGCATAATCTTACCTCCATAATCTAAAACGTATTTCTGCAGCATAATCAATTTGACAAATTCAAGTTTGTCTAACTGTTTTCCCATACAATTGAACTTCGTTCAATTGTCATCCCTCGCTCTAAAGAGCTCGGTCAATTCAAGTTTATCTGCCTCTGTATTATAACACAGAAGTACCCTCACTAACAATCCGTATCATCGCTACACTACTTTTCCAAACTAACCATTCTCCCCCAAACCCAATCGCTTTTTCCCCACAACTCCATACCCTACATAGTTTTCTGTCCCTTTTCCTCACAAAAAAATCTCATCCTCTAACCTTTCCGGTTTGAGGACGAGATTTCATATTTTACTTAACTTGCATCAACTGTTATTCCAATGATAATCCTACTTATTAGCAATCGCAGCCTGTGTCGACAAGTATGCAAGATATGCATTGTAATGATTTTTGCCTACTCTTGAATCTGTGAACTATTCGACAAATTGGAATTGTCAAATGCTTTTTACTGGACACAATTCGATATATCCTCTTGTTCCAATAGGCTCTAACTGAATACGTGGATTGCTATTATCCCAATCATAACCAATCATCTGAGGATTGTATTTTTTGATTGCATCCCATACTTGCTGAATTGCTTCACCATAGTTTTCCTCTTCAAAAGGTTCACCTTGGAACATAATGTATTTGCATTTAGGTAATTCAATAACATCAAA
>JAZLEI010000049.1:0-10774 GCA_045615205.1 Acetatifactor sp.
CAGGTCGCTTAGATATACCAACTACACTGGGAAAGCATAGTAAAATGATAGTATTGAAGAAATCTATGCTTTTTTGAGGCTAGACAAGTTTGGAAAAACAGAAAAAGCATAGAAAATTGCATGTCTAGGAAATAATCTATGTTTTTCTAAATTATGCAAGACAGGGAGGCAAAAGAGTGAAAAACATCCCTACAACTCCCAATTTATCAAGGTCTTTATGTGTTGAACACTCTTTTTGAAAAGAGAAAAGGAATATGCTAAGAAATGTTAAATAATACATACTTAGTGAGATATCGAGAAGCAGAGGAGAAAATATTCATGGAACGAACAGAACAGGTGGAATTGACCGTTTTGTGTTTGCTTGAAAAAGATAATCAATATTTATTACAGGACAGGGTGAAGAAGGACTGGAAAGGCTTTACGCTACCGGGAGGTCATGTGGAAATAGGTGAGTCTATTGTAGAGGCAGTCATTCGGGAAATGAAGGAAGAGACAGGATTAACTGTCATGAAACCGAGGCTGTGCGGTGTCAAACAATTCCCTATAAAAGACGGCGATTATGCAAAGGGCAGGTATTTGGTATTTTTATTCCGGGCAGACCGATTTACGGGTGACCTGGTGTCCTCAGAAGAAGGACGTATGCACTGGGTGAAAAAAGAAAACTTGGATAAGGTTAATTTGGTCAGTGATTTTCGAGAGCTACTGGATGTAATGTTGCGTGATGATTTGAGTGAATTTCAATATGTGGTGGAAGGAAACGAGTGGAAGGTATTGCAGAAGTAGCCGCACACATGGAAAGGAAGATGTAGCCGGATATGCAGAAAAGAGCAATGGCAGAAGGCATGAAATTAAATAATAAACCAACCATCGCCATCCGGGCAGATGGCAATGCCACCCTTGGTATGGGTCACCTGATGCGTTGCGGTTCCATTGCAAAAGTTTTGGAAAAGCAAGGTGCAGAGTGTATTTTTGTGGTGGCGCAGGAACAGGCAGGACAGTTCTTGCAGGAAAAGGGCTTTTGCTGCGAAGTACTGGATACGGATTATCTGGATATGGAAGCAGAATTGCCCAAGCTGAAGGAAGTAGCTGCCAAGTATTCCATATCCCTGTGGCTGGTGGACAGTTATCAAATCACGCAGAATTATTTGCGACAGCTACAAGCCATTTGTCCGGTGTTTTATTTGGATGATACCGGTGAGAAACTACTGGAAGCAGATGGCTTGATTAATTATAATATCTATGGGGACGAGCTGGGGTATGAAGAAAAATGCCCTGCACAGATGAAGCTTTTGCTGGGGGCAGGTTATGCGCTGGTGAAGGAGGAATTCGTACGAACGCCCTATGTACTTTCGAAAGAAGTACATAAAATATTGATTACTATGGGCGGTAGTGATACACTGAATATTACAGGGGCTTTGTGCCAATGTTTATTACAGAGGCTGCCGGAGGAAATAGAGCTTACTTTGATTTGTGGGCGGTTTAATCCGCATTTGCCGAAGCTACTGCAGCTGCAGGAAGAAAATCCCAGGGTGCAGGTACTGGTGGATGTGGCAGATATGTGGAACAAGCTGGCAACAGCGGATATTGCAGTTTCCGCAGCAGGCAGTACCATGTATGAGCTGAGTGCCATGGGAGTGCCCACGGTGTGTTGTTATTATGTAGAGAATCAACGCCGCATCGCGGAGGGCTTTGCCGGAAAGGTGGGACTGTGTAACGCCGGAGATTATTCCGCAGAGCCGGAGGCTGTACTGGAGCAGATGTGGCAGACCCTAGAGGCTTTGGTGGCATCCTATGAGGAGCGAAAGGCATTGTCTGCACGAATGAAGCAGGTGGCAGACGGACAGGGTGCTATGCGTCTGGTGAAAGCTTTATTGGAAGAATTGGATAAGGAAAGGTAAAAAGCGTATGAAGAGTCCTTCAGAGGTTTGGTCTTACCTAAAACAGAATATCAAAAAGGAATGGAAGGTAGCCTTTTTCACAACCCTTCTGTTGGGAATATTAATTCACATGCCTATGATGCTTCGGGATATTCCCAATCATGACGGTTTGGACAGTATGCATTTTAATCAGAATATGATTACCTCAGGACGTTGGTTTCTCTCTGTTGCCTGCGGGATTTCCTCTTATTATACCTTGCCGTGGCTGATTGGTTTGCTGGCAATGGTTTATTTAGGGTTGGCAAGTGTGGTGTTGGTGGATTTTTTGGAGGTGAAAGGGACTGCACCGATTCTGCTCATGAGTGGGCTTTTGGTGTCCTTCCCCTCCATTGCATCTACCTTTGCGTATGTGTTTACTATGGATGGTTATATGCTGGCATTGTTTTTGGCTATACTTTCTGTGTGGGTGACCAAGAGAACCCGGCTGGGCTTTGTGTATGGTGCGATTTGTCTGGCGTTTAGCTTGGGAATTTATCAGGCGTATCTGCCTTTTGCGGTGTTGTTGAGTATTTATGGTATCCTGATGATTGCCATGCATGAGGGAGAGTTTAAGGACAAGCTTATTCAGGCGTTGCATTATCTCTATATGGGGGGCTTTGGAATCATAGGTTACTTTGTGACCTTGCAGATTTTGTTGAAAATCCAAGGGAAGGAAATGTCCTCTTATCATGGTGGAAACAGTATGGGAACTATGGGAGTGTCAGAAATATTGGCGACCATCAAGAGGATGTACACCGATTTCTTTGCTTTTACCCTGAAGGGAAACGTATTAATCAATAATATTTTTTCTGCTACAGCGGTTGCAGTTTTAGTGATTTTGACGCTGGTAACACTGATCCGTTTGGTGAATCTGAAGAAGTGGTGGAAGAGCCCTTGGTTATATATTTTACTGTTATTGCTGGTAATCGGACTGCCGGTTTCCACGAATATTATGTTGTTGATTTCTCCGGAGGTTACCTATCATGCCCTGATGCGTTATCAGTGGGTGTTGTATCCTATTCTGATGGTGGCATTTGTGGCGAAATACGGAGAGTATCTGATTAAGAATGTTTGGCGGGAGTGGGCGTTATTGCTTATTGCCGGAGTGCTGCTTTGGAACTTTGTGGTAACGGACCAGATAGCCTATTCCAATTTGCAGAAAAAGTATGAAAAAACCTATGCGTACTGTGTACGATTGCTGGATCGTATCGAGCAGACACAAGGGTATTATCAAGGCATTCCTATCGCCATGATAGGTGTAGTAGGAGAAGAGCCTTACCCGGAAACAGATATTACTTGGGATGTTACTTCTAACTTAATCGGTATGAATCAGGATGGTTTGTTGTATACCGGAAATAATTATGAGTTGTTTATAAAGCACTATTTGGGTGCTACCTTGAACATCCTACCGGCGGAAGCTATGGCAGAAATGTACTACCGCCCTGCTTACCGGGAAATGAACAGCTTCCCCGCCGCCGATTCCATACGAATCATCGATGGAATTATGTATATCAAAACCGAGAACAAAGAGTAGATAGGAAATGATAGGGGGAATGTCATGGGGACTGATGGCACAATGTGTTCCAACGTAAGGCCCTTGAAAAACGCCGGTACTTGGTGAGGTTCTTTCGAACCTAGCACCGCTGCGTTCTTTCACGGAGCGAGAGCGTGCCTAAGTGGAATACATTGTGCTATCAGAACCCGTGGCATTCCGTAGTAGAAATAGAAAGAGAGGTTTCACATGGCTTTATTGTCCATCGTACTTCCTTCATACAATGAGGAACAGAATATAGCAAACACTGCCAAGGTACTGGCAGAACTTTTGGAAAAGGAACAAATTGATTACGAACTGGTCTTTGTCAGCGATGGCTCCAAGGATGCTACCTATGAGGAAATTTTAAAGGCGGCAGAGAATAACCCCAGAGTAAAAGGGGCGAAATTCAGCCGTAATTTCGGCAAGGAAGCTTGTATCTTTGCAGGACTGCGTCTGACCACAGGGGATGCAGTAATTGTCATGGATTGTGATTTGCAGCATCCGCCTCAGGTGATACCGCAGATGTGGAAGCTGTGGCAGGAGGGCTACGAGGTGGTTGAGGGCGTGAAGACCAGCCGTGGCAAGGAAAGTCTGGCACATAAGCTGTCTGCAGGACTTTTTTACAAGATTATGAGCAAGTTAATTAAGATGGATATGAACGCATCTTCCGATTATAAACTGTTGGACAGAAAGGTCGTGGATGTACTGTTGGAGCTGCCGGAGCGGAATACCTTTTTCCGAGCCCTTACCTTTTGGGCAGGCTTTCATACCACGACGGTGGAGTATGAGGTACAGGAAAGAATCTATGGCACCAGCAAATGGTCTGTCATAAGCCTCATGAAGTATGCGATTACCAATGCCACTTCCTTCAGTACCCTGCCGTTGCAGCTGGTAACAGTGATGGGTGTGATTTCCATACTGTTTAGTGTGGTGCTGGCCATCCAAACCACGGTACGTTATTTTATGGGCAATTCCGTGGAAGGCTTTACGACCGTGATTTTGTTGATACTGATAATCGGTGGTTTTATCATGTTGAGTTTAGGAATTATCGGTCATTATATCGCCCGTATTTACGAAGAGGTGAAGGGCAGACCCAAGTACATTATCAGCGATGTAACAGAGAATGTGAAGGGCGATGCCATCGGTACCTGGAAGAAGTAGGACACGTTTATCTGACAGATGTGGGCGAAGAGGAAAAGATAGAGAGGAACTCGTTTCATGAAGAAAAGAGTCGTTAGTATAGAATTGTTGCGTATATTGACCATGATGATGGTAGTAATGCTGCATTATCTGGGCAAGGGAAAGCTGTTACCGGAGCTGACGGGAGCTATGTCCGTCAATGGCTATGTGGCATGGGGCTTGGAAAGTCTGTCTATTGTTGCGGTAAATGTGTATATGCTCATCAGCGGATATTTTTTGGTGAACAGTCAGTTCAAGCCGGGCAGGCTGGTGGAACTGCTTTGCCAGACCATATTTTATAGTGTCTTGGTATGGGGAATACTGGTGGCAGTAGGGGTAGTTTCTCTGGATAGTTTGGATTTATATCATATTTTGCTGATGATTTTCCCGGTGCAGATGGAGCATTATTGGTTTATTACTGCTTATGTGATTATGTATTTATTTAGTCCGATTTTGAGCGTGGCAGTGAAGCATATGGAGCAGAAGCAGCTACGAAATACCATACTGGCGTTGTTGGCTTTCTTTGGCTTGAGTAAGTCTATATTGCCGGTGGAGCTGGCTATTGATAAATGGGGCTATGACGGGCTTTGGTTTATGTGCGTATTTTTGGTGGCGGCGTATATCCGCCTGTATGGTCTTCCCTTTTTCGGCAAAGGAAAAGGCAGGGCATTGTGCTGTTATTTGGCCGGTTGTGTGGGGATTTTCGTGATTACCTTTGTGGTAAGAGCGTTTTACTTAAAGACCGGAAGCCTGGACCATTTCATTCAGACCGCTTATGATTATAACCATGTGTTGAATTTGTTCGCGGCAGTGAGTTTGTTTGCAGTATTTTTGAATATGAATCTGTCTACAGAGGGCAAACTGGCGAATCTGGTTTACAAGGTGGCATCCTATTCCCTGGGCGTGTATTTGTTACATGAGCAGATGGAGGTGCGTTATCTCTGGCCACAGTGGTTAGGGGCTTCTTTGGAAGGAAATGTGTTGTTGTTTGTGCTTCGCTGTATTGCTGCAGTAGTGGTGGTTTATATCGCAGGAACCATAGTGGATGCACTGAGAAGTGTGTTGTTTCGCGGTGGGAAGCAGGTGTTTGGTAGAATATTTAGGAAAGCATAGGCACAAATAAGCGTTTGGGAAGTAGAGAGATAATACATGATAAATAGTTTGAAAAACAGTCCAAAATTGAATAAGGCATTGCAGGTTCTATTCCCTATTATCCTGTTTTTGTACCCTCTGCGTCACATCAGGGTAGGCGTGGGCTGGACGGATACTGCGTACAATTATGGAAACTTTACGTACATGGAAAACATGGATGATATGTGGTTGTTTAGTACTTACTTGGGGACTGCCCTGGGGGATTTCTTCACCAAGCTGCCCTTGGGAAATACCATGCTGGGATTAAACTTGTACACCGGACTTTTCGTCAGCGTATTGACTGTGGCGGGATACTTTTTCTTCGTAAAGAGTGTGAAGCTGTCACCGGTGTTGACCTTTGTGGCAGAGTTTGTGGCGGTGAATTTGTGCTGGTGTCCTACCGCACTGTTGTACAATTATTTGTCCTTTACTTTTTTGGGGGCAGGCATGGTGCTTCTCTATTTTGCCCTGATGAAGTGTAAGCAGGAGAAGCTTTATTTCGTGTTGGCTGGCATTTGTTTAGGCATTAATGTATTCGTGCGTTTGCCCAATCTGACCAATATGGCACTGATTGTGGCAGTATGGGCTATGGGTATTATCCGTCGGGAAAAGCTTGGAAAGGTGTTGCAGCAGACCGGTTGGTGTATTCTGGGCTATGTGATAGGTCTGGGAGGCGTTTTCGGTCTGATTAGCCTGAAGTATGGTGCAGGTAATTATATCAATGGGGTGATGAGACTGTTATCCATGCCCTCCGAAGCGGCAGATTACTCTCCTATAGAGATGGTGTTGCAGCAGGTGCGTAATTATCGTCAGAATCTGTACTGGATAGGTTGGCTGTTGCTGTTCGTGATATTGGGAACGGTGGTGTATCAGATATTACCCAAGTCCTGGAAATGGCTGAAGAACATCGGTTATGTAGGGGCAGTGTTCTGTGGGTTTTATCTTTTGTGGGCATTGAAAATGTTCAACATGGAGCATAGTACTTACATGAGTATGCTGCAGTGGGCGTTTATGCTGTTGACTGCGAATCTGGCTATCGGAGTGGTGGTTATCTTTGGCAAGAGCTTTACGGAGCAGGAGAAGCTTCTGAGTGGTCTGGGAATTATAGTGATGTTGATTACTCCTTTGGGAAGTAACAATCATTTGTACTTGTCCATTAACAATTTGTTTTTTATACTACCCTTTACTTTATGGATGCTGTGCCGATTTATGAAATGGCTGCAGGCAAGCCGGAAGGTGCGTAAGTGGGAGATTTCTACCTATCCGCTAAAGGCTATGTTGGTATGCGTGGCAGGTATGATTTTACTGCAGACTACCTTGTTTGGCTGGAAGTTTGTATTTTTAGAGGGCGACGGCAATGAAAAAAAGCTATACACAAGTGTGGAAAACAATGCTATACTTAAGGGTATGTTAACCGATGAGGAGAGAGCCGCCTGTATCACAGAGATTTCTGCTTATGTACAAAAACAGAACCTGAAGGGCAAAGAAATCGTACTGTATGGCAGAATTCCTGCGATGTCTTACTATCTGGAAATGCCTTTTGCCATATCTGCATGGCCGGATTTATCTTCCTATAATTATTCGGTTATGCAAGAGGATTTGCAGTATATTCAAGGGCAGGCAGATGCAGGTATGGGAGAGCTGCCGGTGATACTGCTGGAGAAGAAGCCGGGTACCTATGTGTTGGCTGGCAGAGAAGGACTGGTTACAGCGGGCGCGAGTGAGGGAGAAATAACTGCTCTGGAAGCGGACCGGAAACTTAGATTATTAGCGGATATGATAGAGAAGTATGAGTATCAGGCTTCTTTTGAGAATGATAAATTTGTAATGTTTCTGACAGGAATGGAGGACTAAGAATGATTACTTTTAATGTACCACCCTTTACCGGGAAGGAAATGGATTATATCAAGGAATGTGTACAAAATCAGAAGATTTGTGGAGATGGTGCGTATACCAAGAAGTGTAATGACTGGATCGAGAAAAAGACAGGCACTGTAAAGGCATTGCTTACCACTTCTTGTACCCATGCACTGGAGATGGCTGCTTTGTTAGCAGATATCAAGCCCGGAGATGAAGTGATTATGCCTGCGTATACCTTTGTGTCTACAGCAGATGCTTTCGTGCTGAGAGGGGCTGTTCCGGTGTTTGTAGATATTCGTCCGGATACCATGAACATTGATGAAAATCTGATTGAAGCAGCCATTACGGAAAAGACCAGAGCCATTGCCCCAGTACATTATGCGGGTGTTTCCTGTGAAATGGACAAGATTATGGAGATTGCGAAAAAGTATCATTTAGTGGTAATCGAGGATGCGGCACAGGGTATTATGTCTAGCTACAAGGGAAAAGCCTTGGGAACCATTGGTGATTATGGTTGCTTCAGCTTCCATGAAACCAAGAATTATAGTATGGGAGAAGGCGGTGCTTTGCTGATACAGGATGCGGATATGGTAGAAAGTGCGGAGATTATTCGTGAAAAGGGTACCAACCGTAGCAAGTTTTATCGTGGACAGATTGATAAATATACTTGGGTGGAATTTGGTTCTTCCTATTTGCCCAGTGACATGAATGCAGCATATTTGTACGCACAGTTGGAAATGGCAGAGGAAATCAACGATGCCAGACTGGCTTGTTGGGAGCGTTATTATGAAAATCTGAAGCCTTTGGCAGAGGCTGGATATATTGAGCTGCCGGTGGTACCGGAGGGTTGTGTGCACAATGCGCATATGTTTTATATCAAGGCAAAGGATGTAGAAGAAAGAACAGCGCTGATTGATTTCTTAAAGTCTAAGGAGATTATGTCAGTATTCCACTATATTCCTCTGCACACTGCTCCGGCAGGTAAGCGTTTCGGACGCTTCCAAGGAGAGGACAAATATACCACGAAGGAAAGTGAAAGACTGACACGTTTGCCTATGTTCTATGGATTGACTTTAGAGCAGGTGGACTTTATTTGCGAACAGGTGAAAAGTTTTTATCAGGAGTAAAGCATGACGATTACAGGGTGTTTGTTATTGGTGCTGTGGCTGGGAATTATTCCACTGGGTATCGGAGCACTTCCGGCAACTTTTGTGGAAAAGAAGCGGCATAGCGTGAGTTTTATGTGGACAACTGGATATCTGTTGATGTGGGCGGTATTTCAGGTGCTGAGTGTTCCTTTTATCCTGAAGGAAAGCATTTATCGTAAATTTTTTCCTGCTGTGGTAACAGGATATGCAGTAGTGAGCCTCCTATTAGCACTGACAGGTATTTGGTTGTGGATATATAAGGGAAAAAAAGCAGGTCACTTGTTTCAGAAGCCGGCGTTTCCGGTAGGAAAGAAGGCGTGGTTGGCTTGGGGCTGTGCAGTAGTTCTCATAGGACTGCAGTTGGTCTGCTCTGTATTTTTACGTTATGCGGATGGGGACGATGCTTTTTATGTGGCAGTTTCCACTATCGCACAGGAAAGTGATACCATGTATCTGCTAGCTCCCTATTCCATGGGTGGAGTGGGACTGAACACCCGACATAGTTTGGCACCCTTCCCTATTTGGATTGCTTTTCTGGCACGAGTAACGGGAAGTCATACTGCTTTTGTAGCACATACAGTAGTGGCAACCGTGTTAATATTCATGACCTATGTGATTTATTATCAGATCGGGGAAGTGCTTTTTGCAAAGAAGAGAAATGATATCCCTGTGTTTTTGAGTTTGACAGCTTTGCTGGTGATTTTCGGGGATTATTCTATTTATACCGCAGAGAACTTTATGATAGCCAGAAGCAGGCAGGGTAAAGCGGCACTGGGAAATATCATAGTACCTATGATGATATTGCTGTTTTTGCTACTTTTCGAGAGAATCAAGGAAGAGAAGAAAGCAGAGTGGATGCTGTGGGTGCTGATTGCGGTGACGGTAACTGCCGCATGCCTGTGCAGTACTTTGGGAACCTTCCTGATGTGTTTGTTTTTAGGAGTTATCGGCTTGTGTGCAGGTGTGGTGTATCGTAGGTTTGGTCTGGTATGGAAGACGGCACTTTGCTGTATACCGGCGTTGGTTTATGTGGTATTGTATTTTGGTCTTGGGTAAGGAGTAGCTTTATTTATGTGGAATAATGTAGTCCAGTTGTTTCAAAATTATATGGGAACGGGACTGATTGTGGTATGGTTTCTGGTATGTCTGGTGTACCTTTTTCTGGAAGAGAAGGATAAAGGCAGACGAATCCTCTTTCTGTATGTGCCGGCGATACTGTTTCTGTTGTTTTTCAATCCCCTCTTTATGCAGGTGGTATATGGTTTCATCGGAGCAGAAATTTATTATCGTATTTTATGGCTGATGCCCATTACCATAGTCATTGCCTATACCATAGTGTCTTTGATACAAAGGTTAGCAGGCACGAAAAGGGTAGGAATGTTGGTCGTATCTGTGGTGCTCATCCTTGTGTCCGGCAGATGCATTTACAAAAATCAGTTTTTCGCCAAGGCAGATAATTTGTATCATATGCCACAGGCAGTCGTAAATATTTGTGACGAAATCGAGGTCGAAGGCAGAGAAGTAATGGCAGTGTTCCCTCAGGAACTGATACCTTTTGTGCGTCAGTACTCCGCTGTGGTTTGTATGCCTTATGGACGTGAAATGCTGGTGGCAAGGTGGAATTTTGAGAATGCACTGTTCGATGCCATGGAAGCTCCTGTTTTGGAGGCAGAAAAGATTGCAACATTGGCAAGAGGGCAGAGTTGCCATTATGTAATAGTAAGGGAACAGCAGGAAGTGCAGGGAGATTTCGAAGATTACAAGTATGTTGAGTTTCTCAGAACAGAAGGTTATATTGTTTACTTAGATACTACAGCTTATTTAGGCTTGGAATGGGATAGAAAAAAGGGAGTAGGTTCTTGATGATGATGTGACCCCAAAAAGTTAGACTTTTAAGCGTAGCAGTTTTAATGGCTGCTACGCTATTTTTATGCAGCCAAGAGACTAAGTCTGTATTGAACGGGACTCAGCCATCCTAGTTTCTCTTTAATTCGTTGTTCATTATA
>JAZLEI010000050.1:0-30728 GCA_045615205.1 Acetatifactor sp.
CCATGACAATTCTGTTATGGAGAATTTCTTTGGCCTGCTAAAACAAGAAATCTATTATGGAACTGTATATTACAGTTATGAAGAGTTAAAAACAGAAATTGAGCGATATATAAAGTATTATAATGAACAACGAATTAAAGAAAAACTAGGATGGCTGAGTCCCGTTCAATACAGACTTAGTCTCTTGGCTGCATAAAAATAGCGTAGCAGCCATTAAAACTGCTACGCTTAAAAGTCTAACTTTTTGGGGTCACATCATTCTTTAAAATGCATCCCTTTTTCTTATCCTACCTTTACATTACCATAGTAGTCATATTCTTTTTCACACGGTGTAATAACCGGCTTTCCCTTTTCATCCAAAAGTGGTGTAAAGCCTTCCACCAAGCCGCGATAGTGGAACAGATAGTTCACTCCCGTCAGTCTGTCCACCCAAATCTCGGTTCCTTCTGTATTACCCTGTGAATACACCTTCTGAAATCTATCGTTTGTTTTTGTCATTTCCATTCTCTCCTTTTATAATAAACTAATGAGCTCCCCCCGCTCATGATGTTATTATAAATGGAGGGGTGTGGGTTTTCAATGTATAAAACAGCACGATAGGTGGGGGTAAAGTGCGGTTTTGCATAGCTGTGGCGATAATCAAATTTCGTCCACGCACGGCTCATTACTCCTCCAGTTTATAGAACATTCCCTTTGTCCACTCAGTCTACACCGTACATTGGGTCCATTGGTTACATTGAATTTTCCACCTATTCCATACATTCCACACATTCCAATTACCCTACACATATGGTAGTATTTTGGTAGTTTTCCAATTTCAACAACTTATTCGGTAGTATTTTGCTATTGGTAGTATTTCTTCAAATGATATTAACAACTTGTTCTTATTCAATTTACTTCAGGTTTACTTTCAATCAAACTCTCATACCACGCATTAAAATTATTTGCCGGTATGATAACTCGTCTGCCTATACGCATTACCAAGAACGGACAATGGGAACTAACCACCCATTCATACGCCTTTGACCTACTAATGCCCAATATCACACTTACTTCTGCAACACTGTAAAACTTAATTTCTTGTTCGTTTTCCATAGGGTCCTCCCTCCTTTCGGAGGGGATTGTATCGAACTATATATACGAAATCAAGTATGAAATTCTATAAGATTTCCAATATTCGAACTTGTGTTCTATCTTGATTTATGGTATAATATTTTTAGTAGCAGCAATGCTACCGGCAATCGTGATACAGGGTGGTTGACCTTCATTCTTACGGAATGGAGGTGATGCTTATGAACAATGATTTCGATTTTAAAGACTTGATGTCTTTCGGAATGTTCCTCTTGGCACTGCTGACATTCATTTATTTGATATGTCACTAACATAACAAAAACCTTCCCTGTACTTTGACCGGTCTGGGAAGGCTCTTGTTTTTCCATATTGGTCAACCACTCTGTGGCGATTGCCTTTTGTTAATTACATTATATCAGAAATCGGAAGCATTACAAGTGCTTTCTTCAATCGATTTTAGTTTTACAAAACACTTTGGTATATTTTTAAATTACTCTTCTGCACTCTCAGGCTCTTGGCTTTCATTACCAGCCGCCCATTCTACTGCATTACTTTACTCAATTTTTCTTCAAAAACCTTGAGTTCATCCAGTTTTTTATCTAACTGTTCAAAAAGTTTCTCTTCAGACAACTCCTCATCAATCTTTACCTGCTTTGTCGCAAAAGGAGTTCTCCACTGCCAGTTTGCCTTCTGTGTTCTTGAAGGGAAATGCTCGTTTATTTTGTCGCAAATAGCCCTCTGCTCGTCAGATAAATTTCTGGAACTCAAAGACAATGACAACAAAAATCCAGTGCCATCAATGTTTCTAATCTCATAAAAATAATGGTTCTTTGTATTCCATCCGCTGTTTGCCTCCTCGGCATCTGGTAGGATGTCTGACATCGTTTTGGTTTTAAACCTTATATATGTTTTGCCACATTTATCCAGCACCACTTCAAGTTCTCCGCTCTCTGTTTTTTCTATTGCCCACGCCTTAATAATGTTAGCAACTTCCAATGCCCTGTCTGGTCTATTCTCAAAAATCAAATCCAGTGCCTTTTTATGTTTTGCATATATTTCAGCACAAATCTGTACCAATCTTTCGTCTCCCACGATATCCCTCCTAATTGCCTCAACATAATTATCAATCAATAACTCAGCATCCGGCAAAAGTTTTACTTTCTTTCTGGCATTTTCTATAATGCTCAACACATCTTGATATGACATGGAGCACCAATATTCCGGGTCACTCGCCTCTACGCCCTCCGGAGATAGATAAATATACATCTTACCGTAATCTTGATAAGTTTCCTCTACTATCTTTCTGTATCTGTTCAGCTGATTATCGTGCTCACCGGAATCAATCTTATTTTCGATACAAAGAACAAACTTTTCATTTGATGACACTGCCAAGATATCAATGTTGTGCCATTCCCTCTGTATATCGAAATCGTGATAATCCATCAGCAATGTATCAAACACATCCATGTCATCAATAAAGGAATTTGCAACGTATTGAATAAAGCCGCGAATGATACTGTCACTTAGGCCGTGATTTTCGTTAGGGTTCAAAAGCCATGAAAGCATATTGCTGTGTCGGATTTCAGTTCTTGTAATTTTAAGGATATCAAACAAATTAAACTTACTCGTCCACTCAGCTAACGGGTCCAAGCATTCAATATCCAATAAAAACTCTTTTAAGACCTTTGCTCCGTCCGTTTCCTCTTCTAGATAGGATTCATCTGAATACACATAGTTTTTAAAACGTCTCAGCGTTGCCAAGTAGCCATTAACCAACGATGCAACATTTCCGCTTGAATTCTCAGTTAAAGCCTTCAGAAGAGCTTCTCTTCCAACGTTGTCAAAGTCATCTGAAGTAACCACTCTCCAAAATTCGTCATGGTTCACATTATTCCAGAGATAAAAAGTATCTCCGGCCACTGTATTTACAGTGTTTCTACCCAATCCTTGTCCCTGCAAATAGGCTTTGTATATCCTTCTCATATTTTCATATGATAATTGTTTTGCGTTTTCAATATCCAAAGTATCAGCCCTCCGCCTTCTTTTGTATATCCTGTAAAACCTTTTAACACAGTTCTGTTAACAACACATCATTTTTTCGTAAATACCGTTTTTTTCTACTTCTAATTCCTCAAAATATAAACAATCACAAAAAAAAATTTATCCTTCTAAAGTTTTATATCATGGAACTCTCTATGCTTCTATTATAGTCACATATAGTCCTATTAACACACCTCAATATATCGAAACTCTGATATAGTATAACCATCTTTCATTGTTCAATTGTAAAACCAAAAGCCAAAAGTATCTCTTATTGGATTCTTTCAATCATTTTGCGTCTGATTTGCATTTATGTCTTAATTTCTAAATTCATTCATTATATCCATATTAAATTTCGACAAAATCCGGTTCAAATGATTTTCAGTGAAACCAAAAATATGTGCCCTTATTTCATCTTCGGTCAATTGAAACTGTGTTTTCAGCATTTCTTCATATAAGCCATCATAAGCTCTTGATTTTACAATTATTTCTTGGGCATTCCTTTTTAATTGCTTATGCCTATTTTCCAAATCAAAAATTCTTATTTCTTCTCTATCTTCGGCAGTAAGTTTACTTTTATCAATCATTATATTAAAATTCTGAGATTTTCCTTGTAAATAGTCCAAATCAAATTTATCATCAAACTCTGTCCCAAATTTAATATTTGTCTTTTTTTCCAAATTGTATGGATTAACAATTACCCCTTTTCGAGAAGATTTTAACTGATTACATACTTTACATACAGGAATTAGATTATACAAGCATATTGCCAATTGGGGATATGTACTTTTATCATAAAAATGGTCTAAATCTCCCCATAGCCTAGCTTTTCCATCTTTTCCATACACTATATTTATATGATTTTGATTACAATAAGGACAAATTGTAATATCGAGAACATGAACAATTTTTGCTGCTTGCGAATTTCTATAGTTTTCATACCGATCCATTATATATGCCTTAGTACTGTTCCTTATATATCTCTTCTCAGCATTTAAATTGTCAATTTTTATTTTAATCTCAGCCAATTCATTATAATTTGAAAATAGATATTTCTTTATTGCTTTTTTTAAGTCCTTTTTACCATTTAAAATTAATTCTCTTAATATAGCATCGCTATTAATAACATTTATTAATCCTTTTAAATGATATTTACTTATCCAATTCCAATATATTATTTCAATTTCTTCTTTCTGTTTCTCTGATATAGGTATATTAATCATTATTATCCAATATTTCCTTTATCTTTTTCAGTTTTTCATCATCATTCTCTCTTAGGAGCAGATCAACCAATTCAGTTTTTAGTCCTTCATGCTTCTTGTATAGCTGGAGTAGCTTATTTCTAATAGTTCTTTCTCCGATTCTATCAATTATCCTTTTTATTTCTTTCAGTTTCTCATCTTCTATTCTCTCAGAACTACTCAGAATTTTTGCAATATGTTGTAGCCTCTTATTTGAATGCTCTCCAAAGGTACTATTTAGCATAAACGAATCCATTAGTAAGTAATAAATATTAGTAGCATATGTTTCCTTATCAGTTCTTATTACTCTACTATCGCCTTGCACATCTATGGCATAGACATTTTCAGGAAGAATATCAGTAACAATAAATGGCGAATGACTGGTTATTACAACTTGAATATTCCTATCCTCACACTTACTTATTGTATCAAGCAATGTATCCAAAAAATTTCTTGCTAACTCTGGATGTAACGCTCTATCAGGTTCATCTATTAGCAAAACAATACTATCTTCTGGTTCAACAGCATATATTGCACTTACACACTTTGAAACAATATCTAAAAACACTCTCTGCCCTTCAGACATTTTAGGCATCTCTACATTTAAAATTTTAAATATACTATTACTTCCCCCTTCATCATTCCTTACCTTGAAACAAATATCATAGAACTTGAAGAGTTGAATTAATAATTCATCTTCCTCATTCACATTACAGTCAATTATAATATCTCTCTTTGTTCTAAAATAATGTTCAGGAAGTCTTTCCAGCCATGTAAGAATATTATCCATTGCACGTCTTTCAAAAATATCTACTGTAGGTTTTGCTGCTTTCTCAACTCTATTTAATACATATATTAGTATAGACTTTAAGTCAATATTTCCTTTTTCATCTGTATTATTTTTAATCTTATAAAGTAAACACGCATATTCATCTTGAAAAGGCATAATTTCCATAAATCCCTTTTCTACAATTTCCATTTCTTCATCAGCCAACATACTAATTTCAGTTTTTATATCTTTAAAATTTGGTATCGGAATATCCACGTTAATATTTATTCCATCACTTTTACTCCACCCAACAAGTTGTTCTAAAAAATAATACTCAATTGCCTCTGCATAAAATGTATGCAAAAACCTTGTTTTCATGGTTCCAGTTTCTTTTTTAGGTTCTTTTCCCAATATTTCTCTTTCTATTTGAATTTGCATTTCACTCTTCAAATGAAATAGTTTATCCAACTCCTTTTTTCTATCTTTTAGATATTCCTGCACATCATCAGTTCTATCAAATGAATAAAATTCTGTTTTTATAGCATTCTGAATGGTTATATTTTTTTCTTGAAGTAATTCATTGTTAATACCTCTCAAATGAATTAAATACTTATATAAATGTTCATAATAATTTTCTTCCAAATAGTATTTTCTTTCAAACATATATTCTTCAAAAGTACTTCTGTATCTATTAGTAATTCTATTGTTATATCTATCAGAAGTGATATATGCAAATTTCAATCTATTGTGATACTTTCGATTTTTTAACCATTGATTCAAAATATTCCCACAATATACAAAAACTCCATTGTCTAACCTAAAAACATCCCCCATCGGAATCTTATATAATGCACTTTTCTCCGAATCATACCGCATATCAATATTATGAATCCTATCTTCTCCAGACAAAAAACTATCATCCACAAACTCAAATCCAAAATAATCTTCATACAGATGATACAGCATAAAGTATGTTGCTCTTATTGTGCGGTTTCTTCCCTTACCCACGTAATTATCGTCACATCTATCATCTCTAGTCATTCCTAACAAGTCTAATAAGGTGGATTTCCCAACTCCATTTTTTCCCAAAAACATAACTACATTATTTATATTTTGCCCATAATAACCTTTTATTGCATCTTCATTGTCTCTAACTGTCAGCTGCCCATCTCTAAAATCAGCAACATAATTTGATGAGAAGTTAAATCCTACATCGTTAAAAAGATTTTCATACTTTCTGATATATAAATATATCAATTCCATAATCTTCTTCTCCTTTTACAGAAATGACTTATATGGTATAACAATAATATTATACCATATCCTTTCCCAAATCACTATTCCTTTACTACTATCTTATACAAATTCCCTGTTTTCTCATTTATTCTCCCCCATTCCCCACTTTTCCTCCTTTCACACGCCTACAACAAAAAAAGACCAACGTAACGCCGTTTTTCCCAAACGTCACATCAGTCTTTAAATTTCACCTCTGAAATCCCTTGAAAATATTACCAGAAATATTACCAACCACTTGGTCCATATATTCCATACAATCCATACGTTCCATATGGTCCAGAACCTCTAACGCATATTACATTATTCTTGACACGCATATGTCCCTTTTTTCAACGCATACGCTACTCCTCCACTGCTCAGACCGGTTGCTCCGTGCTTTGCACTCCCGCAACCTCGGTCATTCGTAGCTCCCGCGCGATGCACTCCGCTACTCATGTCCATACGCTCGTAAAATAATAGCGACCTTGCAAATAAATTTGCAGGTCGCATTACTTTACTCACTATCTTCGCTCAACTTATATCCCATTCCCCAAATGGTCTTTATCATATCGCCTTTCTCCCCCATCTTGCTTCTCAGCTTCTTTACATGAGTGTCGATGGTTCTGGCATCGCCGAAGTAATCATAGTTCCACACACTGTTCAGGATTTTCTCTCTGGAAAGTGCGATGCCTTTGTTTTCTACGAAATAGGTCAATAGCTCGAATTCCTTATAGCTCAGTTCGATTTCCTTGCCGTCTATCAGTACCTGATGGGCCACCTTGTCGATAGAGATGTCTCCGCAGACCAGTATTTCTGCTTTGCTCTTCTGGTTTGTTCTACGTAGTATTGCTTCGATGCGGGCTACCAGTATCTTCGGGCTGAAGGGTTTGGAAATGTATTCGTCTACTCCCAGCTCGAAGCCACGCAATTCATCTCTTTCGTCTGATTTGGCGGTTAGCATGATGATTGGCACCTTAGAATAGGCACGAATGTCTCTGCACACCTGCCAGCCATCCAACTTCGGCATCATGACATCTAAAACAATGAGGGCAATCTCCTTTTCCCGGAAAAATATCTCCTCTGCTTCTTCTCCATCGCCTGCCTCCAAGACCTCGAAATTATTCTTAACCAGGAAGTCCTTGACCAGCTTACGCATTCTGCTTTCATCATCCACTACTAATATTTTCAGTCTATCCATCATCCACACTCCTCGAAATAGTGCATTCTCTACCCCTCGTATATCACTATCATGTACATCTTATCATGCAAATATGTCGAATCTGTGAAATCCGCTTCTTTTTTCATCAGAACTCATTTGTCAAAAGCTACTCTGCGGAAATCTTCAGTTCCAACTCTTTTTCCCGCACAGTCTGCTCTCGTTCTGTCAGTTCTTGTTCCCATGCCGCATATTTATTTTCCAATGCCACACGATAATTGATCATATTAGGGGTTTCACTTTGCATGGTCATCCAAAACATAGCTCCGACTACTGCGATAAGGAGCCAATTCAATACTACCGAAAGCTTGTGGTGAAACGCCTGCTTTTCCTTTCGTTTCTGGGCAGCCACTCTCACACTTTGCAGTTCTTCTCTGGGCTTCGGTGTAGAACGGTCACAAGGTTCATCCACCGGGATAGCCGGGATACGCTCTTTTCCAATATACACTTTATTGTTCAAATAATCCTGAAGCTGTTTCAGGTACATCATACCCACCGGGGTCTTGAAGGTTCTCTCTTCTACCAATCTCTGATACACCCCAAGTACCTGCTCCGGATTTTTGTAGTCCAGATTTTTCTCCAAATATGTTACCTGTTTGCGTTCCTTATCCGCCAAAGCTGCATCCTCTCCATTGATAAACAGAAAGCCTTCCGCTTCCACGCCCTGCATTGCCTTGTTATCCATGAAAATAGTCCTTTCTATGAAAGGCTGAGTCCCCTGTGGGATTCAGCCTCTCTGTCATTGCATATTCTTATTTATCTCGAAATCAACTGCAAACGCATTACATATGTAAGAAGTTTCTTACTACCTGCTGCATTTCGTTCACTTCACAAATATTATTATGACGTACCTCTGCACTTCTGATTTCTTCGATAGCATTGGGGATAGCCACATTCGCCAGCTTAGTCAGTTCGTCTACCAGCTCGAAATCGCCCATTGCAGCGTACTTGCTGTCGATAGCTTCCATAACACTTCTGGTGAACTTGTAAGGGCTCGCGGTAGAAGCGATAACAGTCTTGGTATTGTCGCCGGTTTCCTTTACATACTTGCCATACACGCTTGCCGCTACTGCAGTATGGGTATCGATAACATATCCGCAATCCTCATAAAGGTTCTTAATCATTTCTGCAGTCTCTGCCTCAGATGCATAGTTTCCGTAGAAGTCATTCAGCTGTGCCTTCATATCATCGGTAATATCATACTTACCGGTTCCGCTCAGTGTTGCCATCAACTCAGCATTCTTCACAGCGTCATTGCCTGCAATACGATAGATCAAACGTTCCAAGTTGCTGGAAATCAAAATATCCATGGAGGGTGAAGTGGTCAGCATGAATTCTCTGTTGCGGTCATAAGTACCGGTGCTGAAGAAATCATACAATACCTTATTATCATTGGATGCACAAATCAACTTATTAATCGGCAGTCCCATATTCTTTGCATAGAATGCAGCCAGAATATTACCAAAGTTACCGGTAGGAACCACTACATTAATCTTCTCACCCGCTGTAATCTTCTCCTCAGCCAGAAGCTGTGCATAAGCATAAACATAATAAACAATCTGAGGTACCAGACGACCGATATTGATGGAGTTTGCGGAAGAGAACTGGAAACCCTTTGCATCCATTTCCTTCGCCAATTCCTTGTCAGAGAAAATCTTCTTCACACCGGTCTGTGCATCATCAAAGTTGCCATGAATACCTACTACGAAAGTATTGTCGCCCTTCTGGGTAACCATCTGCTTTTCCTGAATAGGGCTCACACCGTTCTTGGGATAGAATACAATGATTCTGGTACCCTCTACCTCAGCAAAACCTGCCAAAGCAGCCTTTCCGGTATCACCGGAGGTAGCAGTCAAAATAACGATTTCATTCTGAATATTATTCTTCTTTGCGGAAGTAATCAAAAGATGTGGCAAAATAGAAAGCGCCATATCTTTAAAGGCAATGGTTGCACCATGGAACAATTCTAAGTAATAAGCTCCCTGCGCCTCTACCAAAGGTGCAATTACCTCAGTATCAAACTTCGCATCATAAGCCTTATTAATACAGTTCTTTAATTCTTCTTCCGTAAAATCTGTCAGAAACAGCTTCATCACCTCATAAGCCACTTCCTGATAGGTCATCTTAGAAAGCTCTTCTACACTCTTATCCAATGCAGGAATATGATCCGGCACGAACAAACCACCATCATCAGACAACCCCTTCAAAATCGCAGTAGATGCCTTTACCGGATTGCCTGTACTTCTCGTACTATTATATAAAACTTCCATCTTTCTTCCTCCAAGCTTGTATAATCGCCGATATTATAACACAAACCTTCCGCAAACGCAACTCACATTCCCAGAAGTTATGCTTTCTGTTCCTCTAATTTCTTCAGCAATTCCGCTATCATTGCATCCTTCTCGGCTAGCTTACTGTCTTTCTCGGCCAACAATGCTTTCTGTTCCTCAATCACTCTGCTAAATTCATCTACCATAAACTCTGCAGTATTTTTATCCAACTCATACAATTCTTCTGAAAACATATTCATCACCCCTTCTATATTTTCACACATTCTATACAGTGTTTCATACAAAGGCTTAAAATCAGGATATTTTTCTATCAACTGAATAATGCTATCCACATCATCTTTGCATAGAAAGGTAAGCCATGCCTCAAGTTCGTTCTCTATAGGATTATTTTGACTTACTTCCTTGTAGATGTCAAGAGGGATGAATATATATTCCCGTCAATCTTTTCCTTCTTCTATAGTAGCCTCCAAGAAATATTTCCTTGGAGGCAATTTATCATTCCGCAAAAAATTCATGACCACCATGGGTAAACAGGTAATCCAGCTTTTCATCGAACCATCGCATACTCTTTTTATTGGCGTGCTTTCTGGCAGCAAAATACAGTGCCCCCTGAGACAGGTCTTCTCCCTCCAATGCTCTGTCCACTGCCGAGATGGTTTCCTCACTGATTTCCACTGTCCAAAAACGTCCGTTGGCTACCGGGGAAAACTGTGTTACTCCCTTGCTCCTTTGAAAAATCACTTCTGTAATAGTATCCGGGAAGGAATCACTTTCCACCCGGTTCAATACTACATTGGCAACCAGAAGCTTGCCTTCTTCATCCTCACCGGAGGCTTCTGCTTCTACGATACGTAATAAATTTTCATAATCCTCCTGAGACAACAGAATGTCTGAAGCATTGTTCGTTAATGATGCCACACTATAGTTTGCCGCCATAATTTCCGGCTTGCGTTCTAAAACATGATATGTAATCACTCTCTGCTCAGAGCTGGTGTTTTTGCTGATTTCCAATACACTGTTCTGCTGATTCGCCAGTACAATTTGATTCAGCCGTATCTCATAAACACTCTTAATTCCCTCATCCTGCGACCGATTACTTCTCACGATACCCAGATATCCTACCAAAAACACCAATTGCAGCAACAACAAAATCCCCATTGCCTTTCTGTACATAACAGCCTCCTTCTTCCTGTGAACCATTCATACCCTACTATTATTTTATACAGCCAGTCCGCAAATTATGTCTAAAATCTGTCCATTTTTTCGAAAACGTGGTATACTGTTACCAGTGCTTCATAACCATTTCGAAAGGAGGTCCGGCATGGGTGAGAAAAATTTAGACGGTGTTTATACTGCGGTGAAGAAAAATGGAGAAACCTACTATCGTTCTTCCCTTACCTATCGTCGCAAGCATATTAGTCTGGGAAGTTATCACAATGAACTATTGGCTCATCTGGCTTATCGTGTAGCTTCCGGTATTTTGGCAGAGGATTCTGCCCTTACGTTGGCAGACTATCAGCCTACCAGTGTACTTTCCTTTGAAAAGTGGGTTATTCTTATGAATTTTCGAGACAATGGAATCTATCTGGGACACCCTATTTATGTGCGTCCGAAATTTTTCTATTACTATTTGGCACCGGACCATATCTTAAAGTTTGATTCGGACGACTTGTTTTATTACTCCTCTCACAAGATTATGTGTCGGGGCAATCACTATTTCGTGGCAGATTATGGTATGCAGGTGAATATCGCCTCCCGCTATGGCATCAAAAACTACGCCGTGCCGGATGTGGATTATGTATTCCTAAACGGTGACCCGACAGACTTTCGCCGAGAGAATCTGGAAATCCGCAATACCTATCACGGTGTCCGTACCATCCTAAAAAAGGGCACGGTTCAGTATGCCGTGCGCATTCATATCAAGGGGTATTATCGTGTGGGAATCTATGCAGACATGACAGAAGCAGCCATTGCATACAACAAGGCCGTTGATGTCCTGCATCGAAACGGCCTTGAGAAAAATTATTCTTTAAATTATATTGATTCTGTCAGTCCCAGTCAGTATGCGGAGATTTATTCCAATCTGAAAATCTCCCCGAAGATACTGAACTATCGACCGGACAAGTAAGGTTTTACCTTTGTAGGGTAAGAAGAACCGTCTCCCGGTAACCATATGCTCTATCCCCGTCAGATATGTATGCTACGGTTTTACCGGAAGCCTGACGCTTAACCACTCTTCCATCGGCATAGGACTGTACCAACTGTTCCGTTATGGGTATCCAGTCGTTCTCCTACTCCAATCAGCAAAGTCAATGCCAACTGTTCTGTTATGGATTTACTGGAATCCAGTCTGTTTCCCACTCTCCGGTAGTATGGTTATATAAACGCATGCAATACACACCATTAATAGTTGCATAAACCCAAGACAAATTAGTAGAGCAAGGTGCAATTCCTTCTTCCTCTACCGGATTTGCCGCTTTTACTTCTATAGTTGTAGTGCAAAAAACAGTCATTACACTGACTGCCAGTGCACAGAATAATCCTAATTTCTTACTGAATCTCTTCATACTCACTAGCCTCCTCAATACTCTCATATACCCTAATATCACTACCAAGTGTACTATTCAATGTAGCTCGATAAACTCCGCCAGTATACATATCAAATGTACCGTCTTCATTCCTAATAAAGAAAGAATTATTATTTGTTACTGCTTCTACTCCATGAAAAGTTCCTTCATTTGAAACATCCGGCACTTCACCCCTAGGTTCAAATATCAAGCAGTTCATCGCCACTGCCAACGCTATCAAACTACAACAAGTCACCAGATTAGTTCCTACGACTCCCTTCATAGTTCTTTTCGCTCTGTGATGAATGATTTCTATTCTTTTCCTTGGTGCCAATCCGGTATTCTTATAAAACTTTGCTGAAAACTTTTTGTCCTTGTGAACATTTTCCGTAGACAATGCTACGATAGTTTCCATATATTGCTTATGGAATGCTGCTTCTTTTCCTTTTAATGCATTTTCATCCGCACGTATTTCCAGTATCTTTTCGAACTCAGCGTCCAGAATATATACTGCCGGGTTCCAATAGCAAAAGGAATAAATCAATATCCACAAAAATCGTATTACCAAATCTCCATGGAGATAATGTGCCACTTCATGCTCCAATACACATTTTAGTTCTGTTTCACTTAGCTCCCTCTTCGGTAATAGAATAGTAGGTTTGAACAATCCATACACTGCCGGAGTATCTTCCTCTCCTGTCCATCTCAGTGTAAAACGTACCTTTTTGTCCTTTTGTAACAGTATGGTATCTAACAGCTCGTATACTCTTTTCTCTGTTACTTCCGGCAATTTAGTTTTCTCTAACAGAAATAGCCGATAAGAAAGTAACACTCGTATGGTATTGAGCAAGGAGGATAACAAAACTGCTATCAAAATCACATGCCACAAACGCACCTCTTTGTCACCCATTGAAAAGACAGATTTACTCAAAAAAATAGTCATTTTCGGCAACACATGTGGAACATTCACATTCCAAGTCAATGGCAGCTGTTCTATGGGAATCAGTATTTTCATAACCGGTGCTGCCATACACAGAAGCAACAGTTCGTACTTTACCTTTCCCAATAGTCTGTCACTTTTCATCACCATTACCAAAAGAATGGCGAATAACATACTGAATAAGATAATACTTCCAATGGAAGTTATGGTTAATTGTAATTGATCTTGCATAATATCTTTTGTATTTACTATACTACTCCTCTGTATACTTTTGGATCAGACTCATTAATTCATTTGCCTCTTCCTTGGAAATCTTGGTCTTCCCCTTATTCAGGAAACCCATGACAAATTTCGCCGGAGAGATACTGAATCTGTTCAATCCTAAAATATGAGTCGAAATCTTACTGGTCTCAAATTCAGACTCACACATAGTAGGCGTATATCTACGACACAGCACAGTACCACTATATACAATATCTTTTACCTTAATCAGTTTTCTTCGCAACAATTTCTTTAAGGTTGCCTGTACAGTATTGATCGTCAAATCTCCGTTTGCTTCTTTCACAATGTCCGAAGCAATCATACCATCCTCTGCATGCCAGAGGATAGTGAGGATATCTTTCTCTCTTCCTGTCAGGTTAAAATTGGTGATTTCTTCCATCCTCCTTTCCCTCCTTTCATTAAATTCCAATAACATATTACCATTTTAATATAGCATATTTGTATTATAAATGCAACGTTGTTTTTCTATTTTTGTCTTTACATATTTAAAACACTCCCGTAACATTTATTACAGGAGTGTTCTGATTATTTTGTTTATTTTTCTGAAAAATCAATAAAGCTGATATTCAAATCCACCTTGCCGGATATACCATCCACAGTTCCCTTGTTGGAATACTGCCACATACTGAATTTGTATGGGTAATCCGGAATATCCTCGTATTGAGACAGCCAAATATCATACTCAGATAAGAGTACCAGCTCCACTTTCTGAATCAGCCATTCCTTCTTGCCATACACCATGGGGGTATATCCCGCATTCCGTATGGTATCCAAAAAGGCTCTGGCAATCGTTGTTTTTTGTGCTTTATCCAATTGCTCCACTCTGGCAGTATCGTTTTCGATGTATTCCATATCGAAGGCCACCGGATAGGTAATTTCATAATCCTTGATTTTCTCTATCACCAGGTTCGCCTCTTCCATAGCCTCTTCCACGGTAATAGCCTGAGAGAAGAAATACACACCTACATCCAAACCTGCATCCAAGGCATTGTTAATATTATCCTCGAAATACTCATCTACCACCAGTTGTCCGGTACCATAGCCCCTGGCACCTACACGTATCATACAAAAGTCAATCCCTGCTTTCTTCACCTTGTTGAAGTCAATGTATTCCTGATACTTAGACACATCCACTCCTACAAAGGAGCATGCCTTGCCGTCCTTGTAGTATTTCATGAGTTGTGACTGGGATGCCAGATTGGTAAAATCATACTGATGTTTTTCAATCTTGTTGTTGATTTTCACCCACTCTTCTTCCCCATTGTCGTTGATAATCTTGGTATGCTTCCCGTCCTCGCTGGGCGGAAGCTCTACCGGTTCCGGAGTAGCCTCTACTACCGGTGCCAAAGTAGCCTCAGGATACATGTCCCAAAAGTCGAAGTCATCCGGGCTCAGGGTACTGTTAGTTACCAATTCCTCTCCACCCTGCTCCTCCTGCGGATTCCCTACGACCGAATTGAGACGTGGCTTATCCCCTCTGTTTACCAAGAGCACTATTATAATAATCAAAAGAACGAACACGCACACCGCTCCTATGGTAGATACCAAGGTAGGGCTCAAGCCCTTGCGTTCTTCCATCTCATCCGGTAATCTCATTCCTTATCAACTCCTTATTGAGTCACAATAGCCTTCTTAGGACATTTCTCTGCACAAGTACCACAGGAGGTACACTTTTCATAATCAATAATTGCATGGAAGTTTTCTACCTTGATGGCTTCATTAGGGCAGTTCTTCACACAAATACCGCATCCGATACACGCAACGGTACAAGCCTTCATGGCTACGGGTCCCTTGTCGGTAGAGCTACATGCCACTTTAACCTTTGCTTTCTTCGGTTTCATGGAAATAATATTCTTAGGACATACCGCAATACATTTACCACATGCCTTACACTTTTCCTCATCTACCACAGCCACACCATTCTCCACATGAATAGCATCAAAAGGACATGCCTTTACACAACTGCCGAAGCCCAGGCAACCACTGTTACAACTTTTAGGCCCACCATTTGGTACAAAGGCCATCATACGGCAATCCTCTGCTCCGGTATAATCATAATCCACCTTTGCCTTGTCACAATCTCCCTGACAATGTACATAAGCCACCATAGGCTCTGCTTCTTCTGCAGCTACACCCATGATTTCTGCGATTACTTTTCCGACTTCCTCACCACCTACCGGACAGGCATTGGTCGCAGCGTCACCTTTGGCAATGGCTGCTGCCAATCCGGAACATCCTGCAAAACCACAGCCACCGCAGTTGTTACCGGGCAATGCTGCCAGTACTGCTTCTTCCTTGGGATCCACTTCTACTTTAAACTTAATTCCTGCTATTCCCAAAAATAATCCGATGAAGATACCAATCGCACCTACAATCAGTGCTGCTATTAAAATTCCTTGTATAGACATATTCGCTCCTCCTTACAGTAATCCGGCAAATCCACAGAAGGCGATTGCCATAAGACCTGCTGTCAAAAGTACCGTAGGCATTCCTTTGAAGGATTCCGGGATATCATTGTATTCCAGCTTTTCACGAATACCCGCCAAAATAACAATAGCAATAGTAAATCCTACAGAAGTAGCAAAACCATTTACAATACCTGTCAAAATACCATATTCCTTCTGCACATTGGTAAGAGCCACACCCAATACTGCACAGTTAGTAGTAATCAGGGGCAAATAAACACCCAATGCTTCATATAAAGAAGGCATGGCTTTCTTTAAAAACATTTCTACAAACTGTACCAAAGCTGCAATCACCAAAATAAAGCAGATGGTCTGTAAATATTCAATTCCTAAAGGAACCAAAATAAACTGATACATCAGTCCTGCTACGGCACTTGCCAGTGTAATAACAAAAACAACTGCAATACCCATACCTGCTGCAGTATTGGTTTTCTTAGATACACCCAGAAAAGGGCACAAGCCTAAGAACTGGCTCAATACAACATTACTTACCAAAGAAGAACTGATTAAAATAATGATTAAATCTTTCACTTCATTCATTTGTCTTAATCCTCCTTCTTCTCTGCCTGTACAGGCTCATTTTTCTCTTTTGCATTTGGGTCATAAAAACGCTCTGCACAACCCTTTTCCCCACAATTCATACAATCATGGCTGCAACCGGAACCAATCTTAGATGTATCCTTGCCCTTCTTAGCCCCTCTGATTTTCAGGTAATTCTGGAAAGCAGTCAGGGCAGCCAGTACGAAGAAGGCACCCGGTGCCAATACGAAAATACCGATAGGGGTAAAGGAATCCGGCATCACCTGAATGTCGAAAACTTTTCCGGTACCTAACAGCTCTCTCACCGCACCGATACATGTCAATGCAAAGGAGAAGCCAAGTCCCATACCAATACCATCAAACAGGGACGGTATCGGAGGATTGGAATAAGCATAACTTTCTGCACGTCCCAAAATAATACAGTTTACAACGATAAGGGGAATATACACACCCAAAGCATCGTTCAGGGAAGGCAAATATGCCTGTAATAAAAGCTGTACTACCGTAACAAAGGATGCGATGATGACAATAAATGCCGGAATACGCACCTTGCCCGGTATCACCTTACGCAACAGGGAAATAATCAAATTACTCAGTGCCAATACTACCGCTGTAGTCAGACCCATACCCAAACCATTCATGGCTGAGGTAGTTACTGCCAGTGTAGGACACATACCTAACATCAATACGAAGGTAGGATTTTCTTTTACTAAACCATTGTATAAACGTTCACCTGCTGAATTCTTAGTCATGGCTAGTTACCTCCCTTCATCAAAAAGTCAACCAATACCACATACACTGCACCATTTACTGCCTTACATACTGCATCTGTGGTAATGGTAGCACCACTGATAGCATCGATTTCATTGGGTGCCGTACTGCCGGATTTGGTATAATCAAACATAGTAGCCGGTACATTTTCAAACTGAGGCACCAATACACTTTCTGCATTCATACCCAAGCCCGGTGTCTCTGCTATAGATAAAATAGAGATACCGTTTAAAGTACCTGTATTCGCAGTAATGCCTGCATATATGGTAATATTACCGCCATAACCTTCCTTGGATGTAGACTCTACTACATAGCCTATGGTATTGCCGGACGCATCCTTAGCCTTGAAAACCGTTCCGATTTCTACGCCGAGACCATCCAAGTCAGATTGTACAACATCTCCCGGTACATAATCCGTTGCCTCGAAGCTGCTTGCATCAGCATAAACCTCCTGACAGGCTCTCTGGATTGCCAGCTCCTGCTGCAAACGGATAGGTTCCTTGGTCAATTCATATACAAAACCCAGCACCAGACCGGCGATAAGGGTAATGGCAAAAAGGATACCCGCATCCTTTAACATACGCTTTACATCATTATTTTTTGTCACGGTTCTTACCTCCTTTTCCAAAAGCGGTAGGCATCGTCACCTTTTCTATCAAAGGAGTAACCAGGTTACCCAAAATAATGGCATAGGATACACCTTCTGCACCGGGTCCGAAAATACGGAAGATACCGGTCATAATACCCAAAAAGATACCAAACACATATTGTCCCTTTATGGTAATGGGTCTGGTCACATAGTCCGTTGCCATAAAGAAAGCACCTAACATCAAACCACCACCTGCAAGCTGTGCAGACAGGTAATTAAAGTCCAAACCATGTCCACCAAAAATCAATACGAATATCGCAAAGGAAACTATGTAGCTGCCGGGGATACGCAAATCAATAATTCCCAACATCATTAAGAAACACGCACCGATTAAGATGGCAATCATGGATGTCTCACCGATGGTACCTGCTACATTACCGATAATCATATTGGTAACATCCACTCTTCCGCCGGCTTTCAGTATTGCCAACGGGGTTGCTCCGGTATAAGCATCACAGTTGAAGTTAGTCATAATAGCCGGGAAGGAAATCAGCAAAAAGCATCTGGCTGCCAATGCCGGATTCATAAAGTTCTGTCCCAAACCGCCGAATAGCAGCTTCACTACCAAAATCGCAAACACACCACCGATAACTGCTACCCACCAGGGTGCACTTACGGGAAGGTTCATTGCCAGAAGTAAACCGGTTACCACTGCCGATAAATCCTTTACCGTATTTTTCTTTCGCAACAATCCATACAGAAATTCCGTACCTATGGTAGAAGCTACGGTTACCAAAATCAGTATGGCTGCCTTGTATCCAAAATTATAAATTCCAAAACCTGCCGCCGGAAGGAGTGCCAATACCACTGCGCCCATGATGCTTTGGGTGGTTACCTTTGAACGGATATGAGGATTGGAAGATACTTTTAATCGTTCACTCACGTTTGTTTCCTCCTACTTCTTCTTTTTCGCAAGCTGCATCTTACGCATAGACTTAATCTGCTGTGTCAAAGGTCTCTTAGCCGGACACACGAAACTACAACAGCCACATTCGCAGCATTCCATACCATTACACTTTAAGAAAGCCTCTTCGTCATAATGCTCTGCATAGGTTGCCAGTTTGCTGGGCACTACTCGTCCCGGACATACTTCTACACAACGACCGCAATTGATACAAGGTCCCGGCTCACTGGCCGCCACCTCATCATGGGTTAGGCACAAAAGTGCTGTAGAAGTCTTGGTCGTAGGCACGTCCAAGCCAAACATACTAAAGCCCATCATAGGACCACCGCATACAATCTTCTCCGGTTCTGTTTTGAAACCGCCCGCTTCCTCTACCAATTCCTGATAATTCATACCGATATGAATTCGATAATTCTGGGGATTTGCAATGGCATCACCGGTGACGGTAACAATACGTTCCATCAAAGGTCTGCCTTCTGTAACCGCTCTGTACACTGCTACAATGGTATCTACATTATTTACCACACAGCCGGCATCTGCCGGAAGCATACCGGAGTTAATTTGGCGTCCGGTGGTGGCATAGATCAAGGTACGTTCTGCGCCCTGAGGATACTTGGTCTTCAACCCCATTACCGTAATACGCGGTTCATCTGCCACCAGCTCTTTCAGCTTCTGAATACAATCCGGCTTGTTGTCCTCTACAGCCAGAATACCCTTTGCATTATCAAAAAGCTTCAATATAATCTTCAAGCCTCCCACTACCTTCTCCGGCTCCTCCATCATACGACGATAGTCTGAGGTAAGGTAAGGTTCACATTCTGCACAGTTTCCGATTACATAATCAATTTTGTCCGGTTCCTTGGGAGAAAGCTTAATGAAAGTAGGGAAACCTGCACCACCCATACCTACGATACCGGCTTCCTTTACCGTCTGTATAATATCTTCCTTGGTCATCTGCTCCAAGGGCTTTATAGGCAGCATAGTTTCCGCTTCCTCATACAGACCATCGTTTTCCACAATAATACTCATTACACTGTCACCGGTTACCACTCTGCGAGGTTCGATTGCCTTTACCGTACCGGAAACAGATGCATATATCGGTGCAGACACAAAGCCCGTTGCTTCTGCAATCTTCTGCCCTACCAAAACACGGTCCCCCTTTGCCACAAGTGCTGTAGCAGGTGCACCAATGTGCTGGGAAAGCGGATAAACCAAGTCACCCTTCGGCAACACTGTCATGATTGGCTTGTCCTTGGACAAATCTTTTCCATCGTATGGGTGAATACCACCCAAAAAGGTTAATTTTGCCATATAATTTTCCTATCCTTTACTAAAATTCATGAAATGCAAAACTTTATCAATTAGCACTCCTATTAAATATACTATTTTTTTCAAGAAAATACTACAGATTTTTTAAAAAATGTGTTAGGATATTAAAAAGAGGAATTATAAGGAGATGTAAACCATGAGAGAGAATTATGCCGTACTCGAAGATTTTGAGATTTCTTACCCCTTAGACCACACCATTCCCATGGATGAGGCTTTATTTATTGATATAGAAACCACCGGCTTTACAGCACGTTCTTCCTACCTGTACTTAATCGGCTGTGCCTTTTATTCTGCAGACAACTGGTATATTCAGCAATGGTTTGCAGAAAGCTATGAGGATGAAGCTACTATTTTGGAAGCTTTCTTTTCCTTTGCATCAGATTATAAATATTTAATTCACTTTAACGGAAACAACTTTGACTTACCCTTTCTGACTCAAAAATGTATTCAGTTGGGTTTACCTTATCATTTTGATGACTTTGTGGGTATTGATTTGTATCGTCGGATTTCCCCTTATCGTTATTTCCTGAAATTGCCTAACTGTAAGCAAAAAACCATCGAGCAGTTCTTGGGCATTGAGCGTCAGGATCCCTTCTATGGCGGGGAGCTGATTGGGGTATACCATGACTATGTGAAAAATCCTACGGACTTTGCAGAAAAATCTCTCCTGCTTCACAACGAAGATGATTTAAAGGGTATGTTGAAATGTTTGCCTATTCTGGCTTATTACGACCTGTTCAACTCACAGGTAAAAGCAAAGAAGGTACAGGCAAATTATTACAAGGATCTTTCCGGCAATAAACGTCAGGAATTGGTTATGACCATATCCTTCCCTCTTCCCTTACCCAGAGAGGTATCCGGCAGTGCCAATGGCTGCTACTTCCACGGTATTGGCACAGAAGGTCAGTTACGTATTCCGATTTACGAAGAGGAATTAAAATATTATTACGCTAATTACAAAGATTATTACTATCTTCCTACAGAGGATGTGGCATTGCACAAGTCCGTTGCCTGCTATGTAGACAAGGAGCATCGTGTACCTGCTACTCCTTCTACCTGCTACACCCGTAAATTCTCCAGCTATTTGCCCATGTGGGATACAGTGGTAGAGCCTTTCTTCAAGAGAGAACACAGAAGTAAAGAATTTTTCTTTGAATTAACTGATGAAATCAAAAAGGACCGTGCTGCCTTTACCAGATATGCAAATCATATCTTGGAGATGCTGGTGGCAAGCTACTAGACAACACCGCAGGCTTATTATCGGCAGTCGGACTGCCCTACAATCTCCAAACGGATACTACAACATACAGAAATTCACAATAAAATCATCCCCACCAATCCGTCTCAGGACAGTTGGTGGGGATTTCCTTATCCTTTTCTTATACTTTCTCATAGAAGAAAGAACTCTTTCTCTGGTAACCGATTTCACGATAATTGATAATCTGTTCCGTACTTCCGATAAACAGGATGCCGCCGGGCTTTAAATTCTTCTGGAATTTTACAAATACTTCGTCCTTTGCTTCTTCTGTAAAATAAATCAACACATTTCGACAAACTATCATATGACAATCAGCAGGATATGTATCCTTCAACAAGTTATGTTCTTTAAACTCTACTCTGGACTTAATTTCCTCAGAAATCTTATAGGAAGGACCTACCTGTGTAAAATACTTTTTCTTAAAATCCTCCGGCACTCCGGCAATACTCTTGGCATTGTACAAGCCCACCTTAGCTTTGGCAATTACCTGCTTATCCAAGTCCGTAGCAATAATCTTTATCTGATTCAACGGAATGTGTCTGGAAAGAGCCATAACCAGAGAATATGGTTCATCACCGGTAGAGCAGGCCGCACTCCATATTTTCAGATTCTTGCCAAATTTACCGATAAGCTCCGGAATGATTTGTTTATCTAATACCTCCCACTGCTCTGTATTACGATAAAACTCCGAAACATTAATGGTTATGTAATTTACGAACTCCTCAAACAAAGTTTTTTCCTGCTTCAATGCCTGCACATATTTATCATAACCTTCGATTTTGTGCTTTCCGATAAGAGTATCGATACGTCTCTTCATCTGTTTTTCCTTGTAAGCATTCAAATCAATGGTTGTCAGCTTCAGAATTTCTTTTTTGAAATATTCATAATCATATGCCATGCAATATACCACCTATTTTCTATATCATTATTTATCCAAACAAAGCAGAGCCAAACAAAATGTCTGGCTCTGTAAAATCACATCTTACTCTGCATCTTCTTCTGCAATCACTGCATCTATATCTACAGCTACAACATCTGCATCCTCTTCTGCCTCAGCCTCAGTTGCAGGTTCCGGAGCAAACATAGCCTTGATGCTTAAAGAAATCTTCTTATCTGCTTCGTTGAAATCTACAACCTTAGCAGTTACTTCATCGCCAACCTTCAATACGTCAGCAGGCTTCTCAATATGTTCCTTAGAAATCTGAGAAACATGAAGCAATGCATCAACACCTGACTCTAACTCAATGAATGCACCAAAATCAGTCATTCTGGCAACCTTACCTGTAACTTCGTTACCTACTGCATACTTGGTAGCTGCATCCTTCCAAGGATTTGCATCGTCAAACTTCAAAGAAAGTGCAATCTTGCTGCCATTGATTTCTTTAATCAAAACGTTCAGCTTGTCACCAATCTTAAATACTTTCTTAGGATGCTCTACTCTGCCCCAAGACATCTCGGAAATATGAAGTAATCCGTCTGCACCGCCCAAATCGATAAATGCACCGAAATCAGTAACGTTCTTTACAGTACCTTCTACTACATCGCCTTCCTTAATCTTTGCGAAAAGCTCCTTCTGAATCTCTGCCTTCTGTGCAACGATGAGCTGCTTACGGTCACCGATGTATCTTCTTCTCTTAGGATTGTACTCGCTGATGACAAATTCAATTTCCATACCAGCGTACTTGCTCAAATCCTTCTCATAAGTATCGGAAACAAGGCTTGCAGGAATAAAGATTCTCACTTCATCCACAACAACACTCAAACCGCCGTCCAATACCTGTGTTACAGTAGCCTTCAAAACTTCCTGATTGTTGAAAGCTTCTTCAATTCTCTTGTTGCCTCTGTCTGCTGCCAAACGCTTATAAGTAAGAGCAACCTGTCCCTCACCATCATTTACCTTCAATACCTTTACTTCCATGGTATCTCCGACTTTCACAACAGTGGTAAGGTCAACATTTGCTTCGTTAGTGAATTCGCTTCTGGTAAGAATACCGTCTGACTTGTAACCGATGTTAAGTACGATTTCTTCAGGCTTAACAGCAATAACAGTACCTTCAACTACCTCTCCTGTGTGTATAGTCTTTAATGATTCTTCAAGCATTTGTTCAAAAGTTAATTCTGACATAATTTTGAACCTCCTCAATTAATTTATTAGGGGTAGACGCCCCTGCAGTAATACCCACTAGGCCAACAGCTTTAGGTAGTTCTAAATGCAAGTCATCCAGTGTCTGTATAAAATAGGTATTCGCACACTCACTGCTGCAGATTTCATACAGCTTTCTTGTATTGGAACTGTGCTTACCTCCTATTACTATCATAATATCTGCCTTGGAAGCAATTTCCCTTGCTTCGGTCTGTCTTTCCTCCGTCGCATTGCAGATAGTATTCACAACAATATCATTGTACCCTTTTTTTTGAAAAATTGCAACTATATGTTGAAATTTATTGTAATTAAATGTCGTTTGTGATACGATACAGATTTCCATATCCCTGTTATCATTAAAAATCTGTGCCTCTTCCTCTGTTTCCAGCACCGTCAAGGAACCTTCACACCATCCCATGATGCCTTCCACCTCCGGATGACCGGGATTGCCCACAATCACAATATGCTTTCCTTCCCGGCTTTCCTTTTGTACAATCCGGTGAATACGTTTCACAAAGGGACAGGTCGCATCAATACACTCCAAACCGCTCTGTTCAATCATATCGTGGATTTCCTTGGGAACACCGTGGGAACGGATAATCACTGCACCGCCTTTTCCCTCGTAAATACCACTTTGCCACTTTGCCACCACCTGCTGTAACGATTCTCTGTCAGGAATGACCATGACACCTTTTTGTTCTAAATCCTTCACCACTTCTTCGTTGTGAATAATAGGACCATAAGTGTATATAGTCTTCCCTGTTTCGATTTGTTCATACACCTTGTCCACAGCCCGTTTTACGCCAAAACAAAAGCCGGCACTTTTCGCCAATCTTACTTCCATGCTATACCTCTTACCTAATATAAGAACTGATTACCCAACTAACCAAACAAACCAGCTCTCATCCTCAATATTATCGTACATTTTTGCGTTCTGTGCAATATTTCTGTCCGATTCTTTAGCTAATTTTAAGATTTTATAGTTCCTGCCGTTTTCTGTTGTTCCCTTATTCACATGCAGCAGTAGCCTTTCTTACCTTTTCAGAAATCTGAATAATGGTGTCTACCACTTCCTCAATGGTCATATAGGAACTATCCACCAGCACTGCATCCTCTGCCTGCTTCAGCGGAGCCACCTCACGATGCATGTCGCGATAGTCACGTTCTTCAATATCAGCCTTTATTTGTGCTATATCACAATCCTCACCCTTAGCAACCAATTCGTCATATCTTCTCTTGGCACGTACTTCACTGCTGGCTGTCAAATAAATTTTTACATCCGCATTCGGAAGGACACAAGTACCAATATCTCTGCCATCCATAATACAATCACTGTTTTTTGCCAATGTCTGTTGTAATTCGAGCAATCTGGCACGAACTGCCGCCACTCCACTGGTTTTAGAGGCAGCATTTCCTACTTCTTCTGTGCGAAGAAATGCATTTACATTCTCTCCATTTAAATATACCACCTGAACACCATCTTCATACCGAATGGTGATATCTGCGCCTATACAGTTTGCAGCCACTACTTCCTCATCTGTAATGTCTATCTCTTGTTTCAGCATATACAGTGCCATAGCACGATACATAGCTCCGGTATCCACATAAATCAAATTCATTTTCTTTGCCACTAATTTCGCAATGGTGCTCTTGCCTGCACCTGCCGGTCCATCTACTGCAATATTAAAACCCATTTTATTTTCCTCCTGTTCTTTCACTTACGCACCACATGCATACCATGTTTTATTTGTGCAAGTCCTCGAACGAAAGTACTTCTAAACTTATAAATAAAACATGGTATGCCTGTGGTGCTCCTTGTCAATATCTTTGCAATTATATCCCTACACTCCAGCGTTCACACCTGCCAAGTAACCAGTGGACCAGGCTATCTGCAAATTATAGCCTCCGGTCAGTGCATCCAAGTCCAAAACCTCACCTGCAAAAAACAATCCATTCACCTTCTTAGATTCCATGGTAGAAGGGTTCACTTCCTTGACAGAGACACCGCCCTTGGTAATGATAGCTTCCTTGAAATCCCGTACGCCTGCAATAGTGAGAGGAACTGCTTTTATCAGTTCTACGAAGGCTTTTCGCTCTTCCTTAGTGATTTCATTTACTTTCTTATCCGGATGGATGCCGGAAAGTTCTATCATAACCGGTATCAACTTCACCGGAAACAAATGATTCAACACATTTTTGAATTGTTTATTCTTACTTTCTTCAAAGTCTCTGAGCACCCGCTTGTCCAACTGTTCCACGGTTAGCGCCGGCTTCAAATCAATATAACACTTAGTTTCACCCTTTGCCTTGCTCACATAATAGCTACTGGCACTGAGTACTAACGGACCGCTGATACCGAAATGGGTAATCAACATCTCCCCGAACCCGTTATAAAGTTCCTTCTTTCCGCAAACCAATCGCAGGGACACATTCTTCAAAGACACCCCCATGGCATCTTTGCACCAGTTTTCTTTTACATTAAAGGGCACCAAAGAAGGTTTGCATTCTGTTACTTTATGTCCACTGTTTTCTGCAAAACGATATCCGTCTCCTGTGGAGCCGGTAGAGGCATAGGAAATCCCTCCGGTAGCCACGATGACCTTGTCAGCCTTAACCTTCTTTCCATTCTGTAAGAGGACACCTACTACACGCTTATCCTCTTGCGCTTCTTCTATCAAAAGCTCTTTCACACTGCAATTTAGTTCTATCTCTACATCCCGCTTACGAAGCTCTCTCTGAAAAGCTGCTATCACATCCGAAGAATGGTCGCTCACCGGAAACACTCTGTCTCCTCGTTCTACCTTTAGCGGACAGCCTGCTTTTTCCAAGAAGTCCATCACCGCCTGATTATCATAAGTATAAAAAGCACTGTACAAAAACTTTTCATTGGTCATTACATTGGCAAACAAATTGTCCATGTCTCCGGCATTTGTTACATTACAACGCCCCTTACCTGTGATAAAAAGCTTCTTTCCCAGCTTTTCATTCTTTTCATAAAGAGTGACCTGTGCACCGGCATCTACCGCTGCAATAGCCGCCATCATTCCGGCAGCACCGCCACCGACTATTATTACCTTATTCATTTTCTACTTCCCATCTTTTCTAAGTGAATAATTCAGCATCGGCTCGTCATCGATAAAGTTTATCTCATCATTCAAGTATACCTGATAGTTGTTCCATGTCTCTTCCAGGGTCTCCAAATTTTTCTTCACATCCTCCGGGCGTTTCAGGCAGAGTGCCACCACTAAAGCATTTATCAGACTCAGCGGGGCTACCAATGAATCTACTATGGAAACCATATCACTTCTGGCAAACAGATTACAGGAGGAATACAAATTCATGGGGGAATGCTGTGAATCCGTAATCGCAATCACCTTGGCATTTCTATCATTGGCAAACTCCATAGCCTTCAAGGTACGCATGGAATATCTGGGAAAACTGATACCGATAAAACAGTCCTCCTCTCCGATGCGAATCATTTGCTCAAAGGTTTCACTAATACTGCTAGTTCCCAAAAGCACCACATTACCACGTATCATATTCAAATAGAAATGCAAAAAGGCAGCCAATGGTTCATTGCTGCGAAGCCCCATAATATAAATATTTCTGGCATTTAGTATCGTTTCTACTGCAGTATCAAATGCCTGCGGGTCCAAAGTGTTAATGGTATCCTGAATTTTTTCAATGTCTGCGGTTAATACAGATGCCAACAACTCTGACTGTGTATTGTCACCATATTTTGCATCCATCTTTTGAAGAGTGTTCAGCTTCTTCTTCACGCATTCCACTAAATCCTGCTGAAATTCCGGGTATCCATCATATCCTACGGCAGTGGCAAAACGCACTACTGTGGATTCACTAATCCCCAATGCCTCTCCCAGCTTCGCTGCTGTCATAAAAACTGCCTGATCGTAGTTTTCCTTTATAAAAGAGGCAATCTTTTTATGACTTTTACTCATATTATTGTAATTTTGTTCTAATTTATCAAAAACGTCCAGTTGTTTCCCCATGAGGTTCCTACCTTTGTATCAATATCGTTATTCTTGCACACACTCTTTTATTTTAAAGGTTCTACTAAGTATTGTCAAGAAAAGCAAAAAGGTATCCACCCTTCGGAAGATACCTTTCCTGTGTTACATCTTATTTATAAATTCCTCTAAATTCTCAACCTTCGCAGCCGTCTTAATCCATCGCTTCAATTGCTCCAATGATGTTTCCCTTTGTATACGCTCCCGTAGATCGTCAGTAATCGTACCAAGCTCCTCTAAAATTTCAAGCAAGGATTCTGTTTTTCCCTCAGCTTTTCCTTCCACATATCCTTCTTGACGAACACATCTCATATGGGCTTCCTGATCATACTCAAATATACTCACTGCTATCGCCTCCGCCTTATTCTGTCGTAAAAACTCTTCATTATTCCCTGGGTTAATCAAAACATACTACTCTTGTAATCTCGTTTAGCACTTGCCATTCAAGCTCCTCCTTAATGTACAGGAGCCACTCAGAAACTCCTACTTTACTTGTATCGTGAAATAAAAGCAAGAATTTTCTGAATATAAATAGAAAGTTATGAAACTTAGATTCACAAATATTGTAAATTTGTCATTAGAAAATTTGCTTTGAATTTAGAATATCACAATTTTCAAAAGATTACAAGACGATTTTTACACATATAGCGGAATATTTTCCAAGAATGCTCGTTCCACCTTTGCAATATGGGATATTCATCCTCCAGCCTCTCTTCTATTCGACTAGTTGTCAAACATGCCGCTATATTATTTAATATATTTTTATCTTTTAAACTTACTTCCATAATGCCAAGCGAAACATATAATTCAATTCCTATTCTGACCAATTCATCTCCGCATCCGAAATTCCATACTTCCTGCATTCTTCACAAACTATATTCTTTTCTGCCTGATTTCCAATCTGATACCTTAGTACCTTATCTCTAAACACAATATACTTCTCATTTCCGGCTTTGAAATCCACAAACCAGTTTCCACCACGCTTCGGGTCTGTAATCATCACCTTTGCAATCTGTTCCGGAAAGTCTTTTTTGTCGCAGGTAAAAAATAGGACAGTCCAATATTTAGGTTTCCCTCCTGTATTCCAAAGTTCGATTTTGTGGATGTTTAATAAATCTATAATACTGTCATCCTCTATACTTTCCTTGATTAGAGTCCCTTCATAAATCTCAGTTTTCTTTTCTTGTACAGCATTATTGCCACAGGTATGAACTTCCTTGACTTCACTTAGGGTAAGTTCGTCCTTTAGGAGTACGTCTGTTGAGATGTGGAAGGTTTCTCCTAAAAGCAATATTTTTTCTAATTCGGGCAAAGCAATATCTGCTTCCCACTTGGATATGGATTGACGGCTTACATTACAGATAGATGCCAACTCTTCTTGGGTCATGTTGTAAGACTTTCTTAAAGCGGTAATTTTTTCTGAAAGTTTCATTGGGTACCTCCTTATATTTTAGTCCCAATTCGCTTATTTGTACCCGACAATTTATGCTCAACATCGGCGATTAGGGACATAGTTTATGGTTCGTATCATTTTCTTCCCATGAAAAAGTTGTTTTGAATTTATGGGTAGAGGTATCTTGGATATTAAGTTACTTACTAGGGTATACGGGTATTATACATGTGTATAGCACAAAAATCCACCAATTGCAGGATGCGTTTGTGCAACCGCTGGGTGCATGAGCCGGGCACATCTTGCGAAGCATAGCTTCGCAAGCCTGCGGCTGGCGCCGCATACATGAGTAAACAAAAACAGTTGGCAGAGAACATAAATGCTCTCGCCAACTATCTTTATTTACTCATGTGCCCGGCTTGTGCATGAAACTTAGTTCTTCTTAGGTGGTGTGTTTTACCACCTTAGAAGGACTTTTCATGTTTTACACAGGGTAAGCTCCGTTCTTGCCATCAGCAACTGTCATATCAACTTTTTCCTGCTGTGCCTGACGATACTTGAAGAAGTCAGTAGCAACCTGAGGGAACAATGCATAGGACAATACGTCTTCATCCTGCTGCTTCCATTCCTTCATTTCGCTCTCTAACTTATCTAACTCGTTAGGTAAGGTATCTGCGAAACGGCAGGTAATTCTCTCTTCACCGGGGATAACCTTGTCGATTACTTCCTGGCTCATAGGCTTAACGGTCTGACCGTATTCACCACGAAGTACAGCCTTTGTTTCTTTTGTAGCCATTTTGTATCTTTCGCCCATTAATACGTTAAATACAGCCTGTGTACCAACGATCTGGCTAGAAGGTGTTACTAATGGTGGTTCACCTAAGTCTTTACGAACTTCTGGAATTTCCTTTAATACATCATAGTACTTATCTTCTGCGTTCTGTTCTTTTAACTGGCTAACCATGTTAGATAACATACCGCCTGGTACCTGATATAAAAGAGTCTTAATATCAACACCCATAACCTTTGGATTTAATAATCCGCTAGCAAGTGCTTCGTCTCTTAATGGACGGAAGTAATCAGCGATTTCAGCAAGTAAATTCTGATCAAAACCTGTATCGTACTCTGTACCTTTAAATGTTTCAACCATAACTTCTGTAGCTGGCTGAGAAGTACCGAGTGCGAATGGGCTCATAGCGGTATCGATTACATCAACACCTGCTTCAACAGCCTTTAAGTATGTCATACTAGCTACACCAGATGTGTAGTGTGTATGCAACTGGATTGGTAACTTTGTAACGGATTTCATTGCTGAAATCAATTCTGTTGCTTTATATGGAACCAATAAACCAGCCATATCTTTGATACAGATACTATCTGCACCCATTTCTTCGATTTTCTTAGCCATATCTGTCCAGTATTCTAATGTATACGCATCACCAAGTGTATAACTTAAAGCGATCTGTGCGTGACCTCTGCCTTCCTGCACTTTGAACTTATTAGTAGCATCTACTGCTGCCTGTAAGTTACGAAGGTCATTCAAACAGTCAAAAATACGG